>NZ_JBICUB010000012.1:0-217819 GCF_043197935.1 Micromonospora sp. NPDC048930
CCACCGCCTGCCGAGTCTGACCGCCCTGCTCGCTACAGCCGGCTTCAAGGTGCACCACGCGCGCCAGACTTGGTCCAGCAGGACCTGGCTCGCCGTGCATGCTCACCGAGTCAACACGGCCCAGGGAGCACTCGTTTACAAGCTCTGTGCACCGCGTCTGCGCAGGTCCGGGAACGGCTGCACGCTCGAAGCTCTCTCCGTCCCTGCGCTCGCCAGCGCGCCGCCGTCCGGCGGCGTTGCTGTCAGCGTTGCTGTCGGCAGCCGTGCCGCCGGCCCGTCAGACTGACCCCCGCTGGGGGGAGCCTGGTCGTGGTTGTCAACCAGTGCCGGCAGATGTCATCTAGCCCGCTCACGCACGGCAGCGACGTCGTTCGTTCCGCCCGTTGTCGTCGCGCAGCGGACTGTTTGCTGACTCGCTGCTGACTCCGCCCGACTCCGACGTCTCGCTTACAAGGCGCTATCGGCAAAGGCCGCAACGTCCGCTGACGTCCAGTTCGGGTCAGAGCCGATAGCCGTCCACGCTCGTCCGGCTTCAGCCGCCACCGTTGATGTCAGCCACGGATGTCAAGCCGGCCCCCTCAGGTTCCCAAAAACGGTCCCGGACACCCCGGTTGGTTGCCGGCCCAACCGATGCCCCCGGGCGGTTGCTTCCACTCGGTGGCGCGCCTCTTCGACAGGCCAGGCCATCGCTTACGCGCGGCCTGCCGACTGGCGCCTACCGCTGCGCCAAGCTCGGGATAGCCGGCACCGTGCTGCACCGCTTCCTCGGCACTGGCGGACACGAGGTCAGCGAGAAGGCGACGCATCTGCTCACCTGCCGCCATCCGCGCAAGGTGAGTCCGCATCCTCTCCGCGGAGCTCGGCTCCTGGGCAGCGTTGCCCCCCGCATCCACAGCGGAGTACCGCAGTCGCTGCGCCCAGTCAGCGGCAACAGCACCCAGTTCCCGCCGCAGTTCCCGTCGCTCGTCCGACGTCAGCTCCCACATGATCGGCTCCCTTATCAGTGGCCTCCTGACTTCAGGGTCCGCTCGACAACCAGGGTTGTCAACCGTCGTAGGCGTGTCAGAATCCGGCGCGCGGTGGCGAGGGGTGGGGACGGTGTCGCCGCTGCGTCCTGTGCAGCTCAACTCGACAGTGACCCACGCATTACGAGTCGGTACCACAGCGCTGGTCCACCGCCTGGTCCTCCTGCTCAAGTTGGCGCCAACGTCCGCGATCGTCCGCTGCTGCTCGCCGGTTTGGCTGCTCGCTTGGCTGCTCCGCCATTTCCGGGTGCCCGCTGCTGCTCATTGTCAATCTTGACCGACGTCTCGTGGCTTCGTGGGCCTAGGGCCGCTGTCACTGGCCGCTCTGGCAGGGCTCCTTTACCCTGCCGTCATGTCGATGGATAGAGCGCCAATGACCGTCGCGCCCGACTGGGTGACCTTCTGGCTTCCGGTCCGGCGGGTCTTTGTCGCGATGTTCCTCATCGCCTCTGCTTCGTGGCTGGTCGTCCGGGCCGCGCTCGCGTTGATCCTTTGGGAGCTTCCGGACCATCCGCTCCTAGCCCTTGTGGGCGGCCTCATTTTCGCCGTTGTCTTCAGCGGCGGCTGGGTCGTCGTTCATCGGGGACGGTGGGCGTGGGTTCGGATGTCAAGCGCGGCCGTCGAATTGGCCCGGAGCGGGCGACCGGTTGTTCTCTCGTGGGGGGCGATCGAGTCAGCGACGATCCGCCGGCCTGGCCCGTTCGCCGTCCTTCAGGTGGCCCTGCGACCGGATGCGGTGGCACCTCCCGCTCCCGCACAGCGTCCCCGCCAGCATCGCGGCCGCCGTATCTACACCGTCGACGTCGGCCTCATGCAGCCCGGGGTCCAGGCCTTGCGGGCCGAGTTGGCACGCCACCTGCCACAGAGTGCATAACGCCAGCTCCTAGAGCAGGAACCCCCATCCGCACTGTTCCGGATCTTGGGGTGCGGCCTGGCTACTCGCTTACAAGTTCTGGGCGCGTCGTCCGGCGGCGTCTCGGAGCGTCTCCTGCCTCAGCCGACCGTCCGTGCGACGCTGGCCCCGGTCGTCTTCATCCGGGCTGGTTGCTGTCACCGCTGCTGTCGACGCAGTGCGGCCCAGCAGAGGAACCCGGCCCCCATCACAGAGAAGGTCTTCCCGAGGCCCCACGACGCCGGGCTCCCCCTAAACGGATGGTCGCCCACCCAAACCTCGATCGTGAGGACACCCAAGCCGAAGACCAGGAACCACACACCCAACTGAGCAACCTGCTTGGAAGTCGGCCGCACGCCGGGCTTGGTCATGCAGTCATGGAAGCACGCCCACCTACTGCCGGCCATCCCCCGGTCTCCCGGCCCGACGGTCATACGTTGAAGCGGAACTCCACCACGTCGCCGTCCTGCATGACGTACTCCTTGCCCTCGATCCGGACCTTGCCGGCGGCCTTCGCCGCCGCCATCGATCCGGCCTCGACGAGGTCGGCGTAGGAGACCACCTCGGCCTTGATGAAGCCGCGCTGGAAGTCGCTGTGGATGACCCCCGCGGCCTCCGGCGCGGTCGCGCCGACCGGGACGGTCCAGGCCCGCGCCTCCTTGGGGCCGGCGGTCAGGTACGTCTGGAGCCCGAGCGTGCGGAAGCCGACCCGGACGAGCTGGTCGAGGCCCGGCTCGGACTGCCCGATCGACTCCAGCAGCTCGCGGGCCTCCTCCTCGGGCAGGTCCACCAGCTCAGACTCGATCTTGGCGTCCATGAAGACCGCCTCGGCCGGCGCCACCAGGGCACGCAGCTCGTCGAGGAACTCGGCGTTGCCCAGCTCGGCCTCGTCGACGTTGAAGACGTAGAGGAACGGCTTGGTGGTGAGCAGGTGCAGCTCGCGCAGGTGCTCCAGCTCGATCCTGGCGGCGGCGGCGCCCGCGTACAGGGTGGTGCCGTTGTCCAGGACCTCGACCGCCTTCTTGGCGGCCTCGACCGCGGCGGCCCGGTCCTTGCGGAGCTTGGCCTCCTTCTCCAGCCGGGGCAGCGCCTTCTCCAGCGTCTGGAGGTCGGCCAGGATCAGCTCGGTGTTGATCGTCTCGATGTCGTCGGCCGGGGAGACCTTGCCGTCGACGTGCACCACGTTCGGGTCGGAGAAGGCGCGCACCACCTGGCAGATCGCCGAGGCGTCGCGGATGTTCGCCAGGAACGCGTTGCCCCGGCCCTGCCCCTTGGAGGCGCCCCGCACCAGGCCGGCGATGTCGACGAACGAGACCGGCGCCGGCAGGACCTTCTGCGAGCTGAAGATCTCGGCGAGCTTGGTCAGCCGCTCGTCGGGGAGCCCGACCACGCCAACGTTCGGCTCGATGGTGGCGAACGGGTAGTTCGCGGCGAGCACGTCGTTCTTGGTCAGCGCGTTGAACAGGGTGCTCTTGCCCACGTTGGGCAGGCCGACGATGCCGATGGTGAGACTCACGACGAGCCAGCTTACGCGGTTCGCCGCCGCCGGCGGGCAGGCAGGTCCGCCCGGGCCGGGAAAAGGGACGGCGGTCACCGCGTACGCGTTGCTAGCGTGCGCCAGTGACCGACCGACTGCCCGAGCTGTACCTCGCCGTGGACGTGGAGGCGGACGGGCCGATCCCCGGGCCGTACAGCATGATCTCGCTCGGCATGGCCGTGGCCGGCCGCCCGGAGCTGGCCTTCTACACCGAGCTGCGGCCGATCTCCGACGAGTTCGTCCCGGCCGCGCTGGCCGTCTCCGGGCTCGACCGGGACCGCCTGCTCCGCGAGGCCCCCACCGCCGAGGAGGCGATGCGGGCCGCCGCGAGGTGGGTGAACGGGCTGCGGGCGATCGGCCGGCCGGTGTTCCTGGCCGCCCCGGCGGTCTGGGACGGCATGTTCGTGCACTGGTACTTCGTCCGGTTCGTCGGGCACAGCCCGTTCGGCGCCACCGGTTCCGGCATCGACCTGCGCAGCTACTGGATGGGGCTGACCGGCGTCGAGTGGCGGGACACCCGCAAGGGCACGATCAAGCACCAGCTCGGCCTGACCGACGTGCCGCACACCCACCACGCCGGGGAGGACGCGGCCGAACTGGCCCAGGTCTTCGACGCGGCACGCCGCCGGCGGGCTCAGGCGGACTGAGCGGTGAGCAGCCGGGGCTCGATCCGGGTCTCCCGGGCGGTGCCGTCCTCGGCCCGGGTGACCTCGTACGCGGCCACCCCCGCCCGGTCGGCCACCGCCTCGACCAGTTCGGTGCCCCGGTAGACCAGCCCGACCCCGTCGTCGGTGCAGTGGCTGGTCGGCAGCGTGCCGTCGGCGACCAGCCGGTGCATGAGCGGTCGGCGCTGCGCCTCGCTGTCGTAGTGCACGCCGTTGCCGTACGGGAGCCAGCCGAGCCCGCCCGTGAACGGCCGCAGCTCCGGTCCGTAGCTGTCGGTGGCGCCGCCGAGGTGCCAGCAGATCGACCCGGCGGAGACGCCGCCCAGCACCACGCCGGCCTGCCAGCACTCGTGCAGGATGTCCGGCAGGTCGTGCACCCGCCACACCGCGCAGAGGTTGGCCACGCTGCCGCCGCCGACCCAGATGACGTCCTGGGCCAGCAGGTGCGCGCGGATGTCCTCGACGTTCGGCATCGGGAACAGGGCCAGGTGGGAGGCGCGGAACCGGGTGCCGGCGAAGGCGCCGTGGAAGAGGGTCAACGAGGTGGGTTGGTCACCGACCGCCTGGTTCAGGTAGCAGATCTTCGGCGCGTCGCCGGCCTGGGCCAGCTCGGCCATCAGGTCGAAGACCGGCCCGGGCTGGGCGTCCCACGGGCCGCGGTGGCGGCTGCTGAAGCCCATGCTGGTGGCGACGATGGTCGGTGCGCTGGCGGGCACGGTCTCCCCCTCGGGTCGGCGACGGTCACGATCATCATGCCCTGCCGGGCTGGTCCGCCTCGGCGGCGGCGAGCAGGGTCCGCAGCAGGTCGCCGAGGCGTTCCTGGTCGTCGGGGGGCAGCGCGTCGAGGATGCGGCGCTGCACGGCGAGCCCGGCCTCGGCCGACTCCTCGACCACCCGCCGGCCCTCGTCGGTGAGGCTGACCCGCAGCGCCCGCCGGTCGGCGGGGTCGGGGGCGCGCCGCACCAGACCGGCCCGCTCCAGCCGGTCGAGCCGGCCGGTCATCCCGCCGGAGGTGAGCATGAGGGCCGCGGCCAGCGCCTTCGGGGCCAGCGTGTACGGCTCGCCGGAGCGCCGCAGCGCGGCGAGCACGTCGAACTCGCCCCGGCCGATCCCCCAGCCGGCGTACACCCGCTCCTGGCGGTCGCCGACCAGCCGGGCAAGTCGGTAGATGCGACCGAAGACGGCCATCGGCTCGGGGCGCATCCCGGCCCGCTCCCGCCGCCACTGCTCGACGATCACGTCCACGTCATCCGCTGCCACGCCCGGATTGTGCCGCACCTCGCACTTCCCCTTTCGCTCGGCACTGATTAGCTTAGCGCTAAGCTACTTAGCAGCGAGGAAAGAGGGTTCCCATGCGCCGCCGCTGGACCGACGTCCTGCTCACCGCCGCCGCCCCCGTCACCTGGGGCACCACGTACCTGGTCACCGCCGAGCTGCTGCCGGCCGGCCAGCCGCTCTGGTCCGGCGTGCTCCGCGCGCTGCCGGCCGGACTGCTGCTGCTCGCCCTGACCCGGCGCCGGCCGCACGGCGGCTGGTGGTGGCGGGCGGCGGTGCTCGGCGCGCTCAACATCGGCGCGTTCTTCCCGCTGCTCTTCGTCGCCGCGTACCGGCTGCCCGGCGGCACGGCGGCCGTGCTGGGGGCGGCTCAGCCCCTCCTGGTCGCGGCGCTCGGCGCCGCCGTCCTCGGCGACCGGCCGGGACGCCCGGCGCTGCTCGCCGCGCTGGCCGCGCCGCTGGGCGTCGCCCTCGTGGTGCTGCGCCCCGGTGCCGGCCTCGACCCGCTCGGCGTCGCCGCGGGGCTCGCCGGCACCGCCTCGATGGCCGCCGGACTGGTGCTCACCCGCCGCTGGGGGCGGCCGGCGGGCGTCGGCACCCTCGCCGCGACCAGTTGGCAGCTCGTCGCCGGCGGCCTGCTGATCGTGCCGGTCGCCGCCGCCGTCGAGGGCGCGCCGCCCGCGCCGGACGGGCCCGCCCTGCTCGGGTACGCCTGGCTCGGGCTGGTCGGCACCGCACTGGCGTACGCGCTCTGGTTCCGGGGCGCGGCCCGCCTGCCGGTCACCCGGGTGTCGGTGCTGGGCGCGCTCAGCCCGCTGACCGCCGCCGCGCTCGGCTGGCTGGTGCTGGACCAGGCGCTCAGCCCGACCCAGCTCGTCGGCTTCGCCGTGGCGGTCACCGCGATGGTGCTCGGCCAACTGCCCGGCCGTCCCGGACCGGGCCGGCCCGGGACCTCGGCGTCGCGTCCGGTGCCGGTCGGGCCGGCGGAGCTGGCGCAACCCGTGCCGGTCCGGCCGGGCGGCGGGCCGGCGAGGTCAGCCGGCGAGCAGGCGGGGGAATTCCGGCGCCCCCTCGCCCCACTCGGGCAGGGCGCCGGGCGGTAGCTCGGCCGCGGCGGCGCGCGGCAGGACGAACCGGTGCGCCGCCGCGGGGCCGGCCGCGTACGACTGGTCGAGCAGCCAGCGCACCTCGTCGACCGTCCAGCCCAGCCCGGCCCGGCCGGCGATCTCCCGGACCAGGCGCAGCCCGACCCGGGTGTCGTCGTCGTAGAAGCGCATGCACCAGTGGTGGGCCCACATGCCGAGCGCGCGCAGCCCGGCCGCGTCGAGCGAGCCGGCGAGCCGGCCGCAGGCGGTCTCGGCGAAGGCGCGCCCCGGGTCGTCGGCCCGGTCCCGCTCGATCGCGCCGTACGCGGCCGGCGCCACCACCCGCATCCGGTCGTAGAAGCCCTGCACCACCGCGCGGTCCAGCCGTATCCGCCCCGACCGCATCAGCGGGCACCTCGCCCGGCCACGCTCGCCATCCCCGCACCTTTTCTTGAGTTGGTGGCGGGACCGTACCGACCACTACCGACACTTTGCCCCCCGGAATCCGTTGCCACGTCAGCGATACCCGGCCTGACCTGGGCCGTCCCGCCGCTCCCGGCCCGACCCGAGGGCCTCATTCACGGAAAGAGTGGGCGCCGGACGCGGAATGGCCACTCCTTCCGTGAACCAGGGCGGATCTTGGGAGCCAGCAGGGCCGCGTACGGCCAGGTCCGAATCCCGCCAGCCGACGGCCGGACCTGCGAGGCAGGATCGTTGGTGTGGAGTTGGACTTCGAACGGTGCTATCGAGCCGTCGACAGCCGCGATCAGCGCTTCGACGGCTGGTTCTACACCGGCGTGACCTCGACCGGAATCTACTGCCGGCCGTCCTGTCCGGCGGTGACCCCGAAGCGGCAGAACGTCCGGTTCTTCCCGTCCGCCGCCGCCGCGCAGGGCGCGGGGCTGCGGGCCTGTCGCCGGTGCCGCCCCGACGCCGCCCCCGGTTCGCCCCAGTGGGACGTCCGGGCGGACGTGGTGGGGCGGGCGATGCGGCTGATCGCGGACGGGGTGGTCGACCGGGACGGCGTACCGGGGCTGGCGGCCCGGCTCGGCTACACCGAGCGGCACCTGCACCGGATGCTCCACGCCGAACTGGGGGCCGGGCCGCTCGCGCTGGCCCGGGCGCAACGCGCGCAGACCGCCCGGATCCTCATCGAGACGACCGGCCTGGGCATGGCCGAGATCGCGTTCGCCGCCGGCTTCGGCAGCGTCCGGCAGTTCAACGACACGGTCCGCGAGGTGTACGGGACCACCCCGTCCGAGCTGCGGGTGACCCGGGGCGGCCGGCTGGTGGCGGGCGGGGCGGGCACGATCTCGCTGCGGCTGGCGTACCGGCCGCCGTTGCACGCGGGGGCGCTGCTGGACTTCCTCGCCCTCCGGGCGCTGCCCGGCGTGGAGGAGGTGCGCGACGGGACGTACCGCCGGGGGGTGCGGCTACCGCACGGCGTCGGCACGGTCGCGCTGACCCCGGCCGACGGGCACGTGGCCGCCACGCTGCGCCTGACCGACCTGCGGGACCTGGCGCCCGCGGTGGCCCGCTGCCGCCGCCTGCTCGACCTGGACGCCGATCCGGTGGCGATCGACGCCGCCCTGGCCGACGATCCCGCACTGGCGGCGGCGGTCCGGGCCGAGCCCGGCGTCCGGCTCCCGCACGCGGTCGACGGTTTCGAGATGGCCGTCCGCGCCATCACCACCCAGCAGATCTCCCTGACCTCCGCCCGCACCACCCTCACCCACCTCCTCACCACCGCCGCCGCCCAGCGCGCCGTCGATCATGAGGTTGTCGCCGGCGAGCCCGGCGTGTCGCGACAACAACTTCATGATCAACAGGAGCTGGCCGCTTTCCCGAGCGCGGAGGAGGTGGTGGGGTTGCCGGACCGCGCGTTCCGGATGCCGGGGGCGCGGCGGGAGACGCTGCGGGCGGTGGCGCGGGCGGTGGCCGAGGGGGAGCTCGACCTCGAACCGGGCGGGGACCGGGAGGAGACCGTACGGCGGCTCCTCGCGCTGCCCGGGGTCGGCCCGTGGACCGCCGGCTACGTGGCGATGCGGGCCCTCGGCGACCCCGACGCCCTCCTCCCCACCGACCTGGGCGTACGCCGGGGCGCCGCCGCGCTCGGCCTGCCCGACGACCCGAAGACCCTGAACACGTACGCGGACCGCTGGCGTCCCTGGCGGTCGTACGCGGTGATCCGACTCTGGAGAGCAGCATGACCACACTGGACAGCACCGTCATCGACACCCCCGCCGGCCCGCTGAGCGTCCTCACCGGACCGACCGGGGCGGTCCGCGCCGCCGGCTTCACCGCCGACCCGGCGGCCCTGCTGCCGCTGATGCACCCGGGCATGCGCGGCGACCTGCGGGCGCGGGCCGACCTCGGGCCGGTGACCGCGGCCGTCCGGGCGTACCTGGACGGTGACCTGACCGCGATCGACCCGGTCGCCGTGGAGCAGCACACCGACGGCGCCTTCCTGGCGCACGCCTGGCGGGTGCTGCGCGACGTCAAGCCGGGCGAGCCGGTGACGTACACCGGGTTCGCCGGGCTGGCCGGACGCCCCGCCGCGGTACGCGCCGCCGCGGCGGCCTGCGCCCGCAACGCCGCCGCGCTCTTCGTCCCGTGCCACCGGGTGCTGCGCACCGACGGCACGCTCGGCGGCTACCGGTGGGGCCTGGACGTGAAGAAGTGGCTTCTCGGTCATGAGGGACGGTTGACGGCAAGCTGACAGCGGCAACGCTCCCACCAGCCGCTACCGTCGGGTAGTGCCTGCGCAGAGCGACGGCGACCCGGCGGCGCGTAACGACGCCCGCACCCACCCGCTGCGCAACCTCTGGCGGCTGCACCCCTACCTGCGCCCGTACGCGGCCGAGTTCGCCTGGCTGCTGCTCGCCGCCCTGGCCGCCACGGCGGCGGGCCTGGCCGTACCCCTGGTGGTGCAGCGGGTGGTGGACGGACCGGTGGCCCGGCACGACGCCGCCGGGCTGGTCCGGCTGGGCGTCCTCGCCCTCCTGCTCGGGCTGGCCGAGGCGGTGCTGATCTTCGTCCGGCGGTGGACCCAGTCCTCCTCCTCGCTCGGCATGGAGGCGGTGATCCGCGCCGACGTCTACGCCCACCTGCAACGCCTCCCGGCCGCGTGCCACGACCGCTGGCAGTCCGGTCAGCTCCTCTCCCGGATCACCAGCGACCTGTCGGTGATCCGCCGGTTCCTCTCCTTCGGCCTGCTCTTCCTGGTGCTCAACCTGGTCACCTACGCCGCCGTGGTGGTGCTGCTGATCCGGCTGCACCCATGGCTCGGCCTGCTGGTGGCGGCCAGCGCGGTGCCGCTGTTCCTGATCAGCCGCCGGTTCGCCCGGCACTACCACGCGACCTCCCGCCGGATGCAGGACCAGCAGGGCGACGTGGCGACCCTGGTGGAGGAGACCGCGCTGGGGCTGCGCACCATGCGGGCGTACGGGCGGGGGCCGGAGCTGGCGGCCCGGTTCGACGGCGGGGCCCGAGCCCTGCACGACATCGGGATCGACAAGGCACGACTGCTGGCCCGCACCTCGGCCCTGTTCGACCTGGTGCCCAACCTGACCCTCGGAGTGGTGCTGGTGGCCGGCGCGGCGGCGGTCGCCCGGGGCGTGCTCACCATCGGCGAGCTGGTCGCCTTCGTCAGCCTCCAGCTCATGCTGATCTGGCCGGTGCAGTCGCTCGGCTGGATCATCGCCAACGGGCAGGAGGCGGCGACCGCCGCCGACCGGATCCAGGAGGTGCTGGACACCCGGCCGGCCATCGTGGACTCCCCGTACGCCCGGTCGCTGGACCGCGGTCAGGTCCGGGGCCGGCTGTGCTTCGAACGGGTCAGCTTCCGCTACCCGGGGGCCGGGCCGCCGGTGCTGCGCGAGATCGACCTGACCGTCGAGCCGGGCGAGACGCTGGCCCTGGTCGGCGCGACCGGCTGCGGCAAGAGCACCCTGCTCTCGCTGGTCCCCCGGCTGCACGAGGTGACCGCCGGCCGGATCACCCTCGACGGGCACGACCTGCGCGACCTGCGGCTCGGGTCGCTGCGCCGGCTGGTCGGGGTGGCGTTCGAGGAGCCGACCCTGTTCTCCATGTCGGTCTGGGAGAACCTCACCCTCGGCCGGCCGGACGCCGGTGAGGACGAGGTACGCGCCGCGCTGGCGCTGGCCCGGGCGGAGTTCGCCCACCAGCTGCCGTGGGGGCTGGCCACCCGGGTCGGCGAGCAGGGGCTCTCCCTCTCCGGCGGGCAGCGGCAGCGGCTGGCGCTGGCCCGGGCCGTGCTCGGCCGGCCGGCGCTGCTCGTCCTCGACGATCCGCTCTCCGCGCTCGACGTGCACACCGAGGCGCTGGTCGAGGCGGCGCTGCGGCGGGTGCTGCGGGACACCACCGCCCTGCTGGTGGCGCACCGCCCGTCCACGGTCGCGCTCGCCGACCGGGTGGCGCTGCTCGACGGCGGGCGGATCGTCGCCGTGGGCAGCCACTCGGAACTGCTGGCCGGGGTGCCGGCGTACCGGGCGGTGCTCTCCGCCGAGCCGGACCGGCGGCCCGACGGCGCCGGCCTGGTGCGCTCGTGACGGCTGCCCCGTCCGACGGGCCGCCCCCGGTCCCCCGGCCACGCCGGGCTCCGGACGAGGACGTCGACCTGTCCCGCTGGCGGGGGCGGGCCACCGACCCGGACGCCGACCGCAGCCGGGCCGAGGACACCACCCCGGAGGCGGTGGCCCGGCTCCGCGCCCGCAGCCGGTCGCTGCTCGGCCGGCTGCTGCGGCCGCACCGGGGCCGGCTCGGGCTGGCGGTGATCCTGCTGCTCGTCCAGAACGCCGCCGCGATGGCCGGCCCGTACCTCGTCATGCTCGGCATCGACCGGGGCATCGGCCCGCTGCGGGCCGGCGACCCCGGTCCGCTGGTCGCCGTCGCCGCCGCCTTCGCCGTCGCCACCGGCACCGAGTACGGGGCCCGCCGCGGTTTCCTCACCCTCGCCGCCCGGATCGGCCAGGCCGTCCTGCTCGATCTCCGCCGGCTGGTGTACGACCACTTCCTCCGCCTCGACGTCGGGTTCCACGAGCGCTACGCCTCCGGGCGGATGGTGGCCCGGCTGACCAGCGACCTGGACTCGATCGCCGAGCTGGTCGACGGCGGGATCGACAAGCTGGTGATGGCGGCGCTCTCGGTGCTGTCGGTGGCCGGCATCCTGCTCTGGCTGGACCCGCCGCTGGCCGCGGTCACCCTGCTCGCCTTCCCGTTCCTGTTCCTGCTGTCCCGCTGGTTCGCCCGCGCGTCCGCCGGGGCGTACCGCCGGGCCCGGGAGACGGTGGCCCTGGTCATCGTCCACTTCGTCGAGTCGCTGCGGGGCATCCGGGCGGTGCAGGCGTACCGGCGGGAGTCGCGCAACCGGCGCATCTTCGCGGCGGTGAACGACGACTACCGGCAGGCCAGCCTGGCGGCGTTCCGGCTGATCGCGGTCTACTCGCCGGGCATCCGGCTGATCGGCAACCTGACCGCCGCGCTGGTGCTCGGCTACGGCGGCGCCCGGGTGCTGGGCGGCCAGACCGAGGTCGGCGTGCTCGCCGCCTTCCTGCTCTACCTGCGCCGCTTCTTCGAGCCGATGGAGGAGCTGAGCCAGTTCTACAACGCCCTCCAGTCGGCCACCGCCGCGTTGGAGAAGCTGGCCGGGGTGCTCGACGAGCGGCCCGCGGTGGCCGAGCCGGAGCGGCCGGTACGGCTGCCCGCGGTCGCGTGCCCCGGCACGGTGGTGTTCCGGTCGGTCTCCTTCGGTTACCGGCCGGAGACGCCGATCCTGGCCGGGCTGGAGCTGACCGTGCCGGCCGGGCAGACCGTCGCGCTGGTCGGGCCGACCGGTGCCGGCAAGTCCACCATCGCCAAGCTGCTCGCCCGGTTCCACGACCCGGCCGCCGGGACGGTCAGCCTGGACGGGGTGGACCTGCGGGACCTGGCCGACGCCGAGCTGCGCCGGGCGATCGTGCTGGTGACCCAGGAGAACCACCTGTTCAGCGGTTCGGTGGCGGAGAACATCCGGTTCGGCCGGCCGGATGCCGACGACGCGGCGGTGGCGGCCGCCGCCCGCGCCATCGGCGCGCACGACTTCATCACCGCGCTTCCCGACGGGTACGCCACCGACGTGCACCGCCGGGGTGGCCGGCTCTCGGCCGGGCAGCGCCAGCTCGTCGCGTTCGCCCGGGCGTTCCTGGCCGACCCGCGCGTGCTGATCCTGGACGAGGCCACCTCGTCACTGGACGTACCGACCGAGCGCCTGGTGCAGCGGGCGTTGCGCAGCGTGCTGCGGGACCGTACCGCCCTGGTCATCGCGCACCGGCTCTCCACGGTGGAGACCGCCGACCGGGTGCTGGTGCTCGACGGCGGCCGGATCGTGGAGGACGGGCCGCCGGCCGAGCTGGCCGCCGCCGGTGGCCGGTACGCCGCCCTGCACCGCCAGTGGCGGGACTCGCTGATCTGACCGCGGGGGCGGGGGCGGTCACGCGGAGGCGAGCGGACCGGCGGCTGCTGCGGCTAGACTCTCGGCTCGTTGATCAGCCCCGTCCCCCGGTCCCAGCCGGGACGACCCGACGCCGGACGTCGACCGGGCCGATCGGCATCGCCGACACGGGGAGGTTCGCGGCGTGCGTATCCGCCGACGCGTGGTTGTTGCCGGAGTTGTCGTCGCCTGCACGATCGGGGCGACCGCGGTGGGATTGAGCCGGGGTGGTGACGCCGACCGGTCGCCGGCCGCCGCGACAGCCACCGGCCGGCCCGACGCCGCCTTCGCGGCGGACGACTCGACGACCGCCGCGCAGGCCGGCCTCGGTAACCGCACCGGCCGGACCACCACCGGCGGGCGGCCGGCGTCCCCCGGGGACGGGACCGCCGCAGCCGCCCGGCCGGCCGCCCAGGTCGCCGCGGCCGCCCCCGCCTCGATCGCCTACCTGCGCGAGCGCTACGACGTCTCGGCCACCGAGGCGGCCCGGCGGCTCGCCCTGCAGGAGTTCTCCGGCCCGCTCGCCGACCGGCTGGCCGCCGACCAGCCCGACGCGTACGCCGGCATGTGGCTGGACCAGACGGCCGGCGGCGTGCTCGTCGTCGCCGCCACCGACCCCGCCGCCATGCGCGCGGCCGTGGCCGGCGCGGCGGACGCCACGCACATCCGGGTGGTCGCGGTACGCCACTCGCTGCGCCGGCTCACCGACGCGGCGACCCGGCTCGCGGCCGCGCTCGGCGGAACCGCCGGCGAGGACGTCCTGGTGGACGTGCCGCGCAACGCGCTGTCGGTGGTCACCGGGGGACGGATCGCGGCCGACGACAGCCGGCTGGCCGAAGCGCTCGCCGCCGCCGGCGTGCCCGCGACGGCCCGGCCCCGGCCGGCGGGCGCCGTGCCGAAGGCGTGCGACCCGCGCTACTGCGCGCAGGCGCCGATGCGCGGCGGCATCCGGCTGGACGTGCCGCGGGACGACGGAACGGTCGGCGGCTGCACGGTCGGCTTCAACCTCCGCACCCGGACCGGGAAGTGGTACATCCTGACCGCCGGGCACTGCGTGGTCGGCGGGCGGCACCAGCACGTCGACACGACGTGGCACCAGTTCCTCGGGCCGAAGGTGCCGGTGTCGATCGAGTCGACCGCCCCGGTGCTGGCCGAGAACGCCTTCCCGAACGACTACGCGATCATGCCGTACCAGCCGGGAGCGCTGGAGCGCTGGAAGTACCCCGCCGCCGCCGGACCGAGCCTGGTCAACTACTGGTGCCCGGCGGATCGCACGAACTGCACGTCCCGGGACGTGTCGATCAGGGGAGTGATGCCCTACAGCGCCATCCAGACCGGCTGGGTGGTCTGCGCGACCGGCTCCGGCTACACGCCGAAGTCCGGCGAGGAGTACGTCGACTCCGGCGCCGGCGCCGGCTACCTGCCCGGCACCCGGTGCGGCGAGATCTACGACAAGACCGCCGGCGGCATCGACGTGCACATCTGCGCCCGGCCGGGCGACAGCGGCGGCCCGCTCTTCACCGAGTCCGACGGCAAGGCGCTGGGCATCCTCTCCGGCGGCGACCCCGGTTCCGGGGCGTGCACCGACCCGGACGAGCGCAACCACTACGCCCCGGTCTCCACCATCCTGGCCCGGGTCAACGCGTTGCAGGGCGGCCGGGTCTACTTCCAGCTCGCCACCCAGGGTCCGGGGAGCGGCCTGACCGCCCGCTGACGCCCCACCGGCCGCCCGTCCGGGTGCGGCCCGGGCTGGCGGCGCGGCGCGCCCGGACGCCGCAGCGGCAAAGCTGTGGAGCGATCCGTCACCGGGTGCCTACGATCGGGCGATGACCGATACGGCGAGGACGGCCCGCGCCGGCGTCCCCGAGCGTCCCACCCTGGACGGCATCGAGGAGACCTGGGCGCGCCGCTGGCAGGAGGACGGCACGTACGCGTTCGACCGCTCCAAGGAGCGCTCGGATGTGTACTCGATCGACACCCCGCCGCCGACCGTATCCGGCGAGCTGCACATGGGGCACGTCTTCTCGTACACCCACACCGACATGGTGGCCCGGTTCCAGCGGATGCGCGGCCGCACGGTCTTCTACCCGATGGGGTGGGACGACAACGGCCTGCCCACCGAACGGCGGGTGCAGAACGTGTACGGGGTGCGCCCCGATCCGGCCCTGCCGTACGACCCGGACTGGACGCCGCCGGCCACCCCGGTGAGCGACGACGCCCGGAAGAAGCCGACCGCGATCTCCCGGCGCAACTTCATCGAGCTGTGCGAGCGGCTCACCGCCGAGGACGAGCAGGTCTTCGAGGCGCTGTGGCGGCGGCTCGGGCTGTCGGTGGACTGGTCGCTGACGTACACCACGATCGGTCGGCTGGCCCGGGCGACCAGCCAGCGGGCGTTCCTGCGCAACCTGGCCCGGGGCGAGGCGTACCAGGCCGAGGCGCCGACGCTCTGGGACGTCGGGTTCGCCACCGCGGTGGCCCAGGCGGAGCTGGAGGACCGCGAGCGGCCGGGCGCGTACCACCGGCTGCGGTTCCACGCGCCGGACGGGCGGGAGGTGCTGATCGACACCACCCGCCCCGAGCTGCTGCCGGCCTGCGTGGCGCTGGTCTGCCAGCCCGGCGACGAGCGGTACGCGGACCTGGTCGGCACGTCGGTGCGGAGCCCGGTCTTCGGGGTCGAGGTGCCGGTGCACGCACACCCGCTCGCGGACCCGGCGAAGGGCACCGGCATCGCGATGGTGTGCACCTTCGGTGATCTGGCCGACGTGACCTGGTGGCGGGAACTCCAGCTCGACACCCGGGTGGTGATCGGCCGGGACGGGCGGCTGCTGCCGGAGCCGCCGGCCGGCGTGCCGGCGGAGCCGTACGCGGCGCTCGCCGGCCAGACCGTGAACGGGGCCCGGCGGACGATCGTGGAGCTGCTGGCCGACGCCGGCGACCTGGTCGGCGAGCCGCGCCCGATCACCCACCCGGTCAAGTTCTACGAGCGCGGCGACCGGCCCCTGGAGATCGTCTCCACCCGGCAGTGGTACCTGCGCAACGGCGGCCGGGACGCCGGACTGCGGGAGGAACTGCTGGCCCGGGGCCGGGAGCTGCACTGGGTGCCGGAGCACATGCGGCACCGCTACGAACACTGGGTGGGTGGCCTGACCGGCGACTGGCTGGTCAGCCGGCAGCGGTTCTTCGGCGTGCCGGTGCCGGTGTGGTACCGGCTCGACGACGCCGGCGAGCCGGACTGGTCGCACCCGCTCACGCCGGATGAGGCGATGCTGCCGGTCGACCCGTCCAGCGAGCCGCCGCCCGGCTACGAGGAGGCGCGGCGCGGGGTGCCGGGCGGCTTCGTCGGCGACCCGGACGTGCTGGACACCTGGGCCACCTCGTCGCTGACCCCGCAGCTCGTCGGCGGCTGGGAGACCGACCCGGACCTGTTCCGCCGGGTCTTCCCGATGGACCTGCGTCCGCAGGGCCACGACATCATCCGGACCTGGCTCTTCGCCACCCTGGTCCGCTCCCACCTGGAGTTCGGCGTGCTGCCCTGGCGGGACGTGGAACTCTCCGGCTGGATCCTGGACCCGGACCGGAAGAAGATGTCCAAGTCCAAGGGGAACGTGGTCACCCCGATGGCGCTGCTGGAGCAGAACGGCTCGGACGCGGTCCGCTACTGGGCGGCCAACGGCAAGCCCGGCATGGACCTCTCCTTCGACCCGGCGCAGATCAAGGTGGGTCGTCGCCTCGCCACCAAGCTGCTCAACGCGTCGAAGTTCGCGCTCGGGCTGGGCGCCGCCGACGGGTTGCGAGCCCCGTACGACAACTCCAGCTCGGCGCGTCTGACGCCGCGCCGCGACCTGGAGCTGTCGGCCACCGAGCCGCTGGACACCGCCATGCTCGCCGAACTCTCCGGCGTGGTCGCCGCCGCGACCACCGCCTTCGACGGGTACGACCACACCGCCGCGCTGATGGCGACGGAGGCGTTCTTCTGGCGGTTCTGCGACGACTACATCGAGCTGGTGAAGGAGCGCGCCTACGGCACCGGGCCGGGGGCGGACTCGGCCCGGGCGGCGCTGGCCACCGCGCTGTCGGTGCAGTTGCGGCTCTTCGCGCCGGTGCTGCCCTTCGTCACCGAGGAGGTGTGGTCCTGGTGGCGGTACGGCTCGGTGCACCGCGCTCCCTGGCCCACCACCTACGAGGTGGGTCGGGCGGTGCAGGCGCCGGGCGATCCCGAGCTGCTGCGGCTGGCCGCGGACGCGCTGAGTCAGGTGCGCCGGGCCAAGTCGGAGCGGAAGCTGTCGATGAAGGCGGAGGTGCCACTGGCCGAGGCGCTCGGCCCGGCCGCCCTGCTCGACCAGCTCACCCTGGTCGCCGACGACGTCCGGGCGGCCGGCCGGATCGCCAAGCTCGACCTCCTCCCCGACCGCACCCCCGAACTGGTCATCGCCTGCGCCTTCTAACCCACCCCATTCCGCCCGCGCTCCGCGCCTCGCGCCGCCCCCGCGCCCACGCCCACGCCCACGCCCGCCCAAGATCCGCACTAATTCACGGAAATAGTGGTTATCCGCGCCGCCGAGGCCACTATTTCCCTGAATCAGGCCCCACGGCGAGGTGAGGGGGCGAGGGGGTGGTCCGCCCGCCGAGGTGGGCTCGGCGGGCGGACGGGCCGCCGCCCCGGGGAGGGTGGGGCGGCGGCGGGAGAGGTCAGCTCGTTTCGCCGGCCACGCTGAAGGAGCGGAGGCGGTCGATGGCGAGGACCGTGGAACCGACCGCGACGAGGGCGGTGAGGACCGCGGCGACGGGGACCGAGACGGTGGTGCCGAGCAGGTCGGTGGGGGCCATCCGGTCGGCCAGCGCGATCACCCACTGCTGGATGGAGAGCACCCTGGTGCCGTCCACGAACCGGCCCAGCAGCCCCTCCCAGATCAGCACGTAGACCAGGCCGAGCAGCACCGGCCGGCGGGTGAGCAGGCTGAGCGCCAGGAACAGCGCCGAGTACGCCAGCGCGCCCAGCGCCGACGCGGCGGCGAGCGCCAGTCCGAGGCGTACCGAATGGGCGAGCACGCCCGCGACGTAGAGCGGGACGGCGACGGTGACCGCGCTGACCCCGGTGGCCACCGCCAGCTTGGGCAGCACGATCTGCCAGCGCGGCAGCGGCTTGGTGAGGATGTGCACCACCGTGCCGTCGTCGATCTCGGCGCCGAGCACCCCGGTGCCGACGATCAGCGCGATCACCGGCAGCACCACGGCGAGCCCGAGCCCGACCAGCACCGCCGGCCCCCACTGGCCCGGGTCGACGCCGAGCGAGCGGGACAGGATCGCGAGCGCCAGCACCAGCGCCGGCAGCGGGAGCAGCAGCAGGAACCGGCGCCGACCGAAGAGTCCGCGCGCGGTGATCCAGGTAACGGTCGACATGGGTCAGCTCCCCACCAGGTAGGAGAAGACGCTCTCCAGCGATTCGTCCTCGGGCGTCAGCGACCGGACCCGGATGCCCCGGGCCAGCGCGATCTTCGGCAGCGCCCGGGTGAAGGCGCCGTAGTCGCCGGCCCGGACGGTGAGTCCGGCCCGGCCCAGCTCCACGCCGGTCACCGACTCCTCGGCGATCAGCGCGACCGCGAGCGCCCGGTCGTCGGTGGAGCGGACCGCGAACACGTGTGGCCGGTTGGTCATCAGCCGGCGGATGGTCCGGTAGTCGCCGGAGGCGGCGAGCCGGCCGGCCACCATCACCTGCACGGTGCCGGAGACCTGCTCGACCTCCTCCAGGATGTGCGAGCTGAACAGGATGGTCCGGCCGGCGTCGCCGAGGCGGTGCAGCAGGGCCATCATGTGCAGCCGCTGCCGCGGGTCCATCCCGTTGAACGGCTCGTCGAGGAGCAGCACCCGCGGGTCGTGCACCAGCGCGGCGGCCACCCGGGTGCGCTGCCGCATGCCCTTGGAGTAGGTGCCGATCTTCCGGTCCTGCGCGTCGGTCATCTCGACCAGGTCGATGGCCCGGCGGGCCGCCGCCTCCGGGTCGGGCAGCCGGTGCAGCTTCGCGCTGGCCAGCACGAACTCGTACGCGGTGAGGAAGGTGTGCACGGCCTCCCGCTCGCTGACCAGGCCCAGCCGTCGGTAGACGGCCGGGTTGCGCCAGGTCGGCTCGCCGTCCAGGGTGACCGCGCCCCGGGACGGGGACAGGAAGCCGGCCATCATGTGCAGCAGGGTGGTCTTGCCGGCGCCGTTCGGGCCGAGCAGACCGGTCACCCCGGGACCGAGCCGCATGGTGACGTCGTTGACCGCCACCACGTTGCCGTACCAGCGGGAGACGCCGGCCAGGTCAAGGGTGGAGGCGGGGGTGGCCGGGGCCGCCGGCTCGGCGCTGATCGTGGTCATCGGGCGGCCACCTTCCGGTATCGCAGCAGCAGCAGGGCGACGCAGCCGGCCACCAGCAGCACGGCAACGGCGACGTAGAGCGGCCCGAAGTCGCCGATCTGATCCTCGGTCTGCCCGCCGGGGACCAGCAGGTCGCCGAGGGTGTACTGGCCGACGGCGTGGATCAGGGCGGTGGGCGAACCGAGCATCGCCAGCTCGTTGACCGTGCGGGACGGCATGATCGACAGGATGCCGACGATCGGGGCCGTCATCAGGAACACCGCCACGATGCCGCCGGCCGCGAACGCCCGCTTGCCGGTGAGCGAGGCGATGAGCAGCGCCACCGAGGCGAAGACCACCGCCCACAGGGCCGCGTACAGCAGGCCGGGCAGCAGGTCGAGCAGCTCGTCCCAGACCCCGCCCATCCCGTCCTTGGTGGTGAACGCCGCACCCAGGAACATCACCAGCTGCGGCGCGCCGAGCAGCAGCCAGAGCGCGGTGATCAGCGACCCGAGCTTGGCCAGCGCGTAGTCGCCGCGCGGCAGCGGGCGGGAGAAGTAGAGCGGCAGGACGCCGCTGTGCAGGTCGCGGGAGACCAGCTCCGGCCCGACCACCGCGACGAAGAAGATGACCAGCCAGCTCATCGCGTCGGCGAACTGGGCGTACGTCATGACGACCTGGCCGGTCTGGGTGCGTACCGCGGTCAGCCCGGCGGCGACCACCACCACGATGCCGACCACCAGCCAGGGGAAGATCTTCGCCTTGGCGGAGCGGCCCAGCCCGAAGGCGGTCCGCAGCCCGTGCACGTAGAGCGCGCCGAAGACCTGCCGACGGCCCAGCCGGGGGCCGGTGTAGCGCTGGTACCCGATGTCGTGGATGACGCCGGTCGGCTCAGGCATGGCTGGGCTCCCTCGTGGCGAAGAGTTCGGCCACCCGGTGCCGGCGCTGGTCCAGCCGGTGCAGCGGCAGGTCCAGCTCGGCGACCGCGCCGAGGATCTGGTCGTACGTGGCGTCGTCGGCGAGCGGCACGAGCAGCAGCCGCCCCTCCCGGGACACCGGCAGGCCGAGCCCGGCGAGGCGGTTCGCCAGGTCCTCCGTACCCTCGCTCACCTCGACGGCGAGGACATCGGTGGCGGAGGTCATCGCGGCGACCCGGTCGGCGCGCAGCAGCCGGCCGCCGTCGATGGCGACCAGCGTGTCGCAGATCCGCTCCACCTCGCCGAGCAGGTGGGAGCAGACCAGCACGGAGATGCCGAACTCGGTGCCGATCCGGTGGATGAGGGCCAGCATGGCGTCCCGCCCGGCCGGGTCGAGGCCGTTGGTCGGCTCGTCGAGCAGCAGCAGGTCGGGGTCGTGCACCAGGGCCTGGGCGAGCTTGACCCGCTGCTTCATGCCGGTGGAGTAGCCGCCGACGGCGCGGTGGCGTTCCTCGTGCAGCCCCACGTGGCGCAGCGCCTCGGAGGCCCGTTCCCGGGCGACCGTACGCGGCAGGCCGCTCATCCGGCCCAGGTGGGTGACCAGCTCCGCGGCGGAGAGGTCGGGCGGCAGCGCGTCGTGTTCGGGCATGTAACCGACCCGGGCCCGGACGGCCGCCGGATCGGTGGTGGGGTCGAGGCCGAGCACGGAAACCCGACCGCTGGTCGGGGCGAGCAGGCCCAGCAGGATCTTGATGAGGGTGGACTTGCCGGCGCCGTTGGCGCCGACCAGCCCGATGATCCCCGGCTCGACCGACACCGTGAGGTCGGTCAACGCGGTGACCCGACCTCCGTACGTCTTGGTCAGCGACTCGGTCGCGAGCAGTGTCACGGGCTCCAGCGTAGGGAGTCGGGGCACCCCGCGGGACCGACTGCGACCCCGGCGATTCCCTGATCCTGGCCGGGCCGGCCCCTAGGGCCCGGTCCGGGAGACCCGCCGTTCGTGAAACCGGCCCGGCTCCCCACCTCGGTCAGGTGAACTGCCGGTAACGAACCTGCAACCGAACATGCCGGTGGGGCGTCCACCATGGGGAGCCGGCGCCGCCGACCGGGGCGGTGCCGCACCGATCAAACCGGGGGAATCGGATGATCGTCGACGCGGAGTGTCCGAAGGTGAGCGTGGTGGTGCCCACGCACGACTGCGGGCCGCACATCGACCGGCTGATCGCCTCGTTGGAGCGCCAGTCGCTGCCGGCCGGCGAATTCGAGGTGATCTTCGTCGACGACGGTTCGACCGACGGCACACCGCAACGCCTCGACGACCTGGCCGCCACCCGTCCGCACTTCCACGTGGTGCACCTGGCGAACTCGGGCTGGCCGTCGCGGCCGCGCAACGTCGGCGTGGAGCGCGCCCGGGGCGAGTACGTCTTCTTCGCCGACGACGACGACTGGTTCGCGGACGAGGCGCTTGAGCGGCTGCACGCCTGCGCCCGGGCGCACGACGCGGACATCGTGGTCGGCAAGATGGCCGGGCACCGGCGCAGCGTCCCCCGGGAACTGTTCCGGAAGAACCGGTTCGACGCCACCCTCGCGAACGCGCCGCTGATCGACAGCCTGACCTGCCACAAGCTGTTCCGGCGGGCGTTCCTGGACAAGCACGAGCTGCGGTTCTCGGAGGGGCCGCACCGCCGGCTCGAGGACCACCGGATGGTGGTCCGGGCGTACCTGCTCTCCGGGCGGACCTGCGTGCTGGCCGACTACACCTGCTACCACCACCAACGACGCGCCGACGCGGGCAACGTGACCGCCAACCGGATGGAGCCGGCCGAGTACTACGCCGCCCTGCGTGAGGCGCTCGACATCGTGGACGCGCACATTCCGCCGGGCCCGCTGCGCGACCGGCTGCACCGGCGGTGGCTGCGCAACGAGATGGTGGAACGGCTGCGCGGACGCCGGATGACCGACGCCCCGGCGGACTGGATCGAGCAGGTGGCCGGGGAGATCCGGCAGATCATCCGGGACCGGTTCGCCCCGGGCGTCGCCGCCGGTCTGCCGCCGCTGCACCGGGCCATCGCGTCCCTCGCCGAACAGGGCCGGGTCGCCGACCTGCGCCGGTTGGCCGAGTGGGAGGCGGGCGTCCGGGCGCACGCCGCCGTGCGGCGCTGGTCGGTCGCCGGTTCGACCCTCGCGCTCACCGTCGCCGCCCAACTCTGCGCCGGGGAGGAGCCGATGCGGTTCGGCGCCGACGGCCGGGACCTGCCGGTCTTCCCCGTGGCCGGCGTCGAGCCGCCGCCGGGCGCCACCCCGGCCGGCCGGCCGAAGGTGGACCTGGTGGCCCGCCACCGGGACTCCCAGGAGGAGATCTTCCTGCCGGTCACCGTCGAGACCGAGCGGGTGCCCGACGGGGATGCCGTGCGGATCGTGCACCGGGTGACCGCGACGGTCGACTTCACCGCGCTCAACGGCGGCCGGACCCGGGGCACCTGGCAGCTGAAGGCCCGGGTGACCGGCGCGGGATGGACTCGGGACACCCGGCTGCCGCTGCTCGTGCACTGCGCCGCCGACGGCGCCCCGCCGCGGCTGGAGAACGAGCGGGGCCTCTGGTCGCGGCTGCGCCGGGCGACCCACCGGCTCCGCCGGGTCACCCGCCGGCTCCGCCGCCGACCGGCCGCGCAGTTGGTGCTGGCCGCGTAGGCGCCGACCGGCGACCGGGCCGCCCAGCCGGGCAGGCCGGGCCCGCCGGACTGACCAGCGTCGCCATCCGGCGCGAACGGTTCGGCCCCGCCCGCTCGTCCCGGCCGGCAGGCACCACTCCCCCGGCCGTCCGCCCGCCCGCGACCCGGAGGGGAGTGGCGCTCTCGACCGATCGCCGGTCGGCTGAGAAACTGTGGGCCGGCCGGTGAAGTTGGGGGTTCGATGAGCAACGGGTGGGTGCTTCCCGAGGACGTGCTGCGGGACGCGCCGACGTACGCGCCGCGCACCGGTGAGCTGGCCGATCTGGGTTTGCTGCTGACCGGGGCGTACGCCCCGCTGACCGGGTTCATGACCCGCGCCGACCTCGCCTCGCTGAGCCGGCGGGGCCGGCTCGCCGACGGCACGCCCTGGCCGGTGCCGGTGACCCTTCAGGTCCCGGCCGCGCTGGCCGAGGGGCTGGTGCTGGACGACCCGCTGCGCCGGGCGCTGGTGCTCACCGACGGCGAGGGCGCCCCGGTGGCCGCGATGGACGTGACCGACGTCTGGCCGGTCCGCGAGGGGATCGTCGGTGTCGGCGGCGCGGTACGCGAGCTGGGCGACGGCGGCCACGGGCCGTTCCAGCGGCTGCGGCGCAGCCCGGAGGAGGTCAGGGCGCTGCTGCCCCCGGGGCGGGTGCTCGGCGTCTTCGCCGACCGTCCGCTGCACCGGCCGCAGCTCGCGCAGATCGCCCACGCCGCCCGCACGCTGGGCGCGCACCTGCTGGTGCTGATCCCGGTGGGCGAGGAGGCGGTCGGCGGGCTGCCGGCCGAGGCGCTGGTGCGCAGCGTGTTCGCCGCTCGGGACCGGATGCCCCCGGCCACCCTGGTCGCGGTGCCGCTGGCCCGCCGCCGGGACGAGATCAGCGACGCCCTGCTGCGGGCCCGGGTGGCCGCCGCGTACGGGGTGACCCACCTGCTCTCCACCGAGGGCATGCTCTCCGGGGCCGGGCTGCGGGTGCTGGTCCCCCGGGAGTTGGCGTACGACAACCGGGACGGGCAGTGGCGGTGGCGGGAGGACATCCCGCCGCGCAACCGGCGGCTGGCGCTCAGCCAGGAGGAGATCGAGGACCTGCTGGACCGGGGCTTCCCGCTGCCGGAGTGGCACACCCCGCCGGCGGTGGCGAAGGAGCTGGCCCGGGCCCGCCCACCGCGCCGGCACCGGGGGCTGGTGGTCTTCCTGACCGGCCTCTCCGGCTCCGGCAAGTCGACCATCGCCCGCGGGCTGGCCGACCTGCTGCGCGAGGGCGGCGACCGGACCATCACCCTGCTCGACGGGGACGTGGTGCGCCGGGAGCTCTCCGCCGGGCTGGGCTTCAGCAAGGCCGACCGGGATGCCAACGTGCGCCGGATCGGCTGGGTGGCCGCCGAGATCGCCCGGCACCGGGGCGTCGGCATCTGCTGCCCGATCGCCCCGTACGCGGCGGCCCGGGCCACCGCCCGGGAGATGGCGCACGCCGCCGGGGCCGGGTTCCTGCTGGTCCACGTGGCCACCCCGCTGGAGGTGTGCGAACAGCGCGACCGCAAGGGCCTGTACGCGCGCGCCCGGGCCGGCCTGCTCACCGGGATGACCGGCGTCGACGACCCGTACGAGGAGCCGACCGACGCGGACCTGGTGGTGGACACCACGGACCTGACCGTCGAGGAGGCGGTGCAGCGGGTGATGGACCACCTGACCGAGACCGGCTGGGTGGAGACCCGCCTCCAGTCCGCCTGATCAGCACCACCGGCCGCCGCCGTCCCGCCCCGGGACGGCGGCGGTCGTGCGTCCGCGCCCCGGGTCCGCTTCCGCTGTGCGCCGCTGCGCGCTAGTGTTCATCTTTGTTGGAACACGTTCGACCGCGTGGGCACGTGGTCGAGAGAGCGGAGGTGACCGCGGGTGCTCGCGCGGCAGCGGCAGGCCGCCATCCTGGACCGGGTCCGCGCCGCCGGCGGCGTCCGGGTCACCGAGCTGGCCGCCGAGTTCGGCGTCTCCGACATGACCATCCGGCGCGACCTGGAGACGCTGCACGAGCAGGGGCTGCTGGCCAAGGTGCACGGCGGGGCCACCCTCCCCGGCCCGGGCTCGACCGACGAACCCGGCTTCCGCGCCAAGTCGGTGCGGCAGTCCGCCGAGAAGGGGGCCATCGCCGCCCGGGCGGCGCAGCTGGTCCGCCCCGGCGCGGCCGTCGCCCTCTCGGCCGGTACGACCACCGCCGAGCTGGCCCGCCACCTGGTCGACGTGCCGGGGCTGACCGTGGTGACGAACTCGCTGCCGGTGGCCGAGATCCTGCACGTCGGCGGCCGGCCGGACCAGACCGTGGTGCTCACCGGCGGGGTGCGGACCCCCTCGGACGCGCTGGTCGGCCCGCTGGCCGTGGCGGCGCTCGGGGCGCTCCACCTCGACCTGCTCTTCCTCGGCGTGCACGGGATCAGCGAGCGGGCCGGGTTCACCACGCCCAACCTGATGGAGGCGGACACCGACCGGGCCCTGGTGGCGGCGGCCGACCGGCTGGTCGTGCTGGCCGACCACACCAAGTGGGGCACGGTCGGCATCTCCTCGATCGTCGGCCTGGACGCGGCGGACGTACTGGTCACCGACGACCGGTTGGCACCAGAGGCGCGACGGGTACTCGAGGACAGGGTGGGCGAGCTGGTGATCGTGACCAGCAACGAGGGGGCGGAGTGAAGCGTACGCAGATCGAGCTGGCCGACGGCCGTGAGCTGATCTACTTCGACGAGCGGGACGACGCGGTCCGCGACCAGCCGGACCGGCGGGAGCTGCCCCCGCCGCCGCGCGCCTCCCAGCTCCGGTACGACCCGCTCACCGACGAGTGGGTTGCGGTGGCGGTGCACCGGCAGACCCGCACCTTCCTCCCCCCGGCCGACGAGTGCCCGCTCTGCCCGTCCCGGGGTGACCGGCTCAGCGAGATCCCGGCCCCCGACTACGACGTGGCCGTCTTCGAGAACCGCTTCCCGTCGCTGAGCCAGCGGGTCGCCGAGGAGCCGGCCCCCGAGATCACCCCGTTCACCCCGGTCCGCCCCGGGCGCGGCCGGTGCGAGGTGGTCTGCTTCACCGACGACCACCACGCTTCGTTCGCCAGCCTCTCCCCGCGCCGGGTGCGGACCGTGCTGGACGCCCTCGCCGACCGCACCACCGCGCTGGGCGCGCTGCCCGGGGTGGAGCAGGTCTTCCCGTTCGAGAACCGGGGCGTGGAGATCGGCGTGACCCTGCACCACCCGCACGGGCAGATCTACGCGTTTCCCTTCGTCACGCCCCGGACCCGCACCATGCTCGCCGCCGCCCGCCGGCACGCCGAGCGCACCGGAGGCGGCAACCTGTACGCGGACGTGCTCGCCGCCGAGCGCGCCGCCGGGGACCGGGTGGTGGCGGCCAACGAGCACTGGACGGCGTACGTGCCGGCGGCCGCCCGCTGGCCGTTCGAGGTGCACGTGGCCCCGCACCGGCCGGTGCCGGACGTCCCCGCGCTGGACGACGCCGAGCGGGACGCCTTCGGCCCGCTCTACCTGGACGTGCTGCGCCGCTTCGACGGGCTGTTCGACCTGCCGATGCCCTACATCGCCGCCTGGCACCAGGCCCCGGTACGGGTGGACCGCGAGCTGGGGCACCTGCACCTGCAGCTGTTCAGCATCCGGCGGGCCAAGGACAAGCTGAAGTACCTGGCCGGCACGGAGTCGGCGATGGGCGTCTTCATCAACGACATCGCCCCGGAGCGGGCGGCGGAACTGCTCCGCGCCGCCTGAAAGGAAGGGCCCCTTCTTAACGCCTCCGGTAGCGCAGGGGCCCCCTGTTAACAGCCGGAAGGCGCGCACAACAGGGCGCGGGGGGCCCGGGACAGGGCCCCCCGCAAGGGAAGGGACGGCGGCTGCGCGCGACAGCCGGGAAGGTTGGCTGATCGGCACTCAGACCGTGAGGCGACCGCGGTCAACCTTCCTGGACGGGACTGGCATCTCGTCCACCCTGCTCAACGAACCGCTGCCCCCTCCGGTGACGCGGGCCGGACACGACGGAGCCCGCCGGCGTGGCGCCGGCGGGCTCGGTCGGTGACCCGGGCGAGGATCAGGCGGCGAGCTTGCGCGCCAGGTTCTCGTCGAGCGCGTTCATGAACTCGTCGGTGGTCAGCCACGGGGCGTCCCGCGAGATGAGCAGCGCGAGGTCCTTGGTCATCTGGCCGCCCTCGACGGTCTCGACGATGACCTGCTCCAGCGTGTTGGCGAACTCGGTGACCGCCGGGGTGCCGTCCAGCTTGCCCCGGTGGGCCAGGCCCCGGGTCCAGGCGTAGATCGAGGCGATCGGGTTGGTCGAGGTCTTCTCGCCCTTCTGCCACTGCCGGTAGTGCCGGGTGACGGTGCCGTGCGCGGCCTCGGCCTCGACGGTGCGGCCGTCCGGGGTCATCAGCACGGAGGTCATCAGGCCCAGCGAGCCGAAGCCCTGCGCGACGGTGTCCGACTGCACGTCACCGTCGTAGTTCTTGCAGGCCCAGACGAAGCCGCCCTCCCACTTGAGCGCGGCGGCGACCATGTCGTCGATCAGCCGGTGCTCGTAGGTGATGCCGGCGGCCTCGAACTCCGACTTGAACTCGTTCTCGAACACCTCGGCGAAGATGTCCTTGAACCGGCCGTCGTACGCCTTGAGGATGGTGTTCTTCGTCGACAGGTAGACCGGGTAGCCGCGGTCCAGGCCGTAGCGCATGGAGGCGCGGGCGAAGTCCCGGATCGAGTCGTCGAAGTTGTACATGCCCATGGAGACGCCGCCGCCCGGGAAGTTGGCGACCTCCATCTCCATCGGCGCGCCGCCGTCGGCCGGGGTGTAGGTGATGGTCACCGTGCCCGGGCCGGGGACGACGAAGTCGGTGGCCTTGTACTGGTCGCCGTGCGCGTGCCGGCCGATGATGATCGGCTTGGTCCAGCCCGGGACGAGCCGCGGCACGTTGGACATGATGATCGGCTCGCGGAAGACGACGCCGCCGAGGATGTTGCGGATGGTGCCGTTCGGCGACCGCCACATCTTCTTCAGGCCGAACTCCTCCACCCGGGCCTCGTCCGGGGTGATCGTGGCGCACTTGACGCCGACGCCGTGCTCCTTGATCGCGTTCGCGGCGTCGACGGTGACCTGGTCGTCGGTCTCGTCGCGGTGCTGGATCGACAGGTCGTAGTAGTGCAGGTCGACATCGAGGTACGGCAGGATCAGCTGCTCCCGGATCTGCTTCCAGATGATCCGGGTCATCTCGTCGCCGTCGATTTCCACGACCGGGTTGTTTACCTTGATCTTCGCCATCGGCCGGCGCTCCTCTCGGGGGACACATGCTCAAGCAGTACGAGCGTACTGGAAACTGACCGGGGCTCCCCAGCCGGCCTCACCCTGTGGAAACGGGGTCGCCCGGGACGGGCCGCGGTGCCATCCTTCCCGGATGCCGCTGGATCACACGGTCGGGTCTATCACGGTCACCGCCCTGCTCGACGGGGCGGGGCCCTTCTTCCAGCCCCGGGAGGAGGCGTTCCCGGACGCCACCGCCGCCCAGTGGGCGGCGGCGGACCGCCGCGACCCGGACACGGTCACCCCGGACGGGCGCTGGTGGCTGCCGTTCCGCTGCTTCGCGCTGCGTACCGGGGACGGCCCGGTCACCCTGGTCGACGCCGGCATCGGCCCGGCCGATTCGCTCGCCGCCGGCTGGGCGCCGGTGCCCGGGCGGCTGCCGGCGGAGCTGGCCGCGGCCGGCATCGACCCGGCGGACGTGCGGACCGTGGTGCTCACCCACCTGCACAGCGACCACGTCGGCTGGGCGGGATCGCTCTTCCCCAATGCGGAGCACCTGCTGCAGCGCGCCGAGCTGGACGCGCTGGCCCTGTTCCACCCGGAGCTGCCGGCCCGGCTGCTGGGGCCGTTGCGCGCCGCCGGCCAGCTCCGGCTGGTCGACGGTGACACCGACCTGACCCCCGGGGTACGCGTGCTGAGCACCCCCGGGCACACCCCCGGCCACCAGTCCGTGCTGGTCGACTCGGGCGACGACCGCCTCCTGGTCACCGGCGACCTGCTGGTCCACACCGTGCAACTGGTCGACCCGACGCTCCCCTACGCCCACGAGCAGGACCCGTTGACGGCCCGCACCACCCGCACAACCCTCCTGCGTTCCCTGACCCCGGTAACCCTCGCCACCCCCCACCTCGGCCACCCCTTCACCCCCCTCTGACCCCTCCCCCAGCCCTCACCCTCGCCCCTGTTGACCAAGGAGTTTGCGTCAGAAACCGCGCCGGCCGCGACGCAAACTCCTTGATCAACGGAGCTGGGGCGGAGGGGGGAGCTGGGCCGGAGGGACGGGAAAGGGCGGGCCGGCGGGAGCCGGCCCGCCCTTTCGGCGGTGGTTCTCGGGTCACATGTTGGCGACGTCGGCCTGCTTGGCGCGGACGGCCTCGGCGGCCTCCTTGAGGCTGGCCAGCTCGTCGGCGTCCAGGTCGGTCTCGACGACCCGCCGGACGCCCTCGCGGCCGATCTCGGCCTCGACGCCCAGGTAGACGCCGGAGATGCCGTACTCGCCGTCGACCCAGGCGCAGACCGGCATGACGTCGCCGGAGTCCTCGGCCACGGCCTTCGCCATCCGGGCGGCGGCGGCCGACGGGGCGTAGTACGCCGAGCCGGTCTTCAGCAGCGCGACGACCTCGGCGCCACCGTTGCGGGTCTTGACGACCAGCTCCTCGATCTGCTGGGCCGGCATGACGTCACGCAGCGGCTTGCCGTCCACGGTGCTCTTCGACGGGACCGGGACCATGGTGTCGCCGTGCGAGCCCAGGGTCAGGGTCCGCACCGACTTGACCGGTACGTTCAGCGCCTCGGCGACGAAGTTGGAGAACCGCGCGGTGTCCAGCATGCCGGCCTGGCCGAGCACCCGGTTCTTCGGGAACTGGGTGGCGAGCTGGGCCAGCGCGGTCATCTCGTCGAGCGGGTTGGAGACGACGATGACGACGGCGTTCGGGGCGTACTTGGCGACGTTCTCGGCGACCTGGCGGACGATCTTGGCGTTGGTCTCCAGCAGGTCCATCCGGCTCATGCCCGGCTTGCGGGGCAGGCCGGCGGTGATGACGACGACGTCGGAGCCCTCGATGGCCTCGTAGCCCTCGCCGTTCGGGCCGGTGGTGACGCCGACGACCTTGGTCTCGAAGCCCTCGATGGCGCGCGACTGGTTGAGGTCCAGCGCGAGACCCGCCGGCTTGCCTTCCACGATGTCGGTGATCACGACGGTGTCGAAGACGTCGTACTCGGCCAGGCGCTGTGCGGTGGTGGAGCCGTAGAAGCCGGCCCCGACGACAGTGACCTTCTTACCCATGGTCGTCCCACTCCCTGATGCCAGTCGGTTTTCCGGACCGTATCAGCCATCCTGACACCGTTCCGGCCAGGGGCGGACGGTTATGACCCGCTCGGGTGGTCAGTCCTGCCGCTCGGCCCGCTCGACCACGTTGGTGAGCAGCATGGCCCGGGTCATCGGACCGACCCCGCCCGGCATCGGCACCAGCTTGCCGGCCACCTCGGCCACTCCCGGGTCGACGTCGCCGGTGTAGCGGCCCTTGCCGTCGGCCCCGATCACCCGGGTGATGCCGACGTCGACGACGGTCGCACCCGGGGTGACCATCTCGGCGGTGAGCAGCCCGGGCACGCCGGCCGCGACGATGACGATGTCCGCCTCCCGGGTGTGCGCGGCGAGGTCGAGGGTGCCGGTGTGGCAGAGGGTCACCGTGGCGTTCTCGCTGCGCCGGGTGAGCAGCAGGCCGAGCGGCCGGCCCACCGTGTTGCCCCGGCCGACCACCGCCACCTTCGCGCCGCTCAGCCCGACGTCGTGCCGGCGCAGCAGCTCGACGATGCCGCGCGGGGTGCAGGGCAGCGGCCCCGGGTAGCCGAGGACGAGGCGACCCAGGTTGACCGGGTGCAGGCCGTCGGCGTCCTTGGCCGGGTCGATCATCTCCAGCGCCCGCTGGGTGTCCAGCTGCGCCGGGAGCGGGAGCTGGACGATGTAGCCGTGGCAGGCCGGGTCGGCGTTCAGCTCGGTCAGGACCGCGTCGAGCTGGTCCTGGGTGGCGTCGGCGGGCAGCTCGCGCCGGATCGAGGCGATGCCCACCTCGGCGCAGTCCCGGTGCTTGCCGTTGACGTACGCCTGGGAACCGGGGTCGGCGCCGACCAGGACCGTGCCGAGTCCGGGGGTGATGCCGCGCTCCGCCAGCGCCTTGACCCGCGCCCGCAGCTCGTCCTTGATCTCCGCCGCGGTCGCCTTGCCGTCCAGGATCGTCGCCGTCACGTCTGGATCGTCTCACGGCCCGGCCCGCCCGGAACGACGACAGGGAATGGTGACGATCTGTTACGTGGGTTTCGTCACCGAGAGTTACCGGCTGTGGATTGCCCCACATGGGGGGACGGACAGGCGATGATCGACCGGGGCGCAGCGGACAGCCGGTCGACAACCGCGCGAGCAGGTGGACAGGGCGCCGGAGGCACGGCCGGACGATCCCAATCCGGCCACTGACCAGCACTGGAGCCCAAATCGCGTAGCAGAACGGCGAGACGCGCACAAGCCGGGGATCCCCACTCCGTTATCGCTTCGCAACGCTCTCGTTGCCGAAGCGACCCACGGCGACTTACCGTTGCCGGTCGTTGCGCAGCGTTACCCAGCGCCGGGCCTGACTGCGCAGCGTGAGGAGATGAGGAGCCCCCATGCGTGTTCGTAGGCTCGCTGCCTGGACCGCCCTCCCGCTCGCGGTGACCCTGGGCCTGGTGGCCTGCGGCACGGGCGGCGAGGGCGGCAAGAGCGACCCCAACGCGGCCGTGCGAATCGAGATCGCTGAGCCGCAGCACCTGGTCCCGACCAACACCAACGAGACGAGTGGCTCGCAGGTGCTGGCCGCCCTGTTCAGCCCCCTGGTCGACTACGACCAGTCGAACAAGCCGTACGAGGTGGCGGCCCAGTCGGTGACGTCGTCGGACAACAAGGTCTGGACGATCAAGCTGAAGCCCGGCTACACCTTCCACAACGGCGAGAAGGTCACGGCCGACAACTACATCGACGCCTGGAACTACGGCGCGTACGCCCCGAACGGCCAGAACTCCAGCTACTTCTTCGAGAAGGTCGCCGGCTACGAGGACCTGCAGGGCGAGAAGCCGAAGGCCAAGACGCTGAGCGGCCTCAAGAAGGTCGACGACCTGACCTTCACCGTGACGCTCTCCCAGCCGTACGTCGACTTCAAGTCGATGCTGGGCTACACCGCCTTCTACCCGCTGCCCAAGGCGGCCTTCTCCGCCCCGGGCGTGCTGGCCGAGGGGTACGAGCAGGCGCCGATCGGTCAGGGCCCGTTCAAGATGAAGGGCACCTGGCAGCACGACGCCAAGGTCGAGGTGGAGAAGTACGACGCCTTCCCCGGCCAGCAGCCGAAGGTGCACGGCGTCGAGTTCCGGATCTACCAGCAGATGACGGCCGCGTACGCGGACGTGCTGTCGGACAACCTTGACGTGATCAAGGAGATCCCGACCGAGAACCTGTCGACCGCCCCGACCGACCTCGGCGACCGGTTCCAGCAGAGCCCCGCCTCGTCGCTCCAGGTGCTGGCCTTCCCGACCTTCCAGAAGGAGTTCAGCAAGCCCGAGGTGCGCAAGGCCATCTCGATGGCGATCGACCGCGAGGAGATCACCAAGTCGATCTTCAAGGGCTCGCAGCAGCCGGCCCGCTCGTTCGTATCGCCGGTCGTCGCCGGCTACCGGGAGGACACCATCGGCGCGGCCGGTCAGTTCGACCCGGCCAAGGCCAAGGCGATGTACGAGGCCGCGGGCGGCCCGAAGAAGATCGAGCTGTCCTACAACGGCGACGGCGGCCACAAGGACTGGATCGACGCCACCTGCAACCAGCTCAAGACCAACCTGGGCGTGGAGTGCGTCGGCACCGCCGAGCCGAAGTTCGCGGACCTGCTGACCAAGCTCAAGCAGAAGCAGTCGGTCGGCCTGTTCCGGATGGGCTGGGTCATGGACTACCCGTCCATGGAGAACTACCTGGGCCCGCTGTACAGCACCAACGGCTCGTCGAACTACTACGGCTACAGCAACCCGCAGTTCGACAAGCTGCTCGCCGAGGGCGCCAGCGCCCCGACGCAGGACGAGGCGATCAGGAAGTACCAGGCGGCGGAGGACCTCCTGGCCGAGGACATGCCGGTGATCCCGCTCCGGTACGGCCAGAACAACTTCGGCCACTCGACCAAGGTCAAGAACGTCGAGGTCGACCTCTTCGACCGGGTCAACCTGCTGAAGATCGAGGCCGTCAAGTAACAGCCCCGTACGACGGGTCGGGCCACCTGCGGGTGGCCCGACCCGCGGGACGGCGTACCCTTCGCCCCTTTTCAGAGAGACTTCACAGTATGTTCCGCTTCATTCTGCGGAGACTGCTCCAGATGGTCCTCGCCTTCTTCGGGACCACCCTGATCGTCTACGCGCTGATGTTCGCCGGCCAGGGCGACCCCATCCAGGCGCTCGCGGGGGAACGCCCCGTCACCGCGGCCCAGCGGGCCTACCTGACCGAGAAGTACCACCTGGACGCCACCGGCGTCGGCGGCTTCTTCTACCGCTACTTCGACTACCTGAAGAACCTGCTCCAGGGTGACCTGGGGCAGTCGCTGACCGGACGGCAGATCGGCGACATCCTCGCCACCGCCTGGCCGGTCACCGTGCAGCTCGCGCTGATCGCGATGGCCGTGACCGTCGTCTTCGGGGTCACCGCCGGGGTGATCGCCGGCATCCGGCGGGCCGGCATCTTCGACAACTCGACGCTGGTGCTCACCCTGCTGGTGCTCGGCATCCCGACCATCGTGCTCGCCCCGCTGGCCCAGTACTTCCTCGGCGTGAAGTGGCAGCTCTTCCCGCCCACCGCCGGCGCCGAGCCGGACCTGTACGCGCTGCTGCTGCCCGGCATCGTGCTCGGCTCGCTCTCGCTGGCCACCGCGCTGCGGCTGACCCGTACCTCCGTGGCGGAGAACCTGCGCGCCGACTACGTCCGCACCGCCCGATCGAAGGGCCTGGTCAAACGGCGGATCGTCAGCGTGCACGTGCTGCGCAACTCGCTCATCCCGGTGGTCACCTTCCTCGGCGTCGAGCTGGGCAACCTGATGAGCGGCGCGATCATCACCGAGGGCGTGTTCAACATTCCCGGCGTCGGCTTCAACCTGTTCCGCGGCATCCGCACCGAGGACGGCCCGCTGGTGGTGGGCATCGTCAGCGTGCTGGTCGTGGTCTACCTCGTCTCCAACCTGGTGGTGGACGTCCTGTACGCCGTACTCGACCCGAGGATCCGCTATGAGTGATTTCGAAACCGTGGCGGCCACGGAGAATCAGGCCGCACGGCGGGGCGTCTCCGGCGAGCCGGGCACCCCGGCCGCGGCGCAGAAGCCGCGCAGCCTGGCCGGCGACGCCTGGCGCGACCTGCGCCGCAACCCGATCTTCTGGGTCAGCCTGACCCTGGTCGTGCTGGTCGCCGCGATGGCCGCCGTCCCGTCCCTGTTCACCGCCAACGACCCGCGCGACTGCGTGCTCTCCCGGCAGCACGCCGGGCCGTCCGGCGGGGCGATCTTCGGGTACGACTTCCAGGGCTGCGACACGTACGCCCGGGCGGTCTACGGGGCGCGCGCCTCGCTCCTGGTCGGCGCGCTCTCCGCGCTGTTCACCGGCCTGATCGCGTTGGTCGTCGGGATGCTCGCCGGCTACTTCGGCCGCTGGGTCGACGCGGTGCTCTCCCGGGTGATCGACATCGTGCTCGGCATCCCGCTGCTGCTCGCCGCGATCGTGCTGCTCAAGCGGGTGAGCACCAGCAGCGACAACGTCCGGCTGTTCGCGGTGATCTTCGTGCTGGCGGTGCTCGGCTGGACCACGGCGGCCCGGGTGGTCCGCTCCTCGGTGATCACCGCCAAGGAGCAGGACTATGTGGCCGCGGCCCGGATGCTCGGCGCCGGCAACGGCCGGATCATGTGGCGGCACATCCTGCCGAACGCGCTCGCCCCGGCGATCGTGGTGCTCACCATCGCGCTCGGCTCGTTCATCGCCGCCGAGGCCACGCTGAGCTTCCTCGGCATCGGCCTCAAGGCCCCGACCATCTCCTGGGGCATCGACATCGACGCCGGCCGGGTGCACATGCGGGAGTCCGCGACCCCGCTGGTCGTCCCCTCCGCCTTCCTGGCGCTGACCGTGCTCGCCTTCATCATGCTGGGCGACGCGATCCGCGACGCCTTCGACCCGAAGCTGCGGTGACACACATGACCCAGTCCGCTGTCGTACCGACCCCGGCCTCCCCCACCCCGCCGGGTGGCCACCTGCTCGAGGTACGGGACCTGCACGTCGAGTTCCGCACCCGGGAGGGTGTGGCCAAGGTGATCAACGGGGTGTCGTACCACCTCGACCCGGGCGAGACCCTGGCCGTGCTCGGCGAGTCCGGCTCCGGCAAGTCGGTCACCGCCCAGGCGATCATGGGCATCCTGGACACTCCCCCGGCGCACGTCCGGTCCGGCCAGATCCTCTATCAGGGCCGCGACCTGCTGACGCAGTCCGAGGAGCAGCGCCGGCAGGTGCGCGGCAAGGAGATCGCGATGATCTTCCAGGACGCGCTCTCCGCGTTGAACCCGGTCTTCCCGGTCGGCTGGCAGATCGGCGAGACGCTGCGCCAGCGCGAGGGGATGTCCCGGGCCGACGCGCGCCGGCGGGCCGCCGAGCTGATGGACCTGGTCAAGATCCCGGCCGCGGCGAAGCGGCTCGGGGACTACCCGCACCAGTTCTCCGGCGGGATGCGGCAACGCGTCATGATCGCCATGGCGCTCGCCCTGAACCCGAAGGTGCTGATCGCCGACGAGCCGACCACCGCGCTGGACGTCACCGTGCAGGCCCAGATCATGGACCTGCTCGCCGACCTGCGCCGTGACCTCGACATGGCGATGATCCTGATCACCCACGACCTCGGCGTGGTCGCCGGCGTCGCGGACCGGATCGCCGTCATGTACGCCGGCCGGATCGTCGAGCACGCCGACGTGCGCTCGCTGTACCGGGCGCCGGCCCACCCGTACACCAAGGGACTTCTGGAGTCGATCCCGCGGCTGGACGTACGCGGGCAGGCGCTCTCGACGATCAAGGGGCTGCCGCCGAACCTGATGCGCATCCCCTCCGGTTGCCCGTTCCACCCCCGGTGCCCGTACGCGCAGCAGGTCTGCGTGGACGTGGTGCCGCACGACCTGGTCCTCGGCGACGGCCGGACCAGCGCGTGCCACTTCGCGCAGGAGGTCCGTGATGACAGCGCCCGCTAGCCCGACCAAGGTCCGTGGCGAGACGATCCTCGCCGTCGACAACCTGGTCAAGCACTTCCCGATCACCCAGGGAGTGCTGTTCAGGAAGCAGACCGGCGCGGTCAAGGCCGTCGACGGGGTCAGCTTCGAGCTGCGCCGGGGCGAGACGCTCGGCGTGGTCGGCGAGTCCGGCTGCGGCAAGTCCACCCTGGCCCGGCTGCTCATGCGGCTGGAGACCCCGACCGCCGGCCGGGCCAAGCTGGAGGGCCGGGATCTGTTCAAGGCCTCCGGGTCGGAGCTGCGCCGGCTGCGCCGGAACATGCAGATGGTGATGCAGGACCCGTACACCTCGCTGAACCCGCGGATGACGGTGGGCGACATCGTCGGCGAGCCGTTCGACATCCACCCGGAGGCGGCCCCGAAGGGCAGCAAGCGGCAGCGGGTGCAGGAGCTGCTGGACGTGGTCGGGCTCAACCCGGAGCACATCAACCGCTACCCGCACCAGTTCTCCGGCGGTCAGCGGCAGCGCATCGGCATCGCCCGCGCGCTCGCCCTGCGGCCCGAGATCATCGTCTGCGACGAGCCGGTCTCGGCCCTGGACGTCTCCATCCAGGCCCAGGTGATCAACCTGCTGGAGCAGCTCCAGGACGAGTTCGGGCTGTCGTACATCTTCATCGCGCACGACCTGTCGGTGGTCCGGCACATCTCGGACCGGGTGGCGGTGATGTACCTCGGCAAGATCGTGGAGATCGGCACCGAGGAGGAGATCTACGAGCGGGCCACCCACCCGTACACCCAGGCGCTGCTCTCGGCGGTGCCGGTGCCCGACCCGGACGCCCGCGCGGACCGGAACATCATCCGGCTCACCGGCGACGTGCCCAGCCCGGCCGACCCGCCGTCGGGCTGCCGGTTCCGGACCCGGTGCTGGAAGGCGCAGGAGGTCTGCGCCACCCAGGAGCCGCACACGGTGCTCCGCGCGGCCGACCCGCACCCCTCGGCCTGCCACTTCGCCGAGGTGCGCCCGGCCGCCTGACCCGCGAGGCACGGATGAGAGCAAGGGCCCCTTCTTGACGCCAGGCGTCGAGAAGGGGCCCTTCCTTGCACCGGATGCCGTCCGGCCCGGCCCGGATCGGGGGCCGGACCGGACCGGACGACGGTCAGAGCTGGGCGAGGTCGAACGCCCAGATGCCTCGACCGTGGGTCGCGACGTAGACGGAGTTGTCGATCGGGCTGTACTCGACGTCCATGCCGACGGTCAGCGGCAGGCCGGTGCCCAGCCGCTGCCAGTTGGTGGCGCCGGGCGCGCGGTAGAAGGTGGCCAGGTCGGTGGCGAGCACCAGCGCCCCGTTGGACAGCTCCTTGATCGAGCTGGCCGGCACGTCCGGCAGGTTCGCCGAGGCGTCCTTCCAGGTCGCGCCCCCGTCGGTGGTCTCGAAGACGTGGCCGTAGCCGGCGCCCGGACCCTCGGTGAACCGGCGGGAGAAACCGTTGACCGCGAGGAACGCGTGCGCGGAGTTCGCCGGGTCGATCCCGACGCCCTGCACGAACCGGTTCGGGAAGTCGCCCGGCAGCGCGATCTGGTGCCAGCTCGACGGGTCGTTGACCTTGCCGACCGCGACACCCCGGGCGAACCCGGCGTTGTTGCACGGGCCGCACCAGCCGACGTACGCCATGCCGCCGGAGACCGCGACGGAGGTGGCGGTGTGGCCGGCGCCCAGGTCGAACACGTTGGTCCAGCCCTTGCCGTCCTGGATGGCGTAGCCCTTGGTGTTCACCCAGACGTGCCGGCCACCGGCGACCCAGACGTTCGCGTCGTGGTCGTCCGGCGCGAACGGCGCGATGAACCGGGCCGGCTCGTCGCCCGGCGACGAGGTGTACGGCTGGATGTCCCGCGAGGTGGAGTCCGCCTGTGTGCCCGAGCCGGTGTTGGCGTTGCAGTTCTCGGTCACCCGCATGGCCAGGTTGGTGTACTCCTGGACCTGCCGGCAGCCGTTCGCCGGGTCGGCCTGCGAGTCGCCGCCGTCACCGCCGAAGTGCGAACCCATCACCGTGTCGCCGGGGCGCAGGATCGAGGTGCCGTTGTCCTGCAGACCGCCGGAGACGATGGTGCCGGCCTTCGCCGGGTCCTTGCCCAGCGCCACCGAGTAGTACTGCAGCGCGTCGATGGTGCCGTCGTTGAGGCTCTGCCAGTCGGTCGCGTGCCCGTCCTTGTCGGTCCTGCCGTTGATCGGCCGGCGGTACACACCGCCGTCGTTGCCGACGTAGACGAACCCGTTGCCGACCGCGACCGAGTGCTGGTCGGAGTGGGTGGTCTTGTTGCACTTGTTCTGCGCGTCGTAGATGCTCCAGCAGGAGAAGCCGAAGTTCCAGTACGGACCGACGGTCTTCCAGTTGGCGCCCGCGTCGTACGACTCGTAGACCTCCTCCAGGCCCGCCCAGACGTGGTTCGGGTTGGCCGGGTCCACGGTCAGGAACTGGTTGTACCAGGCCTGGATGCCGGGGCCGTAGCCCTTGCCGATCACGGTCTGCTTGAGGGCCGAGCCGGAGTTGCCCAGCTTGGCGGAGTCGGCGATCTTGCTCCACGGGCCCGAGGGCGAGCCGTTGTTGGAGACGTAGATGCCGTCCAGGTAGCTGTTCACGTTGCCGGCGGGCTTGTTCAGCAGCTTCGGCGACTGGTTGATCGCGTAGAGCTTGCCGCCGTCGGCGGAGAAGGCGAACGTCACGTAGCCGATGTCGTCGGCCGGGATGGAACCGGTCGGGTTGACCTTCGCCCAGCCGCCGGCGGTGTAGTCGGCGGTCTCGTAGAACCCGTTGTAGGTGTCGCCGGAGCGCCAGGCCGAGGCGACCACCACGTGCTTCGGGTTGCGCGGGTCCTGGGCCACGTCGTTGACGATGTTCTTGTACGCGGCGTTCGCGGTGCCCGCGTTCGCCCCGCCCGGCAGGTAGCTCGGGTTCGGCGCGAACTCCAGCTTCCAGGCGCCGGCGGTGCTGCTCATCGCGTGCGAGAGCAGGCCCCGGTTGGTGGCGGCCCAGACCTTGCCGTCGAAGAAGCGCAGCTTGTTGATGACCGTGCTCTCCAGCTCGGTCCCGCCGACCCGGTCGGTCGCGGCGAAGGCGCCGCTCTTCGGGTTGGCCAGCCGGTAGACGCCGGCGCCCACGAACGACGTGGCACCGGTGTTGCCCTCGCCGGTGGCGTACCAGAGCGAACCGTCGCCGGCGAGCACGATGTCGCCGCTGGACAGCGTGGGCAGCGCGTCCGTGATCGGCGTCCAGCTCCCGCCGCCGGTCGAGGAGCGCCACACGCCGCCGTCCGCGCCGGCCGCGTACACGTAACCGTTGTTGTCCGCGGCCAGGCCCGTGATCCGGCCGGTGACCAGGCCGGCACCTCCGGAGGAGTTGGACGCGTAGTCGCGGTAGCGGGGGTCGTCACCGTCGTACTTGATCTTGGTGACCTCGCGCCAGGTGCCCTTGGTGACGGCGAGCCCGTTGAGCTGGCTCAGCGCGTTCGAGTACGCGCCCGGCGAGACGATGCCCGGGGCGTAGCGGGCCTGGGCGAACTGCTCGGCGATGGTACGCGCCTCGAAGGCCTCCTCGCCGGCCTCCTCGGACGACTCGCCGGCCGCCATCTCCATGAACTCCCTGGGGTGCCAGGGCATGTTGGCGCCCGGCTCGTCGGCCAGGCCGAGGGCTTCCTGCACCTCGTGGTTGGTGGCGACCACGCCACCGAGCGCGGCGGTGAGCACCAGCGCGCCCGCGATTGTCGCCGGCTTGCGCCAGCGGGACTTGGACATGTGAATCCTCCGGGATTCAGGGGACCCCGGGCAGGGTGGCCCGGGTGGGAAACCACGGGGCGACGGATGACGCCTCGTGGCGCTTTCGTGATCGGACGGAGACCGTCCGCGGTCGACCTCGGCCGACTGCGACCATGCCGGCTCGGCGCGGCTGACGCCGTGCCCTGACCGGGAACAGTCGAACCCCGGGCGGGACCGGAGTCGCGGCCGGTCGGGTGGTGCGGGAAGGGTCAGGCGAGAGCCGGCGGGGCCCGGCTGGGCAGGCTGCCGTGCGGCGGCAGCGAGACGGCCGGCTCCCGGTAGCGGGGCGGGGCGGCCACCGAGTGCGGGGCGCCACCGACGCGCAGGGGCACGGCCGGAAGGAGATCGTCCGGTCCGTCGCTGGTCACGACGCCGGCGCGGTGATCACCACCGGGTCCGCCGGATACTTCCGTCCACAGCTCCGACGGAGCGTCGGGGTGCGTGAGGCGCGCGCCGACGGCTCGGGGGTCGCCGGAGGGCGGGGCGGGACGGCCCGGCGTGGCGGCCGATGCGTCGACGACGGCTCCAGGTCGCGGCGCGGCGTCAGACGCGCCGAGCTGGAGTCGTCGCCCGGACCGTCCGTCCGGAGGAAGAACGGACGGGCCGTCGTGGACGATCGACCGGTGCGCGGCGGTGACCACCGCGCCGGGCTGAAGGGTCTCGCCGCGGACGGGCACCCCCAGGCCGGCCAGGACGAACGCCAACGCGACGACGACGGCGGTCAACCGGTCGAGTACGCGCATGGGCAACCTGTCGGGAGGAGGGGCGGCAGCTCGCGCGGGGCGGTGGCCACGGGCGGGAGCGGGCGGCGGCGAGAACGGGGAGGGTCGATCGCTTGCTGCGGGACAACGCTAGCAACAACTTTCACAACCGGGCAACGGGCGAGCAGTCGTACTTTCGGCTGGTCAGCCCTCGGCTCGTGACATCGCTCCGAATCGGAGTGTCAACAAATGAAACAGGGGCGCGGCCCCGTCGGCCGCGCCCCTGTTCGTGCCTGGTGATCAGTGGAAGAAGTGCCGGGTGCCGGTGAGGTACATGGTCACGCCGGCCTCCTTGCAGGCCGCGATGGTCTCCTCGTCCCGGATCGAGCCGCCCGGCTGGACGATCGCCCGGACGCCCGCCTCGATGAGGATCCTCGGGCCGTCGGCGAACGGGAAGAAGGCATCCGACGCGCAGACCGCGCCCCGGGCCCGGTCGGCGCCGGCCCGGCTGACCGCGAGCTGCGCCGAGTCCACCCGGTTGACCTGGCCCATCCCGACGCCGACCGTGGCGCCGTCCTTGGCCAGCAGGATCGCGTTGCTCTTCACCGCCCGCACCGCCCGCCAGGCGAACGCCAGGTCCTGCAGGGTGGCCTCGTCGGCCGCCTCGCCGGTGGCCAGGCGCCAGTTCGCCGGATCGTCGCCCTCGGCGTCGATCCGGTCCCGCGACTGCACCAGCACGCCGCCGGTGACCTGCCGCCACTCCGCCGGCAGCGGGGCGAACTCCGGGGCACGCAGCAGCCGGATGTTCTTCTTGGCCTGGAGGATCTCCACCGCGCCCTCGTCGAAGCCCGGGGCCACCAGGACCTCGGTGAAGATCTCCGCGACCTGCCGCGCCAGCTCGACGCTCACCGGCCGGTTCACCGCGATCACGCCGCCGTACGCCGACACCGGGTCGCAGGCGTGCGCCCTGCGGTGCGCCTCTGCCACGTCCGCCCCGACCGCGATGCCGCACGGGTTGGCGTGCTTGATGATCGCCACCGCCGGCTGCTCCGGGAAGTCGTTCGCGGCCCGCCAGGCGGCGTCGGCGTCGACGTAGTTGTTGTACGACATCTCCTTGCCGTGCAACTGCTCCGCCTGGGCCAGGCCGGCCGGGCTGGCCGGGTCGGCGTACAGGGCCGCCGCCTGGTGCGGGTTCTCGCCGTAGCGCAGCACCGCCTGCCGGCGCAGCGACAGGCCGGCGAACTCCGGCCACCCGTCGGCGGCCGGCGCCACGGTGGTGGCGAACCACTCGGCGACCGCCACGTCGTACTCGGCGATGTCGGCGAACGCGCAGGCGGCCAGCGCGCGGCGCTGGGCCAGCGTGAAACCGCCCTCGGCCAGCGCGGCCCGCAGCGCCGGGTACGCCGCCGGGTCGGTCACCACGGCGACCGACGCGTGGTTCTTGGCCGCGGCCCGGACCATCGCCGGACCGCCGATGTCGATCTGCTCGACGCACTCGTCCTGGCTCGCGCCGGAGGCGACCGTGGCCTGGAACGGGTAGAGATTGGAGATCAGCAGGTCGATGCCGGCGATGCCGTGCTCGTCGAGCTGGGCGGCGTGCGCGTCCTTGCGCAGGTCGGCGAGGAGACCGCCGTGGATCTTCGGGTGCAGCGTCTTCACCCGGCCGTCGAGGATCTCCGGGAAGCCGGTCACCTGCTCGACCGGGGTCACCGGCACGCCCGCACCGGAGATGGTCGACGCGGTGCTCCCGGTCGAGACGATCTCCACCCCGGCCTCGTGCAGGGCCCGGGCCAGCTCGACCAGGCCGGTCTTGTCGTAGACGCTGACCAGCGCCCGCCGGATCGGGCGGCGCGCGTCCTCTGAGGTGCTCACGGAACGGTGACCTTTCTGCCGGTGATCGTCCAACCTTGACGGACCAGCCGACCGACCTGCTCGACGAGCTGGCGCCGCTCGGCCTCCTTGATGCGCTCGGTGAGCGTCTCCTCGTCGTCGTCGTCCAGCACCGGCACGGCGACCTGGGCGACGATCGGACCGGTGTCCATCCCGGCGTCGACGAAGAACAGGGTGGCCCCGGTGACCTTGACGCCGTACGCGAGCGCGTCCCGAGGGCCGTGGATGCCGGGGAACGCCGGCAGCAGGGTGTTGTGCGTGTTGAGGTAGCGGTCGCCGAACGCGGCCAGGAAGTGCGGGCCGACCAGCTTGAGGAAGCCGGCGCTGATCACCAGGTCCGGCTCGTGCTCGGCCACCCGGGCGGTGAGCGCCTTGTCCCAGTCCTCGCGGGTCGGGTGGTCCTTAAGCCGCTCGACGAAGGCGGGCACCCCGGCCGCGGCGGCCCGGTCCAGGCCGGCGATCCCGTCGCGGTCGGCGCCGACGGCGACCACCCGCGCCCCGTACCCGGGGTCGGCGGCGGCGTCCAGCAGCGCCTGGAGGTTGCTGCCGGAGCCGGAGACGAGGACGACGAGGCGGGCGACGGACGCGGGCTCGGTCACGGCGCAACCCTATCGGGCCGGGAGGGAGGTCCAGCGCTCGGGCGGCCGCGTCCGCGGTGATCTCCGAGGTGGCATCGGCACGATACGCTGCCGTCGCCCGGTGTCCGGCCTCCCCGCCGGCCCGGCGTCGACATCGTGACCTTGGTCCCGGGCCCGTGTGCCGCGGCGTCCCGGTGCTGGGCGGAATGATGAGCGGCAGCAACCGACCACGGACCGTCGACCCCCAGTTTGAGGAGCACTGAGCAATGCAGCCCGGTTACCCCGGTCAGGACCCGTACGGCCAGCAGCAGCCCCCTCAGGACCCGACCTCCCCGCAGTACGACCCGTACGCCCAGCCGCCGCAGGCCCCGCAGTACGGCCAGCAGCCCACCTCGGGCCAGCCGTACGGGCAGGACCCGTACGCCCAGCCGCCGCAGGCCCCGCAGTACGGGCAGCAGCCGAACTCCGGACAGCCGTACGGCCAGCAGCCGACCTCCGGCCAGCCCTACGGTCAGCAGCCGACCTCCGGACAGCCGTACGGCCAGCCGACCTCCGGGCAGCCCTACGGGCAGCAGCAGCCCTACGGCCAGCAGCCGTACCAGGACCCGTACGGGCAGCAGCCGTACGGCGCCGCGCCGCAGTACCCGGCCGCCGGCTACCCGCAGGCGCAGGGCCAGAACAACAACCTTGGCCTGATCGGCATGATCGCCGGCATCGCGTCCATCGTGCTCGGCCTCTGCTGCCCGCTGATCGGCATCCCGGCCGGCATCGCCGGCGTGGTGCTCGGCTTCATGGGCCAGAAGAAGGTCCAGACCGGTGAGGCGACCAACGGCGGCCAGGCCAAGGCGGCACTGATCTGCGGGGGCATCGGCCTCGTCATCGGCATCATCAACGCGATCGCCGGCGCCGCCATCAACCTGAGCAACCTCGGTTCCTGACCCGAACCCGCCCAAGGGGGGCGCCCGGCACGACCGGCGCCCCCCTCCCCCATGTCGGCCCCCCGCTGCGATTGATCAAGGAGTTCGCGTCAGGAGTCGGCCGCCGTTTCCTGACGCGAACTCCTTGATCAACGCGACTCGGCGGCGGGGCGCGGGGGGTGGGAGGCGCGGGGGCGGGGTGGGCGCGGGGTGGGGGTGACGCGGGTGAGGGTGCGGGTGGCGGCGGCGCCGATCGCGGCACCCACCGCGACGACCAGGGTGGCCACGCCGGCCACCTGCCACCACACCGGACCGATCTCGGCCAGCCGGCCGCCGCCGAGCGAGCCGCCGGAGATGGCGGCGGCCACGCCGACCAGCACGCCCGCCACCGGGCCGGCGAGCGCCGCCGGGACCAGCAGCGCCGGCCAGCCCACCGCCACCCGTTCCTCGGCCGCGATCCGCAGCAGCCGCCGGGCCAGCAGCCAGCCGGCCGCCATCCCGGCCAGCACCGGCACCGCGAGCAGCGCCGCGCCGAGCCCGTCCACCGGGCCGCGCGGCAGTCCGGCGAGCAGCGGTACGGCCGGCAGCGCGCCCACCGACACCTCGCTGGTCCGGACCGCCGTGTCGGTGCCGACGGCGAACCCGGGGCCGAGCAGATAACTGGCCGACCAGATGGTGGCGTTCGGGGCGTACGCGAGGCTGACCAGGGTGACGCCGGCCTGACCGGCCACCCCGGTCCGGTACGCCCCGATCATGTCGGCGGCGTCGCCGCCGCCGGTCGCCACCGCCAGCCCGGCCGCCCCCGCGCCCGCACCGAGCAGCAGCAGCCCGGCGACCAGCCCGGTACGCATCCCGTCCCGCAGCGGCGGCGCGGACCGCCGGGCCAGCAGCCCCGACACGCCGGTGGTCCGCACCGCGCCGACCAGGGCGGAGAGCGCGCCGACCACGGCGAAGGTGACCCCGGCCCGGACCGGGGAGACGCGCAGGCCGCCGGCGCTGACCGTGATCGCGGCGAGGACGCCGAGCAGCGCGTACCCGAGGCCGACGGCGACCCCGACGGTGAGCGCCTGGCGGGGGGACCGCCCACCACGGGCGCCGATCGCCCGGCTGACGTGCACGCCGGCCCGGGTGAGCCGCCAGACGGCGAGCGCCGTCAGGGCCAGCGGGGTCAGGCCGAGCGGGCCGGCGGAGGTCTCCAGGGGCACCCCGTGGCCGAGCAGCCAACCGGCGAGGCCGGCGCGCAGCGCGCCGGGCAGCGAGCCGGCGTCCTCGGTGAGCTGCGCCAGACCGAGCACGAGGGTGACCGGCAGCCAGGACGTCAGGGCGGCCCACCCGGCCGCCACCCCGGCGGCGACGGGCAGCGGCGCCCGACCGCGCGGGCCCTCCCCCGACCGGGGCGCGGGCACCCGGCGCGCCGCTCCGGCACGGCCGGTGGGCCGGGCGTCGGCGGTGACCCCGGTGGCGGGGCGATGGGGCTTTTCGGGGGTGACGGGTGACATCAGGTTCTACTCTGGCACGTCGCGCCCGCGGCGGCAGTCCGATACCGCCTCCGGACCGCGGCGAGTTCCCTGATCCAGCGGCTCAGCAGCGCTGATCCGGTTTAGCCTCGGCCCAGGACGCGACCTTTCCTGTCGCGGCACCGACCGCTCGGAGGAAGCCGTGAACGCTCCGTATCCGCCGCCGCCACCGCCGCCGGCCGCCGGCCGCGACCGGACCACCCTCTGGGGCGTCCTGGGCATCATCCTCGGCCTGCTCTGCTGCGGCATCCTGGGCATCGTCTTCGGCTACCTGTCGATCCGGGACGCCCGGCGATTCGGGAAGTCGCCGCTGCTCGGCTGGCTGGCGATCGCGGTCGGCGTCATCAACCTCATCGCCAGCGCGATCATCCGGGCCCGGGGCAACTACTACACCCCCTACTGGTACCGGTGAGACAGCCGAGGGGGTCGACCGGACCCGGTCGACCCCCTCGGCACGTCACGCGACCGCTCAGCGGCCGGACATGATCTCCCGCATCAGCTCGGCGGTCTCGGTCGGGGTCTTGCCGACCTTGACGCCGACCGCCTCCAGCGCGGCCTTCTTCGCGTCGGCGGTGCCCGCCGAGCCCGAGATGATCGCGCCGGCGTGGCCCATGGTCTTGCCGGGCGGGGCGGTGAAGCCGGCGATGTAGCCGACCACCGGCTTGGTCACGTTGGCCTTGATGAACTCGGCCGCCCGCTCCTCGGCGTCGCCGCCGATCTCACCGATCATCACGATGGCGTCGGTCTCCGGGTCGGCCTCGAACGCGGCCAGGGCGTCGATGTGGGTGGTGCCGATGATCGGGTCACCGCCGATGCCGACGCAGGTCGAGAAGCCGATGTCCCGCAGCTCGTACATCATCTGGTAGGTCAGCGTGCCGCTCTTGCTGACCAGGCCGATCCGGCCGCTGCCGGTGATGTCGGCCGGGATGATGCCGGCGTTGGAGGCGCCCGGCGAGGCGATGCCCGGGCAGTTCGGGCCGATGATCCGGGTGCGCTCGCCCTTCGCCACGTTGTACGCCCAGAACGCGGCGGTGTCGTGCACCGGCACGCCCTCGGTGATCACCACGGCCAGCTCGATGCCGGCGTCGATCGCCTCGATGACCGCGGCCTTGGTGAACTGCGGCGGCACGAAGATGACCGTGACGTCGGCACCGGTCTCCTTCATCGCGTCCGCGACCGTCGCGAAGACCGGCAGCTCGGTGCCGTCGAAGTCGACGGTCTGGCCCGCCTTGCGCGGGTTGGTGCCGCCGACCACGTTGGTGCCGGCCGCGAGCATCCGCCGGGTGTGCTTGGAACCCTCGGAACCGGTCATCCCCTGCACGATGACCTTGGAGTCCTTGGTCAGCCAGATAGCCATGATCAGACCCCCGCAGCTGCCAGCTCGGCGGCCCGGTCGGCCGCGCCATCCATGGTGTCGACCCGCTCGATCAGCGGGTTGTTCGCGCCGTCGAGAATCGCCCGACCGGCCTCGGCGTTGTTGCCGTCGAGGCGGACCACGAGCGGCTTGGTGACCTGCTCGCCCCGCTGCTCCAGCAGCGCCAGCGCCTGCACGATGCCGTTGGCGACCGCGTCGCAGGCGGTGATGCCGCCGAAGACGTTGACGAAGACGCTCTTGACCGAGGGGTCGGAGAGCACGATCTCCAGGCCGTTCGCCATCACCGCGGCGCTGGCGCCACCGCCGATGTCGAGGAAGTTGGCCGGCTTGACGCCGCCGTGCCGCTCGCCCGCGTACGCGACCACGTCGAGGGTGGACATGACCAGGCCCGCGCCGTTGCCGATGATGCCGACCTCGCCGTCGAGCTTGACGTAGTTGAGGTCCTTCTCCTTGGCGGCCTGCTCCAGCGGGTCCACCGACGCCTGGTCGACCAGGGCCTCGTGGTCCGGGTGCCGGAACGCCGCGTTCTCGTCCAGGGTGACCTTGGCGTCCAGCAGCAGCAGCTTGCCGTCCTTGGTCTTGGCCAGCGGGTTCACCTCGACCAGCGTGGCGTCCTCGGCGACGAACGCCTGCCACAGCTTGACCGCGACCTCGACGACCTGGTCGGCGACCTCGGCCGGGAAGCCGGCCGCGGTGACGATCTCCCGCGCCTTCGCCTCGTCCACGCCGGTGTTGGCGTCGATCGGGGCCTTGACGACCTTCTCGGGGGTCTCGGCGGCGACCTGCTCGATGTCCATGCCGCCCGCGACGCTGGCGATGCAGAGGAAGGTGCGGTTCGCCCGGTCGAGCAGGTACGAGAAGTAGTACTCCTCGGCCACGTCCGCGGTCACGGTGATCATGACCTTGTGGACCGTGTGACCCTTGATGTCCATCCCGAGGATGTCGGTGGCCCGGGCCACCGTCTCCTCCGGGCCCTCGGCCAGCTTCACTCCGCCGGCCTTGCCGCGGCCGCCGACCTTCACCTGCGCCTTGACGACCACCCGGCCGCCGAGGCGCTCGGCGATCGCGCGGGCCTCCTCCGGGGTAGTGGCGACGCCGCCGGCGAGCACGGGCAACCCGTGCCGCTCGAACAGGTCCCGCCCCTGGTACTCGTACAGGTCCACGATTGCGCGTCCCGTCCCGTCTCCACGGCGCGCCGTCGCGCCGTCACCAGCGTTGGAAATCAGTTTGACGCCCGTCATCGGATGAGACAGGCCATTTGCCGCAGCCTAACGAGATGGGAACCGGGGGCAACCGAGCGGGTGCGCGGTGTGCGGTAATGCACAGCCACCCGGCGCTTCGGCCCCACCCCACCCGCCACCGACCGCCCGCGCAACCCACGACCACCTGGCAGCAGCGCGCTGATTCCCGGAAAGAGTGGCTTCCCGGCACGCCATGGCCACTCTTTCCCTGAATCAGCGCGGATCTGGGGGCGGGGCGGGTGCGGTTCAGCCGTCCGGGGGATGTTGGGGAATGGGCGTAACCCCCTGGTGGGGGCGTCGTTGAGTCTGATGTCGGAGCGCTGGTTCGGCGCGACGACAAAAACGGCCGATGCCCTGTCGGTCGAGGGGTGGCGGCGGGGCATCGTGCATAGAGGGGCCGGGCGTGTGAGGGGTGCGTCCGGCCCCTCCCCCTGTCCGGATACCGGCCCCGTGGCCGACGCGGCCGGTCAGGCGACCGGCTGGGCGACGTTCTCCCGGACCCACTCCACGATGGCCTGGGTGGTCGCACCCGGCGTGAAGATCTTCGCGACGCCGAGCCGCTCCAGCTCGGGGATGTCGGCGTCCGGGATGATGCCGCCGCCGAAGACCACGATGTCGCCGGCGTCGCGCTCGGCGAGCAGCTCCAGCACCCGCTTGAACAGGGTCATGTGCGCGCCGGACAGGACGGACAGGCCGACCGCGTCGGCGTCCTCCTGGATGGCGGTCTCCACGATCTGCTCCGGCGTCTGGTGCAGGCCGGTGTAGATGACCTCCATGCCGGCGTCCCGCAGGGCGCGCGCGACGACCTTCGCGCCCCGGTCGTGGCCGTCCAGGCCGGGCTTCGCGACGACGACCCGGATACGAGAGCTCATCAGCGCACACCTTTCGCCGGCTAGGGCACTCCTCACCTGAACGAACGGTAACCCGGCCGGGCCGGGGCCGGAAACCCGGGCCGCACCCCTGGGGCGCGGCTCACCCGACCCCACCCCGCCGCGCCCGGTCCGGACCCGCCGCCTCCACCCCGCCGGACGCCCTCGGCCCCGCCGGACGCCCTCGGCCCCGCCGGACGCCCCGGCCCCGGCCCGACCCGGGCGGGGCCCTGGGCCCCTGAGCACACGGCCGGGGGCGCTGGAGGACGCCGCTTGGAGGACGCGGCCGGGCGGGGACGCCGGCGGACGCGGGGCCGGGTGCCGGGAACGGCCGGGGCGGCGCATAGCGTCGAAGGGGCCGTCCCGGAAGCCGGACGCCTCCGCCTAACGGTCACTGTGCGCGACGAACGGGCAGTTACCGGGCCACCCGACCGGCGGCACGAGCCATGACAAGAGCGGACGGAAAGGGACAGAATGAAACGCCAATTCGGCGCTTCGGCTTGTGACTGGAGTGGCGGTTGGCTAACGTGTCCACGGTTGTCATCAGGTCCACGGACGGGTGACGACGCGGCCACCGGACGTTCGGCGGAGCTTCACCGAACGGCTCGAGGTCGCATCGGATCCCCGACAACGGAGGGTGTGCGTGCGCCAGCGCCTGTCGTCTGAGCCCGATAGATATCGCGGCCGCCGCCGCGTACCCACCCCCCCGCGGAGCCGCTACGCCGCGGTCGTGACCACCGCCTTCGTGGGAGCCGGCATCGTCGCCCTCGGCGCGAACGCCCTCCCGGACGCCAAGAGCGTCAGCCCGTCGGCCCTCGACGAGCTCAAGCAGGCCTCGATCACCAGCCAGGACGTGACGGCCCGTGGGGATTCCGCCGACCGCGCCACCCGTGACAGCCGCATCGACAAGACGTCGACCGAGCAGGACGTCTGGCTGCTCCCGCTGCACGGCTACGAATTCAACTCGCCCTACGGGATGCGCTGGGGCAAGCTGCACACCGGCATCGACCTGGTCGCCCCGGAGGGCACGCCGTACGTGGCGGTCCACGACGGCACGGTCACCAAGGCCGGCTGGTTCGGCGGGTACGGCTACGCCGTCATCGTCCAGCACGCGGACGGCAGCGAGGCCATCTACGGCCACTCCTCGGCGATCAACGTCAAGGAAGGCCAGCAGGTGAAGGCAGGCGACCAGCTCGGGCTGGTCGGCAACACCGGCCACTCCTACGGGTCCCACCTGCACCTGGAGATCCATGTCAACGGGCAGCCGCTGGACCCGGTGCCGTTCCTCAAGGAACGCGGAGTGGACATCCAGCTCGAAGTCGAGGCAATCTACGACGAGGTAGCCGCCTCCTGACGCTGCGTACCGCCCGTTGACCGCCCGGATCATTCGATCCGGGCGGTTTTCGTTGCGCGAAAGTCTGCCGGGTCACACCGGCAAATGTGAGCGACCGCACGACGCCGCATGATCCTCTTCCCGGACAAACCGCCCGCGCGGGCATGAGCCCGGCCGGGAGCCGGCGACGGGTCGGGCCGCCCACCGGAGTCACTACCCGTCGCCGGCTGCGCCGACACCAGTATTTCGAGGTCACGTGCCCCTCGACTGATGAAGGTCCCCGTGCAGGAAGACAGCTCCGCCCAGAACGAGAACACCCCGAACGCCCCCGCCCGGCACCGGCGCAAGCGCCCGGTCCGGCGCACCACATACCTCGTCATCGGCGCGGCCGCCCTGGTCGCCCTCGGCCTCGGCGGCGTCTCCGTCGCCACCGCCGACCACGGCACTCCGGCCCCGACGGCGGTGGACCTCGACGCCCAGGCCCGCGCCGCCGACGCCCGCCGCGCCGACCGCTCGGTCCGCGAGTCGACCACTCCGGTCACGCCGTCCGCCACCGCGGTCAGCCCGTCGCCGAGCCCGACCACGGCCAGCCCGAAGCCGACGGCGACCGCCAAGCCGACGCCGAAGAAGACGAGCAAGCCGAAGCCCACCTGGGTGATCCCGATGAAGGGCGCCACGATCACCTCGTGCTACGGGCAGCGGTGGGGCACCCTGCACGCCGGCATCGACTTCGCGATGCCCGCCGGCACCCCGATCCACGCCGCCGCCGCGGGCACCGTGGTCAAGGCCGGCGACGCCGGCGACGGGTACGGCAACTCGGTCTTCATCGACCATCACAACGGCTACCTGACCCACTACGCGCACCAGAGCCGCCTGATCGTCGAGGTGGGCCAGAAGGTGAGCGCCGGCCAGGTCATCGGCTACGAGGGCGCCACCGGCGACGCCACCGGCCCGCACCTGCACTTCGAGGTGCACAAGGGCGCGATGTGGAACCAGATCGACCCGGCGCCGTTCCTGCGCGCCCGGGGCATCGACGTGGCCTGCTGACGGCCACGGCACGAGGAGAGGCCCGGTCCGGCGATCCGCCGGGCCGGGCCTCGCCGTCGTCAGAGCTTGTCGATCGGGGCGTGGCGGAGCACCAGCCACATGGTCTGGTCGCCGAAGTCGATCTGCGCCCGGGCGCCCGGACCGTGCCCCTCCACGGCCAGCACCCGGCCCAGCCCGTAACGCTGGTGGTTGACCCGGTCCCCCACCGCGACCTTCGGCGCCTGCTTCAGCTCGCTCGCCGTGGCCAGCCGGCTGGCGTCCACCCCGAGCCGCTTGGCGAGCTGCGCCGCCTTGGGCGTACCCCCGGTGAAGCCGCCACGCCCGCCGGGCGTGCGGTCCGCGCGGCCGCCGACGCCGCCGCCCCCGCCGGCCCACGAGGTGTACGACCCCTCGATGCGCTCCCAGCGGACCAGCTCCGGCGGCAACTCCTCCAGGAACCGGGACGGCGGGTTGTACGCCGGCTGCCCCCAGGCCGACCGGGTGACCGCCCGGGACAGGTAGAGCCGCTGCCGGGCCCGGGTGATGCCCACGTACGCGAGCCGGCGCTCCTCCTCCAGCTCGCGGGTGTCGCCGAGCGAGCGCAGGTGCGGGAAGACCCCGTCCTCCAGCCCGCTCAGGAAGACCACCGGGAACTCCAGGCCCTTCGCGGTGTGCAGGGTCATCAGGGTGACCACGCCCTGGTGGTCCGGGTCGTCGGTGGGCACCTGGTCGGCGTCGGCGACCAGCGCCACCTGCTCCAGGAAGCCGGCCACGGTGGCCCGCTCGCCGTCGGCGCCCAGCGCCTCGATCCGCTCGGTGTACTCCCGGGCGACGCTGACCAGCTCCTGGAGGTTGTCCACCCGGCCGGCGTCCTGCGGGTCGAGGCTCTCCTCCAGCTCGGTGAGGTAGCCCGAGCGGGTCAGCAGGGCCTCCAGCACGTCCTCCGGGGTGCCGGTCTCGGCCAGCTCGCGGGCGGAGTCCAGCAGCGCGACGAATTCGGCGATGCCGTTGGCGGCGCGGGTGGAGATCCCCGGCGCGTCCTTGGCCCGGCGCAGCGCCGCGCCGAAGGAGATCCGGTCCCGGCCGGCGAGCGCCTCCACGCACGCCTCGGCCCGCTCGCCGATGCCCCGGCGGGGCGTGTTGAGGATCCGGCGCAGGCTCACCGTGTCGTCGTCGTTGACCACCGCGCGCAGGTAGGCCAGCGCGTCCCGGACCTCCTTGCGCTCGTAGAAGCGCACCCCGCCGACCACCTTGTACGGCAGGCCGACCCGGATGAACACCTCCTCGAAGACCCGGGACATGGCGTTGGTGCGGTAGAAGACGGCCACGTCGCCGGGTCGGGTGTCGCCCGCGTCGACCAGCCGGTCGATCTCCCGGGCCACCCAGTCGGCCTCGGCGTGCTCGGTGTCGGCCACGTACCCGACGATCTGCTCGCCGGCCCCGGCGTCGCTCCAGAGCCGCTTGGGCTTGCGGGAGGTGTTCCGGTCGATCACCGCGTTGGCGGCGTTGAGGATGGTCTGGGTGGAGCGGTAGTTCTGCTCCAGCAGGATCGTCCGGGCGTCGGTGAAGTCGCGCTCGAACTCCAGGATGTTGCGGATGGTCGCGCCGCGGAACGCGTAGATCGACTGGTCGGCGTCACCCACCACGCACAGCTCGGCCGGCGGGATCCCCTCGGTGCCGGAGACCAGCTCCTTGATCAGCACGTACTGGGCGTGGTTGGTGTCCTGGTACTCGTCGACCAGCACGTGCCGGAACCGGCGCCGGTAGCTCTCCGCGACGTGCGGGTGCGACTGGAGCAGGTGCACCGTCGTCATGATCAGGTCGTCGAAGTCCAGCGCGTGCGCCTCGCGCAGCCGCCGCTGGTAGAGCGTGTACGCCTCGGCCAGCGCCCGCTCGTTGGGCCCCTTCGCCCGGCCGGCGAACTCCTCCGGGTCGACCAGCTCGTTCTTGAGGTTGGAGACCTGGGCGGCGAGGCCGCGCGCCGGGTAGCGCTTGGGGTCGAGGTCCAGCTCCCGGGCGACGAGCTGCATCAACCGGCGGGAGTCGTCCGCGTCGTAGATGGAGAAGGTCGACTTCAGGCCGGCGTGCTCGTGCTCGGCCCGCAGGATGCGGACGCAGGCCGAGTGGAACGTCGACACCCACATCAGCCGGGCGCGCGGGCCGACCAGGGCGGCCACCCGCTCCTTCATCTCGCCGGCGGCCTTGTTGGTGAAGGTGATCGCGATGATCTCGCCGGGGTGCACGTCCCGCGCGGCGAGCAGGTACGCGATCCGGTTGGTCAGCACCCGGGTCTTGCCGGAGCCGGCGCCGGCCACGATCAGCAGCGGGGAGCCGGCGTGGGTGACCGCGTCCCGCTGCGGGCCGTTCAGCCCGTCGAGAAGGGCCTGCGGGCCCGGTCGGCCGGCCGACGGCACCCGGTCGCGGCGCGGCGACGGACCGGCCGTCATCCGGCCCGGAGCGTCGCCCGGCGGCAGGGAGGCCGAATCATGGCCGCCCGCCGGGCCGGCGTCGTCACGGGCCCCGGAGCCGTGCGGCGGGGTCGGTGCGGGCGGGGACGCGGGGATGTCAAAGAGAGGATGCATCGCACGGCGAGTCTATGCCGCCGGCCGGACATCTCCGGTGCGCGCGGGCCCGGACGAGACAAAGGCGTCACGTCCCACAGGTTGGTGGGTTTCCTTGCGCCGGCCGCCCCCGGGTCGGCATACTCGACGGCGTGTTCGGTCAGCGCTTCTACTTTTACTACGGCCCCGGGAGTCCGGCAGCCGTAGGTCGCGCCTGATCACAAGACCTGCGAAAGCCCCGGGCTCCTGGAGCCCGGGGCTTTTTCGTCCCGGGATCCGGGCACCGGGCCCGAGACCCCGAGGGGTACGACGATGATGACTGACGTGGTGGAGTCCAGCGGCAGCCTGGCGGGGCACGACCGGCCGAACGGCACGAACCCGACGGAGGCGGCCTCGGCCCGGACCGGCACCGACGACACGGCGGCCGCCGAGCGGATCGTGGCCATCCGGGAGCGGATCGACGAGATCGACCGGACCATCATCGCGCTCTGGCAGGAGCGGGCCGGGCTGTCCCAGGAGGTCGGGGCCACCCGGATGGCCTCCGGCGGCACCCGCCTGGTGCTCTCCCGGGAGCGGGAGATCCTGGAGCGGTTCCGGCAGGCGCTCGGTGCGGACGGCACCCAGCTGGCGCTGCTGCTGCTGCGCGCCGGCCGCGGCCCGCTGTGAGGGGTGCCGGGCCCGGATAGCACGAACCGCCTGCCGGCGTCGTGGTGACGCCGGCAGGCGGTCCGGGTGGGATCAGGCCGCCTCGTGGGTGGGCACGATCTCCCGCGGCTTCGCGAAGTGGCAGGCGCTCGGGTGGTCCGAGCCCGACCGGATCTGGAGCAGCGGCACCTCCTGGGCGCAGACGTCCTGCGCCTTCCAGCACCGGGTGCGGAACCGGCAACCCGAGGGCGGGCTGACCGGGGAGGGGACGTCACCGGTGAGCCGGATGATCGCCTTGTTGTCCCGCAGCGTCGGGTCCGGCACCGGCACCGCCGACAGCAGCGCCTGGGTGTACGGGTGCGTCGGCCGCTCGTAGATCTCGTCCTCGGTGCCGATCTCCACGATCTTGCCGAGGTACATCACCGCGACCCGGTCGGAGAGGTGGCGCACCACCGACAGGTCGTGGGCGATGAAGACGTACGAGAGACCGAACTCCGCCTGGAGCTTCTCCAGCAGGTTCATCACCTGCGCCTGGATCGACACGTCCAGCGCGGACACCGGCTCGTCGCAGACGATGACCTCGGGCCGCAGGGCGAGCGCCCGGGCGATGCCGATGCGCTGCCGCTGACCGCCGGAGAACTGGTGCGGGTACCGGTTGATGTGCTCCGGGTTCAGGCCGACCAGGTCGAGCAGCTCCTTGACCTTGCCCCGCCGGCTGCCCCGGGGGGCCACCTCGGGGTGGATCTCGAACGGCTCGCCGATCAGGTCACCGACCGTCATCCGCGGGTTTAGCGAGGTGTACGGGTCCTGCATCACCAGCTGGATCTGCCGGCGCAGGCGCCGCAGCGCCCCGCCGGAGAGCTTGGAGATGTCCTGGCCCTTGTAGAGCACCTGGCCGGCGGTCGGCCGCTCCAGGTTCATCAGCACCCGGGCGAGCGTCGACTTGCCGCAGCCGGACTCGCCCACCACGCCGAGCGTCTCGCCGGCCTTCAGGTCGAAGGAGACGCCGTCGACCGCCTTGACGTGACCGATGGTCTTCTTGAACACCACACCCCTGGTCACGGGGTAGTGCTTGACCAGGTCACGGACCTCGATGATGTTCTCAGTCACGGTTCACGAGCTCCTCGGCGAAGTGGCAGGCGCTGGCCCGGGCGCGGCCGATCTGCAGCAGCGGGGGCACCTTCTCCCGGCACACCGGCTGCGCCATGGGGCAGCGCGGGTTGAACGGGCAGCCCGACGGGATGTTCATCAGGTTCGGCGGGAGGCCCTTGATGGTGCGGAGCTCCTGCCCCTTCTCGTCCATCCGCGGGATCGAGTTGAGCAGGCCGAGGGTGTACGGGTGCGCCGGCTTGGCGTACAGGTCGTACACGTCGGCTTCCTCGACGATCCGGCCGGCGTACATGACCGCGATCCGGTCCGCGACGTCGGCGACCACGCCGAGGTCGTGGGTGATCAGGATCATGCCCATCTGCCGCTCCCGCTGGAGCTCGCCGAGCAGGTCCATGATCTGGGCCTGCACGGTCACGTCCAACGCGGTGGTCGGCTCGTCCGCGATCAGCACCTCCGGGTCGAGGGCCAGCGACATCGCGATCATCGCGCGCTGCCGCATACCACCGGAGAACTGGTGCGGGTAGTTGCTGTACCGACCCTTGGCGTTGGGGATCTTCACCTGGTCGAGCATGTCGATCGCGCGCTTCTTGGCGTCCGCGCGGCTCATGCCGCGGCGGATGCGGAACTGCTCGGCGATCTGGAAGCCGACGGTGAAAACCGGGTTGAGGGCGGAGAGCGAGTCCTGGAAGATCATCGCAATGCCTTCACCCCGGATCCGGCGCCGCTGCTCGGCGGACATCTTGAGCATGTCCTTGCCGTGGAAGCGGACCTGCCCGCCGGTGACGAAGCCGGGCGGGGTGTCGAGAATGCCCATGATCGTCTGCGCAGTGACGCTCTTGCCGGAGCCGGACTCGCCGAGCACGGCGAGGGTCTCCCCCGCGTCGACGTGGTACGTCACCCCGTTGATGACCTTGGCAACGCCGTCCCGGGTACGGAACTCCACCCGCAGGTCGTCGACCTCGAGCAGGCGGCCCGAGGGGCGGCCGGATCCGTCGGCGCCCGCGGCGGACTGCTCGGTCACGAGAATGTCGGACAACTCAGTTCCCCTATCGGAGCTTCGGGTCGAGGGCCTCGCGGACCGCCTCGCCGAGCATGACGAAGCTCAGCACGGCGGCGACGAGGAACGCGGCGGGGAAGAACAGCAGGAACGGCGAGACCCGGATGTAGTTCTGCGCCTCGCTGATCATGATGCCCCAGGACACGACGGGGGTCTTCAGGCCGATGCCCAGGAAGGACAGGGTGGCCTCGGCGCCGATGAACGAGCCGACCATGATCGTGCCGTACACCAGCAGCGGAGCCAGGCAGTTCGGCAGCAGGTGCTTGAGGATGATCCGGCCGGTGCCGGCACCCAGCGCCCGCGCGGCGACGATGTAGTCGGCCTCCTTGGTGGCCAGCACCGAGGAACGCATCAGCCGCATGGTCACCGGCCAGCTCAGCACGGTGAGCGACATGATCACCAGGCCCATGATCTGCCACTCGCTGTTGTCCGTGCCCGCGCCGTTGAACGTGGTCAGGATGACGATCGAGCCGAGCACGAACGGCAGGCCGAAGAAGATGTCCGCGATCCGGGAGAGCAGCGCGTCCACCCAGCCACCGCGGTAGCCGGCGATGATGCCCATCGCGCCACCGATCAGCAGGGTGCCCAGGGTGGAGAGCACGGCCACCACGATCGAGGCGCGGGCGCCGTAGATCACCCGGGAGTACACGTCACGGCCCTGCACGTCGTAGCCGAACCAGGCGTCCGCCGACGGCTCGACCCGGCTGCGCGACAGCGCGCCGTTGACCGCGTCACCGGAGGAGAACAGCGACGGGAACGCCGCCATCAGCAGGAACAGCACGATGAACGCGGCCGAGATCCAGAACAGCGGCTTGCGGCGCAGGTCGAGCCAGGCGTCCCCGAGCAGGCCACGCGGCTTGTGCTGCTTCTGGGCGCTCTCCGGCAGGCCGGCGTTCGTGGGCGCGCCGGAACCGGCCTCGGTCGGCATGGTCGCGGGCGGCGTCGAGACGATCGACGCGGTACTCGGGTCACTCATAGCGGATCCTCGGGTCCAGGGCGGCGTAGAGCAGGTCCACCAGCAGGTTCATCACCAGGTAGACGAGCACCAGCACCACCACGATGCCGACAACGGTAGCGCTCTGCTTCGTGACGATGGCTCGCAGCACCTGGCGGCCGATGCCGTTGATGCCGAAGATGCCCTCGGTGACGATCGCGCCACCCATCAGGGCGCCGAGGTCGGTGCCGAGCAGGGTGACGACCGGGATCAGCGAGTTGCGCAGCAGGTGCACGCCGACCACCCGGCGCATCGGGAGGCCCTTGGCGATGGCGGTGCGGACGTAGTCGGCGCGGCGGTTCTCCGCGATGCTGGTCCGCGCCACTCGGGCGATGTACGCCATCGAGGCGCTGCCCAGCACGAAGCCGGGGAGGAGCAGCTCGGTGATCGGCATGTCGTTGGAGACCGTCGGGCGGACGAGGCCCAACTTGACGCCGATAAGCCACTGGAGCACGAAGCCGATGACGAAGACCGGCAGCGCGATCAGGAAGAGCGTGGAGATCAGGACCAGGTTGTCCAGGAAGCCGTTTCGCCGGAGACCCGTCAGCACGCCCGCGCCGAGACCGATGATGGCCTCGATGCTGAGCGCGACGACCGCCAGCTTCAGGGTGTTCGGGTACGACGTCATGATGATGTCGCTGATCTCGCGACCACTGAACGTGGTGCCGAAGTCACCCTGGAAAAGGTTCTTCATGTAGGTGGCGTACTGCACCCAGATCGAGTCGTCGAGGTGGTACTTCTCGGTCATCATTGCCACGTAGTTGTCCGGGCAAGGACGATCGCCGCACTTGCCGGCGAACGGGTCGCCAGGCACCGACCAGACGAGCCAGTAGATCAGGAACGTCGTACCGATGAAGACCGGCACGAGTTGCAGCAGCCGTCTCAAGAGATAACGGCCCATGGGGTGGTCCTCCAGACAGGGGGCGCGTCGGACGGCCGACACGGATGGTGACAACGTGCGAGGGGTCTGTTGTACACCCCCTCGCGGAACGGCCCCGGGTCGGGCTCACCGGTAGGCGAGCCCGACCCGGGGTCAGACCGTTCGGATCAGAGCTCGACCGAGGTGATGTCGAGCTCGCCGACGTTGGTCAGCTCCATCTTCTTGATCTTCTCCGAGTGGCCGGACTGCTGGCCACCGAAGTAGATCGGCATCGACGGGACGTCCTGGTCGATGATCTTGACAGCCTCAGCGAACTTCTTGTGCGACTCCTCGAGGCTGGGGGCCGCGGAGGCCTCCTTGGCGAGGGCGTTCACCTGGTCGTTGCTGTACAGACCGTCGTTCGAGGAGCCACCCTTGACGTAGAGCGGGTTGACCCAGTTCTCCACGTCCGGGTAGTCCTGCTGCCAGCCGGCACGGTAGGCGCCGGTCATCTTGTGGGCGTTGATGTTCTGGCGGAAGACCGCGAAGGTCGGCACGCCGACGGCGACCGCGTCGATGCCCAGGTTGGTCTTGATCTGCTGGGCGACGGCCTCCATCCACTCCTTGTGGCTGGCGTCCGCGTTGTAGGACAGGGTCAGCTTGCCCTTGAAGCCACCGGCCTCGGCGAGCAGCTTCTTCGCCTCTTCGACGTTGAACTGGCAGGCGGTGCAGTTGCCCGGCTCGGCGCCCGGGGTCAGCGGGTTCGCCCAGCTGTCGGCCGGCTTGCGGTTACCGAAGAAGATCTTGTCGGTGATCTCCTGCCGGTTGATCGAGAGCGAGATCGCCCGACGCAGCTTCGGGTTCTTGAACTTCGGGTCGTAGATCGGGAAGGCGATGATGCCCGTCACCGGGGTGGTCGAGGAGATCGCCCGGTCGCCCAGGTCGCTCTTCCACTTGTCACCGGCCAGCGAGGAGACCGGAACCTGCTGCTGGAAGTCCAGGTTGCCCGACACCAGGTCGTTGTAGGCGGCGGTGTCGTCCTGGTAGATCTTGACGGTGACGTCCTTGATCTTCATCTTGTCGCGCAGGCTGTAGTCGTCGAAGCGGGTCAGCTTGATCTCGACGTCGTCCTGCCACGAGACGAACTTGACCGGGCCGTTACCGATCGGGTTCTTACCGAACTTCGTCGGGTCGGCGAAGAAGGCGTCCGGCAGCGGCATGAAGGCGCTGTAGCCGAGCTTGGTCGGGAACACCGCGGTCGGCGCGGAGAGGGTGACCTCGAAGGTGGTGTCGTCGATGACCTTGAGGCCCGACATCTCCTTGGCCTTGGGCTCCGGGGCCTTCTGCGGGCCGTCCGGGCCGTCCGGGTCCTCGGTGAAGGTGTCGCTGAAGCCCTGGATGTCCGCGAAGAAGCTGGCGTTCTGCGCGCCGTTCGGGCCGTAGGCCGCCCAGTTCCAGGCCTTGACGAAGTTCTCGGCCTTGACGGTGGTGCCGTCGTGGAACTTGGTGTTCGGCTTGATCTTGATCTTGAAGACCTTGGAGTCGCTCGTGTCGATCGACTCGGCCAGCGCGTTCTGCGGCGCGCCACCGTTGTTCGGGTACTCGACCAGGCCGGTGAACAGCCAGTCGATGATCTTGCCGCCACCGGTCTCGGTGGTGTTCGCCGGAACCAGGGGGTTCTCCGGCTGGGTGCCGTCGATGACGATGGCGCCGTCCTTGCTGGCGCCGGCGTCGCCACCGTCGTTGTTCCCGCTTGAGCAGCCGGACGCGATGAGCGCGAACGCCGCGCCCACCGCGAGCGCGCCGCTCGCCCGCTTCGAGACTCTCATTCCGAGGGGCCTCCTCTTTCTAACCTGGTTCCGTCGTGGGTTTCACGCACGCTTGGGGGGTGACACCACCGACGACCCGAACCACAGGTCGCCGGTTTACCGCAGAGGAAATCGGGACACCCCAGGGGTACCGATCCGCCGGGCACCACACCCTCGACGAAAGACACCGCGCAGGGTTGACGGCCACGCGGCGTCACGCGGAGGCGACGGCACGTGGTCGGCAGGCCCGACGAGGTGCCTCACACCAGGGGTGAGGTGCTGCCACTGTGACACTCACCGGCCCATTCCGTGAAGGTGCCGTTATCAAGCCGTTAGTTGGCCGCCACGTTGCCGATACTTGAGAAAAGATCATGAAACGACCTGGTCATACGGCGCTGAACAGGCGAGACAGCACCACACCGGGCATGCCCTGACGCGTAGGCTCGACCCCTGTGACCTTTCCTGCCTCCGCTCCCGTCCTTCCGGACGTCCGCCGGGCCCTGGCGGTTTTTGCCCATCCGGATGATGTCGACTTCGGCTGTGCGGGCACCATAGCCGGCTGGGTGGAGGAGGGCATCGAGGTGGCCTACCTGATCGTCACCCGGGGAGACTCCGGCGGGTTCGACGACACCCCCCGGGAGGAGATGCCGGCCCGGCGCGAGGCCGAGCAGCGGGCGGCGGCGGCCGCGGTCGGCGTACGCCGGGTCGATTTCCTCGACGGTCACCGCGACGGCACCCTCACCCCCAACCTGGAGCTGCGCCGCCAGATCAGCGCGGCGATCCGCCGGTTCCGGCCGGACCGGGTGCTGACCAGCTCGCCGCTGCGCCGCTGGGAGCACCTGACCGGTCCGAGCCACCCCGACCACCTGGCCGTCGGCGAGGCGGCCACCTGCGCCGTCTACCCGGACTCCCGCAACCGCTTCGCCTTCCCGGACCTGCTCGCCGAAGGGCTGGAGCCGTGGGTGGTCCGGGAGATCTGGTACGCGGGCGGCCCCGGACCGGACCACGTCGTCGACGTCACCGACCAGGTCGACCGCAAGATCGCCGCGATGCGGGCGCACCTGTCGCAGACCGCGCACCTGGACGTCGAGACCTGGGTACGCGACCGGCTCACCACGATGGCCGACAACGGCGGGCTCCCCGACGGCCGGCTGGCCGAGGCGTTCACCGTGCTGCGCACCGAGTGAGCCGGGCCGGGCACCGGGTGATCGCAACCGGTCAGGCGTACCCGGAAAGCGCGCGGCCCCGGCGCCACGCGGGACGCCGGGGCCGGACGGACCGCTCGGGTCAGGCGGTGAAGCGGACCTTGCGCCGCCGGACGACCAGCACGGTGACCGCGCCGGCGGCCAGCAGCAGCACGCCGGCGGTGGCGGCGGCGGCGATCGGCGAGCCGGTCAGCGGCAGCGCCCCGCCCTGGCTGGCCGGGAGGTCGACGGCGCGGGGCTGCCGGCCGGGGTCGACGAGAGAACGCGACGGGCCATTATGGACGATTCGATGATCATTTGTCATCCCCCGGTGGGGACGCCCGGAAACAACCGGGTCAGACCAGCCGACGGTCGGCCGCCCACCGGGACAGCTCGTAGCGGTTGGACATCTGGAGCTTGCGCAGCACGTTGGAGACGTGCGTCTCGACCGTCTTGATCGAGATGAACAGCTCCTTCGCGATCTCCTTGTACGCGTACCCCCGGGCCAGCAGCCGCAGCACCTCGCGCTCGCGGTTGGTGAGCTGGTCCAGCTCCGGGTCGGCCACCGGCGCGTCCGGCCGGGCCGCGAAGGCGTCCAGCACGAACCCGGCCAGCCGCGGGCTGAACACGGCGTCGCCGTCGGCCACCCGGCGGATCGCGTCGGTCAGCTCGTCCGGCGAGATGGTCTTCGTGACGTACCCCCGGGCGCCGGCCCGGATCAGCCCGATCACGTCCTCGGCCGCGTCGGAGACGCTCAACGCCAGGAACCGCACCTGCGGGTGGGTACGCCGCATCGCCTCCAGCACGGCCCGGCCGCCGCCGTCCGGCATGTGCACGTCGAGCAGCACCACGTCCGGCTGGGTCGCCGCGATCCGGGTGACCGCCTCGGCCACCGTGCTCGCCTCCCCCACCACCTCGACGTGCGCGCCCAGCTCCGCGCGTACGCCCGCCCGGAACATCGCGTGGTCGTCGACGAGGAACACCCGCAGCCGCCCGTCCCGGGCCGCCGCCGGGTCGACCGCTCCCTGCTCCGCCATCGTCATCTGTCCCTTTCCGCCGTGGAGCCGTTGCCGCCGCTGATCGGTAGGATCAGCCGGACCTCGGTCCCCTCCCCCGGCCCGGACCGGATCTCCGCCCGGCCACCGTGCCGCTTCATCCGCCCGATGATCGAGCCTCGGACGCCGTGCCGGTGATCCTCCACGGTATCCGGGTCGAAGCCCTTGCCCCGGTCCCGCACGAAGACGCTCACCTGGTCCGGCTCCACCTCCGCGTAGAGCGAGACGGTGCGTACCCCGGCGTGCCGGGCCGCGTTCACCAGCGCCTCGCGGGCCGCGGCGACCAGGGCGCCGACCCGCTCGTCGGTCTCCCGGTCACCCACCACCACCGCCTCGACCGTGATCGCGAAGGTGTCCTCCACCTCGGCGGCGGCCTGCTCCAGTGCGGCGGCGAAGCGCTCCGTCGGCGAGGCGGTCGGTTTGTAGAGCCAGTTCCGCAGGGACCGCTCCTGACCACGGGCCAGCCGCTGCACCGTCTTGACGTCGCTCGCGTTGCGCTGGATCAGGGCCAGGGTGTGCAGCACCTGGTCGTGCACCATCGCGGCCAGCTCGGCCCGCTCCTGCTCCCGGATCCGCCCCTCGCGCTCCGAACGGAGCTGGTTCCAGGTGCGCCAAAGCACCGGACCGGTCACCACGCCGACCCCGGCCAGGCCCACCAGCGCGAAGATCACGCCGTTGAGCACGGCGTCGAAGTTCTGCGCCGGCGAGTAGACCGCGGCCACGCCGATGATGCCGACGGCGACGAGCACCCCGCCGCCGATGAAGCGGAGCACGAACGCCCGGCGGTCGCTCTCCTCCACCACCGCGCCCAGCCAGGGCACCGCCATGGACCCGCCCCACTGCCGGCGGCGCTCGGGCGCGGACTGGTGCCAGATCACCCCGGCGCCGACCGCGATGATCGCGACCAGCCAGCCGGCGGTGCCGGCCGCGCCGACCGAGTGGAAGGCCATCACCTGGATCATGAGCACGCCCAGCCCGATGGCGACGAAGGGCAGCAACTGGCCGAGGTCGCGGCGGGGCGGGACGGCGGTGTCGCCGGGCCGCAGCGGGACGACCGCCCAGAACGCGGCGTACAGGAGCAGTCCGAGACCGTTCAGCCCGAGCAGCACCATGAAGGCGATCCGGACGCGGAGCACCGAGATGCCGAGGTGCTCGGCGATACCGGCGGCCACCCCGGCGGCCAGCCGGTGCTCGGTGGCCCGGTAGAGCCGCGGGGGGTGCGGGGTGACGGTGCTGCTGATCGGAGGCTCCCGGTTCGGGTGACGGTGGGGACGCCGGCCGGCGCCGGTGCCGTCCCGATCGTCACACGGCCGGACCTGTCCGGGCCACGGGGACGCCCCCGACATTCGGGGTCCCGGGATCTCAGGGTGGCGTCAGGGTCGGGTCCGGAGGACGCTCGGGCGGCGGGGCAGCAGGATCGGAGGCATGACCGAGGAAGCTGCCCGTCCGCCCCGACCCGGGGCGGCAGCACAGGACGGGCCACCGCCACCCCCGCCGCCGGGGCCGGCGCCCACCGCCGCCGACTCCGCGGCGCCCCCGCCACCCGGCGCGCCGAGCGCCGGTTCCGCGCCGTTCGCCGGGCCGCCACCCGGCGGGTACGCCCCACCGCCCGGCGGCGCCGGCTTCACCTCCCGGTACGGGCTGGTCCGCCCCCGCGAGGGCCGGTACCTCGCCGGGGTCTGCGCGGCCATCGGCCGGGCCACCAACACCGACCCGGTGCTGTGGCGGGTGCTCCTGGCCGTGCTGGGCTTCTTCGGCGGAATCGGCATTCTGGTGTACGTCACCGCCTGGCTGATCATCCCCGGCGAGGGCGACACCGCCTCCCCGGTGGAGTCGATGCTGGGCCGGGGCCGGTCGAGCATGTCCCCGGTCACCGTGATCGTGCTCAGCATCGTGGTCGCGGTCGGCTTCGGCTACGTGGTCACCAACGCGTTCCGGGCGATCCTGCTCGGCGCCGTGATCCTGATCGGCGGCGCGCTGCTGCTCAACCGCGACCAGCGCGGCCCGGCGGCGGGGCAGCCGGCGACCGGCACGCCGCCGTCGGCCTGGCCGCCGTCCGCTCCGCCCGCCGCCACCACCGCCGGCCCGGCCTGGTCCGGCGCCGGTGCGCCGGCGGCGACCGGCGCGGCGGGCACCGCCCCGGGCCAGGGCGACACCGCCTGGCGGGAGAGCCCCCCGGGCGCCACGACCCCGGCGGCGGCCACCGCCGCACCGGCGGACTGGTCGACCGGGCAGCCGACCACCGCGCCGGCGGAGGCCGGGCCGGCCTGGCCCGGCGCGGACCTCACCACCGCCCCGGAAGCCGTCCCCCCGGCCGCGCAGCCGGCCTGGCCGGCGGCCGGGTACCCGGCCGAGCCCGGCTCCGGCGCGCGTTCGGGCGAGGTGTGGACGGCGCACGTCGCGCCGGCCCCGTCCGGTCCGGCGCCGGCCTGGCCGGGCGCGCCGACGACCGGCGCCCCGGTCGGCGAGCCGATCTCCGTACCGCCGCCGGCGCCGGTGGGCGCGCCGCTGCCACCCGGCGGCTACCGGCCGCCGTTCGCGCCGCACGGCCCGTACGCCGGGCCGACCCCGCCGCCGGCCCCGCCCCGCCCGGCACGTCCGCCGAAGCGGCCGAAGGAGCGTTCCGCGCTGGGCGCGGTGACCTTCTCGCTGATCTTCCTGGCGCTGGGCGCGGTGGGCGTGCTCGACCTGCTCGACGTCTTCCCGGTCGGGGCGGCCGGATACTTCGCCGCGGCGCTGGCCACCATCGGGCTCGGGCTGCTGGTGGGCACCTGGTTCGGCCGGGCCCGCTGGCTGATCGCCCTCGGCCTGGTGACCGCGGCGGCGCTCGGCATCGCCACCGTCGCCGAGTCCTACGACCGGGTACGCGGGATCGACGGGAACGTCACGTGGGCCCCGACCGACTACCGTGACCTGGCGACCCGCTACCAGAACAACTTCGGGGACGCGGTGCTCGACCTGCGCGCGATCGACTTCGACAAGAAGGACACGCAGATCGCCGTGGAGGTCAACTTCGGTCAGGCCACGGTGGTCGTACCGCCCAACGTCGACGTCACCACGATGGCCGACGTGAACGCGGGCGACGCCACCGTCTTCGGCCGGCGCACGGGCGGGCTGAACCGCCCCCAGTGGGAGACCACCGACCTCGGCCCGGACGGTCCTGGCGGCGGCACCCTGCGGCTGCTCATCCGGGTGAACGCCGGAGATCTGGAGGTGACCCGGTGAAGGCCCACCGCACCGACCTCGTGTCGTTCGCCTTCGGGCTGACCTTCCTGGCCCTGGCTGTCTGGTGGCTGCTCGCCCGGATCCTCGGCCTCACCCTGCCGCCGGTGGGCTGGTTCCTGGCCGGCGCGCTGCTCCTGATCGGACTGCTGGGGCTCGTCGGCGCGCTGCGCTCCGGCCGGCACCACAAGGAGTCCGCCGACCGGCAACCGGAGGCCACGGTCACGGCGCCCTACGTGGACGGCACCCCGACCACCGGCGGGCCCAGCGGCCCGGAGGCCGACGAGTGGGCCACGGACGCGGTCATCGACGACCGGGTCGAGGCCCGGGAGGACCTCCCGTTCTCCGGCGAGCCGCACTGGTCCCCGTCCGCACCGCTGTCGGGCGCCGCCGAGCCGGCGACCCGCGAGCTGCCCCGGACCGCGGCGGACCGGGCCGACGACGCGGAGCCGCCGACCCGCGAGCTGCCCGCGACGGCCCCGGCGGAGGACAGCGGGCCGGCGACCCGGGAACTGCCGGCGACGGAGGCGGGCCCGGCCGGGGACGCCACCACGACGACGCGGGAACTGCCGGCGACCGGGGCGGGCCCGGCCGGGGACGCCGGGCCGGCGACCCGGGAACTGCCGGTGGCGGACGCTCCGGAGCCGCCGGGCGGCGGCCAGCGGCCCCCGGGGGGCGGCCCGGACCGGCCGGCGGGCTGACCCACGGCGGTGCGGCGCCCCGCAGGCGGCGCATATGCTGGCTGGCGGAGACCTCGTCTCCGCCGGCCGGCCCACCCCCGTGGTGCCCGGCTGTCCGGGTCGCGGCGCGGCGTCAGGCGCGCCGAGCCCGGATGGCCGTAGCCGCGGCCGGCGCTCCCGGTCGGCGCCTCGGCCGGCCAGCGCGCCGTGGCGGTCCCGCCGCGTCCCCGTCGCCACCTGAGTCAGGAGCCCGTCCGACATGACCCAGTCCCCCGCCGTGCGCACCCCCGGGACGTCCGGTCCGGTCCGCATCGGCGAGCGCGCCGCCCGTACCCTCGTCTCCGAGCTCGCCCGACGCAACGATTCGAAGGCCGGCCTGCTGGTCGGCGCGACCCCGGACTCCGCGGTGCTCGCCGCGGCGATCGAGGCGCTGCTCCCCGGTGACCGGCTCACCGTGGTGCCGGCGGAGGGCGCCGCCGCGGCGGCGCTCCGCGAGCACGTGACGGCCCAGGGCCGCTGGGTGGCCGACCGGGTACGGGTCGCCGACACCCTGGCGGAGGCGGACGCGGCCGAGGTGGTCATCGCCGCCGAGCCGTTCACCGGCACCGCCGACGAGGCCCGGGTGGCCATCGACGGGCTGTCGAAGTACCTGAGCGAGGGGGCAGTGCTCAGCGTGGCCGCGCCGGTGTTCCGCACCGAGGGGGCCGGCGCCGAGCTGGACCGGCAGGGCGTGCTGCACGGCGTCCGCACCGACGTGGTGCTGCGCAACTCCCCGCCGGTACGGGTGCACCACCTCCGCTTCACCCCGGCCGGCGCGGCGCTGGCGGCCACGCTCTCCCCGGCGTACCGGCCGTCGAGCGTGCCGCTGACCCGGGGCATGCACATCGACTCGAACGGGGTCGCGGCGGCCGGCATCAGTCTCGGCCTGGCGGCGCTGGCCAAGGCGGCCCGGCCGAAGTCGAAGCTCTGGCTGCTCCCCGCGCTGGCCGCCGCGCCGGTGGCCGCGTTCTTCCGGGACCCGGAGCGGGACGTCCCGGAGGACCCGTCGGCCGTGGTCGCCGCGGCGGACGGCCAGGTCCTCTCGGTCCAGCGGCTGCACGACGAGCGCTTCGGCGACGGGGAGTGGCTGCGGATCGCGGTCTTCCTGTCCGTGCTGGACGTGCACGTCAACCGGGCGCCGGTGGCCGGCAAGGTGGTCGACTACTTCGTCGCGGACGGCGGTTTCGTCAACGCCATGAAGCCGGACGCCGAGCACAACGTGGCGGCGTACACGGTGCTGGAGACCGAGCACGGCACGGTGGTGGTGGCGCAGCGCACCGGGCTGATCGCCCGGCGGATCGTGCAGCGGGCGCCGGTCGGCGCGCTGCTGGCCAAGGGCGAGCGGTTCGGCCTGATCCGGTTCGGCTCGCGCACCGACGTCTACCTGCCGGTGGCGGCGGCCGAGCCGCTGGTGGGCCCGGGCGACAAGGTGGTCGGCGGCGCGACGGTGATCGCCCGCTGGGTGTGATCCGCCACCGACACGAAGAAGGGGCGCCGCTCGTCGCGGCGCCCCTTCTGCTTTGCTGTCGGGTCAGGCGGTACGGCGCTGGCGCAGCCAGAGCACCGGGCCGCTGACCAGGTAGCCCACCACCACGAGGGCGAAGGTGAGCCGGATGTCGACCAGCGCGCCGACCACCGGGGCCAGCCAGATCCACGGCGGGAGCTTCACCAGCCGGGCCAGCTTCGCGTACGGGAAGCTGGAGACCATGGCGAAGGCGAGCAGCGCCACTCCGCCGACCATCACCAGGCCGGAGACCGGCAGCCCGATCGCCACGGTCAGCGCCAGCACGGCCGCCGCCATGGTGGTGGGCACGCCGCAGAAGAACCGGCCGTCCTTCGGCGAGACGTTGAACCGGGCGAGCCGGATCGCGGCGCAGGCCGCGACCAGGGCGCAGGCGACCGCGGCGGCCGCCGCCGGGGCCGAGCCGGCCAGGGAGGCGTAGACCACGACCGGGGCGGCGAGACCGAACGAGCACATGTCGGCCAGCGAGTCCATCTGGGCGCCGAACGGGCTGGCCACGCCGAGCTTGCGGGCGAGCGCGCCGTCCAGGCCGTCGAACGCGACGCAGGCGATCAGGCAGAGCGCGGCAACCCGGACCTCGCCCTGCATGGCCAGGAAGATCGCCAGCATGCCGAGCATCAGGCTGCTCAGGGTGCAGGCGTTGACCAGGGCGAACTTCGCCCGGCGGGCGGCCGTCCGGTCGCCCGGCAGGAGCGGGATCGACATCGCCGGCGCCTCGTCGACCGGCGCGGCGGGGGCCAGCGCCGGGCTGACCGGCATCACCGCCTCGACCTCCGCCTCGAACCGCCCGTAGCGGCGACGCTGGCGGTCGGTCCAGCGGTGGTCGGGGGTGACCAGGTCGGTCGCGGCTACGGCGGCGCCGTCCCGGCGGCCCACCCGGACCAGCAGCACCTGGCGGGCGAACGTGCTGCTGCGGCGCAACCTGCCCGCCCAGCGACGCCCTGCGGGGCGCGGACTGTCAGTCGTACGACGCCGGCGCCATGGGGCTCTCGGCACGTTTCCTCCATCACCGGATCGGGTGACCGCCACGGAGGCGGGCGTCCGGCTCTCTCGTGCCGGACCTTTCGGGCCCGGCAGCCCATTTGCGGAGTACACCATTGCACAGGGGATAGGGGCTTGGCGATAGCTGCCGGCGGTACTTATAGCTCTCTTAACCGCGCGAACCGCTCAGTTGTTCCCATCTCGGGCTCCATCGCCCGTTTTCGCCGGCCAACCCTAACTACCGACTGTACCGGAGGTGCCCCAGGGCGGCCCGGGGAGCGGGCGCTACCTCCCCCGCTGTCCGGTTGCCAGCGCGGCCACGTCGGTCATCCGCAGCCCGCCGACGCGGTCAGGCGCGAACCAGGCGGCGCGCGCGGTGGAGCCGCCGGCGAGTTCGGTCACCACCGCCTCGGTGGGGGCGTCGACGCGGACCCGGTAGATGACCCGCACCCCGTGCCAGTCCAGCGGCCGCCCCTCCGGGCCGAGCGCGGCCGGGTTGTGCAGGTTGTCCACGGCCAGCAGGCCGGTCACCCGCCCGAGCTGGCCGGCCTCCTCCACCAGCTCGCGGAGCAGCCCGGCCGCCGGCTGCTCGCCGTGGTCGGTGCCCCCGCCAGGCAGGTGCCACTTCCCGGCCCCCGGGTAGCCCTCGGCGATCATGGTGAGCAGCACCCGGCCGGCCGGGTCGGTGACCAGCCCGTACGCCGCGAAACGCTGGCGACGGTCGGTCGGCAGCGGCGGGAACGGCGCCTGCCGCCGCCGGGCGGCGTGCTCCGGCAGCGGGTCGACGGCCAGGCCGAGCGCGTCGGCGGTGAACGGCAGCAGCGGCAGCTCGCGGGCCTCGTCGAGGGTGCACCAGCGGGCCAGGTCCGTGGTGTTGTCCGGTTCGTCGCGGAGGGTGCCACCGGTCGCCGTCACGTCGAAGACGATCCGGTCGGTGTGCAGGGCGACGCCGAGCTCGGCGTACCGGCTCACGTCGGCGACCGCGTCGCGCAGCCCGGCCACCCGGACGGTCAGCCCGGTCTCCTCGGCGAACTCGCGCACCACGGCGGCCTCGGGGTGCTCGGCGTGCTCCAGGCCGCCTCCCGGCAGCTGCCACACCCCCGGAAAGTCGGCACGCGCCGACCCCCGCACCAACAGCACCCGCCCGGCCGGGTCCCGCAGCACCCCGTACGCCCCGATCCGCCGCCGCTCCTCCACCCCACACCCCTCGTCATCCCGCTCGCCGCCCGCCCGTCGCCGTCGATCATGAACCTATTGCCCGTCGGAGCGGCGTGTCGTGGCAATAACTTCATGATCGCCGGAAACCGGGCGGCGAGCGGGAGGAGGGTCAGATGAGTTGGGCGGCGTGGACGGCTTCGGCGGTGACCTCGGTGAGGCGGTCGGTGGGGAGGGCGCCCAGCTCCTCGCGGCGGAACCAGCGGGCCTCGCAGGTGGAGCCGCCGACGTCGGCCACCGTGGGCGGGGCCGGCTGGTCGACGACCACCCGGTAGAAGGCGCGTACGCCGTGCCAGTCGATCGGGTAGCCCTCGGGGCCGAGCGAGGCGGCGTCCCGGTGGCTGGCCACCCCGAGCAGCTCGACCAGGCGGCCGGTCTGCCCGGTCTCCTCGACCAACTCGCGGATCAGCGCGGCGCCCGGCTGCTCGCCGTAGTCGGTGCCGCCGCCCGGCAGGTGCCAGCAGCCGGCGCCCGGGTACCCGTCGGAGACCCGGGTGAGCAGCACCCGCTCCTCCGGGTCGGTCACCACCGCGTACGCGGCGAAGCGCTGCGCCCGGTGCAGCCCGTCCGGGCCGGGGACCGCGTAGAACGAGGGGAACTCCGGCACCTCCTCCGGCACGATGTCGTCGGTGGAGGTGGGCAGGCCCAGGGCGCGCGCGGTGAACGACCGCAGCGGCAGCTCCCGGGCCTCGTCGAGGGTGAACCAGCGGGCCAGGTCGGTGGGGCGGTCGACCCGCTCGGTGAGCGTGCCGCCCCGCACCGAGACCGTGTAGAGCAGGCGGTCGGTGTGGATCGTGATGCCGCGCTCGGGCAGGGCCCGCATGTCGGCGATGACGTCCCGGAGGCCGGACACGGCGACCGAGAGGCCGGTCTCCGCCGCGGTCTCCCGCACCACCGTGTGGTTGGGGTCCTCACCGTGGTCGACCGCCCCGCCGGGCAGCGACCAGGTGCCGGGGGTGCCGGAGCGCTCCGATGCGCGGACCAGCAACACTCGGTCGTCTGAATCAGCACAAACTGCGTATGCCGCGATCCTGCGGAGCGGCTCCAGCAAGGTGGTCACGGGAGAAAATTCTCCCCCGCACCGGTTACCTCCATCGAAAACTGTCAGATTCCTGACTCTTGGCTGGCACCTCAGGGATCGGTCAGGGTAGGAGTCCGGGCGGTCACCGAGGTCGGCCGCCCGCCCCCCGCGGGACCGTGGGGACATGACCTCCACGAGCACCCCTCAAGCCCCGTACAAGCAGCTCCGCCGACCCGTCACGGACCGGATGATCGCCGGTGTGGCCAGCGGCGTCGGGCGTTACTTCGCGGTCGACCCCACCCTGGTCCGGGTGGTCTTCGCGGTCGCCACCGTGCTCACCGGCGGGCTGGCCGCGCTGGCGTACCCGATCATGTGGTTCCTGATGCCCGAGGAGCCGGCGAACGCGCCCGCCTGGCCGCACCCGGCGGGCACCACGCCCGGCTGGCCGCCCGTGCCGCCGGTGACCGCCGCCCCCACCGCGGGCGGACCGGCCCCGCAGCCGGGACCGGCCCCGCAGCCGACGCCGGAGCCGGCGCCCCGGCCGGCGCCTCAGCCGCCGACGCCGCCGGTGGCCTGAGCCGGGCTCACTCCCACTCGATGGTGCCCGGCGGCTTGCTGGTCACGTCCAGGACCACCCGGTTGACCTCGGCGACCTCGTTGGTGATCCGGGTGGAGATCCGGGCCACCACCTCGTACGGCAGCCGCGACCAGTCGGCGGTCATCGCGTCCTCGCTGGAGACCGGGCGCAGCACCACGGGATGCCCGTAGCTGCGCCCGTCACCCTGCACGCCGACGCTGCGGACGTCCGCCAGCAGCACCACCGGGAACTGCCAGACGCCCCGGTCCAGCCCGGCGGCGGTGAGCTCCTGCCGGGCGATCAGGTCGGCCTTGCGGAGCACCGCGAGCCGCTCCTCGTCGACCGCGCCGATGATCCGGATGGCCAGACCCGGGCCGGGGAACGGGTGCCGCCAGACCATCGCCTCGGGCAGGCCCAGCTCCAGGCCGATCGTGCGGACCTCGTCCTTGAAGAGCGTGCGCAGCGGCTCGACCAGGGCGAACTTCAGGTCCTCCGGCAGGCCGCCGACGTTGTGGTGGCTCTTGATGTTGGCGGTGCCGGTGCCGCCACCGGACTCCACCACGTCCGGGTAGAGGGTGCCCTGCACCAGGAACTCGACGTCGCCGTGCGAGGCGATCTCCCGGGCGGCGGCCTCGAAGACCCGGATGAACTCCCGGCCGATGATCTTGCGCTTCTGCTCCGGGTCGGTCACCCCCGCGAGGGCCCCGAGGAACCGCTCCCGGGCGTCGACCACCTTCAGCTTGATGCCGGTCGCGGCGACGTAGTCCTTCTCCACCTGCTCGGCCTCGCCGGCTCGGAGCAGGCCGTGGTCGACGAAGACGCAGGTGAGCTGGTCGCCGACGGCCTTGTGCACCAGCGCCGCGGCGACCGCGGAGTCGACGCCGCCGGAGAGGCCGCAGATGACCTCCTTGTCGCCCACCTGCTCCCGGATCCGGGCCACCTGCTCGTCGATGATGTTCTCGGGCGTCCAGGTGGGCTCGATGCCGGCGATGTCGTGGAGGAAGCGGGCGAGCATCTCCTGGCCGTGCGCCGTGTGCCCGACCTCGGGGTGGAACTGCACGCCGGCCCGGCGGCCGACCAGGTCCTCGAACGCGGCGACCGGCGCGCCCGCCGACTCGGCGGTCACGGTGAAGCCGGCCGGGGCCTCGGTGACGCAGTCGCCGTGGCTCATCCAGACCGGCAGGTCGTCCGGGAGGTCACGGAGCAGCACCCCGGCCTCCGGGCGGGCGTGCAGCGGGGTGCCGCCGTACTCCCGGTTGCCGGTCCGGGCCACGGTGCCACCGAGGGCCTGGGCCATCGCCTGGAAGCCGTAGCAGATGCCGAAGACCGGCACCCCGGAATCGAACATGCCGGCGTCGATCTGCGGGGCGCCCGGCGCGTAGACGCTGGACGGGCCGCCGGACAGGATGATCGCGGCCGGGTTCTTCGCCAGCATCTCGGACACCGGCATGGAATGCGGGACGATCTCCGAGTAGACCTTCGCCTCGCGGACGCGGCGCGCGATGAGCTGGGCGTACTGGGCTCCGAAGTCCACCACGAGGACGGGGCGAGGCGTGCTCATGCGCACAAAGCCTACCGACAGTCACCGCCGCAGCGGGCCGCGCCCCGGTGTGTCCTGCGCCGCGTCCCGCGCCGACCGGGACGCCCGGCTCAGGAACGCAGGGCGGCGGGGGCGTGCGCCGGGACCGCCGGCTCCCGGGGCGGCACCGGCTCGACCCGCCGGTACGGCTCCCCGAGCGGCGGCCGCGGGTCCGCCTCGCCCTTGTTGGGCCAGCACGACATCGCCCGCTCGGCCTGGGCGGTGATGGTCAGCGACGGGTTGACCCCGAGGTTCGCCGAGACGGCCGCGCCGTCCACCACGTGCAGCCCGGGGTGGCCGTAGACCCGGTGGTACGGGTCGATGACGCCGCGCTCCGGGCTGTCGCCGATCACCGCGCCGCCGAGGATGTGCGCGGTCATCGGGATGTTGAACGGCTCGGTGACCGCGCCGCCGGGTGTACCGTCGATCTCCTCGGCGAGCAGCCGGACGGCCTGGTTGCCGGCGGGGATCCAGGTGGGGTTGGGCGTGCCGTGGCCGGGGCCGGAGACCAGCCGGCGGCCGAACGGGCCGCGCCGCAGCCGGGTGGTGAGCGAGTTGTCCACCGACTGCATCACCAGGGCGATCACGGTCCGCTCGGACCAGTTGCGGACCGACAGCATCCGGGCGGCCAGCCCGGGCTGCCGGACGATGCTGCCCAGCCAGCGCCGGACCCGGTGCGGGCCACCGTCGACCAGCAGCGACTGGAGCAGGCCCATCGCGTTGGAGCCCTTGCCGTAGCGGACCGGCTCGATGTGGGTCTGCGGGTCGGGGTGGAACGAGCTGGTGATCGCCACCCCCTCGGTGAAGTCGAGCCCGCGCTGCCGGGCCTGCCGGGGCAGGACCGAGGCGCCGAGGATCGCCTCCGAGTTGGTCCGGGTCAGCTCGCCGAGCCGGGGCGAGAGCCCGGGCAGCGCGCCGGTGGCCCGCATCTCGTGCAGCAGCCGCTGGGTGCCGAGCGCGCCGGCCGCGAAGACCACCTGGTCGGCGTGGATCACCTGGCGGCGCTTGCGCAGCCAGGCGCCGGTGCGCTCGGTGTGCACCTCGTACCCGCCCCCGGCCGCTGGCCGGACCGCGGTCACCGTGGTCAGCGGGTGGACCTGGACGCCCAGCCGCTCGGCCAGCCAGAGGTAGTTCTTGACCAGGGTGTTCTTCGCGCCGTGCCGGCAGCCGGTCATGCAGGCGCCGCAGTGGCTGCACCCGGTCCGCTCCGGCCCGGCCCCGCCGAAGTACGGGTCGGCCACCCGCTCGCCGGGCCGGCCGATGTGCACGCCGACCGGCGTGGCGTGGAAGGTGTGCCCGACCCCCATCCGCTCGGCCACCGCCCGCATCGCCCGGTCCGCGCCGGTGAGGATCGGGTACGTGGTCACGCCGAGCATCCGCTTCGCCTGGTCGTAGTGGCGGGCCAGCTCGTCGCGCCAGTCGGTGATGTCCCGCCACTGCGGGTCGGTGTAGAAGGCGTCCAGCGGCTCGTAGAGGGTGTTCGCGTAGACCAGCGAGCCGCCGCCCACCCCGGCCCCGGAGAGCACCAGCACCCCGCCGCCGGCCTTCCGGTCGGCCGAGCGGAGCAGGGTGATCCGTTGCAGGCCGTAGCAGCCGAGCCGCGGGGCCCAGAGGAAGCGCCGGGCCCGCCAGGAGGTCTCCGGGAACTCGTCGTCGGCGAACCGCCGGCCGGCCTCCAGCACACCGACGGTGTAACCCTTCTCGGCGAGCCGGAGCGCGGTGACGCTGCCACCGAAGCCGGAACCGATGACGACCACGTCGTACCGCATGAACGCATCATTACCGACGGGTAGCTATAGCGCCAGCGAGAGTTTTTCGCAGATCATGCAGAGCGCTCGATGAGCGGGAATCCCCCGTGCTGCAACCCGTGGCACGCCTCGCGCGTCGAGTGGTTACGGGGAGGGAGAACCACGATGACGCGACGACGGTGGGCGCTCGGCCTGGCCGCGCTGGTGGCGGTGCTGGTGGCCGCCGCCGGCGCGGTGGTGGCCGCCCGGCTGGTCTCCCGCCCGTCACCCGCCCCGGTCGCCGGCTCCGCGTCACCCACCCCGTCGGCCGGCCCGTCGACCCCGGCCCCGACCCCGGCCAGCCCCACGCCGCCCCCGGGGGCCGACATCCGCGGCCCGCTCAACCTGCTGCTGGTCGGGGTGGACACCCGGGTCAGCGTGCCGGGCTGGGAGCCGCACGCCGACGCCGTACTGGTCCTGCACGTGCCGGCCGGGCTGGGCCGGGCGTACCTCTTCTCCCTCCCCCGCGACCTGGTGGTGGACATCCCGGCGTACCCGAAATCCGGCTACCCGGGCGGCCGGACCAAGCTCACCCACGCGATGAGCTACGGCAGCCGGGTCCCCGGCGACAAGCTGCACCCCAGCACCGCCCAGGGGTACGAGTTGTTGCGCACCACGGTCAGCCGGTACACCGGGCTGCGCATCGACGCGGGCGCGGTGATCACCTTCACCGGCTTCGACAAGCTGGTGACCGCGCTCGGCGGCGTGGACCTCTACGTCGACCAGCGGGTCGCCTCGATCCACCGCAAGCCCGACGGGACGTACCGGGACCGGGTCGGCAGCACCTACGTGGGACCGCAGATGGTCTACCAGAAGGGCAACCGGCACTTGACCGGCTGGCAGGCGCTGGACTACGCCCGGCAGCGGTACACCGCCGGCGGCGACTACACCCGGCAGCGGCACCAGCAGCAGCTCATCCGCGCCCTGGCCCGGAAGATCCTCGACCAGGGGCTGGCCCGGGACCCGGACCGGGTCGAGCAGGTGGTCGCCGCGCTCGGCAAGACCCTGGTCTACGTCGGCGGCGGGCGGCGGCTGGTCGACTTCGCGTACGCCCTCGGCGGGGTGCCGGCGAACGGCTTCGTCCTGGTCGGACTCCCCGGCGCCGGCGTCGGCAGCGGCGCGTCGTACCGGGGCGAGCAGCTCCGCCCGGTCGGCCGGCAGTTCCTCGCGGCGCTGCGCGCCGGCCGCGCCGACGCGTTCCTCGCCGACCACCCGTCGCTGCGGGTGAAGACCTGAGTCAGAGCGGCTTGGGGGCGGCGGGGCGCTCGGTGCCGTAGAGCCAGGCGTCGAAGAGCTTGCCGAGCTTCTTGTGCGAGACCCGCTCGGCGAGCGCGACGAACTCGGCGGTGGTGGCGTTGCCGTCCTTCTTCTCCGCCGCCCAGGTGCGCAGGATGGTGAAGAAGGCGACGTCGCCCACGGCCACCCGCAGCGCGTGCACGGTCATCCCGCCCCGTTCGTAGACCGACCGGCCGAACAGGTTCGCCACCCCCGGCTTCCCCGGCGGGGTACGCCAGACCTGGCCGGACGCGGCCGCGTACTTCTCCTCGAAGGTGCGCTGCACGGTCGAGGAACCGGTGTGCTCCGCCCAGAGCCACTCGGCGTAGGTGGCCAGCCCCTCGTTGAGCCAGATGTCCTGCCACCTCGTCAGCGACACGCTGTCGCCGAACCACTGGTGGGCCAGCTCGTGCGCGACCACCCCGGTGTTCTCGCCCTGCCGGAAGAACCCGCTCGAGTAGACCGGCCGGCTCTGCGTCTCCAGCGCGTACCGGATCCGGTCGTCGGCGACCACCACCCCGCCGTACGCGTCGAACGGGTACGGCCCGAAGACGCTCTCCAGGTAGTCGGCGACCTCCACGGTCCGCCCGATCGACCGGTCCTGGGGGCCGCCGGGAACCTTCGTGGTGACGGCGTTGAACACCGGCCGTCCCTTGTGCTTCCTGGTGGTGACCCGGAACTTCCCGATCACCACCATGCTGAGGTAGCTGGCCATCGGCGCACCCTCCGACCACGACCAGGTGGCCCAGTCGCCGCGCGGCGTCCGCCCCTTGAAGACACCGTTGCTGACCGCGGTGAGCCCCTTCGGCACGGTGATCTCGACGTCGTAGGTGGCCTTGTCGGAGGGGTGGTCGTTGACCGGGAACCAGGTGCTCGCCGACTCCGGCTGACCGAGCGCGATGGCGCCGTCGGAGGTGTGCAGCCAGCCGCCCTCGCCGAGCACCTCGTTGTCCAGCGGGGCCGGCACGCCGTCGTACCGGATCTCCGCGACAAAGCCGTTCCCGGAGGTCAGGGCGGTGGCCGGGGTGACCACCAGCTCGTTGCCGGTGCGTGCGTGCCGGGCCTTGACCCCGTCCACGGTGACCGACCGGACGGTCAACCCCGCCAGGTCCAGGTTGAACGTGGTGAGGTTGGCGGTGGCGGTGGCGCGCACGGTGGTGGTGCCGGTGAGCCGGTCGGTCGCCGGGTCGTAGCGGACCTGCAGCGTGTAGTGGGCGACGTCGTAGCCGCCGTTGCCGTAGCTCGGGAAGTAGGGGTCGCCGGCGCCGGCCGCGCCGGGCCCGAAGCTCCGCGAGGCGGTCGGCGCGGGCTGGGCCGACCTTCCGGCGGTCGGTGGGGCTCCGGTGGACCCGCAGCCGGCGAGCAGCACCGCGCCGGTGACCAGCAGCCCGAGCCGTCGTCGTGCACCCCGCGTCATCGCCTCGATCCCTCCCCGGGCGCGCGAGCCGAACCGCCCGGGCCGCTCCGCCCGCGGCAGCCTACCGAACTGACGGTCACGCCCGCGTCACGGCAGGGCCGGGGCGGTCATGCCCGCGTCACGGCAGGGTCGGTGCGGTCGCGCCGACCAGCCAGGCGTCGAGGAGCGGACGCAGTGGATGGTCGGCCACCCGCTCGGCGTACCCGACGAAGTCGGCGGTGGTGGCCGTGCCGTTCCGCCGCTCGGCCAGCCAGCCGCGCACGATCCGGAAGAACGTCTCGTCGCCCACCGCGCGGCGCAGCGCGTGCACGGCGAGCGCGCCGCGCTGGTAGACCGCGTCGCCGAACATCCCCGCCCGGCCCGGATCCACCGACGGCCGCGTCCAGTCGGTCGCCGCGTACACCGTGTCGAAGGTCTGCGCGACACTCCGGCCGCCGTCGTGCTCGGCCCAGAGCCATTCCGCGTACGTGGCGAAGCCCTCGTTGAGCCAGATGTCGCTCCACCGGGCCAGCGACACGCTGTCGCCGAACCACTGGTGGGCCAGTTCGTGCGCGACCACCTCGGTGTTCGGCCGGCCGCCCCGGAAGAAGCCCGGCCCGTAGACCGGGCGGGTCTGGGTCTCCAGGGCGTACCGGATGCGCTCGTCGGCGACCACGATGCCGCCGTACGCCTCGAACGGGTACGGCCCGAACCGGCCGGCCAGGAAGTCGGCGACCTCGCCGGTGCGGGCCACCGAGGTGGCGGCCGGCCCGTCCGCCGGGAGCGCGGCGGCGACCGCGGTGACCAGCGGCTTCCCGGCATGCGTGCCGGTCGACACGCGGTAGTTCCCGATCACCAGCGTGGTCAGGTAGCTGGCCATCGGCGACCCCTCGGACCAGCGCCAGGTGGTCCAGCCGGCCCGGCTCTCCGTACCCTTCGGCACCCCGTTGCTGAGCGCGGCGAGCCCGTCCGGGACCGTCACCGCCAGGTCGTAGGTGGCCTTGTCGGAGGGGTGGTCGTTGACCGGGAACCAGGTGCTCGCCGACTCCGGCTGGCCCAGCGCGATCGCCCCGTCCGGGGTGGCGTGGAAGCCGCCGTCGCCCAACTCGGCGCTGGGCAGCGGCTGCGGCTGCGGCACCCCGCCGTACGCGACCTCCACGGTGAACCGCTTCCCGGCCGGCAGGCCCTGCGCCGGGGTGACGACCAGCTCGGCGCCGTCGCGGCGGTGCTTCGCCGGCGCGCCGTCGACGCGTACCCGGTCGACGGTGAGGCCGGCGAGGTCGAGGTGGAACCGGGACAGGCCGGCGGTGGCGGTCGCGGTCACGGTGGCCTGGCCGGTGAGCCGGTCGTCGGCCGGGTCGTAGCGGAGGGTCAGCGCGTAGTGGCCCACGTCGTAGCCGCCGTTGCCGGCCCCCGGCACGTACGGGTCGCCCGCGTCGGCCGCCCCGGGGCGGAACCGCGGGTCGCCCCCGGTGCAGCCGCCGAGCAGCAGCGCGACGGCCAGCGCCCCCGCATACCACCGTCGGCCCCACGTCATCCGCCGAGCCTAGACGCGCGACGGCGCGGGTGGGACGGAATCCGCACCCGCGCCGCCGGTCGTCGGTCGCCTCCGGTCAGCGGTCGAGGACCAGGCCGACCTTCTGGAACTCCTTGAGGTCGCGGTAGCCGCACTTGGCCATCGCCCGGCGCAGGCCGCCGAAGAGGTTGAGCTGCCCGTCCGGCTCGTCGGCCGGCCCGAAGAGCAGCTTCTCCATCGAGCCGAGCGGCTCACCGGCCACCTCGAAGGCGCCGCGCGGCAGCGACGGGTGGCTGGCCGCCGAGTGCCACCAGGCGCCGCCCGCCGGGGCCTCCTCGCAGAGCGAGAGCGGCTCGCCGAGCATCACCGCGTCCGCGCCGCAGCCGAGCGCCTTGGCGATGTCGCCGGAGGTCTGCATGTCGCCGTCGGCGATCAGGTGCACGTACCGGCCGCCGGTCTCGTCCAGGTAGTCGCGGCGGGCCGCGGCGGCGTCGGCGATGGCGGTGGCCATCGGCACCCGGATGCCGAGCACCGACTCGGTGGTCGACCAGTCGTCGCCGCCGATGCCGACGATGACCCCGGCGGCACCGGTACGCATCAGGTGCAGCGCGGTCTTGTAGTCGGTGCAGCCGCCGACGATCACCGGCAGGTCGAGGTCGGCGATGAACTCCTTGAGGTTCAGCGGCTCGTCGGTGGTGGAGACGTGCTCGGCGGAGACGATGGTGCCCTGGATGACCAGGATGTCCACGCCGGCGTCGAGGATCACCGGGGCGAGCGCGAGGGTGTGCTGCGGGGAGACCCGGACGGCGACCGTGCCGCCGCCGGCCCGCAGCTCGCGGACCCGCTCGGCGATCAGGTCGGGGCGGATCGGCTCCGCGTACACCTCCTGGAGGCGCTTGGTGGCCCGGGCCTCCTCGTCCAGGCCGGCCAGCTCCTCCAGCACCTTGGCCGGGTTCTCGTACCGGGTCCAGAGGCCCTCGACGTTGAGCACGCCGAGGCCGCCGAGCTGGCCGAGCCGCACCGCCGAGGAGGGGCTCATGGTGGCGTCGGACGGGTGCCCGACGCAGGGGATGCCGAACTGGTACGCGTCGAGCTGCCACGCGGTGGAGACGTCGTCGACGTCCCGGGTGCGGCGGCTCGGCACGATGGCGATGTCGTCCAGGTGGTAGCCGCGCTGCGCGGTCTTGCCCAGCCCGATCTCGACCACGTCACGCATGGGGGACTCCAGTTGTTTGGGGGGTGGTGGGTCAGCGGGAGTGGTAGTTGGGCGCCTCGACGGTCATCTGGATGTCGTGCGGGTGGCTCTCCTTGAGCCCGGCCGCGGTGATCCGGATGAGCTGGCCACGCCGGTGCAGCTCGGGGATGCTCTCCGCGCCGACGTACCCCATCGCGGCGCGCAGCCCGCCGATGAGCTGGTGGGCGACCTGGGCCAGCGGGCCCCGGTAGGGCACCTGGCCCTCGACGCCCTCGGGGACCAGCTTGTCCTCGGCGAGCACGTCCTGCTGGAAGTACCGGTCCTTGGAGTAGGACTTGGCCTGGCCGCGGGACTGCATCGCGCCGAGCGAGCCCATCCCCCGGTAGGCCTTGTACTGCTTGCCGTTGATGAAGATCAGCTCGCCCGGGCTCTCCTCGCAGCCGGCCAGCAGGCTGCCCAGCATCACGGTGTCGGCACCGGCCACCAGGGCCTTGGCGATGTCGCCCGAGTACTGGATGCCGCCGTCGCCGATCACCGGCACGCCGGCCGGACGGGCCGCCCGGGCGGCCTCCATGATCGCGGTGATCTGCGGCACGCCCACGCCGGCGACGATCCGGGTGGTGCAGATGGCGCCGGGGCCGACGCCCACCTTCACGCCGTCCGCACCCGCGTCGACCAGCGCCTTCGCGCCGGCGTACGTGGCGATGTTGCCGCCGACGATGTCGATGGCGACGTCCTTCTTGAGCCGGGCGACCATCTCCAGCACGGCCCGCTGGTGGCCGTGCGCGGTGTCCACGATCAGCACGTCGACGCCCGCGTCGACCAGGGTGCGGGCCCGCTTGTACGCGTCCTCGCCCACGCCGACCGCGGCGGCGACCCGGAGCCGGCCGGCCTCGTCCTTGGTGGCGTTCGGGTACTGCTCGCTCTTGGTGAAGTCCTTGACGGTGATCAGGCCGCGCAGCTTGCCGGTCCCGTCGACGATCGGCAGCTTCTCGACCTTGTGCTGGCGCAGCAGCGCCAGCGCCTCGTCCTTGCTCACCCCGACCGACGCGGTGATCAGCGGGGCGTGGGTCATGATCTCGCGGACCGGGGTGGCCGGGTCGGAGACGAAGCGCATGTCGCGGTTGGTGACGATGCCGACGAGCTGGCCCTGGCCGTCGACCACCGGGACGCCGGAGATCCGGTAGCGGCCGCAGAGCGCGTCGACCTCGCGCAGGGTGTCGTCCGGGCTGGCGGTCACCGGGTTGGTGATCATGCCGGACTCGGAGCGCTTCACCAGGTCGACCTGGAGCGCCTGGTCCTCGACGGAGAGGTTGCGGTGCAGCACCCCGATGCCGCCCTGGCGGGCCATGGCGATCGCCATCCGCGCCTCGGTGACGGTGTCCATCGCGCTGGAGAGCAGCGGGACGGTCAGCTCGATGGTGCGGGTGAGCTTGGTGCGGGTGTTGACCCGGCTGGGCACGACGTCCGACTCGCCTGGCTGGAGCAGCACGTCGTCGAAGGTCAGCCCGAGCGGCACCACCCGCGCCGAGCCGGCCGGCAGCTCGGGCAGATGACCGCCCAGCTCGCCGCCGTCGACGCCGGCCGGAAGTTCGGTGCTGGGCGAATTCTCCACGATTGCTCCCCTGAGCTGTTCGGACTTGGCTTCGGCGAGGCGGCGCGCGCGGGCACCGGGGCACGCCGGGGTAACGGCGCGTTGTTTCATCGTACCCATTGAGCTGCGCCGGGCCCGGCAGCGGCGGGCAGGGGTAGGCGGGGCCACAGGGACGCCCCGGGGGCGGGCTTTCCGGCCTGTCGAGGACTACGGTGAGGGGGTGCACGACGAGCCCATCGACCCGTTCAACGGCGACCCGGCCGATCCGGCTGCCGGCCTGCACGATCCGAGCGCGGAGGACCCGCTCGACCCGCTGACCGAGGTCGAGCGGCAGGACGTCCTGGAGGACCTCGCCGACCTGGAGATCTACCAGGCTCTGCTCCAGCCGATCGGGGTGCGTGGCCTGGTCATCGAGTGCGAGGACTGCCGGGAGCCGCACTACTTCGACTGGGACCTGCTCCGCGGCAACCTGCGCCACCTGCTCAACTCCGGTCGCCCCCGGGTGCACGAGCCGGCCTACGACCCGGACCCGGACCACTACGTCAGCTGGGACTACGCCCGGGGGTACGCCGACGGCGTGCACGACACCCTGACCGAGGGCACCGAGGAATCCGCCGAGGACTGAGCGGCCGGCCCGGTCCGGTCAGGCGACCAGCCCGGCGCGGAAACCCGCCGCGACGGCGTGCGCCCGGTCGCGGGCGCCCAGCTTGCGGAAGAGCCGGCGGGCGTGGGTCTTGACGGTGTCCTCCGAGACGAAGAGCTCCCGCCCGATCTCCGCGTTGCTCTTCCCCTCGGCCATGCCGAGCAGCACCTGAAGTTCCCGCTCGGTCAGCCCGATCGCGCTGCGCGAGGTACGCGCGCCGGCGCGCGGGCTCGCTCCCGCCGGCGCCGCCTCCGGCTCGCCGCCGGCCGGTTCCGCCGGATCGTCGCCGCGCTGCACCGGCACCACGGTCGGTCCCCCGCCGGGCCCCTCTCCCGGGCCGGCCGGCCAGGCCGGCGTCGCCCCTCCGGGGGTACGCCCCGGCGCGCCCGACCGGGCCGGTCCACCGACCGCGGCGGCGTCCCGGGCCGGGTCGGTCACCCGGTGCCGGGCCGCCCGTCCGGGGGCGGAGAGCAGCAGCAGCGCCTTCGCCACCGCGCTGGTCAGGTCGTGGTCGGCGCCCTGGATCAACCCCCGGGCGCCGGCGTTGATGGTGGCCGCCGCCGCCTCCGACTCCTCGGCGCCGAGCAGCACGACGGCGGCCTGGGGCGCCCGGGCGAGCACCCGGCGGACGAAGCCGGCGCTGTCCGGCCGGGTGAGGGCGGTATCGGCGAGCACGACGTCCACCGGACGCTCGGCGAGCCGCAGCATGACCTCGGGATCGGAGACGGCGGTCCGGACGACGCCGGACAGCCCGAGCCGCGCTGCCGCGGAGGTCAGGTGCTGGGCCGCGAGTGGTGTCCGAACGCACACGAGAACGCTACGCACAGTGGTCTCCTCTCCGACTCAGAGTCGACCACGGCCGGGTCAGCCCCGGAGGATGTTCCGGGCAATCATCCGAACTTTTCCGGCAGATGGGGCATATGCCACCGGTTGTCCGAGGTTTTCGATCACAGATGTGTGAGCGCGGGAAAGCCCGGGTACCGAGGGGTCCAGGCCGGAAGGTGTCCCGCGCGGACCGCCGCCCGGTAGCTGGCCACGCAGGATTCTCCGCGGTGCCGCGCGGGAGGAGGGGTGCTGATGTCGAACGTACGTAGACTGCCCGGACCCATCGTCGACCTCTGGGACTGGCAGCGTCTCGGTGCCTGCCGGGGCCGCGACAGCGCCCAGTTCTTCCACCCGGACGGCGAGCGGGGCTCCTCGCGGCTGCGCCGCGAGTCCGGCGCCAAGGCGGTCTGCCGGGCCTGCCCGGTCCGGGCCGAGTGCGCCGCGCACGCCCTGTCGGTCCGCGAGCCGTACGGCGTGTGGGGCGGCTTCAGCGAGTCCGAGCGGCTCCGGCTGCTCGCCCTCGGCTGGGAGGACCTCGCCGACCGCCGGCAGAGCCGGGTGGACGTCGCCCGGCTGGAGGCCCGCCTCGGCCGGCCGCACAAGTCCGCCGTCCCGGAGCAGCGCAAGGTCGCCTGACCGGCCACCGACCACCGCCGACGCCGCGCCCCGCACCAGGGCGCGGCGTCGGCGCGTCCGGGAACGGGCCGCCCGAAAGTTCTTTACCGAACTTTCCACGTCGTCGGCAACTATTGACAATCCGGCGCAGATCCCGCCAGGAGCCGCGCGACCCGTGGACCACGGGAATCCCGCTCGCTACCTTCGGCGACATGTGGACACTTGTCGATGCAAGGCGGCGTTCCGTACGCGGAGTCGCCACCGCCACCGCACTCGTCGCCGGTCTGGTGCTCGCCGTCCCCGGCGTCGCCCAGGCGTACGCCAGCTCGGCCACCGGCACCATCAACACCGCGGGCGTCGCCCTCAACGTCCGGTCCGGCCCCAGCACGACCTGGGACTCCTGGCGCACCGTGGCCGACGGGGCGACCGTCACGCTGCTCTGCCAGACCAACGGCGAGTCGGTGACCGGCACGTACGGCACCACGACCCTGTGGGACTTCCTCTCCAACGGCGGCATGGTCTCGGACGCCTACGTCAGCACCGGCTCCGACGGCCAGGTGGTCAACAGCTGCGTCTACGTCGGCAACGAGCCGTCGTCCAAGACCAATCCGCGCTCCGCCAACGGGGCCATCAACTGGGCGTTCCAGCGCTACCGCTCCACCGCCTACGAGAACCTCTGCCTCGCCTTCGTCGCCCAGGCGTACGGCTGGGGCGGCTCCGGCTGGAACACCGCGGAGATCGGCGGCGACTGGGAGACCAGCCACGGGTACATGAACACCTCCGGCATCCCGCCGCGCGGCGCCCTGGTCTGGTACCACAACTCGGCCGGCACCGGGCACGTCGCGATCAGCCTCGGCGAGGGCAAGGTCATCGGCACCTCGGTCAGCGGCGGCGTCGGCGTGGCCGGCTACCTCGACCACGGCTCCTACCGCGGCTGGTCGGTGGCCTACTTCCCCGCCGCCTGGTGACCCCACGCGCGGACGGCTCCCCGCGCCTCGCAGACCCCCTGCCGACCAGGGGCGGCGGCACGGCCGCCCCTCGGCGCCCGGCCACGGGTCACCGGCCATGGGCCAGCGCACCGCGCCGCACGGGAGGGCCGGGCGGGCTCAGCGCACCGTGACCTTGACCGTGTGCCAGCCGGTGGCGCCGTCCGGCGCGACCGGGCGCCGCTGTGCCGTCTGGGTCACCCCGTCGGCGTCGGTGGCGCGGACCTGGAGGGTGTGCTCTCCCGGGGTGGCGTCCCAGCGCCACGACCACTGCACCCAGGTGTCGACCGAGACGGCCGGGGCGAGCGTCGCCTCCCGCCACGGCTCGCCGTCGACGCGGACCTCGACCCGGCGGACGCCCCGGTGCTGGGCCCAGGCCACCCCGGCGACCATGACCGGGCCGGCGGTCAGCCGGTTGCGCGGGCGGGGAGTGTCGATCCGTGACTCCGTCTTGATCGGCCCCTGGGCGGACCACCCGCGCGGCACCCAGTACGCGTCGAAGTCGGCGAAGCTGGTCAACTCCAGCTCGGTCACCCACTTGCACGCCGACACGTACCCGTAGAGCCCGGGGACCACCATCCGCGCCGGGAAGCCGTGCGCCACCGGCAGTGGCTCGCCGTTCATGCCGACCGCGAGCAGCGCGTCCCGCCCGTCGCGCAGCACCGCCGTCGGGGTGCCGCAGGTCCAGCCGTCCACCGAGCGCCCGACCACCTGGTCCGCGCCCTCCTCCGGGTCCGCCTCGTCCAGCAGCTCCTTGATCGGTACGCCCAGCCAGCGCGCGTTGCCGATGAGGTCCCCGCCCACCTCGTTGGAGACACAGGCCAGGGTCACGTACCGCTCGACCATCGGCCGGGCGAGCAGGTCGTCGAAGCTCAGCTCGATCGGGTTGCGTACCCGGCCGTGGATCCGCAGCCGCCAGGTCGCCGGGTCCACCTGCGGCACCACCAGGGCCGTGTCGATCCGGTAGAACCCGCTGTTCGGGGTGACGTAGGGGGCGAGCTGGGCCAGCGACAGGTCCGCGCCGGCCGGCACCGCCGGCGCGGGAGCCGACGGGGTGGGCAGGGTGACCGCCTCCCGGGCCGCCGAGACCCCCCGCCGCCCGGCGAGCCAGTGCCCGCCGAGCCCGGCCACCGCCGCCGTGCCGGCCAGCACGCCGACGCCGCGCAGGAACCGCCGCCGCCCCTCGGGGTCCCGCTCCTGGTCCGGCGTCGGCTCGGCTTCGGCGGTGGTGGGTGGGGACCAGGGCCAGAGGTCAGGGGCCAGCGGACCGGCCACGAAGGCCCAGAGCGTCAGCGCCCCGAGCCCGCCTCCGATCAGCGAGGGCAGCGCGGCGGCGGGGCCCGCGCCGGGCCGGGTCAGCGCGGCGACCACCCCGAGGGCGGCGAACGCGGCGATGCCGGCCAGGCCGATCCGGAGCCGCCGGGCGGCGAGCACGCCGAGCAGCGCGGCGAACGCGGCCAGCAGCACGGCCGTCCCGATCAGCAGGGCGATCTTGTCGTGCGTGCCGAAGAGCGAGATGGCGAAGTGCTTCAGCGTCTCGGGCACCAGGTCGACGACCAGCCCACCGACCGCGATCAGCGGCGCGGAGCGGGGGCCGGTGAGGACCGCCACCGGTTCGGCGGCGCCGATCGCCACCACGGCGGCGGTGATCCCGGCCAGCGCGGCGTAGCCGCGGGACATGCTGCTCACGCCGACCAGTCTTGTCGATCAAACGGGCCGGTCGCCAACCTTGTCAGCGTTCCGTAAGCAGATACGGGTCGGGGCACACCGCCACGCTGGCGGTGTGCCCCGACATCAGGCCGTACGGCTCGGGGTCAGAAGCCCGGGCCGTGCTGGTGGCCGTGGCCGTGCGAGTGGCCGTGCCCGCCGGCGGCGGCCGGCTCGGCCTTCTCCGGCTTCTCCACCACCAGGCTCTCGGTGGTGAGCAGCAGGCCGGCGATCGAGGCGGCGTTGGCGACCGCGTTGCGGGTCACCTTCACCGGGTCGATGATGCCGGCCTTGACCAGGTCGACGTACTCGCCGTTGGCGGCGTTGAGGCCGTTGCCCCACTCCTGGCCGGCGACCTTCTGCACCACCACGTAGCCGTCGTGGCCGGCGTTCTGGGCGATCCAGCGCAGCGGCTCGACCAGCGCCTTGCGCACGATCGAGACGCCCACCTTCTCGTCACCGGTGAGGCCCAGGTCGTCGTCGAGCACCGGCAGGATCTGGGCCAGGGCGGCGCCGCCGCCCGGGACCGTACCCTCCTCGACCGCGGCCTTGGTCGCCGCGATGGCGTCCTCGATGCGGTGCTTGCGCTCCTTCATCTCGACCTCGGTGGCCGCGCCGGCCTTGATCACCGCGATGCCACCGGAGAGCTTCGCCAGCCGCTCGGCCAGCTTCTCCCGGTCCCACTCGGAGTCCGAGGCCTCGATCTCCTTGCGGATCTGGGCGACCCGGTCGGCGACCTCGGCGGACTGGCCGCCGCCGTCGACAACCGTGGTGTTCTCCTTGTCGACCACCACGCGACGGGCGGTGCCGAGCACCTCCAGGCCGACCTGGTCGAGCTTGTAGCCCAGCTCGGGCGCGACCAGCTCGGCGCCGGTGAGGATCGCCATGTCCTGGAGCATCGCCTTGCGGCGGTCGCCGAAGCCCGGGGCCTTCACGGCGCAGACCTTGATGGTCTTGCGGATCGCGTTGACCACCAGCGTGGACAGGGCCTGGCCCTCGACGTCCTCGGCGACGATCAGCAGCGGCTTGTTGTTCTGGAGGACCTTCTCCAACAGCGGCAGCAGCTCCTCGATCGCCGAGATCTTCTGCGTGGTGATCAGGATGTACGGGTCCTCCAGGACCGACTCCTGCGCCTCCACGTCGGTGACGAAGTTCGGCGAGATGAAGCCCTTGTCGAACTGGAGACCCTCGGTCACCTCCAGCTCGGTGGTGAGGGCGGAGCCCTCCTCGACGGTGATGACACCGTCGCGGCCGACCTTCTCCATCGCCTCGGCGATCAGCTCGCCGATGGTGGCGTCCTGCGCGGAGATCGTCGCGACGTGCGCGATCGACTCCTTGTCGGCCACCTCGACGGCCCGGCCGAGCAGCGCCTCGGAGACCTTGCCGGCCGCCGCGTCGATGCCCCGCTTGAGGCCGGTCGGGTTGGCCCCGGCGGCCACGTTGCGCAGGCCCTCGCGGACCATGGCCTGGGCCAGCACGGTCGCGGTGGTGGTCCCGTCGCCGGCGACGTCGTTGGTCTTGGTCGCCACCTCCTTGACCAGCTGCGCGCCGAGGTTCTCGTAGGGGTTGGTGAGCTCGATCTCCTTGGCGATCGTCACGCCGTCGTTGGTGATCGTGGGCGCACCAAACTTCTTGTCCAGGACGACGTTGCGCCCGCGCGGGCCGAGAGTGACCTTGACCGCGTCCGCGAGGGCGTTGACACCGTGCTCCAGCAGGTGCCGGGCGTCGTCCGAGAAGCTCAGGATCTTCGCCATCTGTATCCCTTCGAAGCGACGTTGCCCCGGCCCGGCGAGCCGGACCGGGGCAACGACACTGATCGGTTGCTTACTTCTCGATGACCGCGAGGACGTCGCGGGCGGAGAGCACCAGGTACTCCTCGCCGGCGTACTTGACCTCGGTGCCGCCGTACTTCGAGTAGAGGACGGTGTCGCCGACCTTGACGTCGATCGGCACGCGGTTGCCCTTGTCGTCGATCCGGCCCGGGCCGACAGCGAGGACGGTGCCCTCCTGCGGCTTCTCCTTGGCGGTGTCGGGGATCACGATGCCCGAGGCGGTGGTGGTCTCGGCCTCGTTCGCCTGGACCACGATGCGGTCCTCGAGCGGCTTGATCGCAACCTTGGTCGCGGTAGTCACGGGCATACCCTCCTGGGGTACTTGGTGTCGTTGCCGGTCGGCGCGCCGACCGGCGTCAATCTGCCACATGCCACCGGGCGGGGCCGTCGTCGCGGGTGCCGGTCCGCCTGGCGTTCAACCCCCGGACACCAGGGCCCGGGCGTTGGCACCCTCAGGGTGAGAGTGCTAATCGCAGGTTATTCCTCGGCTAGCACTCCGTCAAGGAGAGTGCCAACGCGCCACCCCTCGTGTCGCCCCCGGATCCGCCACAGTTCCGCCACTCGTCACCGCAACACGCCGCCGAAGCCTCGCCAGCGCGTGATCAGCTCCCTACTCTCCGGTGGCCGCCGTACGGGCCGAGGAGAGGAGACCGGGTGTCCCGGATACCGACGCTGACCTTCCTGCGCGAGCAGCTCCGCCGGACCCGGCAGGCGCGCGGACTCAGCCAGGAGCAGTTGGGCAAGCTCATCAACTACTCCTCGTCCCAGGTGAGCGCGGTCGAGACCGGCGAGCGGCCGGTCCCGCCGGACTACCTGGCCCGGGTAGACCGGGTGCTGGACACCGGCGGCCTCTTCGGCACGATGCTGGAGCTGATCCGCTTCCACGCCGCGCCGGACTGGTTCCGCCCCTGGGAGGAGAATGAGCGGGAGGCGGTGGCGCTGCGCTGGTACGACCCGACAGTGATCCCCGGCCTGCTCCAGACCGAGGGGTACGCGCGAGCGATGCTCGGCACGGTCGGCGAGCTGACGGCCGAGGAGGTCGAGGCGCGGGTGGTGGCCCGGCTGGCCCGGCAGGCCGTGCTGGCTGCCGACCCGCGCCCGCACCTCGTTGCCGTGCTGGAGGAACACACGCTACGGCGGCAGGTCGGCGACCGGGCCGTCATGCGTGAGCAGCTCCAGCACCTGCTGGCCGTCGGCACCGAGCCCAACGTGCAGGTCCGGGTCGTGCCGGCCGACACCCCCTGGCACATCGGGCTTCATGGCCCCTTCATCCTGGCCAGGCTCGCCAGCGGCGCCGAGCTGGCCCACCTCGACAACCAGCTCCGGGGGCAGACCGTGGACGGCCCGAACGACATTGCCGCCCTCGAACGGCGCTGGGAGACTGTGGCCGGTGAGGCGCTGCCGCGCCGGCAGTCGGCCCGACTCATCGAGGAAGTGGTGAAGACATGGACCTGACCCGCGCCGCCTGGCGCAAGGCCACCCGCAGCAACGCCAACGGCGGCGCCTGCGTGGAGGTCGCCGACAACCTGCCCGGCGTGGTCGCCGTCCGGGACAGCAAGGACCCGGCCGGGCCGGTGCTCACCTTCACCCCGGCGAGCTGGCGCGCCTTCGTCACCGCCGCCCCTGCCCGGTGACACCACCCTCCTGGTAATCCGGTCCGGGCCGGGAGAATGGGCGGGTGGATCTGGACCAGCTCGCCGCCCTGCGTACGCCCGAGGGGTCGGCCGCGCTCGCGGCGGCGGCGCGGGTGGCCGGCGGGGATCCGCTGGCCGCGGCGGCCGCGCTCCGCTCCGGCGGGGTCCCGGCCGGGCTGGCCGCCGCCGCGCTGACCCAGGCCGAGCTGCGCCGCCGGGCGGTGGGCAAGTTCGGGCCGGAGGCCGCCGGCATGTTCCTCACCCGCCCCGGGCTGGAGCAGGCCACCCGTCGGGTGGTCGCCGACCGGCGGGCCGCGCGGCTCCGCGCCGCCGGGGTGCGCAGCCTCGCCGACCTGGGCTGCGGCCTCGGCGCGGACGCGCTCGCCGCCGCCCGCGCCGGCATCCGGGTGTACGGGGTGGAGGCCGACCCGGTGACCGCCGCGATGGCCGCCGCGAACGCCGAGGCGGCCGGGCTGGCCGAGCGGTTCACCGTCGAGTGCGGGGACGCGACGGCGTTCGACGTGACCCGGGTCGAGGCGGTCTTCTGCGACCCGGCGCGGCGGGCGGCCGGCACCGGGCGCCGGATCTTCGACCCGAACGCCTACTCGCCGCCCTGGGACTTCGTCACCGGGCTGGCCGAGCGGGTGCCGTACACGGTGGTCAAGGTGGCCCCCGGCCTGGACCACGGGCTGATCCCGGCGGGCGCGGAGGCCGAGTGGGTCAGCGTGGACGGCGACCTGGTCGAGGCGGCCCTCTGGTGCGGCGCGCTGGCCGAGGTCCCGCGCCGCGCCACCCTGCTGCGCACCGGCGCCGCGCACCTGCTGACCGGGGCGGGCGACGCCGAGGCGCCGGTCGGGGCGGTCCGCCGCTTCCTGTACGACCCGGACCCGGCCGTGGTACGGGCGCACCTGGTCGCCGAACTGGCCGGCGAGCTGGACGCCACCCTCGCGGACCCGGCGATCGCCTACCTGTACGCCGACGCGGCGCGGCCCACCCCGTTCGCCCGGTGCCTGGAGGTCACCGACGTGCTCCCGTTCTCGCTGAAGCGGCTGCGCGCGCTGCTCCGCGAGCGCCGGGTCGGCCGGGTGGAGATCCTCAAGCGGGGCTCGGCACTGGAGCCGGAGAAGCTGCGCCGCGATCTCAGGCTGGCCGGCGACGCCTCGGCCAGCCTGGTGCTGACCCGGGTGGCCGGCGCGCCGACGGTCCTGCTCTGCCGGCCGGTACCCGGCTGAGCCGGCCGGACGGTTCCCGGCGGATGGTTTCGACTCGCCCCGGCGCGGCGGCCGGGATAGCTTGTCGGGCATGGCGGGACAGGGCACTCCGGCGACGGCACTGCTGACCAAGCGGAAGATCGCCCACAGCACCCACCCGTACGACGTCTCGCCGGACGCGCCGAACTACGGCGCGCTGATCGCGGCGGCCCTCGGGGTGCCGCCGGAGCGGGTGTTCAAGTCGCTGGTCACCGAGGTCGACGGCGGGCTCACCGTGGCGGTCGTCCCGGTCACCGGGGAACTGGACCTCAAGGCCCTGGCCGCCGCCGTCGGCGGCAAGCGGGCGGCCATGGCGGACCGGACGATCGCCGAGCGGGCCACCGGGTACGTCCGCGGCGGGATCAGCCCGCTCGGCCAGCGCAAGCGGCTCCCGACCGTGGTCGACGCGTCCGCGCTGGCGCATCCGACCGTCTACGTCTCGGCCGGCCGCCGGGGGCTGCAACTCCAACTCGCCCCGGCCGACCTGGTCGCGCTGACCGACGCCCGGACGGCGCCGATCGCCACCGCCTGAACCCGCCCATCGGGCCTGGTGGGAGCGTTTCCGGGCGCGGGGCGAGGGAGCGCTCTCAGCGGGGTGACAGTCGAGTGACAGTCGCGTTGCTGAATTGTTACCGCCGCCAACAAAACTCTGACCTCGACACTCTTGCGCCCCCCGCGAAGGGAGGAATACGTTGCCGGACACAACAAAACACCGACCACTACTTCCCCCACCCTCCGAAAGGACCCTGCAGATGCGCAAGGGCTTCCTCACCATCGCGGCCGTCGGTCTCCTCGCGACCGGCAGCATGGCCGCCTGTGGTGACAACGGCGGTTCTTCCGACCAGGCCGGCGGCTCGAACGACAAGAAGCCGAAGATCGGCGTGATCCTCCCGGACAGCAAGTCCTCCGCCCGTTGGGAGGGCGCGGACCGCAAGTTCCTGGAGGACGCCTTCAAGGCCGCGGGCGTCGACTACGACATCCAGAACGCCCAGGGCGACAAGACCCAGTTCCAGACCATCGCCGACCAGATGATGACCAACGGCGTCACCGCCCTGATGATCGTCAACCTGGACTCCGGCACCGGCAAGGCCGTGCTCGACAAGGCCAAGTCGCAGGGCGTGGCGACCATCGACTACGACCGGCTGACCCTGGGCGGCTCCGCCCAGTACTACGTCAGCTTCGACAACGTGGCGGTCGGCAAGCTCCAGGGCGAGGGCCTGAGCAAGTGCCTGACCGACAAGGGCGCGAAGAACCCGGCGATCGCCTACCTCAACGGCTCGCCGACCGACAACAACGCGACCCTGTTCAAGAGCGGGTACGACTCGGTGCTCAAGCCGAAGTTCGACTCGAAGGAGTACACCAAGGTCGCCGACGACTCCGTGCCGGACTGGGACAACGCCCAGGCCGCCACGATCTTCGAGCAGCAGCTCACGAAGGCCGGCGGCAAGATCGACGGCGTGCTGGCCGCCAACGACGGTCTCGGCAACGCGGCCATCTCGGTGCTGAAGAAGAACAAGCTCAACGGCAAGGTTCCGGTGACCGGCCAGGACGCCACCGTCCAGGGCCTGCAGAACATCCTCGCCGGTGACCAGTGCATGACCGTCTACAAGGCGATCAAGGAGGAGGCGAAGGCGGCCTCCGACCTGGCCATCGCGGTCGCGAAGGGCGAGAAGAAGGAGACCGGCCAGACGGTCAAGGACCCGGAGGGTGGCCGCGACGTCCCGTCCGTCCTGCTCACCCCGAAGGCCATCTACAAGGACAACGTCAAGGACGTCGTCGCCGACGGGTTCGTCACCAAGGACGAGCTCTGCACCGGCAACTACGCCAAGCTCTGCGCCGACGCCGGCATCAGCTGACCTGTCCTACCCGCCTCAGGCGACGCCGCCCGGCACGGGTTCTCCCGTGCCGGGCAGCTCCCGCGCCGGACGGGCTCCGAGATCTCCCTCCATCCAAAGGAGAACCCCGTGTCCGCAACCCCCCTGCTGGAGCTACGCGGGATCGACAAGAGCTTCGGTCCCGTCCAGGTGCTGCGTGACGTCGCCTTCACCGCGCACGCCGGCGAGGTCACCGCGCTGGTCGGCGACAACGGCGCCGGCAAGTCGACCCTGGTCAAGTGCATCAGCGGCATCTACCCCACCGATGCCGGCGAGTTCCTCTTCGACGGCCAGCCGGTGAGCATCAACAGCCCGCGGGACGCCGCCGCGCTCGGCATCGAGGTCGTCTACCAGGACCTCGCGCTCTGCGACAACCTCGACATCGTGCAGAACATGTTCCTCGGCCGGGAGAAGCGCAGCGGCATCGTGCTCGACGAGCCGACCATGGAGCAGATGGCCGCCGAGACCCTGGCCGGGCTGAGCGTCCGCACCGTGAAGTCGCTGCGCCAGCACGTCGCCAGCCTCTCCGGCGGCCAGCGGCAGACCGTCGCCATCGCCAAGGCCGTGCTCTGGAACAGCAAGCTGGTCATCCTGGACGAGCCGACCGCCGCGCTCGGCGTCGCGCAGACCGCCCAGGTGCTGGAGCTGGTCCGCCGGCTGGCCGACAACGGGCTGGCCGTCGTGCTCATCTCGCACAACATGAACGACGTCTTCGCCGTCTCCGACCGGATCGCCGCGCTCTACCTCGGCCAGATGGTGGCCCAGGTGAAGACCACCGACATCACCCACTCGCAGGTGGTCGAGCTGATCACCGCCGGCCGCTCCGGCAACCTCGGCCTCGCCGCCGAACCCGCCGCCAACGGCAACGGCGCCGCGCCCGCCGACACCACCCCAGGAGCCGTCCGATGACCACCACCGCCGTGAAGAAGGAAGGCCCCGCCGCGGTCGCGCCGGCGCCGACCGTCGGCACCCACCTGAACAACTACTGGCGCCGGGTACGCGGTGGCGACATCGGTGCGCTGCCCGCGGTGTTCATGCTCCTCGCGCTCTGCGTCGGCTTCTCGATCGCCCGTCCGTCGTTCTTCACCGCCGGCAACTTCGCGAACCTGTTCACCCAGGGCGCCGCGGTCACGCTGATCGCGATGGGCCTGGTCTTCGTCCTGCTGCTCGGTGAGATCGACCTCTCCGCCGGCTTCGCCAGCGGCGTCTGCGCCGCCATCCTGGCCAACGTGGTCACCGTGCTCGGCTACCCCTGGTACGTCGCGGTGCTCGCCGCCATCGTCACCGGCGTGGTGATCGGCACCGTGCTCGGCCTGCTGGTGGCGAAGGTCGGCATCCCGTCCTTCGTGGTCACCCTGGCCGGCTTCCTCGCCTTCCAGGGCGTCGTGCTGATGCTCATGAAGTCGGGCGCCAACATCTCGGTGCGGGACGACACCCTCGTCGCGATCGCCAACCGCAACCTCTCCCCCGCGCTGGGCTGGGCGCTGGCCGCCGTGGCCGTCGCCGGGTACGCCGCGGTGCAGCTGCTGCGGCACCGCAACCGGGCCGCCCGCGGCCTGCTCACCGACCCGTTCGCGGTGGTGGCCGCCCGGATCGTCGGCCTCGCCGTCATCCTCGGCGTCGCGGTCTACGTGCTCAACCTGGAGCGCAGCCGCAACGTGCTGGTGGTCTCGCTCAAGGGCGTGCCGATCGTGGTGCCGATCATCGCGCTGCTGCTGGTCCTCTGGACCTTCGTGCTGCACCGGACCAGCTACGGCCGGCACGTCTACGCGGTCGGCGGCAACGCCGAGGCGGCCCGCCGGGCCGGCATCAACGTCGACCGGATCCGCATCTCCGTCTTCGTCATCTGCTCCACGATGGCGGCGGTCGGCGGCATCGTGGCGGCCAGCCGGGCCAACTCGGTGGACCCCAACACCGGTGGCAGTAACGTACTGCTCTACGCCGTCGGCGCGGCGGTGATCGGCGGCACCAGCCTCTTCGGCGGCAAGGGCCGGGTCCTCGACGCCGTGCTCGGTGGCGCGGTCGTCGCGGTCATCGACAACGGTATGGGACTGATGGGGTACAGCTCGGGGGTGAAGTACGTGGTCACCGGCGTGGTCCTGCTCGCCGCCGCCACCATCGACGCGCTCTCCCGGCGGCGGGCCGCCGCGACCGGCACCCGCTGAACCCCGCACGGACATGGCTGTGGCAATGCGCGCGGGACCGAGTCAGGACGAGATCCGTCGGCAGAACCTGGGCGCACTGCTCCGCTACGTGCACGTGCACGGGGCGACCACCCGCGCGGAGCTGACCACCGCGCTCGGGCTCAACCGCAGCACCATCGGCGCGCTGACCGCCGACCTGGCCGGCGCCGGTCTGGTCAGCGAGGGGACGCCGAAGGAGACCGGCCGGGCCGGGCGACCCTCGCTGGTCGTCCGGCCCGAGTCGGCCCGGATCTACGCGTACGCGTACAGCGTGGAGGTGGACCGGCTGCGGGCCGCGCGGGTCGGTCTCGGCGGTGAGGTGCTCGACAGCCGGGAACTGGACCGGCCCCGGAACCTGGTGGCCGGGGAGGCCGCGCCGCTGCTGGCCGGCGCGGTCAAGGAGATGCACCAGTCGGTGCCGGCCGACTCCATCTGCGTCGGCGCCGGCGTCGCGGTCTGCGGCATGGTGCGCCGCGAGGACGGGCTGGTCCGGCTGAGCCCCACCACCGGCTGGGTGGACGAGCCGATCGGCGCCGCGCTCGCCGCCGAACTGGGCATCGACGTACCGATCACCGTGGGGAACGTGGCCGACGTGGCCGCGTTCGCCGAGCACGCCCGGGGCGCCGCCGCCGGCTGCGACAACGTCATCTACCTGTACGGGGACGTCGGCGTCGGGGCGGGCATCATCGCCGGCGGGCGGCGGTTGACCGGGCACGGCGGGTACAGCGGCGAGGTCGGCCACATGGTGGTGGTCCGGGACGGCCTGCTCTGCGACTGCGGCCGCCGGGGCTGCTGGGAGACGGAGATCGGTGAGCACGCGCTGCTCCGGGCCGCCGGCCGCTCCGACGCCCGGGGCCGGGAGGCGATGCTGGCCGTCTTCGACGCCGCCGACCGGGGCGACGCCCGCGCCCAGGCCGCGGTCCGGCAGGCCGGCGACTGGCTCGGCTTCGGCGTGGCCAACCTGGTCAACATCTTCAACCCGGAAATGGTCATCTTCGGCGGCACCATGCGCGACCTCTACCTGGCCGCCGCCGCCCAGGTACGCAGCCGGCTCAACTCCAACGGCCTGCCCGCCTGCCTGGAGCACGTGCGGCTGCGTACCCCCAAGCTCGGCGACGACGCGGCGCTGATCGGGGCCGCCGAGCTGGCCTTCGAACGCCTCCTCGCCGACCCCCTCGACGTCGGCTGACCGACCACCCGCGCCGGTGAACTGATCGGTGCCGTGATCCGTACCAGTCCCCGGACGGGCGGCCGTCGGGCTGCGACCGTCCGGACATCCGCGTACCGGTCCGGATCGAGGAGGCACCGCAACCATGGCACCGCTGGAATCCGTCCGCCGCCTGACGCTGCTGCTCGTCGCGCTCGTCGCGGGGATCGGCGTCCTTCCCGGCACCGCGCTGGCCGCCCCCGGCCAGCAGCTCAACGCCGCCGACATGACGCTGCTCAACGGCGTACGGCTGGCCGGCCTCTGGGAGATGCCCGCCGGCCAGATGGCCGCCGAGAAGGGCCAGTCCGCCCGGGTACGCGAGATCGGCGCGGAGATCGCCCGGCAGCACGGCGTGCTGGACCAGCTCGTGGTCGAGGCGGCGAACAAGCTGGGGGCCACCCTGCCGACCGATCCCACCGCCGAGCAGAAGGGGTGGCTGACCGAGATGCAGAACGCCACCGGTGCCCGGTTCGACCAGATCTTCGTGACCCGGCTCCGGGTGGCCCACGGCAAGATCTTCCCGGTGATCGGCGCGGTCCGGGCCAGCACCCGGGACCCGATCGTCCGAAAGCTCGCCGAGGAGGCGAACACGTTCGTCAACGACCACATGACCATGCTGGAGAGCACCGGACTGGTCCGCTGGCAGCAGCTCCCGCCCGCCGCGCTGCCCCCGGCGCAGAGCGACTCGCTGGTCGCCGCGGCGGCGGCGAACGTCGGCAGCGGCGGCGGGGTCCAGGTCAGCACCACCGTGGTGTGGGTGGTCTTCCTCCTCGCCCTGGGCACCGGCGGCTACGCGACCTGGCGCATCCTCCGCCGCACCTGACCCCGTACGGCCGGCTGGTGGCCACTCGCTAGGCTTCGCCGGGGCGCGGTTGATCCGCGTTCCTCCACAGTCGACCGGAACGGAGTGGCCGCGTGACCGACCAGTACCACCGACCGGACGGCCTGCTCGGCCGCTTCACCGCCGTCCGGGGCGTCGCCGACGCGGCGGACGGCCTCGTGCACGTCGAGATCGACGGTACGGGCGAGCTGCTCGCCCTGGACCTGGACCCGCGCGCCATGCGGCTGCCGGCGGTGGACCTGTCGGCGGCGATCCGGCAGGCGTTCCGCGACGCCCGGGCGCAGGTGCAGGGCCAGCTCCAGGAGCAGTTGGGTGGCCAGCCGCCGGCCCTGCCCGAGGGGCTGGGGTCGCTCCTCAACGACCTCGGCTTCAGCGCGCAGCGCCGGCTGGACGACATGGCCGCCGCCGCGCAGCAGATCGCCGACCGGCTGGACCGGATGGGTGGGGCGGCGCGATGACCCAACCGATGCACACCGAACCGGAGGTGCTGGCCGGCGCGGCGCAGGCCATCGCCGGCGTCGCGGTCGAGCTGGAGACCGGGCTGAGCGCGCTGGAGGCCACGGTCACCAGCGAGAACCCGTGGGGCGCGGACGAGCCGGGTTCGGTGTTCGGCGCCGCGTACACCGAGGTGCTGTCGCACGCCCTGGAGACGTACGGCTCGCACGTGCAGTTGCTGATCAGCGCCGCGGAGGGGCTGGCGGACTGGGCGCAGCAGGTGGTCGAGACCGACCTGGAGTCCGACCAGCTCTTCAGCAAGCTGCACGGCCGGTTGGGGGCCTGAGCGTGGGTCTGGAGCTTCCCGCCGAGCTGACCGAACCGCTCAGCTGGATCGGTCTGGAGTGGCCGGAGGCGGACGAGGAGCTGCTCTTCGCCGCCGGCCAGCACTGGCTCTCGTTCGGAATGGCGTTGCAGGGCGCGGCGATGCAGGCCGACGGGGCCGCGGCGGCGGTCTGGCAGCACAACTCCGGGGACACCGCCGACGCCTTCCAGCGGTGGTGGACGCGCGCGGACGGGCCGCAGCTGCGGTTGCTGGAGGACGCCATCGCGGCGCAGCTCATCGGCGCGGTGCTGATGATCTTCGCGGCGATGACCCTGGCCATGAAGATCGCCTTCATCGTCCAGCTGATCATCCTGCTGGTCCAGGTGACCATGGCGATCGCCGCCGCGGTCGCCACCTTCGGCGCCTCCACCGGCGCCGTGCCCGGCTTCGTGGCGGTCACCCGGATGATCTGCCAACGCCTGATACGGCTGATCGTGCAGCAGGTCCGGACCGTGCTCAAGCACATCCTGGAGCAGGCGAAGCGGCTGCTGAAGCTGGTCCGCAAGGTGGGCGCCAAGCGGGCCGCCCGCAAGGTGGAGAAGCAGATCGCCCGCGACCTCAAGAAGGTCAACCCGAAGTTCAACCCGCCCCACCCGGACTACTCGGCGAACTGCACCCACTGTGTGCAGACGTACGAGCTGCGGCGAAGAGGCATCGACGTCGAGGCGACGGCGCTGCCGAAGCAGTTCCACCCGTACGGCGGGCGGTCGCTCGGCGACATCGAGCAGACCTGGGGACGGAAGTTCACCAACGGCGGCCAGGGCGACATCGAGCAGGCGTTCCAGAACTTCGGCCCCGGCTCCCGGGGCGTGGTCGCGATCCGCTGGAACAACGGCGGTGGCCACGTCTTCAACGTGGAGAACGTGGGCGGCAAGGTGCGCTTCATCGACGGCCAGAACGCCGGACGCGACGTCGCCGACTACTTCACCAAGGGACACAGCACCTCGTTCGTCCGGCTGGACGACATCCCCATGCCCGGCGGACTCACCGAGTTCGTCCGGCCGCCCGGTTAGGATCCCCCCTCATGGCTGTCACCTACGAGCAGGCCCGCGACATCGTCCGCCGGGCCACCGAACCGGACTGGCCGGTCGGCACGTACTGCCTGGACGACCGCAGGATCGTGGAGAACGACCAGTTCTACGTCTTCGAGGTCGGCGCGCGGGAGTTCCTGGTGGGCGGCGACATGTCGTACGCCCTGGCCGGCTCCGTGCCGGTGGTGTACAAGGCGGACGGCCGGCTGGAGTACCTTCCGTCGTTCCAGATCGGCACCGACCCCTCGATCCGCAACCGGCCCAACCCCGCGCCCACCCTGCGCGCCTGACCTCGCCCGGTCGACCGCGGGCCCCCGGCGGGTCAGCGGTCGACCTGGGTGAAGTCCCAGGAGTGCGGCGGGCGGGCGACCAGCGTCGGCGGCGGGTCCGGCAGGGCCCGCGGGTTGCTCCGCCACTTCGAGATCACCACCAGTCGGTGGTCGGTGGACGAGAACACCTCGCTGGACAGGTGCAGCGGGTCGTGCTCGAACTCGGGCAGCGCGGTCTCGCACACCCAGGTGATCAGGTCGGCGAAGCCGTACGACTCGGCCTTCGCCTCCCACATGCGGACGATCACGTCGGTCCTTCTTGGTCAGACGCTGACCACGGTCAGCGGCATCGCGGAGTCGGCGGGCAGGTCGAGGCGGCTCGGCGCGACACCGGCGGCGACCAGGTGCGAGCCGAGCGCGGCTACCATCGCCCCGTTGTCGGTGCAGAGCTTCGGCCGGGGCGTACGGACCCGGATCCCGTGCTTCGCCGCCCGGTGCTCGGCCATCGCGCGCAGCCGCGAGTTGGCCGCCACCCCGCCCCCGATCACCAGCGTGTCGACGCCGCTGCTGCGGCAGGCGTCCAGCGCCTTGCCGACCAGCACGTCGCAGACCGCCTCCTGGAAGGACGCGGCCACGTCGGCGACCGGTACCGGCTCGCCGGCCCGCTGCCGCGCCTCCACCCAGCGGGCCACCGCGGTCTTCAGTCCGGAGAAGGAGAAGTCGTAGCGGTGGCCGACCAGGTCCTTGGCGGCGGTCAGCCCGCGCGGGAAGGCGATGGCGTCCGGGTCGCCGGCCCGCGCCTCCCGGTCGATATACGGGCCGCCGGGGAACGGCAGCCCGAGCAGCCGGGCCACCTTGTCGAACGCCTCGCCGGCCGCGTCGTCGATGGTCGAGCCGAGCGGGGTGACCTCCCGGGCCAGGTCGTCGACCCGGAGCAGCGAGGAGTGCCCGCCGGAGACCAGCAGGGCGATCGCCGGCTCGGGCAGCGGGCCGTGTTCCAGAGTGTCGACCGCGACGTGCGCGGCGAGGTGGTTGACGCCGTACACCGGCTTCTCGGCGGCGACCGCGTACCCCTTGGCGGCGGCGACGCCGACCAGCAGCGCGCCCGCCAGGCCCGGGCCGGAGGTGACCGCGATCGCGTCGATGTCCGCGATCGTCACCCCGGCCTCCCGCAGCGCCCGGTCCATGGTCGGCACGATCGCCTCCAGGTGGGCGCGGCTGGCCACCTCGGGCACCACGCCGCCGAACCGGGCGTGCTGCTCGACGCTGGAGGCCAGCGCGTCGGCGAGCAGGGTGTGCCCGCGGACGATGCCGACCCCGGTCTCGTCGCAGGACGTCTCGATGCCGAGGATCAGTGGTTCGTCAGCCATGCTCGTCAGTCCTCGTTGCGCTGCATGACCAGCGCGTCGGTGTTGCTCGGTTGGTAGTAGCCGCGCCGGATGCCGATCGGCTCGAAGCCGTACATGGCGTACAGCCGCTGGGCCGGGGCGTTGTCCGCCGCGACCTCCAGCAGGGTGCTGCGGACGCCGCGCCGGGCCGCCTCGGCGAGCAGCGCCTCCAGCAGCAGCCGGCCGATCCCCCGGCGCTGCGCGTCCCGGCGGACCGCGATGTTCTGCACCCAGGCCTCGTCGGGCGGCGCGACGGCCAGCCCGGCGTAGCCGAGCACGGACCCGTCGTCGTCGGTGGCGACCAGGTAGAAGTGCCGGTTGGCCAACTCGTTCCAGAACATCGCCGGTGACCACTGCTCGGCGCCGAACAGGTCCGCCTCGATGGGCAGCACCTGGCCGATGTGCCACCAGCGGAAGCGGTCGAGGCGTACCTCACTCACGGCAGGACCGGCTTGTGACCGGTGGCCGCCACGGCGTCCGGGCGGCGGAGGTAGAGCGGGGTGAGCAGCTCGCCGGGGGCACCGGCCCGGATCCGCTCGGCGGCCAGCGCGGCCAGCGCCGTCGCGTCCGGGTAGCGCGGCTCCTCCCGCACCGGCAGGCCGAGGACGTCCGCGTACCGGTGGGCGCCGTCGCCGACCGCGACCGTGACGGCCAGACCCCGGGCGCGCTCGGCGGCGACCGCCGGGGCGTCCACGTTCGGCCCGGCGATGCGCTGCCCGGCGCCGTCGTAGACGGCCCAGTAGACCTCCCGGCGCCGCGCGTCGCTCGCGGCCAGCACCGGCTCGCCGGCGGCCGCCGGGTGGCCCAGCCCGTCGAGCGAGCAGACACCGTACGTGGGGATGCCGAGCACCTGGCCCATGGTGGCGGCGGTGACCAGGCCGACCCGCAGCCCGGTGAACGGCCCGGGGCCGAGCCCGGCGACGATCGCGGCCAGGTCGGCGGGGCGGGCGTCGGCGTCGGCCAGCACCGCGTCGACCTGCGGGGCGAGCAGCTCACCGTGCGCCCGGGCGTCGACCGTGCACCGCTGCGCGCGGGCCACGACACCGTCCGCCGAGACCTCGACCAGGGCCGCGGTCACCGCGGGAGTCGAGGAGTCCACCACGAGTACGAGCACGGTATGCCAGCCTAGCCGCCCGCCGGTCACCGCCGGTCACGACCTGTCCCCGCGCGACGACAGGCTCGGACGAAGGTCCGCCGGGCGCGGAGTTCTCGGCGGCGGACGTGCGGCGGTTACTCGCGGTGAGGCCGGCTGAGGAAGACACCGCTTGGGAGTGACATGACTGAGAGACATGAATATGACTGACAGACATGTCGCTCTCGAATCTTCGTCATCATCGTGGGGTGTCCGAGAGCGCCTGGCCCGCCAGATCGCCACCACCATCCGGCACGAGCGGGAACGCCGGGAGTTGACCCAGCAGGCCCTGGCGGACCTGGCCGGGCTGAGCCAGAGCGCCGTCGCGCGCATCGAGCGGGGTGACCGGCTGCCGAGCCTGCCGATGGTGGAGCGGCTGCTCGCCGCCATGGGCGTGCAGCTCACCATCGGGGTGGAGCCGCTGGACAGCCACCTGGACGCCGCCCTCGACGCGCTGGCCGACGGGTCGGTGGTCGAGCGGATCCGGGAGATCGGGTTGGACCAGATGCTCGACGCGCTGGGCGCGCTGCCGTACGTGCTGACCGGGAGTTCGGCGGCACTGCTCCAGGGGGCGCCGCTGCCGGTGGACGCGGTAGAGGTGGCGGTGCGCTGGCGGGACTCGCCCCGGCTCACCGCCTTCCTCGAGGAGGCGTACGGGCAGCGCTGGAACGCGCGCTGGGCGGAGTGGGGCGGGCTGCAGCTGGAGCCCGAGGAGCCGGGCGAGCACCGCTGGCAGACCCGGTACGGCGAGCTGCGGGCGCGAATGTGCGACGAGTTGCCGCGGGCGGTCGAGGTACGGCACGGCGGGCGGAGCTACCCGGTCGAGCCGCTGGTCCGGGTCGAGCTGGCCGACCCGCGCGCCGCCGACCTGCTGCGCCGGCACCGGCAGCGCCTCGCCACCGGCCGCGCCGGGGACGAGGCGCGGGCGGGGGACGAGGCGCGGGCCGGGGACGAGGCGCGGGCCGGGTCAGCCGGCTGAGCGCTCCCAGTCGATGGTGGGCAGGCCGGCGTCGGCGAGGGCCTTGTTCGCCGCGCTGAACGGGCGGCTGCCCAGGAAGCCGCGCGGGTTCATCGGGCTCGGGTGGCCCGCCTCCAGCACCACGTGCTGCGGGTTGGTGACCAGGGCCGCCTTCTTGCGGGCGTACCCGCCCCAGAGCAGGAAGACCACCCGCTGGTCGAGCGCGTCCAGGGCCCGGATGGTGGCGTCGGTGAACTCCTCCCACCCCTTGTTCGCGTGCGAGCCGGGGGTGGCCTGCCGGACGGTGAGCACCGAGTTGAGCAGCAGCACGCCCTGCGCCGCCCAGCCGGACAGGTTGCCGCTGCGCGGCTTCGGCACGCCCAGGTCCTCGCCCAGTTCCTTGAAGACGTTGCGCAGCGACGGCGGCACCGAGACCCCCTCGCGGACGCTGAAGCTCAGCCCGTGCGCCTGCCCCGCCTTGTGGTAGGGGTCCTGCCCGAGGATCAGCACCCGGGTCTCCGCCGGCCCGCACAGCCGGTACGCGGAGAACAGGTCCTCGACCGGCGGGAAGACGGTCTGGGTCGCGTACTCCCCGGCGACGAAGTCGGCGAGCGCCGTGGTGCCGGCCGGGTCGAGGTGGGGGGTGAGCGCCGTCCGCCAGGCGTCGGGGAGCAGCGCCAGCAGGTCGAGGGTGGGGGCGTCGTCGGGCATCGGCAACCTTCCGCCGGTCTGATCGGTCCTCGGCACTGTAGGCAGCGGGTACGACAGCGGTCAGTCCAGGGTGGCCAGCCGGTCCGCCCAGTCGCCGCCGACCGGCTCCAGCGTGACCACCCGGGTGTCGTCCTCCTGCCGGTCGATCCGGACCCGCAGGTGGGCGTCGACCAGCTGCTCGACCATCCCCTCACCCCACTCGACCACGGTGACCGCCTCGTCCACCGAGGCGTCCAGGTCGAGGTCGTCGATCTCGGCGCGCGGGTCCGCCGACTCCCCCAGCCGGTACGCGTCGGCGTGCACCAGGGTCACCCGGCCGCCGCGCGCGGGGTCGGGCCGGTGCACCCGGGCGATCACAAAGGTCGGCGAGGTGATGTCGCCGCGTACCCCCAGGCCGGCGCCGATGCCCTGGGTGAGGGCCGTCTTCCCGGCCCCCAGCGGGCCGCTGAGCAGCAGCAGGTCCCCGGCGCGCAGCACCCCGGCCAGCCGGCGGCCGAACTCGTGGGTGTCGTCGACCGTCTTCAGCTCCACCACGACCGTCACAGCGACTCCAGGAAGCCCGCCAACGCCGCGTTGACCTCGTCGGCGTGTTCCAGCATCACCACGTGCCCGCTGTCGTGGATCTTGACGAACTCGGCGTGCGGCAGCCGCCGGACGATCTCCTCGGAGTGAATCACCGGGGTGATCATGTCCTTGTCCCCCACCACGACCAGCACCGGCGTGCCGGCCAGCGCGGCCAGCGCCGGGAAGCGGGAGTGGGTGGCCAGGGTGCGCAGGTAGCGGGTGACCGTGTCGGCCGAGGTCCGGGAGTTCATCGTCTCGACGTACGACACCAGGGCCGGGCTGGGCTTCGAGGTGCCGAAGCCGTACCGGCGGGTGAGCAGCCAGGCGACGTTGGAGGTCGACTTGCGGGCCTTGTCGATCACGGTGCCGCCGTACCGGGTGGCGTTGCTCATCATGTAGAGCACCGGCGCGCCGACCCGGCCGAGCAGCGCGGGGGCCACCAGCTTGGTCTCGGCGAGCAGCCCGCCCGAGGTGGCCATCAGCACCGTGCCGACCACCCGGTCGCCGAACATCTCCGGGTAGAGCTCGGCCAACGCCATGATGGTCATGCCGCCCATCGAGTGCCCGACCAGCACCAGGGGCCCCTCCGGGACCATTTCGTCGATCACCCGACGCAGGGTCCCGCCCAGCGTGGCCAGGTCGTACTCCCCGGTCTCCAGCTTCCCGGAACGGCCGTGCCCCGGCTGGTCGTACGCGACGATCCGGTAGTCGCCGCGGGCGGCGAGCATCTTGCGCTGGAAGTGGAACGTCCCCATGTCCAGGCAGAAGCCGTGCACCAGCACCACGGTCGGATGCCCGGCGACCGGCCGGGTCGGCTCGACCACCTCCACGTGGATGTCGGTGCCGTCCGGCATCTCCAGCGTGCGCGCCTCGTCGTACCGCTGCTGGTCGAAGGCCTCGTGCGCGTACGGATCGGTGGGGTCGTTCTTGAGGCGGCGGACCAGGACGCGCTCGCTCACCACGCCCGCGGCGAGCCCGGCGGCGGCGACGCCGACGGCAGCGCCGACCACCCCGGCGACCTTGCCGGCCGCGGTGCGCGGCCGAGGGACGCGGAACCGCTGACTCATGGGCGCTCGCCGTCGTAGACCCGGGGCACCCGGACCCCGCCGAAGCGGGTGACGATCTCGTAGTTGATGGTGCCGACCGCCTCGGCCCAGTCGTCGGCGGTGGGCTCGCCGTCCGCGCCGCTGCCGAACAGGGTCGCCACGTCGCCGGCGGCCACCTCGTCGTCACCGCAGTCGACCACGAACTGGTCCATGCAGACCCGGCCGGAGATCGTCCGCCGCTTGCCGGCGAGCTGCACCGGGCCGGTGTTCGAGGCGTGCCGTGGCACCCCGTCGGCGTAGCCGAGCGGGACCACGGCCAGGTTGCTCTCGCGCTCCGTGAGGTAGGTGTGGCCGTACGAGACGCCGGTGCCGGCCGGGACCCGCTTGGTGAGCATCACCCGGGCCCGGGCGGTCATCGCCGGGCGCAGGCCGAACTGTTCGCCCGCGATCGGCGAGAGCCCGTAGACCGCCAGTCCGGGCCGGACCAGGTCGAAGTGGGTGTCCGGGCGGGTCAGCGTGGCGGCCGAGTTGGCCAGGTGCCGGTAGCGCGGCCGCAGCCCGGCCCGCTCCACCATCTCCAGCCCCTCGTGGAAGACGGCGAGCTGGCGGTCCGTGGTGGGGTGGCCGGGCGAGTCCGCGTACACGAAGTGGCTCCACACCCCGACCACCTCGACCAGGCCGTCGGCCTGGGCCTTCGCGGCGGCCTCCAGCAGGGCGGGCCAGTCGGCGACGGTGGCCCCGCCGCGCGACAACCCGGTGTCGATCTTCAGGTGCAGCCGGGCCGGGCGGTCCGCCCGGCGGCCCGCCTCGATCATCTCGTCGAGCTGGGGCAGGCTGGCGCAGCCCAGGTCGACCCCGACCGCGACCCCGTCGTGCAGCGGCAGGCCCGGGTCGAGCAGCCAGGCCAGCACCGGGGCGCTGATCCCCTCCTGGCGCAGCAGGAGCGCCTCGTCGAGGGTGCAGACCCCGAGCCAGTCCGCGCCGGCGTCAAGCGCGGCCCGGGCGGCCGGGACCATGCCGTGGCCGTACCCGTCGGCCTTCACCACCGCCATCAGCTCGGCGCTGGTGCCCGACTTGAGCCCGGCCACGTTCTCCCGGATCGCGTCCAGGTCGACGCGCACCTCCGACTGCCACATGCCCCCAGCCTACTTCCGCCGGTGATCACCGTGGCCGCGAGCCGCGCGGCTCAGCCCAGGCGGGCGAGCACCGGCCGGAGCGCGGTCGCCACGTCGGGCGCGGTCACCGGGCCGCCGCGCGCCGCCTCCCGGCCGGCCAGCCCGTGCAGGTACGCCGCCGCGGCGGCCGCCCGCTCGGGGGCCAGCCCGGCGGCGAGCAACGAGCCGAGCAGCCCGGACAGCACGTCGCCGGTGCCCCCGGTGGCCAGCACCGGGGTGCCGGTCGGGTTCACGTACGCCCGGCCGTCCGGGGTGCCGATGATCGTGCGGTCGCCCTTGAGCAGCACCACCGCGTTCATCCAGGCGGCCAGCCGCAGCGCCGCCGCCACCCGGTCCGCCCCCGGGGTCTCGCCGCAGAGCCGGGCGTACTCCCGGTCGTGCGGGGTCACCACGATCGGGGCGTCCCGCTCGCGCAACCGGTCCGCCATCTTGCCGTCGACCAGCAGGGTGAGCGCGTCGGCGTCGAGCACCACCGGCACCGGCGCGGAGAGCACCGCGCGCAGCTCGGCGGCCGACTCCTCGCCGGTGCCCAGCCCGGAGCCGCAGACCCAGGCCTGCACCCGGCCGGCGTCGGCGACCCGGCCGCTGGCGATCACCGACGGGTGCTGGTGCAGCACCTCCTCCCGGGCGCTGCCGGCGTACCGGACCATGCCGGTGGGGCCGGCCAGCGCGCCGCTCACGGAGAGCACGGCCGCGCCCGGGTAGGTGGCCGAGCCGGTGGCCAGCCCGACCACGCCCCGGGAGTACTTCTCCGACGACGGGCCGAGCGTCGGCCACCAGTCGACGACGTCGGACCACTCGACGACCCGCAGCGCCGGGCTGCCCCGCAGCCACGGCTCCAGCCCGATGTCGACCAGCTCCACGTGCCCGGCGAGCGGGGCGGCCGGGCCCACCACCAGCGCCGGCTTGAGCGCCCCGAAAGTGACCGTGACGTCGGCGCGGACCGCGCAGGGCCGGCCGGAGGCGGTGAGCGGCACGTGCCCGGTGTCCACCGCGACGCCGCTCGGCACGTCGACCGCCACCACCGTGGCCCGGGTGCCGTCCCGCCCGCTGCGCTCCGCCAGGCTCGCCGCGAGCTGGTCGGCGGTCTCCCGCAGCCCGCCCGTGCCACCGATCCCGACGATGCCGTCGAGGACCAGGTCCACCAGGGCCGGGGGCCGGTCGACGAGCCGGCCGCCGGCGGCCCGCAGCGCGGCCAGCGCCTCGGCGTGCGCCCGGCCCGGGGTGAGCAGCAGGGCGGCGACCGCCGCGCCCCGGCGGGCCAGGTGCGCGCCCGCGTACAGGGTGTCGCCGCCGTTGTCGCCGGAGCCGACCAGCAGCAGCACCCGGGCGCCGTAGACGCCGCCCCGATCGGCGAGCAGCAGCGCGCACCGCCGGGCCAGGCCGGCGGCGGCCCGCTGCATCAGCGTCCCGGGCGGGAGGGTGGCCATCAGGCCCGCCTCCGCCGCACGTACGTCCGCGACCCGCCACACCGGTCTCATGCCACCCCGTCCCGTCCGTGCTGTCCGGGCGGGCCGGCCGGCCCGCCGGGTCGGCTCACCCTTCCGCGACCACCATCGCCGACGCGATCCCGCCGTCGTGCGACAACGACAGATGCCAGCGGCTGATCCCGCGCTCGGCCGCGGCGGCGGCCACCGTGCCGGAGACGGCCAGCCAGGGCCGGCCGGCCGGATCGGGCACGATCTCGCAGTCGTGCCAGCTCAGCCCGGCCGGCGCACCGAGCGCCTTGGCCACCGCCTCCTTGGCCGCGAAGCGGGCGGCCATCGACTCGGGCGGGCGCGGGTTGCCGGCGCGGGTGTACCGCTCGGCCTCGGTGAAGAGGCGGTCGGCGAGCACCGGCGTCCGCGCCAGGGCCCGGGTGAACCGGTCCACCAGCACGACGTCGATGCCGACTGCCACGATCACGAACCTCACCCTACCGGCGGGGGCGGCCGCAGATTAGCCGCCGGCCAGGCGGTGGACAACGCCTGTGGACAACCCCGGCGTACGGCCACCGCCGGCTGTCCACAGGGCGGGTGTCCGTGCCGGCCTGCCGCCTAGCGTCCCTGGTGCCCGATTCCCGTGCCGGGGTCGGGGCGCGTCCGTCCGCCACCGGCGTCCGCCGGCGGCCCGTCCCGCCGGGAGGCACCGATGGCCGAGGAGCCCTTCACCGTCGAGCCGGAGCTGTTGCGCGGGGTGGCCCGCGAGCTGGGCGACGACGCGTACCGGCTGGCGCACGCGCTGGCCGGCGCGCCGGGCCTGGTGGTGCCCGCCGACGACTGGCGAGCCGGTGCGGCGCTGGCCGAGCTGGAGGCGGCGGTGCAGCGCTGGTGCGGGTCCGTGGCCGCCCGGGTGGCGGCGACCGCCGAGGCGGTGCGCACCGCCGCCGACGGCTACGAGGCGGTGGACGAGCGGGCCGCCGGGCGGCTGGCCGGGATCCCCCGGTGAGCGAGCGTCAGCGAGCGACTCATCAGCACAGCGCGAAGGTGCCTCATGGCGTCGCCGACCGTAGCGAGGTGACGCCATGAGCGTCGGCTACCCGCAGCTCTGGCGGGCCGATCCGGGTGCCTGGGCCGGTGCCGGGGCGGCCTGGCGCGGGCTCACCGGTCCGGTCCGGCGGCGGGCCGAGGGGCTGGCGGCCCGGGCCGACGCGCTGCGGCCCGGCTGGTCCGGCGGGGCGGCCACGGGCGCGCAGGGGCGGCTCGGCGGGCTGCGCGACGCGCTCACCGACGTGCTGCCCGCCGTGCTGGAGGTCGACCAGGCGCTCGCCGACCTCGCCGCCCGGTTGCGGGCCGCGAAGGCCCGGCTCGCCGCCGCGGTGGCCGACGCGGAGGCGGGCGGTCTGCTGGTGGAGCGCACGGGCGCGCTCCGGCCCGACCCGGCCCGACCCCGCCCGGCCGAGCGGGTCGGGCCCGCCCTGGCCCGGGCGACCGCCGAGATACGCGGCGCGCTCGCGCTGGCCGACGCGGCGGACCGGGAGGCGGCCGGCCGGCTGGCCGAACTGACCACGGCGGCGATCACCGGCTGGGTGAGTGCTCCGCCCGCCGGGCGGCCGGCGCCCGGGGCCGCCCCGGCGGAGGTGAGCCGCTGGTGGGCCGGGCTCACCCCGGCGGAGCGGCGGTGGCTGGTGCGCCACGAGCCAGCCCGGGTGGGCCGCCTCGACGGGGTGCCGGTGGCCGCCCGGGACCAGGCCAACCGGCTGCTGCTGGCCGGGTGGCGGGAGGAGTTGGCCGCCCGCCGCCGGGGGCTGCTGCGTCCGCTGCCGGCCGGGCCGCTCGAGCTGGCCCGGCGGATCCGGCTCGCCCGGGCGGAGGCGGCGCTGCGCGGCCTCGACGCGCTCGGCGAGCGGCTGGCCGCGCCGGGGCCGCCCCGGGCGTACCTGCTCGGGCTCGACCCGGACGGGGACGGGCGGGCGGTGGTGGCCCTCGGCAACCCGGACCGGGCCGGCGCGGTGCTGACGTACGTCCCGGGCATGACGGCGGACCTCGCCGACGCCCCCGGCGAGCTGGGTCGGGCCGCCCGGGTGCTGGACCGCTGCGCGGCACTCGCCCCGACCGACGAGGCGGCGGCGGTGCTCTGGCTCGACTACGACGCCCCGGACTTCCTGACCGAGGCGGCCCGCCCGGGGCCGGCCGAGGCGGCCGGGCCCGGGCTGCACCGGTTCCAGGAGGGGCTGCGCGCCTCGCACGAGGGCCCACCGGCCCGGCAGACCGTGCTCGGCCACAGCTACGGCTCGCTGGTGGTCGGCACCGCCGCCCGGGAGCACGGGCTGAGCGCCGACGCGCTGGTCTTCGTCGGCTCCCCCGGCGTGGGCGTCGACCACGCGGGTGAGCTGCGGACGGCCCCCGGGCAGGTCTGGGCGGCCACCGCGCCGGACGACGTGATCCGGCTGGCCCGGCCGCCGGAGGAGCTGGCCCGCCGGGCGGTGCTGGCCGGGACGCCGTTCGGTCCGGCGGCGGCGGTGCTCGACGGCCACGAGCTGTGGTTCGGCCGCGATCCGACCGACCCGGGCTTCGGCGGCCGGCGCTTCCCCAGCGGCCGGTACGGCCACGCCGGCTACTGGGACCCCGGCAACCCCGCGCTGGACGGCATGGCCCGGATCGTGCTGGGCCGATGAGCGCACGAGGCCCCTCCACCGATAGGCGGAGGGGCCTCGGTCGGGGCGACTACTCGACGGTGACGGACTTGGCCAGGTTGCGCGGCTGGTCGACGTCGTGGCCGCGGGCGGCGGCGATCTCGGCGGCGAGCACCTGGAGCGGCACGGTGGTCACCAGCGGGGCCAGCAGCGTCGGCGTACGCGGCACGTAGATCAGGTGGTCGGCGTAGCGGACCACCGCCTCGTCACCCTCCTCCGCGATGACGATGGTGCGGGCGCCCCGGGCGCGCACCTCCTGGATGTTGGAGACGACCTTGTCGTGCAGCATGCCCCGGCCGACCGGCGACGGCACGATGCAGATCACCGGGGTGCCCTGGTCGATCAGCGCGATCGGGCCGTGCTTCAGCTCGCCGGCGGCGAAGCCCTCGGCGTGCATGTACGCCAGCTCCTTGAGCTTGAGCGCGCCCTCCAGGGCCACCGGGTAGCCGACGTGCCGGCCGATGAAGAGCACGGTCGGCTCGGACTTCAGCTCGCGGGCCAGCTCGCGGACCGGCTCGATCCGGTCGAGCAGCTCGCGCAGCTTGTCCGGCGTCTGCTGGAGCTGCTCGACCACCGCGCTCACCTCGTCGGCGAACTTGATCCCGCGCACCTGGGCCAGGTGCAGGCCGACCAGGTAGCAGGCGACGAGCTGGGTGAGGAACGCCTTGGTGGAGGCGACCGCGATCTCGGGGCCGCCGTGGGTGTAGAGGACGGCGTCGGACTCGCGCGGGATGGTGGAGCCGTTGGTGTTGCAGATCGCCAGCACCCGGGCCTTCTGCTCCTTGGCGTGCCGCAGCGCCATCAGGGTGTCCATGGTCTCGCCGGACTGCGAGATCACCACGATCAGCGTGGACCGGTCCAGGACCGGGTCGCGGTAGCGGAACTCGCTGGCCAGCTCCACCTCGCAGGGGACCCGGGTCCAGTGCTCGATGGCGTACTTGGCGACCAGGCCGGCGTGGTACGCGGTGCCGCAGGCGACGATGAAGATCTTGTCGACGTCGCGCAGGTCCTGCTCGCTGAGCCGGACCTCGTCGAGGGCGATCTCGCCGGTCTCGGTGAGCCGGCCGAGCAGCGTGTCGGCGATGGCCTGGGGCTGCTCCTCGATCTCCTTGAGCATGAACCAGTCGTAGCCACCCTTCTCGGCGGCCGACGAGTCCCAGTCGATGTGGAAGTCCTTGCCGGCGGCGGGCTGGCCGGCGAAATCGGTGATCTCGATGCTGTCCGGGGTGATCAGGACGATCTGGTCCTGGCCCAGCTCCACCGCGTCCCGGGTGTGCTCGATGAACGCGGCCACGTCGCTGGCCAGGTAGTTCTCCCCGTCGCCGCGCCCGACGACCAGGGGCGAGTTGCGCCGGGCGCCGACCACCGCGCCGGGGATCCCGGCGTCGACGGCGAGCAGCGTGAAGGCGCCCTCCAGCCGCTGGCAGACCAGCCGCATGGCGGAGGCGAGCAGCTGCGGGCCGTCCACCTCGCCAGCGGAGCGCAGGTCGGCCAGGGCCCGGGCGATCAGGTGGGCGGCGCACTCGGTGTCGGTGTCGCTGGCGAACTCGACGCCGTCGGCCTCCAGCTCGGCGCGGAGCTTGGCGAAGTTCTCGATGATGCCGTTGTGGATCACGCCGACGCGGCCGTCGGGGGACAGGTGCGGGTGGGCGTTGCGGTCGGTCGGGCCGCCGTGGGTGGCCCACCGGGTGTGCCCGATGCCGGTGGTGCCGTCACCGATGCCGATCGGGCTGGCGGCGCAGGACTCGGGGTCGGTGGCCGCCCGCTCGGCGAGCACCTTCTCCAGGTTGGCCAGCTTGCCGGCCTTCTTCTCGACCAGCAGCTCGTCCTCGCAGACGACGGCCACGCCGGCCGAGTCGTAGCCGCGGTATTCCAGCCGCCGCAGTCCGTCGAGCACGATGCCGAGCGCCGGGCGCGCGCCGGCGTAACCCACGATTCCACACATGGTCCGCAGCCTAACCCAGTTTCGCTCATCGTGCGTGCTCGAAAGTCGGTTAAACGATCACTGAATTTGAGCGATCAGGCAGGTGCCGGGCCGCAACCCGAACCAATCGCCCAGAACGCCCGGACCACGTCGAGTGGCGACGGGCCCTTACCGTGAGGAGCCTGGCGGGGACGCACCTCGCGATCCCGTCCCGGACGTGCCAGCCACCCCGCCGCGCCCGAATCCGCGCCCGTCCCCTGCGAGTTGAGCCGATGTCCGAGGCGACGCCACCCCCCGAGCCACCGGCCGGCAGCGGCCCGACCGATCCGACCGCGCCACCGGCGCCCGAGCCGTGGACGCCGCCGGCGCCACCCGCGCCCTGGACGCCCCCGGATCCGCTGGCCGCCCCGCAGCCCTGGGCGCCGCCGACGCCGTGGTCCCCGCCGGACACGTCGAGCGGCAGCGGGACGCCACTCGCGCCCGGGCTTCCCGACAGCTCTCCCTTCCCCGCCGGGCACCCCGTCCCGGCTGGTTCCTACTTCCCCGCGGACCGGCCCGGCACGCCTCCGACCGCCGACCCGGCCGATCCGACCGGCGCCCCCCGGCCCACCGACCAGGCAGGTGACGCCGCGCCGGCACCGGTCGCCGCGCCACGCCCGGCCACGCCGCCGGTCGGCGCGCTGCCGGGTCACCCCTGGCCGGGGTACGCCCCGTCGAGCTGGCCGCCACCCGGCTACCCGCCCTCGTACGCGTACCCGGGGGCACGGCCGCCCCGGACGGGCCGGGGGCTCGCCATTGTCCTGGTCGCCGTGGGCACCGCCCTGGTGCTGGCCCTCTGCGGGTGCCTCGGCCTGGGCGTGCTCGGCAGCCTCGTCGACGACCCGGCCGACTCGTACGAGGGGTCGGCGGGGTCCTGGCCGACCGAGCCCTACGAGCCGGACGAGAGCGCCGGGACGGACAGCGGCCTGGTCACCGCGGCGCCCACCCGGAGCCCCGCGGTCACCCCGTCCGGCGGCGTCGGCCGGCACACCGTCGTGTACGAGGTGACCGGCTCCACCCTGGCCGACCTGGAGTACTACGACGCCAACGGCGACTTCGTCCAGACCGAGCGGGTGCGGCTCCCCTGGCGGCTGAGGCTCACCGCCGACGGGACGGACCGGGTGATGATGCTGGTCCGACACGCCGACGACACCGAGAGCAGCCCGCTCGGCTGTCGGATCGTCGTCGACGGCAAGGTCGTCGCCCAGGAGACCACCGAGTACGGGGCGGACTGTTACGGGTGAGCCGACGGTGGTCTTGCGGTGCCGGCGGCGGCCCGTAGGCTGGCCGGCGTGACGACGACCGATCCGCTGGTGGCCCGGATGCGGGCGTTCGGCACCACCATCTTCGCCGAGATGTCCGCGCTCGCCGTGCGCACCGGCGCGGTCAACCTCGGGCAGGGCTTCCCCGACACCGACGGTCCGCCGGAGATGCTCGCGGCGGCGGCCGAGGCGCTGCGCTCCGGCCACAACCAGTACCCGCCCGGCCCGGGCATCCCGGCGCTGCGCGCGGCCGTCGCGGCCCACCAGCAGCGGTTCTGGGGGCTGGAGTACGACCCGGACGGCGAGATCGTGGTGACGGCCGGCGCCACCGAGGCGATCGCCGCCAGCATCCTGGCCCTCTGCGAGCCGGGCGACGAGGTGGTCTGCTTCGAGCCGTACTACGACTCGTACGCGGCCTCGATCGCCCTGGCGGGTGCGGTCCGCCGGCCGGTGACGCTGCGCCCCGCCGCCGACGGCCGGTACGCCTTCGACCCGGCGGAGCTGCGCGCGGCCTTCGGGCCACGGACCCGGCTGGTGCTGCTCAACTCGCCGCACAACCCGACCGGCAAGGTGTTCACCCGGGACGAGCTGACCCTGGTCGCCGAGCTGTGCCGGGAGCACGACGCGTACGCGGTCACCGACGAGGTGTACGAGCATCTGGTCTTCACCGACGCCGCCGCGCCGCACGTGCCGCTGGCCACGCTCCCCGGCATGCGGGAGCGCACCCTGCGCATCTCCTCGGCCGGCAAGACCTTCTCCTGCACGGGCTGGAAGGTCGGCTGGGTGAGCGGGCCGGCGCCGCTGGTCTCCGCGGTGCTCCGGGTGAAGCAGTTCCTCACCTTCGTCAACGCCGGGCCGCTGCAGCCGGCCGTCGCCGTGGCGCTCGGCATGCCGGACGGGTACTTCGCCGGGTTCGCCGAGGGCATGCAGCGCCGGCGGGACCAGCTCGTCGGCGGCCTCACCGACGCCGGGTTCGAGGTGCTCGCGCCCGAGGGCACGTACTTCGTCACGGCCGACGTCACCCCGCTCGGCGGCCGGGACGGGGTGGAGTTCTGCCGGTCGCTGCCGGAGCGCTGCGGCGTGGTGGCGGTGCCCACCCAGGTCTTCTACGACGACACGGAGGCGGGGCGGCGGCTGGTGCGGTTCGCCTTCTGCAAGCGACCCGAGGTGCTGACCGAGGCGGTGGCCCGGCTGCGCCGGCTGAAGGAGACGGCATGACCGACGATCGCGCGATGCTGGTACGCCGGTTCCTGGCCCAGCGCGGCTGCGACCCGGTGCTCTCTGGGAAACGGCCGGCGTCGGTGCGGGAGCAGCTCGCGCTGATCGGGGCGACCGTCACCGACGACCCGGTGCCCGACTTCTACGGCGAGGGCGGGCCGGTCGAGGAGCTGGAGGCGAGGGTCGCCGACCTGCTCGGCGCCGAGGCGGTCGCCTTCTTCCCCACCGGCACCATGGCCCAGCAGGTCGCCATGCGGTACGGCGCCGAGGTGACCGGCCGGGACGCGGTCGGCCTGCACCCGCTCAGCCACCCGCTGCTGCACGAGCGGGACGCGTACGCGGTGCTCGGCGGCCACCGGGCGGTGCGCACCACGGACGCGCCGCGCAACCCGAGCGCCGAGGAGGTGGCCGCGCTCGACGAGCCGATCGGCACGCTGATGCTGGAGCTGCCGCTGCGGGACGCCGGGTTCGTGCTGCCGACCTGGGACGAGCTGACCGCCGTGGTCACGGCGGCCCGGGAGCGGGGCGCCCGGGTGCACCTGGACGGGGCCCGGCTCTGGGAGTCGACCGTCCACCTGGGGCACTCGCCGGCCGAGATCGCCGCCCTCGCCGACAGCACGTACGTCTCGTTCTACAAGTCCCTCGGCGGCCACTCCGGTGCCGCGCTGGCCGGCGACGCGGAGCTGATCCGGTACGCCCGCGCCTGGCGGCACCGCCACGGCGGCAACCTCTTCCAGCAGTGGCCGGCCGCCCTCGCCGCGCTCGCCGGCCTGACCCACGAACTGCCCCGGCTGCCGGGCTACGTGGCGCACGCCAAGGTGGTGGCCACCGCCCTGGCCACCCTGCCCGGCGCCCGGGTCCACCCGGCTCCGCCGCACACCCACCAGTTCCGGCTCTGGCTGCCGCACCCGGCGGAGGATCTGAACGCCGCCAATCTCGCCCTCGCCGAGGAGGAGAAGGCGTGGTTCGTCAGCGGCTGGCGGGACACCGAGGTGCCCGGGATGGCGCTGGCCGAGGTGACGGTGGCCGCGCCGGCGCTCGAGCTGGACAGCGACCGGATCCTCGACCTGGCCGACCGCTTCCTCCGCCGCCTGGCGCCGGCGACGAGATGATGATCCGCGACTGCCTTTGGAGCTGATGTCACAGACGACTCAGCCGCGGCCGAAGCCCGAACGGCCGGGGGTCCACGGGGTCGGCGTCTCGCAGGTCAGGGGCATATGGGCGTGGTCATCCCGCCAGCACGCCCTGCTCCGGCCGCCGCGGGTGATATCGCAAACGACTCAGCTCCAAAGCGGGTGAGCGACACACTCGGTCCGAGGCGACGGACGGCCGTAGGCCGGCCGAGACACCGGCCTGCTCCGGGTCCGGAAGGTTCAGGCGACCGGGCTGGCGGTGCGGACCTGGTCGGCGATGCGCTCGGCCACCTCGCGGGCCGTCGCCTCGGTGGCGGCCTCGACCATGACCCGGACCAGCGGCTCGGTGCCGGACGGGCGCAGCAGCACGCGGCCGGTCTCGCCCAGCTCGGCCTCGGCCCGCTCCACCTCGGCGCGGACGGCCGGGGCGGCGGAGCCCACGGTCCGGTCGCCGACCGGCACGTTGATCAGCACCTGGGGCAGCTTGGTGACCACGGCGGCCAGCTCGGCCAGGGACTTGCCGGTGGCGGCCATCCGGGACATCAGGTGCAGCGCGGTGAGCACCCCGTCGCCGGTGGTGGCGTACGCCGGCATGACGATGTGCCCGCTCTGCTCGCCGCCGAGGGCCAGGCCGGAGGCGCGCAGCTCCTCCAGCACGTACCGGTCCCCGACCTTGGTCTCGAGCAGCCGGATGCCCTGCGCGGACATGGCCAGGCGGAGGCCGAGGTTGCTCATCACGGTGGCGACCAGGGTGTCCTGGGTCAGCTCGCCGGCCTCCCGCATGGCCAGGGCCAGGATGGCCATCACCTGGTCGCCGTCGACCTCGTCGCCGTCGGCGGTCACCGCGACGCAGCGGTCGGCGTCGCCGTCGTGGGCGATGCCGAGGTGCGCGCCGTGCTCGACCACGGCGACGCGCAGCGCCTCGATGTGGTTCGAGCCGCAGTCGTCGTTGATGTTGAGGCCGTCCGGCTCCGCGTGGATCGCGATGACCTCGGCGCCCGCCTCCTGGTACGCCGCCGGCGCGACCTCGGCGGCCGCCCCGTTGGCGCAGTCGACCACGACCTTGATCCCGTCCAGCCGGTGCGGCACGGTGCCGACCAGGTGCTGGACGTAGTGGTCGGCGCCGTCGAGCAGGTCGTGCACCCGGCCGACCCCGGCCCCGGTCGGGCGCTCCCAGGCGGTGGCGGCGTTCGCCTCGACGGCGGCCTCGATCTGCATCTCGATCTCGTCCGGCAGCTTGTGCCCGCCGGCGGCGAAGAGCTTGATGCCGTTGTCCGGCATGGGGTTGTGCGAGGCGGAGAGCATCACGCCCAGGTCGGCCTTGGCCTCGGCGGTGAGGAACGCCACCGCCGGGGTGGGCAGCACGCCGACCCGCACCACGTTGGCGCCGGCGCTGGTGAGCCCGGCCACCACGGCGGCCTCCAGCATCTCGCCGCTGGCCCGGGTGTCCCGGCCGACCACGGCGAGCGGCGGATGGCTCTTGTCCGTCTCGGCCAGCGTGTGGGCGGCGGCCACCGCCACCGCGAGCGCCAACTCCGGGGTGAGATCCGCGTTCGCCCGCCCGCGTACGCCGTCCGTGCCGAACAACCGACCCATACCCGCCAACCTCCGATGGAACTGCCGTGAAGAAGGGGAAAGCGGAACGGCCGGGCCACCTCCCGCGAGGGGAGGCGGACCCGGCCGTCCGTCAGAAGTACAAGGCGCTGCTGATGATCAGCGCTTCGAGTACTGAGGAGCCTTACGGGCCTTCTTGAGGCCGTACTTCTTGCTCTCCTTGACCCGGGCGTCACGGGTCAGGAAGCCGGCCTTCTTCAGGGCCGGGCGGTCGTCCGGCTCGCTGACGATCAGCGCCCGGGCGATGGCGAGCCGGAGCGCGCCGGCCTGGCCGGTGGTGCCGCCGCCACGCAGGTTGGCGATCACGTCGAACGCCTCGGCCTTCTCGGCGGTGACCAGCGGGTCCTTGATCAGCTGCTGGTGCACCTTGCTCGGGAAGTAGGCCTCGAGGTCGCGGCCGTTGCAGGTGATCTTGCCGCTGCCGGGAACGATGCGGACCCGGACGATGGCCTCCTTGCGCCGACCCACGGTCTGGATCGGGCGGTCGCCACGAGGCGCGCGCGCGACGGGCGCCGGCGCCTCGGTGGCCTCAGGGGCAACCTCGGTGGCGGTGATGTCGGTCATGCTGCTTCCTTCGCCCGCGCTCACTGCGCGATCTGCTTGATCTCGAACGGCACCGGCTGCTGCGCGGCGTGCGGGTGCTCGGCACCGGCGTAGACCTTCAGCTTCTTGAGAATCTGGCGGCCCAGCTTGTTGTGCGGGAGCATGCCCTTCACGGCCAGCTCGATGGCCCGCTCGGGCCGCTTGGTCAGCAGCTCCTCGTAGCCGACCTGCTTCAGACCACCCGGGTAACCGGAGTGGCGGTAAGCGATCTTGGTCTGCCGCTTGTTGCCGGTCAGCGCGACCTTGCCCGCGTTCACGATGACGACGAAGTCGCCCGTGTCGACGTGCGGCGCGAAAGTCGGCTTGTGCTTGCCACGCAGCAGCGTGGCGGCGTGGGTCGCGAGGCGGCCCAGCACGACATCAGAGGCGTCGATGACGTGCCACTGACGCTCGATCTCACCCGGCTTCGGGCTGTACGTACGCACAGGTCTACCTTGTCTCGTCGTCGGTCTGGGGTCGCGCGCCGAGGTGACCAGGCGCGCACGAACGACCAAGCGTACCTGATGCGGCACGCCTCTGAATGTCGTACAACAGCAGGCAACGATACCCGGCCGCCCGGCGGCAGGTCAAAACGGGGTGCCACCCCGCGTGGCCTGCGCTTTCGCGCATGGCGGAGGTCACACGCCGGACAGCTTACGCCGCCCCGGCCGCAGGTACACCGCCCAGGTCAGCAGGAAACAGAGCGCGTACCAGCCGATGAAGGCCAGGTAGGCCGCGTCGGCGGTGCCGGAGGCGAGGAAGGACTGCCGGAAGGCCACGTTCACCAGCACCCCACCGAAGGCGCCGACCGCCCCGGCGATGCCGATCAACGCCCCGGAGAGTCGCCGCGCCCGCCGCTCGGCCGCCGCCCGGTCCCCGGTCAGCGCCGCCTCGGTCGCCGCCCGGGCCCGGAAGATCGCCGGGATCATCTTGTAGGTCGACCCGTTGCCGATCCCCGAGAAGACGAAGAGCGCCAGGAACCCGACCAGGTAGAGCGGGAAGGAGCGGTCCCGGGCGGCGTACAGCACCAGCCCGGCGCCGGCGGCCATCGCGACGAAGTTCCAGAAGGTCACCCGGGCCCCGCCGAGCCGGTCGGCGAGCTGGCCGCCGAGCGGCCGGATCAGCGAGCCGATCAACGGCCCGAGGAAGGTCAGCCAGGCGGCGTCGACCGCGGTCGGGAACCGGTCGTGGAACTGGAGCTGGAGCACCTGGCCGAAGGCGAAGCCGAACCCGATGAACGAGCCGAAGGTGCCCACGTAGAGCAGGGACATCACCCAGGTGTGCGGTTCCCGGGCCGCCGCGCGCAGCGCGCCCGGCTCGTTCCGCGCCCCCGGGACGTTGTCCAGCCAGCGCGCCGCGGCCAGCGCCGCGAGCACGATCAGCGGCAGGTAGACCGCGGGCACCAGGCGGGGGTACGCGGCCCCGGCGGTGGCCAGCACCGCCAGCCCGACCAACTGCACCGCCGGCACGCCGAGGTTCCCGCCGCCCGCGTTGAGGCCCAACGCCCGGCCCTTGAGCCGCTCCGGGAAGAACAGGTTGATGTTGGCCATCGAGGAGGCGAAGTTGCCGCCGCCGACCCCGGTGAGGCAGGCCAGCACCATCAGGGTGGCGTACGACACCCCCGGCTCGATCAGCAGCGTCATCGGCACGGCCGGCACCAGCAGCAGCAGCGCGCTGACCACCGTCCAGTTCCGCCCGCCGAACCGGGCCACCGCCAGGGTGTACGGCAGCCGCAGCACCGCGCCGAGCGCGGCCGGCACGGCGGTGAGCAGGAACTTGCCGGCCGGGTCGATGCCGTACTCCGGGCCCAGGAAGAGCACCATCACCGACCAGAGGCTCCACACGGAGAAGCCCACGTGCTCGGCGAAGATCGACACGTACAGGTTGCGGCGCGCGACCGGGGCCCCGGTCGTCGCCCAGAACTCGGGGTCCTCGGGGCGCCAGTCGGTGACCGGTCGGCGACCCGCGGCCGGGGCCAGGGTCGTGGGGGAAGCGAGCGTGCTCACGGGCGACTCCTCCTCGTCGGCGACGAGGGGGACGCTAGGAAGGGGCGGTTACCCGGCCGTGCCCGTCCGGCGTCGTTCCGGAAACGGAGATCGCACGTCCGCCGGGGACCGGTGGTGAGCCGGTCAGAGCTCCTGGAGGATGCGCAGGGCGCGCCCCACCCGCTGCATGGTTTCCGTGTCGGCCACGTCCACGCACTCGGTGAACCACTTCTTCATCGGCGAGGAGAGCCGGTCGGGCATCACCACGTACCCGCCCATGGGCACGGCGAGGGGTGAGTCGCGCAACAGGGACTCCTCGACCACCTCGGCCACCATCACGATCGGCACGTCGGTGGAGTTGTAGACGTCGGAGCTGATCACCAGACCGAGGCGTTCCCGGGCGCCCGAGATCCGCCAGACCTCTCCCCTACGCAGCACGCGGGCGCCCACCGCCGAAGAGGGCGTCGTCGACCATCGCGGCCTCCTGCGCGTCGGCCAGGGCCGCGGCCTCCAGGTCGAGGCCGGCGCGGCCGACGGCGGCGGCGTGCGCGGTGAAGACCTCACGCAGCGCCTTCTCCCGGGCGGCCTGGTCCATCCAGGCGGAGAGGGACAGCCCCTCGCGCTTGGCGAACCGGCGCGCCTCCTCGATCGTCTCGTCGGAGAACGACAACGTCACCTTGGCGGTCATGCCGGAGAGATTACCCGCTGGTATGACCAGCAGTCATCCACGCCCGCGCCGGTCGACGAACCGGACATTCCGCCGGAACAGGCGCTACCCGGACCTCGGGGCCCGCTCGGCCCCATCGGTCAGGCGGCCCGCCCGCCGAAGACCGCGAAGCGCCACTCCTTGAAAAAGCAGTCCACGTCGACCAGACCGGCGTCGGTGAGCCAGCCGCACTGGGCGGCCACCGTCGCCGGCCGGTCGTGCCGCATCCGCTCCCGGGCCCCGGCGATCTCCTCGGCGTCCGAGCCGAGCTCGGTGATCCGGGCGGTCCACACCTCGTCGTAGCGGCGGTCCAGGGCAGGGGTCGGCCCGGCCACCTGCTCGGCGTTGACGAGGACCCCACCGGGCACGAGCGCCTCGGCCGCCCGCCGGTAGAGCGCCTGCTTGCCCTCGTCGGCCAGGTGGTGGACGGCCAGCGCGGAGACGACCGCGTCGTACCGGCCGGCGGGCAGCGGGTCGGTGAGGTCGGCGAGCACCGTCCGGTGCGGCACGCCCCGGGCGGCCAGGTGACCGGTGGCCACCGCGAGCATGCCGGGCGCGGCGTCGACCAGGGTCAGCCGGATGCCGGGGACGGCCGCGGCCAGCAGCAGGGAGAGCAGGCCGGTGCCCGCGCCCAGGTCCAGCACCTCGGGGGTACGCCCGGCGGCCAGGGCCGCCCGCAGCGGCGGCGCGGCCACCTCGATCGCGGTGCCGTAGAAGGCGTCGAAGCAGGGCACCAGCCGGCGTCGGGCCGCGTCGTAACTGCCCGCCACCGCGTCGAACGCGTCCGCCACACTCATCGTCGCTCCCAATATTCGAGATTTCTGTCTCACATTCTAAACCCTGCGGCCCGCTCCGTCACTCCCGTGCGGTGTGAGCCGCTCTTGACAGGACCGAAACAGAAGGGACCCGGACCGGAAACCGCCCGGCGGCACGCTTCTCGGGCATGACAGACGGTGCACGCGTGGCGACGCGACCGGGGGTAGGCCCCCGCGAGGCGGCGACCCACTGCCCGTACTGCGCCCTCCAGTGCGGCATGGTGCTACGCGAGAACGGACGGCGGATCGAGGTCGCGCCCCGGCAGTTCCCCACCAACCGGGGCGGCCTCTGCCAGAAGGGCTGGACCGCCGCCGAACTGCTCGACCACCCGGACCGGCTGACCACCCCGCTGCTGCGCGACCGCCCCGGCGGCGAACTGCGCCCGGCGAGTTGGGAGGAGGCCCTCGACCGGGTGGCCGCCGGCCTCCGCGCCGTCCAGGACCGGTACGGGCGGGACGCGGTCGCCGTCTTCGGCGGCGGTGGGCTGACCAACGAGAAGGCGTACGCGCTCGGCAAGTTCGCCCGGGTGGCGTTGCGCACCCGACACATCGACTACAACGGACGCTGGTGCATGTCCTCGGCCGCCGCCGCCGGGCTGCGCGCCTTCGGCGTCGACCGGGGGCTGCCCTTCCCCCTCGCCGACCTCGGCCGGGCGGACACCCTGCTGCTGGTCGGCGCGAACCCGGCCGAGACCATGCCGCCGCTGCTGCGGCACCTCACCGACCAGCGCGAGCGGGGTGGCCGGCTGATCGTGGTCGACCCTCGGCACACCGCCACCGCCCGCCAGGCCGATCTGCACCTGCAACCGCTGCCCGGCACCGACCTGGCCGTGGCCAACGCGCTGCTGCACATCGCGCTCACCGAGGGTTGGCTCGACCGGGCGTACGTGGCCGAGCGGACCACCGGCTTCGACGAGGTGCGGCGGACCGTGGCCGGATACTGGCCGGCCGAGGTGGAACGCCTCTCCGGGGTGCCGGTGGCCGACCTGGAGGCGACCGCCCGGGCGCTGGCCACCGTGGACCGGGCGATCATCCTCACCGCACGGGGCGCGGAACAGCACGCCAAGGGCGTCGACACGGTCACCGCCTTCATCAACCTGGCGCTCGCCCTCGGCCTGCCCGGCCGCCCCGGCTCCGGGTACGGCTGCCTCACCGGCCAGGGCAACGGGCAGGGCGGCCGGGAGCACGGGCAGAAGGCCGACCAGCTCCCCGGCTACCGGCGGATCGACGACCCGGCGGCCCGCGCGCACGTGGCCGGGGTCTGGGGCGTGGCCGCCGACGACCTGCCCGGGCCGGGCGTGCCCGCGTACGCCCTGCTGGACTCCCTCGGCACCGCGACCGGCCCCCGGGCGTTGCTGGTCTTCGGCTCCAACCCGGTGGTGTCCGCGCCCCGCGCGGCCCGGGTCGAGTCCCGGCTGCGCGACCTGGACCTGCTGGTGGTGGCCGACTTCCTGCTCTCCGAGACGGCGGCCCTGGCCGACGTGGTGCTGCCCGTCGCGCAGTGGGCCGAGGAGGACGGCACGATGACCAACCTGGAGGGTCGGGTGCTGCGCCGCCGGGCGCTGCGCGAGCCCCCGCCCGGCGTCCGGACCGACCTCGACGTCCTCGCCGCCCTCGCCACCCGGCTGCGGGGAAGGGCCCCTGCTTATCGCGAAATGCATGACAAGGGGCCCTTCCCCGCACCGGAGGAGGCGTTCCCGACCGACCCGCGAGCGGTGTTCGAGGAGCTGCGCCTGGCCTCGGCGGGCGGCCCGGCCGACTACGCCGGGGTCACCTGGGACCGGATCGACGCCGACACCGGCGTCTTCTGGCCCTGCCCCGACCCGGCCGGGCCGGACACCCCACGCCTCTTCGCCGACCGGTTCCCCACCCCGGACGGCCGGGCCCGGTTCCGGGCGGTGCGCCACCGGCCCGCCGCCGAGCCGGTCTGCGCCGAGTACCCGCTGCACTTCACCACCGGCCGGGTGCTCGCCCAGTACCAGTCCGGCGCGCAGACCCGGCGGGTCGCCGCGCTGCGCCGGGCCGCGCCCGGCGGCTTCGTCGAGCTGCACCCCGACCTGGCCGACCGGCTGGGCGTGGCCGAGGGGGACGAGGTGCGGGTGGTCTCCCGCCGGGGCGAGTTCCGCGCGCCGGCCCGGCTCAGCCCGGCGATCCGGCCGGACACCGTCTTCGCGCCGTTCCACTGGCCGGGCGCGGCCCGGGCCAATTCGGTCACCAACGACGCCGTCGACCCGGTTTCCGGGATGCCGGAGTTCAAGATCTGCGCGGTCCGGGTGGAGAAACCATGCGAGTGATCATCGTCGGGTACGGGATGGCGGGCGCCCGGCTCGCCGCCGAACTGCACGCGCGGGACGGGGACCAGAAGGTCACCGTGCTCGGGGCGGAGCCGCACCGGGCGTACAACCGGATCATGCTCTCCACCCTGCTCGCCGGGAAGATCGGCGAGCAGGACGTGGAGCTGGCCGAGGTCGCCGGGCAGGGCGTGGACGTGCGGACCGGGGCGGCGGTGACCGCGATCGACCGGGCCGCCCGGGAGGTACGCACCGCCGACGGCGACCGGATCGGCTACGACCATCTGGTGCTGGCCACCGGCAGCCGGGCCCTGGTGCCCCCGCTGCCCGGGCTCGACCCGCTGCCCGAGCGGGTGGTCCCGTTCCGCACCCTGGACGACTGCCGGCGGATCCTCGCCGCCGCTCGGGGTGCCCGGAGCGCCCTGGTGCTCGGCGGTGGCCTGCTCGGGCTGGAGGCGGCCCGTGGGCTCGCCGCCCGGGGCCTGGACGTGACCGTCGTCCACCCGGTCGGGCACCTGATGGAACGGCAGCTCGACCCGGCCGCCGGGGCGGTGCTCGCCGGCACCCTCGCCGGGCTCGGCGTACGGACCGCGCTGGCCGTGCCGGCCGTCGGGGTGGCCGCCGAGGGCGACCGGGTCCGCCTGGACCTCGCCGACGGCCGGGCGCTCACCGCCGACCTGCTGGTCCTCTCCTGCGGCGTACGCCCCGACACCGCCCTGGCCGCCGAGGCCGGGCTGGCCGTGGACCGGGGCGTGGTGGTGGACGACCGGATGCGGACCAGCGACCGGCGGATCTCCGCGATCGGCGACTGCGCCCAGCACGACGGGACGCTGACCGGGCTGGTCGCGCCGGCCTGGGCGCAGGCCCGGGTGGTGGCGGAGGTGCTGACCGGGGCCGACCGGTCGGCCCGGTACCGGCCCCGCCCGGTGGTGACCCGGCTCAAGGCGGCCGGCATCGACCTGGCCGCGATGGGCGACGCCGCCGACCCGTCCTCGCCCGAGAGCGGGCCGGTCGAGGAGTTGACCTTCGCCGACCCGGCCCGGGGCACGTACGCCCGGCTGCGGATCCGCGACGAGCGGCTGACCGGGGCGATCCTGCTCGGCGACAACCCGGCGGTCGGCACGGTGGTGCAGCTCTTCGACCGGGGCGCCCCGGTGCCGGCGGACCGGCGTTCGCTGCTGCTCGGGCGCGCGTTCGGCGCCGCCCCGGCCGCGCCCGCCGCGTCCCCGGCGCTGATGCCGGACGCGGCCACGGTGTGCCAGTGCAACGACGTGAGCAAGGGCGCGCTGGTGGCGTGCTGGCGCTCTGGCGCCCGGACCGTCGCGCAGCTGTCGGCGGCGACCCGCGCCGCCACCGGCTGCGGCGGCTGCCGGGACGCGGTCGCCGGCATCGCCGACTGGCTCGCCGAGGCGGACCCGGTGGCGGCGAGGTGATGAACGGAGTGCGGGAAATCGGAGGTGAGTCGATGAGCGGCGGCAGGCTGGTGGTCGTCGGCAACGGCATGGTCGGGCAGCGTTTCGTCGAGGCGTTGCGGGCCCGGGACCACGACCGGCGCTGGCAGGTGACCGTGCTGGCCGAGGAGCGGCGACCGGCGTACGACCGGGTGCGGCTCTCGGCCTTCTTCGACGGGGTGAGCGCCGAGGAGCTGAACCTGCACACCCCCGACGACGGGGTGGCGCTGCGGCTGGGCGAGCCGGTCCTGGGCGTCGGCCGGGACCGGCGGGTGGTGCTCACCGCGGCCGGCGAGCACCCGTACGACGCGCTGGTGCTGGCCACCGGCTCGTACCCGTTCGTGCCCCCGGTCGACGGCACCGACCTGCCGGGGGTCTTCGTCTACCGCACGCTCGACGACCTGGCGGCGATCCGGCAGCACGCCCGGGGCCGGCGGACCGGGGCGGTGATCGGCGGCGGCCTGCTCGGCCTGGAGGCGGCGAACGCGCTGCGGCTGCTCGGGCTGGCGACCAGCGTGGTCGAGTTCGCCCCCCGGCTGATGCCGGTGCAGCTGGACGAGGCGGGCGGCGCGATGCTCCGCCGGTACGTCGAGGAGCTGGGCGTCACCCCGTACCTCGGGGTGGCCACCAGCGCGCTGCGCCCCGGCCCGGACGGGACGGTCGCCGCGCTGGAACTCTCCGACGGCCGCACCGTCGACGCGGACCTGGTGGTGGTGGCCGCCGGCATCCGGCCCCGGGACGAGCTGGCCCGGGCGGCCGGGCTGCCGCTCGGCCCGCGCGGCGGCGTGCTGGTCGACGCCACCTGCCGGACCGCGGACGAGCGGATCTGGGCGGTCGGCGAGTGCGCGGCGGTGGACGGCACCTGCCACGGCCTGGTCGCCCCCGGGTACGCGACCGCCGAGGTGGTCGCCGACCGGCTGCTCGGCGGGGCGGCCACCTTCCCCGGCGCGGACACCGCCACCAAGCTCAAGCTGCTCGGCGTGGACGTGGCCTCGTTCGGCGACGCGCACGGCGCCACCCCGGGCTGCCTCGACGTCACCTTCACCGACCCGGCCACCCGGGCGTACGCGAAGCTGGTCCTCTCCGACGACGCGCAGACACTGCTCGGCGGGGTGCTGGTCGGCGACGCGAGCGCGTACCCGACGCTGCGGGCGAGTGTCGGCGGTCCGCTGCCCGCGCCCCCGCTGGCGCTGCTGGCCCCGGCCGGCGGCGCGGGCGCCGGGGCCGGCGCGCTGCCGGCCACCGCCCAGGTCTGCTCCTGCAACGCGGTGACCCGGGCTGACCTCGACGCGGCGATCGCCGGCGGCGCGACCGACGTGCCGGCGCTGAAGGCGTGCACCCGGGCCGGCACGAGCTGCGGCTCCTGCGTGCCGATGCTGAAGCAGTTGCTGGACGCGGCCGGCGTGCAGCAGTCCACCGCGCTCTGCGAGCACTTCGACGCCAGCCGGCAGGAGCTGTTCGACATCGTCCGGGTCCGTGGCATCCGGACCTTCTCCCAGCTCATCGCCGAGCACGGGCGGGGGCGCGGCTGCGACATCTGCAAGCCGGTGGTGGCCTCCATCCTCGCCTCGCTCGGTACCGGGCACGTGCTCGACGGCGAGCAGGCGTCCCTGCAGGACACCAACGACCACTTCCTGGCCAACCTGCAACGGGACGGCAGCTACTCGGTGGTGCCCCGGATCCCGGGCGGGGAGATCACCCCGGAGAAGCTGATCGTGATCGGCGAGGTGGCCCGCGACTTCCAGCTCTACACGAAGATCACCGGTGGGCAGCGGATCGACCTGTTCGGGGCCCGGGTCGAGCAGCTCCCGCAGATCTGGCGGCGGCTGGTCGACGCCGGTTTCGAGTCCGGCCACGCGTACGGCAAGGCGCTGCGCACGGTGAAGTCCTGCGTCGGCGAGACCTGGTGCCGGTACGGGGTGCAGGACTCGGTCGGGCTGGCCGTCGCGCTGGAGCTGCGCTACCGGGGGCTGCGTGCCCCGCACAAGCTCAAGTCGGCGGTCTCCGGCTGCGCCCGGGAGTGCGCCGAGGCGCGCAGCAAGGACTTCGGCATCATCGCCACCGAGACCGGCTGGAACCTCTACGTCGGCGGCAACGGCGGCTTCCGCCCCCGGCACGCCGACCTGTTCGCCACCGATCTGTCCACCGAAGCGCTGATCCGGCTGATCGACCGGTTCCTCATGTATTACATCCGCACCGCCGACCGGTTGCAGCGCACCGCCGCCTGGATCGAGGCGATGGACGGCGGACTCGACCACCTGCGGTCGGTGATCGTGGACGACTCGCTCGGCCTCTGCGCCGAACTCGACGCCGCCATGGCCCGGCACGTCGCGTCGTACTCCGACGAGTGGCGGGACGTGCTGGAGGACCCGGAGCGCCTGCGCCGCTTCACCTCCTTCGTCAACGCCCCGGACGTGCCCGACCCGTCCATCACCTTCGCGGTCGAACGCGGCCAGCCGGTGCCCGCCCGGGGGGCGCCACCGGCCACCGGCGCCGACCGCCGCCCCCGGCCCGTCGCGCTCGGCCTGCCGGAGGTACGCCGATGAGCGAGCGCAGCGAGCGAATCAGTCAGCACTGTGCCGCGGCGCCTGGTCGCGGCACCGAGCGAAGCGAGGTGGCGCGATGAGCCCCGTCATCACCCTCGACTGGACGCCGGTCTGCCCGCTGGACCGGCTCGACCCCGACCGCGGGGTGGCCGCCCTGGTGGACGGCGTGCAGGTCGCGCTCTTCCGGACCGGCGGCGAGCTGTACGCGGTGGACAACCTGGACCCGGTCGGCGGCGCGTACGTGATGTCCCGGGGCATCGTGGGCAGCCGCGGCGGCGTACCCACGCTCGCCTCGCCCCTGCACAAGCAGGTCTACGACCTGCGGACCGGGCAGTGCCTCGACCTCCCGGGCGTGGCGCTGCGGCGGCACGAGGCGCGCTGTCGGGACGGGCTGGTCGAGGTGCGGTTGCGACAGGAGGAGTGATGCGCGACGAACTGGCCGGCTTCACCATCGGGGTCACCGCCGACCGGCGACGCGACGAGCTCGCCGCGCTGCTCCAACGGCGCGGCGCGCGGGTGGTGCTCGCCCCGGCGCTGCGGATCGTGCCGCTCGCCGACGACACCGACCTGCGCGAGGCCACCCGGGCCTGCCTCGACCGCCCGCCGGACATCCTGATGGCCAACACCGGCATCGGGATGCGCGGCTGGCTGGAGGCGGCCGAGGGGTGGGGGTTGGCCGAGCCCCTGCGTGACGTGTTCTCCCGGTCGTACGTGGTGGCCCGCGGACCGAAGGCGACCGGCGCGATCCGGGCCGCCGGCCTGCGGGAGCACTGGTCCCCCGGCTCGGAGAGCTGCGACGAGGTGGTCGACCACCTGGTCCGGCGGGGCGTGGCCGGCCAGGTGGTGGCCATGCAGCTGCACGGCGAGCGGCAGCCGGAGTGCACCGAGGCGCTGGAGTCGGCCGGAGCCACGGTGATCGAGGTGCCGGTCTACCGCTGGGCGCCGCCCACCGACCCGGCCCCGCTGCACCGGCTGATCGACCTGGTCGCGGGGCGGCTGGTCGACGCGGTCACGTTCACCTCCGCGCCGGCGGCGGAGGCGCTGCTGCGGGCGGCCGGGGACCGGACCGAGACGGTGCTGGAGGCGCTCCGGGGAGACGTGCTGGCCAGTTGTGTCGGCGCGGTCACGGCCGAGCCGCTGCTGCGGCGGGGGGTGCCGGTGAGCGCCCCGAACCGGGCCCGGCTCGGCGCCCTGGTCCGGACCATCGTGGACGAACTGCCCCGGCGGACCGTGAGCGTGAAGGCCGGCGGGCACCTGCTGACCCTGCGCGGGCACGCGGCCGTGGTGGACGGCGAGCTGCGGCCGCTCGCCCCGGCCCCGATGGCGGTGCTGCGGGCGCTCGCCGTGTCCCCCGGCAAGGTGCTGTCCCGCACCGCGCTGCTGCGTACCCTGCCCCGGGGCGCGGACGAGCACGCGGTGGAGATGGCCGTCGCCCGGCTGCGCGTCGGGTTGCAGGCCCCCCGCGTCGTGCAGACCGTGGTCAAGCGCGGCTACCGGCTCCGGGTCGACTGACCCGTCGCCCCGGGCCGGCGCGTGCCCGGGGCCGCGCCGGCGGTCCGGCGGTCAGCCGACCGGGGCCGCGAAGCCGTGCTCCGCCTGGAGGCGGTGCATCGCGTGCTCGACGACGGTCACCAGCACCTGCTTGACCGAGTCCCGCTGCCGGGCGTCGCACATCACCAGCGGCACGTCCGGCGAGATCGCCAGCGCCTCGCGGACCTCCTCCACCTCGTAGTGCGGCGCGCCGTCGAACCGGTTCAGCGCCACCACGTACGGCAGGTTGCGGTTCTCGAAGTAGTCCAGCGGGGCGAAGGCGTCGGTGATCCGCCGGGTGTCCACCAGGACGGCGGCGCCCACCGCGCCCCGGATGATCTCGTCCCACATGAACCAGAAGCGGGTCTGACCCGGCGTACCGAAGAGGTAGAGGATCAGGTCCTCGGCCATGGTGATCCGGCCGAAGTCCATGGCGACCGTGGTGGTCTCCTTGCCGGGCACCTTCGACGGATCGTCGATGCCCACGCCGGCCGCGGTCATCAGCGCCTCGGTGGTCAGCGGCTGGATCTCGGAGATCGCCCCGACCAGGGTCGTCTTGCCCACGCCGAAGCCGCCCGCGATCACGATCTTCGCGGAGATGATCTCCCGGCTGCGGTTCGGGTTCGCCCCGGCGGGGTCATAGTTCGCGAAGTCCACTCAGCACCCTTCCAAGCAGGTTCATCCGCGCCGCGAAGCCCGTCGCGGGAGCGGCAGTGTGTAGCGTCAGCAGGCCCTCGGCCACCATGTCGGCGACCAGCACCCGGGTGACGCCCAGCGGCATCCGGGTGTACGCGGCGATCTCCGCCAGTGACTGCGCCCGGCCCTCGCAGACCGTGGCGATGCGGTACTTGTCGTGCCCGGCGAACCGCGCCTCGGCCGACTGGGTGGCGGTGCAGGAGAGCACCGCCTCCAGCGCGATGTTCTGCAGCGGCTCGGTGCGGCCACGGGTGACCGCGTACGGTCGCACCAGCGCACCACGCGGGTCCCGCCGTGGTTCCATCTCGCGATCACCTCCCCTCGTACGGAGCCGGGCCGGCTCCGGGTCACCCAGTCACACCCACGCCCGGTCAGGACCGGACGGCGTCCCTCGGCAGCGGGGACAGGGCCTGTCCGACCCGCTCCACCAGCAGCGCCATCTCGTAGCCCACCTGGCCGACGTCGCAGCTCCGGGCGGCCAGCACCGCCATCGACGAGCCGTCGCTGATCGACATGAGGAACAGGTATCCGCTGTCCATCTCGATCACCGTCTGGAGCACCCCACCCGCGCTGAACATCCGGGCCGCGCCCTCGGTCAGGCTCACCACGCCGGAGGTGATCGCGGCGAGCTGGTCGGCTCGATCCGCGGGCAGGTCGCGGGAGGAGGCGAGCAGCAGCCCGTCCGCGGACACCGCCACCACGTGGGCGATGCCCGCCACGCTGTCGGCGAAGTTGGTGAGCAGCCAACCCATGTCCTGCATGGCCGCTGGCCTGTTCATCGGTTCGTCTCCTTGGTCGAGGTGCTGTTCAGGTCCGCGCCGGCCGTCCGACCCCGCTGCACACCGCGGTGGTAGGCCGACAACAGGCCGCGTACTTCGTCCGGCGTGCGCCGGGTGAGGGCCCGCCCAGCCTTCGGCTCGATGCCGCCGGGCACGAGCTGGGCCTGTGGCACCCGCTTGGGCAGGCCGGAACGGGTGGTGCCGCCGTTGGTGGGCTCGGCGGCCCGGCTGGCCCGCGACCAGCCCTCGTCGGCCGCCGTCCGCCAGGCGTCCGGCGCCGGCGGGGGTACGGCGGCGGCGGGCGGTGTGGACGGCACCGCCGGCGGAGTGTACGGCGGCGGCGTGGCCACGCCCGAGGCCTGGGCGCCCGGGGTGCGCGTGGGCAGCGGCGGGGCCGCGGCGACCGGCTGCGCGGGCACGGCCGCCGGCTCGTCGTCGAACTGGGGCCGGGCGAAGATGGTCGTCTCGTCCTCGCCGTGCGAGCGGAACCAGACCGCCTCCATCTCCCGGAAGATCGGCGCCTCCGCCGGCGGAGCGGTCCGGGACACCACCGGCGCGGGCGGCGGGGTCGCCACGGCCGGCTGGTACGCCACCGCAGGCTGGTACGCCGCCGCGGGCTGGTAGGTCGGCGGTGCCGCCGGGGCGGGGTCGACCGGGGCGACCGGCGTGGTGCCGGCCGCCTCCCCGCCCGGGGTCCGCTTCGGCAGCGGATCCAGCGCGGGGTACGAGTGGGTCGGCGTACCCACCGGGTAGCCGGCGCCCGAGACCGGCGCCGACGGGGCGGGCGGCACGGACGCGACCGGGGCGGTGGTCGGCACGGTGGGCAGGCTCGGCAGCGCACCGGTCGCCCCGCCCACCTGCACGGCCGGACCGGTGTCCCGCGCCTCGACGCCGGCGGTCTGCCAGCGGGCCGGCGGCGGGGCGGCGGTGCGCCACTGGTCGGTCAACGTCGCCGTGCCGCCCCGGCCCGCGCCGGACAGCGCGTCGGCGGCCGAGGAGCCCAGCTGGCTCAGCGGGGACTGCTCGACGGCGAGCGGCTGGCGCGACCGGGTCAGCGGGGCCTGGCCCCGGTTGGCCGGCAGCACCACCGCGGAGTTCGGCAGGGTCACCTGGGCGACGGTGCCGCCCTCGACGTTGCGCCGCAGCTCCACCCGGATGCCGTAGCGGGAGGCGAGCCGGCTCACCACGGCCAGACCCATCAGCCGGAACGCGGCCACGTCCACCGTGGGCGGGGCGGCCAGCCGCCGGTTCAGCGAGTCGAGCTGTTCGTCGGTCAACCCCAGGCCCCGGTCCTCGACCTGGATCAGCACGTAGTCCCGGATCCGCCGGCCGTCGGCGACCACCGTGGTGTTCGGCGGCGAGAACCGGGTGGCGTTGTCGAGCAGTTCGGCGACCAGCCGGACCACGTCGTTCACCGCGTGCGCGGCGACCGAGATGTCGGTGTCGACGGTGCCGAACTCGATCCGGTTGTAGAGCTCGACCTCGGACTGGGCGGCACGCAGCACGTCGACCAGGAGCGCGTCCTCGCGGCGCGGCACGGCCGAGTCGGCGCCGGCCAGCACCAGCAGGTTCTCGTCGTTGCGGCGCATCCGGGTGGCCAGGTGGTCCAGCTCGAAGAGCTGGGCGAGCCGCTTCGGATCCTCCTCGCCACGCTCGATCGCGTCCAGCTCGCCGATCATCCGGTCGACCAGGCTCTGCGAACGCCGGGCCAGGTTGAGGAACATCGCCGAGACGCTGGTCCGCAGCGCGGCCTGCTCGGCCGCCACCCGGACCGCCTCCCGGTGGACCACGTTGAAGGCCGCGGCCACCTGGCCGACCTCGTCGCGGTTGGCCAGCTTGATCGGGTCCCGGACCTGCTGGACGATCTCGTCCACCCCGCCGTCGCCGATGGCGTTGACGTTCTGCAGCCGGCTCACCGCGTCCGGCAGGTCGTGGTTGGCCACCGCCAGCGCACCCTCGCGCAGCCGGCGCAGCGACTCGTTGAGCGAGCGGGCCAGCACCACGGCCAGGGTCACGGCGATGAGCAGGGTGAGCAGGACGACCAGGCTCTCCACGACGGCCTGCCGGAGGACGTCCGTCTGGACCTGCTCGGCCTCGGCCAGCAGCCGGTCCTGAAGCTGGATCTCGGCCCACCGCATCAGGTCGTCGACCGCGCCGAACGCGGCGGACGCCTCGTCCCGGGTGACCAGCGGGGTCTGGCCGACCGAGCGGGACAGGTCGTTCGCGACCCGGTCGGCGAGCTGCACCGCGTCACCGGAGACCGTGCCGTCCACCAGGGACCGCTGCGCGGGCTCGGCGGCGCGGGAGAAGGAGAGCAGCGACTCCTGCTGGGCGGTCAGGGTGGCGACGAAGGAGGAGAACTGCTCCTCGTCGAGCCGACCGCTGGCCAGCGCGGTGAAGGCGACCGCCTGCTCCTCGGCGACCTCCGCCTTGGCGTGCGAGAACGCGGCCACCGCGCGGCGGGCGTCGGCGATGCTCTCCGCGCCGGGCTGCTGGGCCAGCGTGTCGCCGTACGCGACGAGGTCGCTGAAGATGATGCCGTAGCGCAGGCTCGCCTCGGCGACCGGCATCTGCTGCCGGTCCAGCACCTCCTGGCGGGTGCCGTTCAGCGTGGCCAGGTGGTCCTCGATGACCTTCAGCCGGTCCCGGACCGAGGCGGGCACGTCCCCGAGCCGCCCGCGCTCCTCCCGGTACGCCTGGATCCGCTCGTCGGTGCGCCGCACCCGCAGGTTGTAGTCGTCCGGCTTCTGGTTCGGCACGGCCAGGTAGCTGGCCGCCGCCATCCGCTCGTTGTGCAGGTCCTGGGCGAGCGCCGAGACGTCGATCGACAGCGCGGTCAGCGAGTGGATCCGGCTGGCCTCGTAGGCGCCCTCGCCGACCGAGACGAGTCGGATAGTTGCCAGTGCGATGACAGCCGCCACCGGAACGACCAGGATGAGGGCGAGCTTCGACCGGATCCGCGCGTCACGCAGCCGGGGCAGCCGCCGTCGCCGGCTCCGCTGGTCGGCACCTTGACTCTCGGGCAGGGTCGTAGGTCCCGTGCTCACGACATCGCCTCCGTCGTTTCTTCCACGCCTGACCCGCCGACCCGTGCCTGGTGCGGCGGCCAGCGCCGCGCGCGGCACGGCCGCGATTTCATCAGACGGAATGCTGTTTGGGAAGCCGCAGTGGGACAGGAAACGGTCGGCGGCGACTCAACCCGTGCAGCGGACAACTAATACCTTCATTTTCCCAGGCCCCTGAACAGGGCATGTAACTCCAGAGTGGTCAGTTGTATCTGTGCAGTAATTGTCGGTTAACGTTCCGTGTCCCCAACATGTGGGACGGGTGTCCCGAAACTGGTCCGGACATCCGCGCTTGACCACACGGCCCGGCATTGGCAAGGTTTTGCAGGCTTCGCGCACACCGTACGGCACACCAATCCCGTTCCTCCACTGAGGACGGATGAGCGGCGGTGATCGGGGACCTCCCCGGCGCCGCACCTGGAGGACTGAGTTGAGCCCCATCCGCTCCGCGAGCATCGCGGCGCTCGCATCGGCCGTGCTGGCCACCACGCTCACCGGCTGCCAGTCCGGCGGGGAACCGCAGGACACCAGCCCCATCGTGATCGCTGCGGACCTCGAACTCTCCGGTGCCTCCGCGCCGATCGGCAAGGTGTACCAACGGGCGCTGGAACTGAAGGTCGAGCAGTTGAACTCGTCCGGCGCACTGGGCGGTCGGAAGATCAAGCTCACGGTGAAGGACAACCGGTCGGACGCCGCAGAATCGTTGCGCAACATCAACGATTTCAGCAGTGACGCACGGGTCAGCGCCATCATCATGGGCGGCTGCAACGAATGTGCGACCGGTGCGGTCCGGACCATCGGCGAGAAGCGTATTCCGACCATCACGCTCGCCTCCTCCGGCGAGATCACCGAACCGGTCGCCGAACGGCGGTACGTCTTCAAGCTCGCCCCGAACGCCGCCGACAGCGCGGCCGCCCTCACCACCGAACTGAAGCGCCGCGGGCTCAACAAGGTGGCCCTGCTGCACAGCGCCGACAGCTACGGCCAGGAGGGGCTGAACGCGCTGCGCGGCGAACTCTCCAAGGCCGGCCTCCGGCTCGTCCGCTGGGAGGCGGTACGCCCCACCGACACCGACGTCAGCGGACAGGTCGCCAGCCTGGTCGAGAAGAAGCCCGACGCGCTGGTCGTCTGGACGCCCCCGGAGCAGGCGGCGCTCGCCGCGACCAACGCCCGGCAGGACAACTTCGCCGGGTCGCTCTTCCTCGACGCCTCGGCGGCCGGCGACCTCTTCCTCGGCGCCTCCGCCCGATCCACGGAGCGGGCCACCCTGATCTTCACCCAGACCATGGTGATCGACGACGTCATCGCCACCACCCCGGCCAAGGCGGCCCGGCGGCAGTGGTTCCAGGACTACACCGCCCGCTACGGCGGCTACAACGGGTTCTCCTCGTTCGCCGCGGACGCGGTGCAGCTCATCGCGGACGCCGAGCTGCGCGCCGGCGGCGGGCCCGGCACGGTGAACCGGGACGCGCTGCGCGACGTCCTGGAGACCTCGCAGCTCGACGGCCTCACCGGGCCGATCCGGATGACGCCGGACAACCACTCGGGGTTGATGCCGCAGGCGTTGACGACGTTGGTGGCGCGGGGTGGTCGCTGGCGGTTGGCTGGCTAGTGGTTGCGGTTGGGGTGTTGGCCCCGGCACAACCGGCTCCGGGCGGTCAGGCTTGATCCCTCCGCCGGTTGCGCCGGGGCCAACACCTCGGTGGGCGCCCGCCGTCCGTCCGTTTCTGTGGATCCCTTGGGTCTACGGTCGATGGTCGGTCCACTGTCGACTTGGTCACGTCGCCGAGGTGGGTACCCCGCCGTGGTTATCTTGCTGAGGTGGTGGCTCTCACCCAGGGGAGGAGCAGGCGCTCGGCGAGGGTCAGGGCGGAGTAGAGGGCGATGCTCATGGCCGCGACGAGCACGATGGCGGCCCAGGCCGTGGCGGTGTCGCCGACGCCGTTGTACTGGAGGATCTGGTAGCCCAGGCCGGGCTTGTCGGAGTAGAACTCGCCGATCACCGCGCCGATCGCGGCGAGCGGCATGGCCACCTTCAGGCCGACGAAGATCTGCGGCAGGGCGGCCGGAAGGCGCACCTTGCGGAACGACTGCCACCAGGACGCGTTCCACGAGCGGGCCAGCTCGGCCAGGTCGGCCGGCGTGGTGGTCAGCCCGGTCGCGGTGGAGAGCACGATCGGGAAGAAACAGAGCAGGAACACCATGGTCAGGATGGGTTTCTGCCCCCAGCCCACCGCCACCACCAGCAGCGGGCCGAACGCGATCTTCGGCACCGCGTTCACCGCCACCAGCAGCGGCGCGAACATCCGCTCCACCCGGTTCGAGGCGGCCAGCGCCATCCCGATCAGCACCCCGGCCGCCGTGGAGAGCAGGAAGCCGAGCAGGGTCATCCAGACCGTGATGCCCAGGGCCGGCAGCAGCACGTGCGCGCTCCCGGTCAGCCCGCGCCACACGGCCTGCGGCGGCGGCAGCGCCGCCGGGTGCACCAGGTGCAGCCCGGAGGTGACGAGCCACCAGGCCGCCACCGCGATCACCAGCCCGAACGCCGGCAGTGCCACCGCCGAGGGGCGTACGCCGGACCGGCTCCGGGTGGTCGCGGCGGGTTCCGCCGCCGGGGTTGCGGTCAACTGCGCCAAGGTGTCCTCCTCTCTCGGCCGGCCGCACGGCCGGCACGCGAAAGGGGTGCGCCCCACCGGAACCCCGGCGGGTACGCACCCCCGATTCCCGAGCCGACCGGTCAGGCCTTCGGCGCGAGGTTGAAGTCGATGATCTGGTCGGGGGTGATGTTCTGCTTGAGCGCGCCCGCGCCCTGCAACAGGGCGATGCTCTTGGCGACCCGACCCGGGTCCAGGGTGCCCAGCGCGGTGCCGGAGTTGCTCGACCGGACGTACGCGGCCATCAGCTGGAGCTCGGCGGCGGCGGCCTGCGGGTTCGCGGCGTCCACGTTCTTCTTGAGGATCTGGCCGGCCTCCTCCGGGTGGGCCAGCGCGTACTCCAGGCCCTTGAGCAGCGCCGCGGTGAAGCGCTTGACCATCTCCGGCTTCTCCTTGGCGGTCTTCGTGGAGGTGATCAGCGCGTTGCCGTAGAGGTCGGTCATCACGTTGCTGTAGGGCAGCACGACCGGCTTCTTCTTGGCCACCGCCTCGACGGTCGGTTGGCCGACCACGAACTGACCGATGCCGTCGACCGAGCCGGCGCCCAGCATGCCGATCAGCCCCGCGGCCTCACCGTTCACCCAGGTCACCTTGCTGGCGTCGATGCCGGCCAGCCGGGCGTACGTGGGGAAGAGCTTGCGCACGACGGAGAACGGGGTGTCGGCGATCTTCTTGCCCTCGAGATCCTTCGGGGTGGCGATGTTCTTGCCCTCGACCGAGACGATGGCGGCCATGGTGCGCTGCTGGATCGCCGCCACCGCGACGAAGTCCTTGGCCTGGCCGTTGCCGACCTCGAGGATGCCGCCGGTCAGGTCGATCGGGCCGAAGTCGGCCTGGCCGCCGGTGACGAGCTTGATGACGTCGCCGGAGCCCTGGCCCGGCTTGATGTCGACGTCGAAGCCGGCCTCCTTGAAGAAGCCCTTGTCCTTCGCCACCCAGGCGTAGGAGTCACGGCCGAAGTTGCCGAAGGAAGTGAGGTAGGTCACCTTCTCCAGGGCCGCGCCACCCGCGGTCTTGGTCTCCCCGGACTTGTCCGAGTCGCTGCTGCAACCCGAGACCAGGGCGAGGGCGGTGGCCAGCGCGGCGGCGGCGACCGTACGGGTCAGCCTTCTCATCAGTGCACCATGTCCTTTCCGACCAGGCATGTTCGCCCGGACGGGTCGTGGGTCCGACGGTGTCGACAGGAGGGGGCAGCCGACGGGACCGTCGTGAGGGGACTCTTCGCGCGCAACAGCGTACGAGAAGCGCAGCGCGACGATGCCCGGGCGTACGGTTGCGGAACGGAAACGAAGTTGCCTGACGGAAAGTGGACTGACGTCCACCCCGGACGGTGCTATAGGGAGCCTCTCCGGCTACGCTAGCCCGGCTCGTGTTGAGCACGCGGAAGGGAGCCGGCGGCGAGATGATCCGACTGTCCGGGGTGTCCCGCACCTTCGACGGCCGTTCGGGCCGGGTGGAGGCGCTGCGCGGCATCGACCTCGAGGTCGCCGAGGGCGAGTTCGTCGCCGTACTGGGTCGCTCCGGCTGCGGCAAATCGACCCTGCTGCGCATGATCGCCGGTCTGCTCCCGGTCACCGGGGGCGAGATCACCGTGGCCGGTACCCCGATCACGAAGCCCCGCCGGGACATCGCCATGCTGTTCCAGCGGCCCGCGCTGCTGCCCTGGCGCACGGTGCTGGACAACGTCCTGCTCCCGGTCGAGATCTTCGGCTGGCGCCGGGCGAAGCACCGCGACCGGGCCCGCGCGCTGCTGGAGATGGCCGGCCTGGGCGGCTTCGAGAAGCGCCTGCCGCACGAGCTCTCCGGCGGTATGCAGCAGCGGGTCTCGCTCTGCCGGTCGCTGATCGGCGAGCCGCGGGTCATGCTCATGGACGAGCCCTTCTCGGCGCTCGACGCGCTCACCCGCGAGGAACTCTCCGGCGAACTCCAGCGGGTGCACATGGAGACGAAGGCGACCATCGTCTTCGTCACCCACTCGATCGACGAGGCGGTGCTGCTCGCCGACCGGGTCGTCGTGCTCAGCCCGCGCCCGGGCCGGATCCGCGAGGTCGTCGAGGTGAAGGTGCCCCGGCCGCGCACCCTGGGCCGCCACGAGCACCTCGCCGAGGTGGCCCGGATCAGCGCCGAGCTGCACGAGCTGCTGATGGAGCGGGACGCCCCGGGCGTGCCCGCCCCGGCCGAGCCGGCGGAGACGGCGGCACCGGCCGGCGCGGGAGGACAGTGAGCATGCGGGTTTCCGTCTTCACGGAGCCGCACCGCGGGGCCAGCTACGACGACCAGCTCCGGTTCGCCCGGCGGGTCGAGGAGACCGGCTTCGAGGGCTTCTTCCGGGCCGACCACTACCGGGCGATGGGCGACGAGCCGGGGCTGCCCGGACCCACCGACGCCTGGCTGACCCTCGCCGCGCTGGCCCGGGAGACCTCCCGGATCCGGCTCGGCACCCTGGTCACCTCGGCCACCTTCCGGCCGCCCGGGCCGCTGGCCGTGATGGTCGCCCAGGTCGACCAGATGAGCGGCGGCCGGGTCGAGCTGGGCATCGGCGCCGGCTGGTACGAGCGGGAGCACACCGCGTACGGCATCCCGTTCCCGGAGGTGGCCGAGCGGTTCGACCGGCTGGCCGAGCAGCTCGAGGTCGTCACCGGGCTGTGGCGCACCCCGCCCGGCGAGACGTACAGCTTCAAGGGTGAGCACTACCAGCTCCTGGACGCGCCCGCGCTGCCCAAGCCGGTGCAGCTGCCCGGCCCGCCGGTGATCGTCGGCGGGCGCGGCCCGAAGCGCACCCCCGAGCTGGCCGCCCGGTACGCCGACGAGTTCAACATGCCGTTCAAGACCGTCGCCGAGACGGCCGCCGCCTACCAGCGGGTACGCGAGGCGTCCCACCGGATCGGCCGCTCCGACTCGGGACGCGCGCCGCTGGTGCTCTCCGCCGGGGTGGTGGTCGCCATCGGGCGGACCGACGCGGAGGCGCAACGCCGGGCCGCGCCGCTGCACGCCAGGAGCGCCCTGCCGCCGGAGGACGCGGTGGTCGGCTCCCCCGCGCAGCTCGTCCACCGGCTCGGCGAGTTCGCCGCGATCGGCACCACCCGGGTGCACCTGCGCCTGATCGACTTCCACGACCTCGACCATCTGGAGCTCATCGCCGCCGAGGTGCTCCCCCAACTGGACGGAACCCGATGACCGACCTCTCCGCCGACCTCGAACTCGGCCCCGTCGGCCAGGAGATCGTGTACGAGAACGACCGGGTGCGGGTCTGGCACATCCGGCTGGAGCCGGGCGAGCGGCAGCCGCTGCACCGGCACGACCACCCGTACCTGGTGGTGGCGATCCAGGGCGCAAAGAACGTGGTGCAGACGATCGACGGCACGAAGATCGACGCCGACGAGCCGACCGGCGGGGTGGTCTACCGCGACCCGGGCGCGGTGCACATGCTGACCAACGTCGGGGACACCACCTACCTGGCCCGGCTGGTCGAGTTGAAGTAGCCACCCCCGGGACCCGCCGCTCCGCGTAAGGAGTGGCAAGTGGCGATCGACCGCACTGGGCCGTAACGTGCCCGACATGGCCTTTCGGACGTGGGGCAGGCTGCTGCTCACGGCGCTCGGGGTGAGCGTGCTGGCCGGGGCCGGCCAGCTCGGCATCGCGTACGGCTTCGGCGTCGTACGCCTCGACGGCGCGTTCGCCGACGGTTCGGTCAACCGGTGGCCCGCCCAGCTCGCCTGGGTCGGCTGGTTCGCGGCGGTCGCCGCGGTGGCCGGTGCCGTGCTCACCGAGCGCCTCGCCCGCCGGGACGGGTTCCCGGGTGGCACCACCGAACAGCTCTCCGTCGCCGGCGCCGCCGCGCTGGGCGCGACCGTGGTCGCGCCGCTCTGCATGCAGCCGGCCCGCGCCGCCGAACTCGGCGGCACCGTCGACCCGGTGTGGGCGGTCGGCATCTGCGCGATCCTCGGCGCGGTGGTCGGGGCCGGCGCCTCGATCGCCGTCCTGCTCAAGCCGCCCTTCGGGTGGAACATCGTGCTGACCGCGGCGGCCGTCTGGCTGCTCGCGCTGCTCTCCGCCGCACCGGCGGTGGCCTCGACCGACCCGCTGCACACCGTACGCCTGGGGGTGCTGGAACCGTCCTGGCTGGACGCCGGGGCGGCGCAGCGCCTGGCCATGCTGATCCTGCCGACGCTGGCCCTGCTCGCCGGCGCGGCGGTCGGCGCGCTGGCCCGCCGCCGCGGTCACCTGCCGCTGGTCGGCGGGGCGGCGGGGGCGGCCGGGCCGGTGCTGCTGGCCTTCGCGTACCTGACCGCGGGCCCCGGCGACGCCGCCGACCGCTACCAGCTCGCCCCCTACTACGGCGCGCTGGTCGCGGTCGCGGCCGGCGCGCTCGGCTCGGCCGCCACCACGGTGCTGCCCCGGCCGGCCATCGACGCCGGGTCCGACGCCATCGAGCCCACCGACATCCTCCAGCCCCTGCCGGCGCCGCCCGCCACCCCCGGCGCCGCGGCCGCCGAGACATCGGCCCTGGCCACGCGGCTGGCCCCGGACGGTACGGACCACGAGCCCGCCCGGAGCGCCGACGAACGGGAGGTCGGTGCCGCCGGCGCCGGCCGGCACACCCCCGCCCACTGGGACTGGCCGGCGCCCTCCGGCATCACGCCGGCGCCGGTGCCGGCCCGCCGGGCCCGGCGGGGCGAGGTGGTCCCCGGCCCGGACAGCCGCCAGAACGAGGTCGCCGCCGCCTCCGGCGAGCGGACCCCGACCGGCTGGCCCGCCGGCCCGGCGCCGGCCTCGGTGGCCGGCCACCGAGGCCCGGACGAGCCGGCCCGGGCCGACCTGGTCGACGAGCCCGCTCGGGTCAGCGTGACCGGTGACCTGGGCACGCCCGAGCCGACGGGGGCGGCCCTGGCCGACGAGCCGGTGCGGGCCGACCTGGCCGCCGGCCCGGGAGCGGACGAGCCGACGCGGGCGGGCGTGACCGCCAACCGGGGCACGGACGAGCGGGCCCGGACCGGCCTTCTCGACGTCGCAGGCACGGACGAGCCGACCCGCGTCGAGCTGATCGACAACCCGAACACCGACGAGCCGACCCGGGCGGCTGCGTTGATCGACGGCGCGGTCAGGGACGGGCGCCTCACCGTACGGGAGACCGAGGAGCTGACGCGGACGCTGCCGGTGCCGGGGCTGCTGCCGCCCGGCCGGCGGACCGCCGCGATCGACGTGCTGGCCGCCGGTCGCCCGCCGGTCGAGTCGGCCGGCCCGGCCGCCGCGACGCCGGCCGCACCCGTGGCGCGGCTCGCGGATCCGGTGCCCGCCGAGCGACCGCACCTCCCGGCACCGGTGACCTCGACGCCCACGGCTCCGGACCCGGCGCCGCCGGAGCTCGCCGCGCCGCGGCTGCCCGAGACGCCGGACCCGGCCCCGCCCGCGGCGGAGTCCGGGTCGCCGGACGTACCCCCGGCGGGGGAGGCGGCGACCACCGCCCCGGCGTCCGACACCACGGCCGCCACGCCCGCCGTATCCCGGCCCCGCCGGCAGCGGCCGTCCTCGTCGCGAGCCGGTGCCGCCCGGGTGACCGGCACCGGGGCGGAACCGGCGGCGCCGGCCACCGGCCCGGGCGCGGCGGAGGTGACGGGGCCGGAGGCGCCGGCGGCGGAGACCCCGGCACCGGACCGCGCCGCACCGGCCGAACCGCGCCCGGCCGGCCGGTCCAAGCGCGGACGCAAGAGCCGGACCAGCCCGGCCGCCACGGAACCGGCCGGGACGACGACGTCCACGGAGCCGGCGGACGCCCCCGGCACACCGCCGCCCGCCGAGCCGCCGGCCGAACCAACGGCCGTCCTGCCCACCGAACCGCCCGCCGAGCCGCCGGCCGTCCCGCCCGCCGAGCCGCCGGCCGAGCCGTCAGCCCTCCCGACCGCCGAGCCAACGGCCGCCCTGCCGGCGGGGCCGGAGGCGCCCGTCGGGGCGGCGCCGGACCCCACCACCGACAGCCGGCCGAGTGACCGGCGGTTCTTCTTCGACCCCGAGCCGGTGGAGGCCGGCCCCGCTGACCCGGTCGACCCACCGGCGTCGCCCCGGCCACGCTTCCCGGTCTTCGAGGACGTGCCCGGCAGCGTCCGTCCCGCCTGGCCGGTCGCACCCGCGCCGAGCCGGCCGGTCGCCCCACGCGGCACCGCCGGCACGCCCGACGGCACCGACCCGGACGGCACCACCACGAGCGAGGCCGCCGCGAGCGAGCCCGGCCCGATGGAGCCCGCGCCGCGTCCCCGCCATCGCGCCCTGCCTGACCTGGGCCGGAGCACCGGCTGGGACGCGCTCGCCGCCGGCCGGCACACCACCACCGGCACCCCGGCGGCGTCGCAGGCCAGCAACGAGGGGCGGCACGCGGCTCCCGCCGCGGCCGGGACACCGCCGACGGTCGACACCTCGCACACCGGGGCCGCCCCGAACGCGGCGGCCAGCGAGACCGACGGCGGGAAGGGGAAGCAGCGGCGGGGCCTGTTCCGGCGCAACCGGGCCAAGAGCGAGGCGCCCCCGGACGACCGCGATGCCGAGTCGCTGGCGCAGGACGAGGAGTACGTCGACTGGGTCGCCGGCCTCGCCTCGGACGACGACTCCGACGACACCCGTACGCTGCGCACCGGCCGCCACCACCGCGACTGACCCCCCGGGGCGGGCCGGCGGTGCGACCGGCCCGCCCCCGGCGGGCGCTCAGGCCAGTGGCAGGTAGACCCGGGCCCCGGCCGAGACGAACTCCTCGGACTTGTCCCTCATCCCCCGCGCCGCGTAGTCCTTCAGCTCCTGGGTGATCTTCATCGAGCAGAACTTCGGCCCGCACATCGAGCAGAAGTGTGCCGTCTTCGCCGGCTCGGCCGGCAGCGTCGCGTCGTGGTACGACCGCGCGGTCTCCGGGTCCAGCGAAAGGTTGAACTGGTCCTCCCAGCGGAACTCGAAGCGCGCCTTGGAGAGGGCGTCGTCCCAGGCCTGCGCCCCGGGGTGCCCCTTGGCCAGGTCCGCCGCGTGCGCCGCGATCTTGTACGCGATCACGCCCGCCTTGACGTCGTCCCGGTCGGGCAGCCCGAGGTGCTCCTTCGGGGTGACGTAGCAGAGCATCGCGGTGCCGAACATGCCGATCATCGCGGCCCCGATCGCCGAGGTGATGTGGTCGTACGCGGGCGCGATGTCCGTGGTCAGCGGGCCGAGCGTGTAGAAGGGCGCCTCGTGGCACCACTCCTGCTGGAGGTCCACATTCTCCTTGATCTTGTGCATCGGCACGTGACCCGGGCCCTCGATCATCACCTGGACGTCGTGCTCCCAGGCCACCTTCGTCAGCTCGCCGAGGGTCTTCAGCTCGGCGAACTGCGACGCGTCGTTGGCGTCCGCGATGGAGCCCGGCCGCAGCCCGTCGCCCAGGGAGAAGGTGACGTCGTACCTGGCGAGCAGCGCGCACAGCTCGGCGAAGTTGGTGTAGAGGAAGTTCTCCTCGTGGTGCGCCAGGCACCAGGCCGCCATGATCGAGCCACCCCGGGAGACGATCCCGGTCACCCGGTCCACCGCGAGCGGCACGTACGGCAGCAGCACCCCGGCGTGCACCGTCATGTAGTCGACGCCCTGCTCGGCCTGCTCGACGACGGTCTCCCGGAACACCTCCCAGCTCAGCTTCACCGGGTCACCGCCGACCTTCTCCAGGGCCTGGTAGATCGGCACGGTGCCGATCGGCACCGGGGAGTTGCGCACGATCGCCTCGCGCGTCTCGTGGATCCGCTTGCCGGTGGACAGGTCCATCACGGTGTCCGCGCCCCACCGGGTGGCCCAGGTCAGCTTCTCCACCTCCTCGGCGATCGAGGAGGTGACCGCCGAGGTGCCGATGTTGGCGTTCACCTTCACCAGGAACGCCTTGCCGATGATCGCGGGCTCGCACTCGGAATGGTTGACGTTGAGCGGCAGCACGGCCCGGCCGGCGGCGATCTCGTCCCGGACGAACTCCGGCGCGACGCCCTCCCGGATCGCCACGAACTCCATCTCCGGGGTGACCAGACCCGCCCGGGCGTACGCGAGCTGCGTCGGGCGCTTCCCGTCCGCGCCCGCCAGCGGCGTGCCCGCCCCCCGCACCGGGGCGACGTCCCCCCGCTCGGCGATCCACGGCCCGCGCAGCGGCGGCAGCCCGACCGCCGGGTCGGAGCCGGGGCCGGAGGTGTCGTACAGCCGGACCGGCGGGTTGTCCCCGGTCAGCTCCACCTCGGCGAACGGCACCCGGAGGTCCGGCCGTGACCCCTCCACGTAGACCTTGCGTCGTGCCTGCATGACAGCCTCCCTGATGGTCAACAGGACCAGCCGAAGTGGTCCAGCGGGCCGCGTCCCGCGCCCAGCTCCCAGTGCCGCGCGCCGGTCAGCGCGCGGGTCACGTACTCCTTGGCGGCGGCCACCGCGTCCGGCACCGGCTCGCCGGCCGCCAGCCGGACGCCGATCGCGGCCGAGAACGAACAGCCGGTGCCGTGGCTGTGCCGGGTGGCCACCCGGGGCGCCCGCAGCAGTCTGGTCGTCCCGCCGCCGACCAGCACGTCCACCGACTCGCCGGCGGCGTCCAGGTCACCGCCGGTGACCACCACGTGCGCCGGACCGGCGGCCGCGAGGGTCTCGGCCGCCGCGACCATCTCCTCGACCGTGGTCACCGGACGTCCGGTGAGGGCGGCGGCCTCCGCGCAGTTCGGCGTCGCCACCTCGGCGTACGGGAGCAGTCGCTCGACCGCCTCCACCACGCCGAGCCGGTGTCCACTGGTGGCGACCAGCACCGGGTCGACGACCAGCCGGGGCAGCCGGCCGGCCCGCGCCGCCTCGGCCACCGCGTCGGCGACAGCCGGGGTGCCGAGCATGCCGGTCTTCACCGCGCGTACCGCGAAGTCGCCGAGCACGCTGTCGAGCTGGTCGCGGACGGTCTGCGGGGGCAGCGGCAGGACGGCGTCGACGCCTCGGGTGTTCTGCGCGGTGACCGCGGTGAGCACGCTGGTGCCGTACGCGCCGAGGGCGGCGAAGACCTTGAGGTCGGCCTGGATGCCGGCTCCTCCGCCGGAGTCGCTGCCGGCGATGGTGAGTACGGTTTTCGGCGTCACTGTTCCCCGTCTCTGGTTGCGGTTGGGGGCTGCGGCCGACCGTGCCCACTCCGGGCGGTCAGGCTTGATCCCTCCGTGGGCACGGTCGGCCGCAGCCCTGACGTGGAGACCGCCGCGCGAAGGCTGGGCTTTGGCGCCACCGGGGTGACCGCCGTTGGGACGGCTTGCGCCGGGGTCGGTGCTGGTCGGGCCGCCCCGTGACCGGGCCGACCAACCGTCTCGTGAGCCGCGGCGGTGAGCGTGGCGGCCACCTCGGTGGGGTCTTCGGCTCGCATGAGTGCGCCGAGCACGGCCACTCCGGCGGCGCCTGCCTCGACGCACGCCCTGACCTGGTCAGGCGTCTCGACTCCGCCGAGGGCCAGGACCGGGACGGGGCTGACTCCGATCAGCTCGGCGAGGCCGGCCGCTCCGAGGGTTGGGCCGTAGCCGGGTTTGGTCCTGGTTGCGTGGACCGGGGAGAGGGTGGCGTAGTCCTCTGTGGTGAGTCGGGCGAGTTCCGCCCGGTCGTGGCAGGAGCGGCCGGCCAGGCCGAGGCGCGGCGGCGGGTAGGGACCGGCGGCGGGCAGGTGCACGGCGGCCCCGTCGAGCGGGTCCGGGCCGGCGACGATCAGGGTGCCGCCCACCTCGGCGAGTACCGCGCGCAGCTCGACGGCGAGGGCGAGGCGCGCGGCGCGCGGCAGGTCCTTCTCCCGCAGCACCACCCAGCGCACTCCCCCGGCCACCGCCGCCGCGATCACCGCCACCAGTGGCCTGCGCGCCACCCACCGATCCGTCAGCAGCACCACCCCCGACGGGAGGGCTCGCGCCCGCGCGGCGCTCGACGAGATCTTGGAGGATTCGGGCCCCTCCAGGGGCCGTACGCTTCCAAGATCTCGTCCCGCCGATCGGGCGGTGACCCCGGTCGGTGCCGTCACAGGTCGGGCCGTCCGTCGTCGGGGGTGGAGGCGAGGGCGTGGAAGCGGCGGGCGATCCGGCCCGCCCGGTACGCGAGCCGCCCGGCCGCCACCGCGTGCCGCATCGCGGTGGCCATCGCCACCGGGTCGGCCGCCCGGGTGACCGCGCTGGCCAGCAGCACCGCGTCGCAGCCCAGCTCCATGGCGAGCGCCGCGTCGGAGGCGGTGCCGATGCCCGCGTCGAGGATCACCGGCACGTCGACGCTCTGCCGGATCAGCCGGATGTGGTGCGGGTTGCTCACCCCCAGGCCGGAACCGATCGGGGCGCCGGCCGGCATCACCGCCGCGCACCCCACGTCGGCCAGCCGCCGGGCCAGCACCGGATCGTCCGACGTGTACGGCAGCACGGTGAACCCGTCCGCGACCAGCTCCTCGGCCGCCCGCAGCAGCTCCACCCCGTCGGGCAGCAGGGTGCGGTCGTCCCCGATCACCTCCAGCTTCACCCAGTCCGTGCCGAACGCCTCCCGGGCCAGGTGGGCCACCTTCACCGCCTCCGACGCGGTGGAGCAGCCGGCCGTGTTCGGCAGCATCCGTACGCCGCAGCGGTCCAGCACGTCGAGCAGCCCGCCGGCGGTGCCCGGTGCGGTGTCCACCCGGCGCAGCGCCACCGTGACCAGCTCGGTCCCGGAGGCGCGGACGGCCTGCTCCAGCACGTGCAGGTTGGCCGCGCCACCGGTGCCGAGGATGAGCCGGGAGCCGAAGCCGACCCCGCCGAGTTCGAACGGCACGCCGCTCACCCGCCCTGGGCGGCGCTGAGCACCTCGACCCGGTCGCCGTCGCGCAGCACGGTCGCCGACCAGCCGCCGCGCGGCACCACCTCGCCGTTGACCGCGACCGCGAGGCCACGCTGCTGGTCGGTGACCACGCGGACCACGTCCGCGACGGTCGTCCCGCCGGGCAGGTCACGCCCCGCGCCGTTGACGATCAGTTGCACGTCTCCTCCTCGATGGCGGATGCGGTCCGGCCCCGGCCCGTGGTGACCGGCGCGCTGGTGCCGGCGAACCGGTCGGGGGTGAAGGGGGCGAGCAGCGGGTCCGGCTCGCCGGTGAGGATCAGCTCGGTGACCAGGTCGGCGGTGACCGGGGTGAGCACGATGCCGTGCCGGTGGTGTCCGGTGGCGGCGAGCACGCCGGGCCGGCCGGGCAAGGCACCGATGATCGGCACGTTGTCCGGCGTACCGGGACGCAGCCCGGCGGACGCCTCCGCCAGGTCGTACTCGGCCAGCTCGGGGACCAGGTCCACGGCGGCGCGGAGCAACCGGAGCACCCCGCCGGCGGTGACCTCCGTGTCGGCGCGCTCCTCGACCGTCGCCCCGACCACCACCTCGCCGCTGTCCCGGGGCACCAGATAGACCGACTCGCCGTCGGCGTACCCCCGGATCACGTGCCGGAAGTCCGGCGCGCCGCGACCGGGCGCGCGGAGCCGGAGCACCTGGCCCTTCACCGGGCGGACCGGGAGCCCGGTGAGCGCCGCCGCGCCGCAGCCGGCCGCGACCACGGTGACCCCGGCGTCCACCTCGGACAGGGCGCCGACCGGGCCCGGCCGCCACACCGCGCCGGCCCGCTCGGCCGCGATCCGCAGCGCGGCGACCAGCCGGCGCGGGTCGACCTGGTGGTCGCCGGGGGCGACCGCGCCGCCGCGCACGCGCGGGGCCAGCGCCGGTTCGCGGTCCCGCAGCTCCGAGGGGCGCAGCGGCGTGATCGGCAGCCCCAACCCCTGCTGGTACGTCCAGAGCCGGCGCGCCTCGGCCAGGTCGTCGGCGGTCAGCCCGACCACCAGGGTGCCGTCGGTGCGGTACCCGATCCCGGTGCCGGCGGCCTCGACCAGCTCGGCGGCGAACCCGGGCCAGCGGACGGCGGACTCGGCGAGCAGCCCGGTCAGCTCGTGCTCCCCGAAGTACGCCTCGGCGACCGGCGAGAGCATGCCCGCGGCGACGTGCGAGGCACCCGAGCCGGGGGCCGGATCGTGCACCGTGATGCGCAGTCCCCGGGATGCGCACCGCCACGCGATCGCCAGCCCGACCGGTCCCGCCCCCACGATGGCGACGTCCGGTCGGGTCAGCATGCCAGGGCCTCGATCAGTTCGGCAGTCGTGCGTGCGGGATCGGGGCTGGCGGAGATCGCCCCGACCACCGCCACCCCGTACGCCCCGGCGGCGCGCAGCGCCGGCACGGAGGCGGCGGTCACCCCACCGATCGCGATGACCGGCACGTCCACGGCGCCGGCGACCGCGCGTACGCCCGCGGGGCCGATCGGGTCGGGCAGCCCCGTCTTGGTGGTGGTGGCGTGGCAGGGGCCGACGCCCAGGTAGGTCGCTCCGGCGGCGACCGCCTCGGCGGCGGTCACCGGTTCCCGGGCGGTCGCGCCGAGCACGGCGCCGGCGCCGAGCACCCGGCGGGCCGCCGCCACCGGCAGGTCGTCGGCCCCGACGTGGCCGCCCGCGGCGGACACCGCCAGCGCCACGTGCAACCGGTCGTTGACCAGGCACATCGCCCCGTACGGCCGGCACAGCGCGACCACCCGGCGGGCCAGCTCGTACGCCTCCCGATCGGTGGCCTCGTCCGCCACCCGGACCTGGACGACCAGCTCGGCGCGGGCCACCGGCAGGGCGGCCCGCAGCACGGCGAGCGCGTCCCGCCCCGGCCGGGTGTCGGTGATCAGATGCAGTCGTCCCAGGGACGGCACGGCAACACTCCTCCCTGCGCCGGCATTACCCGGATCAGGTTCGACGGTCGGGGGCTTCCAGCCCCCCTCTCAGCCCGGTACGCACCGGGCTCCCGTGGGTCACTTGCGGCCTACCGTACGACGTTCCCCCGGATCCGCCAAGGGTGGGTGACACTTTTCCCACCCACCGCCCCGCATGGACGGCGGGGACAGCGCGTGACCGTCCACTCACGACATGCTGTCCGAATGCCCTCGACCGCCCGGATTCCGCGTCATCTGACGTGCCTGCCGTTCCGCGGCAGCGCCGCCGTCGCCGGCGGTCACCTGAGCTGGACGGTGCTGCGCGGCCCGGCCTGGCGACGCCTGCTGCCGGACGTGTACGTGCACCGCGACGGATACTGCCCGGACGACCACCGGATGTGGTGCGACGCGGTCGGGCTGCGGCTGCCGCTCGGCGCGGCCATTGCCGGGCTGAGCGCCGCGTACCTGTGGGGTGCCGACCTGCTCGACCGCGATGCTCCGGTCGCCGTCGTGCTGCCCCGGGCCGCTCGGATGCGCCCCCATTCCCGGGTGCACGTCACCCGCTCGGCCCTCCCGGACGCCGACCGTGCGCTGCTGCACCGGCGGGTCGTCAAGCTCCCCGCGCTGCGCGCCTACGCCGACGAACGCGGCGGCTGGCCGGGCATCTCGTTGCTGCGAGAGGTGCTGGCGCTGGCGGAGCCGCTGGGCGAGTCGCCGATGGAGACCCGGCTGAGGCTGCTCCTGCTCGACGCCGGATTGGGCCCACTGAACGCCCAGCACGACGTGCTCGACGCCCGGGGCCGCTTCGTCGGCCGAGTGGACCTCGCCTGGCCGGCGCTGCGCGTCGCGGTCGAGTACGACGGCGACCACCACCGGGAACGCGCCCACTTCCGCCAGGACGTCGCCCGCCTCAACGCCCTCCGCGCGGCCGGCTGGCTCGTCCTCCGCTTCACCGCCGACGACGTCCTCCGCCACCCCCGCGCCACCATCAGCCTGGTCGCCCGAGCCCTCCGCGAACGCGGCACCACCCCCGTCCCCCGCTGACCCGGCGGGACCTCTCTCGCTCTGTGGAACGCCATGGGTGTGTCAGCGACCGGGAGACACCCATGGTGTTCCACCGACGGGGCTCGGCACCCACGCAGCGGCGAGTGCCTCGTCCCGCGGGGCCGCGCCCGGCCCGACGTGGGCGCGGGGCGGCAGCAGCACCCGAGGGTGCCCGCCGGCACCAGCAGGCGGCGCGGCGCCTGCCGGCCCGGCCAAAAGCGGTGAGGTACCCGCAGGCGGCGTGTGCCGGCAAGCGACGGCTGGACAGCAGGCTGCCCCGGTGCCGAACACGGCACCGGGGCAGGGGAAGGCCGGTCAGAGGATCGCGTCGAGCGCGTCCAGGTCCTCGTCGGTGGGCTGCCAGGCGCCCGCCTCGGCGTTGGCACGCACCTGCTCCGGGGTGGTGGCGCCGGCGATCACCGAGGTCACCGCCGGGCGGGCGGCCAGCCCGCCGATGGCCACCTGGAGCATGGTGAGGCCACGCTCGGCCGCGTACGCCTCGATCGCCTCGATGGTGTCCCAGTCGGCCGCGGCCAGCCGCGCGGCGTACCGGCCGCCGCCGGAGAGCCGGCTGCCGGCCGGCGGCGCCTCGTTCCGCTTGTACTTGCCGGTGAGCAGGCCGTTGGCCAGCGGGAAGAACGGCAGCATGCCCAGGCCGAACCGCTCGCAGGCCGGGATGACCTCCGCCTCGACGCTTCGCTCCAGCAGCGAGTAGTGGTTCTGCGCGGAGATGAACCGGGTGCGGCCCTGGGAGGACGCGGTCCAGTCGGCGTCGGCGATCTGCCAGCCGGCGAAGTTCGAGTTGCCGAGGTAGCGGACCTTGCCGTCGCGGACCAGGTCGTCCAGGGCGGCGAGGGTCTCGTCGATCGGGGTGCCCGGGTCGGGCTCGTGCATCTGGTACAGGTCGATGTGGTCGGTGCCGAGCCGGCGCAGCGACGCCTCGACGGCCCGGGCGATGTACCGGCGGGCGCCGCGGGCGCCGTGGTCCGGCCCGTTCAGGCCGTGCATGTCCATGCCGAACTTGGTGGCCACCACCACGTCGTCCCGGCGGCCCTTGAGGGCCTGGCCGAGCAGTTCCTCGGAGGCGCCCTGCGGCTCGCCGTAGATGTCCGCGGTGTCGAAGAAGTTGATCCCGGCGTCGAGCGCGGCGTCGACCACCGTGCGCGTGCCGTCGAGGTCGAGCTTGCGGCCGAAGTTGTTGCAGCCGATGCCGACCACGGACACCACGAGTCCGGAGTCGCCCAGCCGGCGGTAGTTCATCTCAGTCACGAGATCACCCTATGCCGCCCGCCGCCGGGCCAGCGGCCGAGTCGCCGCTCAGCCAGCACGGCGGCGGCCGGCCGCCGGCCCGGCTCGCCGTCGATCAACCGACGTCCCAGACGGGCTCGGGGGTCTCCACCACCTCGCCGCCCCCGCGGAACAGCACGAACCGGTCGAAGGAGCGGGTGAACCAGCGGTCGTGGGTCACCGCGATCACCGTCCCCTCGAACGCGTTCAGGCCCGCCTCGAGCGCCTCGGCGGAGGCCAGGTCGAGGTTGTCGGTGGGCTCGTCGAGCAGCAGCAGGGTCGCCCCGGAGAGTTCCAGCAGCAGCACCAGGAACCGCGCCTGCTGGCCGCCGGAGAGCGTGCCGAAGCGCTGGTCGCCCTGCCCGGCCAGCTCGTAGCGGGACAGCGCCGCCATCGCCGCGTGCCGGTCCATCCCGGCCCGGTGCTCGTCGCCCCGCCACAGGATGTCGACCAGGGTCTTCTCCATCAGCTCCGGCCGGTCGTGGGTCTGCGAGAAGTGCCCGGGCCGGACCCGCGCGCCGAGGCGGACCACCCCGTCGTGTGCGACGGGCGCGAGCGCCGCCGCCCCGTCCACCGGGGTGTTGGCCGGGTCCGGGTCGCTGCCGCCCCGGGCCAGCAGGCGCAGGAAGTGCGACTTCCCGGTGCCGTTGGCGCCCAGCACGGCGACCCGGTCGCCGTACCAGAGCTCCAGGTCGAACGGGTAGGTCAGGCCGTCGAGTTCGAGCTGTTCGGCGATCACCGCGCGCTTGCCGGTCCGCCCGCCGGTCAGCCGCATCCGGATGTCCTGGTCCTTCGGGGGTACGGGCGGCGGCCCGGCCTCCTCGAACTTGCGCAACCGGGTCTGCGCGGCCTGGTATCGCGAGGCCATCCCGTCGTTGTACGCGGCCTTCTGCTTGTACATCAGCATCAGCTCGCGCAGCTTCTGGTGTTCCTCGTCCCAGCGCTTGCGCAGCTCGTCGAGGCGGGCGTGCCGGGCCACCCGCGCCTCGTGCCAGCTGGCGAAGCTGCCCGGATGCACCCAGGCGCTGCCGCCCTCCACGGCGACCACCCGGTCGGCGGTCTGCGCCAGCAGTTCCCGGTCGTGCGAGACGTAGAGCACCGACTTGCCGGACTCCCGTAGCCGGGCCTCCAGCCAGCGTTTGCCGGGTACGTCGAGGAAGTTGTCCGGCTCGTCGAGGAGCAGCACCTCGTCGGGGCCGCGCAGCAGCAGTTCCAGGGCGAAGCGCTTCTGCTGGCCGCCGGAGAGGGTCCGCACCGGACGTTCCCGGGCGGCGTCCCAGGGCAGGTCGAGGACGATGGTGGCGACGGTGTCGAAGAGCACCTCGGCGTCGTACCCGCCGACCTCGCCCCAGGCCGCCAGGGCGTCCGCGTACGCGAGCTGGGCCTTGCCGGCGGCGGTGCTGTACTTGCCGCGGACCTCGGCCGCCCGCATGGCCGCCTCGGTCTCGACCAGCCGGCGGCCGGCGTCGCGCAGCGCCGGCGGGGCCAGCGCGAGCGCCAGGTCGGCGAGCGTGGAGTCGTCTCCGATCATGCCGATGAACTGGCGCATCACGCCGAGCCCGCCGGAGCGGGCGATCGCGCCCGTCTTCACCGGCAGGTCACCGGCGACCATCCGGAGCAGCGTGGTCTTGCCGGCGCCGTTGGGGCCGACCAGGGCAACCTTGGCGCCCTCACCGACCCGGAACGACACCTCGGCGAAGAGTTCCCGGCCGTCCGGGAGGATGTGCCCGACCCCTGCCACGTCCACGTATCCCACGCGGGCATCCTGCCCGAGGGGCCGGGACGGGCGACACTCGATTATCGGGTGACCCGCAGCACCCGGAAGCCCTTCTGGCTGGCGTGCCGTTCGACCTGCCAGCCCTGCTCGACGAGCCAGCGGTGCAGCGAGTCGCCGCCGAGGTGCCGGGCGACGACCAGCCAGGCGAGCCCGTCCGGGGCGAGCCGGGGCAGCCAGCGCCGCAGCAGGTTGTGCAGCTCCGCCTTGCCGATGTGGATCGGCGGGTTGGACCAGATCTGGGCGAAGGAGATGTCGGCCGGTACGTCGTCCGGCGCGACGACCCGGACCCGGTCGGCGGCGCCGACCCGGGCGGCGTTGGCGGCGGTGAGGTCCCGGGCACGCTGGTTGACGTCCACCGCCCACACCGTGGCGGACGGCGCGGTGGTGGCCAGTACGCAGGTGATCGGGCCGAAGCCGCAGCCGATGTCGAGCAGCGCGCCGGCGACGTCGGCGGCCGGCAGGTCGGCCTTGCGGAACAGCACCGCGGTCCCGGGGTCGAGCCGGTCGGCCGAGAAGACCCCGCTGGCCGAGGCGAGCGTGTAGTCGCGCCCGGCGACGGAGAACCCCACCTCCCGCGGGCGGGCGGCGGTCGTGGGTTCAGCGGTGAAGTAGTGGTCGCCGGTCACGTCGGGCATTGTCGCACCGCCCGGGCCGGCCTCCGGAGACGGTGCGGCGGGGACCTCATCACGCCACTCCGCCAGATTTTCCCGATATTACCCTCGAAAGGGACAATAGGCCCTTAGTGTGGCTCACATGGTGTATCGGTACGAGTCCGATGAGGACGCCTTCCTGGAGTACCCGAGGTCCGGGTCGGACCCGTCCGCGCCCGGTGCCACGCCACCTCCACCGGCGGGCCCCTCGCCGTCCCGCTTCCCCACCCCGTCGCTGCCCCCGCCGGTCCGGCCCAGCCGGCCGGCCGTCGACGTCGCCCACCCGCCGGCCCCGGCACCCATGCCGCCACCGTCACCGGCACCGGCGCCGCCGGCCCACCCGGCGGCCGAGCCGGCCGCTCCCCGGGCCACCGTCCCGGTGGTGCAGCCGACCGCCCACCCCGAGCCGCCACAGGGCGTGGCCGCCCGGACCGACGAGCCGCCGGAGCCGCCCCGCGCCCGAGGGGACGGACGCCGGCGCGGCGGCCGGGCCTGGCAGGCGCTCATCGGCGGGGCCGCCGTGCTGGTCCTGCTCGCCCTCTGCGGGTTGGCCGTCGCCGCCCTGCTCCAGGAGCGGAACGGCACCCCGCAGGCCGGCACGCCCACCGGACAGCCCGTGGTGGAGCAGTCCGCCGCCGGCGACGGGACGGACCTGGACTCCCGGGACACCGACCAGCTGGCGCTCACCGCCAAGGAGGTCTTCCCGGGCAAGCAGCTGGTGGTCAGCGACGGCCAGCCGGCGTACGAGGTGCTGCGGACGAACTCCAGCGGCAGCTGCGCGGTCGCGGCCACCGGCGAGATCGCCGACCTGCTGGTCCGCCTCGGCTGCAACCAGGTGGTCCGGGCAACCCTCCGCTCCCCCGACGGGCAGCACCTGGTCACGGCCGGGCTGTTCAACCTGACGGACGTGGCCAGCGCCCAGCGCGCCCGGGACCGGATCCGGCAGATGCTCGACGAACGGCAGGGCCGGTTCCGGGGCATGGCGGCCGGCGACGACACCCAGGCCGTGGCGACCGCCGCCGCCCGGGTCGGCTGGCAGGTACGCGGCCACTACATCGCGTACTGCCTGGTCACCCGGGCCGACGGGCAGCGGATCAGCGCCACCGACGGCACGGCCCGGGAGATCCTGTACGACCTGATCGAGGTCTACCTGAACCGTGGCGTGCTGGAGCGACGGGCGAACGGCGGGGTGGCCACCCAGCCCACCGAGTCCGCCACGGACGGGGTCACCGGCCAGGACGGCACCGGCAACTGACCCGAGCACCGACGGCCCGTCGTCCCGACCCGGGACGGCGGGCCGTGCCATGCCGGTTGACCGTCGGTCCGGCGGGGGCGGCGCTCAGCCCTCGGCGACCGGCACCCGGAGCCGGCGGGTGAGTTCGGCCCGGCGGGCGTACTCGGCCGGGTCGACGGGGTAGCCGACCTCGACCAGGGCCAGCCCGTGCGCCGGCGCCACGGTCACCTCGCTGGACCGCTCCCGGCGGCTGAGCAGGCTCGCGGGCCACTCGACCGGCCGGCGGCCGTCCCCGGCGACCAGCATCGCGCCGACCAGGCTGCGCACCATGTTCTGGCAGAACGCGTCGGCCTGCACGGTGGCGACCAGGATCCCGTCCGGGTCCCGCCGCCAGTCCAGCCGGGTCACCTCGCGCAGCGTGGTGGCGTTCTCCTTGCGCCGGCAGTACGCCGCGAAGTCGTGCTCCCCCACCAGCCCGGCCGCGGCGGCGTTCAGCGCTGCTAGGTCCAGCGGCTTCGGCCAGGCGAGGGTGTCCGTACGGCGCAGCGGCTCGGCGCCCCACGGGGCGTCGGTGACCCGGTACTCGTAGCGGCGGAAGGTGGCCGAGAAGCGGGCGTCGAACTCGGCCGGCACCTCGGTCATCGCGCGTACCCGCACGTCGGGCGGGAGCAGCCGGGCCAGCCGGCGCAGCAGCTTCCCCTCGTGCTGCCGCCAGACCTCGGTCGGCAGGTCGAGGTGGCAGACCTGCCCGGTGGCGTGCACGCCGGCGTCGGTCCGGCCGGCCACGGTCAACCCGGTTGCGGTGCCCGCACCGAGCACCAGGTCCAGCGTCTCCATCAGGACGCCGGCGACGGTACGCCGGGTGGGCTGGGCGGCCCAGCCCGAGAAGTCGGTGCCGTCGTACGAGACGTCCAGCCGCAACCGGGTCCGCTCGTCCACCTCGTACCTCCCGTTCACGCCGTCGGGCCCGGCACCCCAGGGAAGGGGTGCCGGGCCCGACGATGCTGCCTGTGCTCAGGCCTTGTTCTCGTTGGCCTCGTCGCTGTCCTCGCCCGCCTCGGCGGTGTCGCCGGAGACGTGCACCGGCGGCTCGGAGTCCTGGTCCTCAGCCGGCTGCGCCTGCGGGACCTCCTCCTCGCGGGCCAGGGCCTCGACCTTGTCCTGCTGGGCGGCCTTGCGGGCGGCGGTCTTCTTGTTCGCCTTCGGCTCGGCGACCTGAAGCTCCTCGACCAGCTCGATGATCGCCATCGGAGCGGCGTCACCCTTGCGCGGACCGGTCTTCACGATCCGGGTGTAGCCACCGTTGCGGTTGGCGTACCGGGGCGCGATCTGGTCGAACAGGGCGTAGACCACGTCCTTGTCCTTGACGACGGCCAGCACCCGCCGACGCGAGGCGAGGTCGCCCCGCTTGGCCTTGGTGATCAGCTGCTCGGCCAGCGGGCGCAGCCGCCGGGCCTTCGTCTCGGTGGTCTGGATCTTGCCGTGCTGGAACAGCGAAGAGGCCAGGTTGGCCAGCATCAGCCGCTCGTGCGCGGGGCTGCCGCCGAGGCGGGGGCCCTTGGTGGGCGTGGGCATTGTTGGTGCTCCTCAGATGTGGCGGCAGCCGGACTTAGAGCTGCTCGGTCTCGCGGTAGTCGTCGGTGTCGTAGTCGGCCTCGCCGAAGGCGTCCACGACGTGCGCCGGGTCGAAGTTCGGAGCCGAGTCCTTCAGCCCCAGGCCCATCCCGGCGAGCTTCATCTTGACCTCGTCGATCGACTTCTGACCGAAGTTCCGGATGTCGAGGAGGTCCGCCTCGGTACGCCCGATCAGCTCACCAACGGAGTTGATGCCCTCGCGCTTGAGGCAGTTGTAGGAGCGGACGGTGAGGTCCAACTCCTCGATCGGCAGAGCCAGGTCCGCCGCCAGCTGGGCGTCCTGCGGGGACGGCCCGATGTCGATGCCCTCGGCGGTCTCGTCCAGCTCCCGGGCCAGCCCGAAGAGCTCCACCAGCGTCGAACCGGCCGAGGCCAGCGCGGTACGCGGGCCCATCGACGGCTTGGTCTCGACGTCGATGATCAGCCGGTCGAAGTCGGTCCGCTGCTCGACGCGGGTCGCCTCGACGCGGTACGTCACCTTGAGCACCGGCGAGTAGATCGAGTCGACCGGGATCCGGCCGATCTCGGCGCCCGCCTGCTTGTTCTGCGCGGCGGTGACGTAGCCCCGACCCCGCTCGACGGTCAGCTCCATGTCGAGCCGGCCCTTGCCGTTGAGGGTGGCGAGCTTCAGGTCCGGGTTGTGCACCGAGACACCGGCCGGGGGCTGGATGTCACCGGCGGTCACGTCGCCCGGGCCCTGCTTGCGCAGGTACATGCTGACCGGCTCGTCGTGCTCGGAGCTGACGCAGAGCTCCTTGATGTTCATGACGAGCTCGACCACGTCCTCCTTGACCCCGGGGATCGTGGTGAACTCGTGCAGCACACCGTCGATCTTGATCGAGGTCACGGCCGCACCCGGGATCGACGACAGCAGCGTGCGCCGCAGCGAGTTGCCCAGGGTGTAGCCGAAGCCGGGCTCCAGCGGCTCGATGGTGAACCGGGACCGGGTCTCGTTGATCGACTCTTCGGAGAGAGACGGTCGCTGGCTGATGAGCATCTTTTCTCTTCTCTTCCGGGGCGCCCGCCATATGACGCCCACGACACAAACTGTTCCGGTGGCCCGCCCCGGAGGGCGGGCCACCGCAACGAGCTCTTACTTGGAGTAGAGCTCGACGATCAGCTGCTCCTGGACCTGGGTGTCGATCACCTGGCGGGCCGGGAGCGAGTGCACGAGGATCTTCATCTGGCTCGGGATGGCCTCCAGCCACGCCGGGACGGTCCGCGAGCCGGCCTCACCCTGCGCCACCAGGAACGGGGTGAGCTCCTTGCTCTTCGCACGCACCTCGATGATGTCGTGCTCCTTGACCCGGTACGACGGGATGTCGACCTTCTTGCCGTTCACCGTGAAGTGGCCGTGCTTGACCAGCTGCCGGGCCATGTCCCGGGACTTGGCGTAGCCGGCCCGGTAGACCACGTTGTCCAGTCGCGACTCGAGGATCTGCAGCAGGACCTCACCGGTCTTGGCCTTCTTGCTCACGGCTTCCTCGTAGTAGCCGCGGAACTGCTTCTCCAGCACGCCGTAGACCCGGCGAGCCTTCTGCTTCTCGCGGAGCTGGAGCAGGTACTCCGTCTCCTTGGTGCGGCCGCGGCCGTGCTGCCCGGGCGGGAACGGCCGGGACTCGAACGGGCACTTCGGGCCATCGCACTTGCTGCCCTTGAGGAACAGCTTCATCTTCTCCCGCCGGCAACGGCGGCAGTCAGCACCGGTGTAACGAGCCATCTCTCTCTAACCTCTCAGACCCGGCGACGCTTCGGCGGACGGCATCCGTTGTGCGGCTGCGGGGTGACGTCGGAGATCTGCCCGACCTCGAGGCCCACGGCCTGCAGCGAACGGATGGCGGTCTCCCGGCCGGAGCCGGGACCCTTGACGAACACGTCGACCTTGCGCATGCCGTGCTCCATGGCCCGGCGCGCGGCGGCCTCGGCGGCCAGCTGCGCGGCGAACGGAGTCGACTTGCGGGAGCCCTTGAAGCCCACCTGGCCCGAGGAGGCCCAGGAGATGACCGCACCGGTCGGGTCCGTGATGGACACGATGGTGTTGTTGAAGGTGCTCTTGATGTGCGCCTGCCCGTGGGCGACGTTCTTGCGTTCCTTGCGCCGGACCTTCTTGACGGCGGCTCCGGCACGAGCCTTCGGTGGCATAAGTCTTTTGCGCTCCTGTTTCGGTTCTCGATCGGGTTCCGGTCTCTCGCCCCGCTGCTTCCGTGGACACCGGCTCCGGTTGGAGTCCGGCCGACCTCGGCGGAGAAGGACCAGAATTCCGGTTTAAGAACTACTTCTTGCCGGGCTTCTTCTTGCCGGCGACGGTCCGCTTCGGGCCCTTCCGGGTCCGCGCGTTGGTCTTGGTCCGCTGGCCACGCACGGGCAGACCCCGGCGGTGCCGGATGCCGGCGTAGCAGCCGATCTCGACCTTGCGGCGGATGTCAGCGGCGACCTCGCGGCGCAGGTCGCCTTCGACCTTGTAGTTGCCCTCGATGTGGTTGCGGAGCTGGACCAGCTCCTCGTCCGTGAGGTCCCGGACGCGCTTGTCCGGAGAGATACCGGTGGCGGCCAGGGTCTCCAGGGCGCGGGTGCGACCGACCCCGAAGATGTAGGTGAGCGCGATCTCCATCCGCTTCTCGCGGGGGAGGTCCACGCCGACTAGACGTGCCATGTGCGGGCGTACTCCTCGTGATGTTGTGGCGGAGGTGTGGACCCGTCCCACCCCGCTACCGACCGTCCCTGTCCTTCCGGCGTCACGCGCCGGCGACCGGGAGCGGTCGCTGCCCGAGCGGGCCCCGGCCTCCGACCGGGGGTCAACCACGAGGCAGTACGCGCTGCGTACCGTTCGCGGCTGGGACGAGCTGATGATGTGTGGGGCGTCAGCCCTGGCGCTGCTTGTGGCGCGGGTCCTGGCAGATGACCATGACCCGGCCGTGCCGGCGGATCACCCGGCACTTGTTGCAGATCCTCTTGACGCTCGGCTTGACCTTCACGGTTGCCTTACTTCCCATCTGGCCCGGAGACGCGATGATGCGCGACGCCGGACGTCGAAGACGGACACGGGGACGTCCCGGCCGTCGTCAGGCTTACTTGTAGCGGTAGACGATGCGCCCGCGGGTCAGGTCGTACGGCGAGAGTTCGACGACGACCCGGTCCTCCGGCAGGATGCGGATGTAGTGCTGCCGCATCTTGCCGCTGATGTGAGCCAGCACCTTGTGGCCGTTCGCGAGCTCCACCCGGAACATGGCGTTCGGCAGGGGCTCGATGACCCGACCCTCGATCTCGATGGCTCCGTCTTTTTTCGGCATGTCCTCCGCTGTCCTGACGTCGGTTGCTCCGGACGGCCCACAACGTCTTACACGGGTGAACTGACCAAGATCAGGAAACCCGCGCCAGCCGCGGCTCCAGCTCCCACCGAAGCGCGGGTGGGCATGCCGGAGTGGACGCTGTGCGCCGATCAGAAAGTGTACGCCCGCCTGCACGCCGTCGCCAAACCGGCCGCCCGTCCGGTCACCCCTCCGGAGGAAATTCGTCAAGCGTCGCCGACCTGCTGTGACCCGCGCCATACCGGCCAGCGGGTCAGCGGCGTCTGCGGCGGGCCCGTCGCTCGTGCCGGGACTTCCCGCCGTGCCACTCGCGCGGGTGCCGCGCCCCATGATCGTGGCCCCCCGCGGTGCGCAACAGCAGGAGCACTCCCCACGGACCGAGCACCCAGGCCGGCCAGTAGTGGCCCATGTCCCCCGAGCCGACGGCGGAGATCAGCCAGATCACCGTGAGGATGCCCGCCACCCGCAGCCACGGCGACCAGACCCCGAGCAGCCAGCCGCCGCCGTGCCCGGTGTCCACGGCCTTGCCGCCCGCATCGGCCACCGGCGCCGGCGGCGCGGTGACCGGGGCCACCGCCGCGCGTTGCGCGGGCGTCGGCCCGGGCAGGTCCGCGAGGACCGCGTCCAGTTCCGCGTACGTCTTCGCGCCGTACGCCCGGACCAGGCGTTCGTCGTACTCGTGGAGGTCGAGCCGGCCCTCCTCCAGCGCCACCCGGAGCCGTTCGGCCGTGGCCTCCCGGTCGGCGTCCGCCGCCCGCATCCCGCCCCGCTCCATGAAGGCAAGCATGCCACCAGGGCGCCACCCGGCGGCAGCGGCGGATTCCGGACGCGAGGGCACGGTGGTGACGATCACCGTCAATTCGCCCAGCCGGACGAGAACCTTCCCTCGCCGGGCCGGCTGGTCAGGCCGCCGGGGAGTTCGCCGGCTGGCGCGAGGTGACCAGGTCGCCGAGGCGGGACCGGCCGCCGTCCTCGGCCGTCAGCACCCACACCCCGTCGTCCAACAGGGCCATCGAGTGCTCGACGTGCGCCGCGATCGAGCCGTCCCGGGTCACCACCGTCCAGCCGTCCGCCAGTTCCACCGTGCGGGGCGAACCCATGGTGATCATCGGCTCGATGGCCAGGGCCAGGCCCGGCACCAGCCGGGGGCCCTTGCCGGGACGCCCGTGGTTCAGCACGTGCGGGTCCTGGTGCATCTCCGTGCCGATACCGTGACCGCCGTACCCGTCGACGATGCCGTACCGGCCGCCCTTGCGGACCGCGTTCTCCACCGCGTGCGAGATGTCGGTGAGCCGCCCCTTGCCGCTGGCCGCGCCCCGGGCGGCGGCCGCGATCCCGGCCCACATCGCGTCCTCGGCCACCGCGGCCATCTTCAGCAGGGCCGGGTCGACCTCGCCGACGCCGACCGTGATCGCCGAGTCGCCGTGCCAGCCGTTCAGCACCGCGCCGCAGTCGATCGAGATCAGGTCGCCCTCGCGGAGCACCTGCTTCGACGACGGGATCGCATGCACCACCTGCTCGTTCACTGACGAGCAGATCGACGCCGGGAAGCCGTGGTAGCCCTTGAACGACGGGACCGCGCCGGCCTCGCGGATGGTGGCCTCGGCGATGGCGTCCAGGTCGGCGGTGGTCACCCCGGGGGCGACCGCCTCCCGCATCCGACGCAGCGCGCGGGCGACCACCAGACCGGCGGCCCGCATCATCTCGATCTGGTCGGGGGTCTTCAGCTGGATGTCCAGCTGGGGACGACGCATGGACGCGTTACCTTTCGTTGCGCGGAACAGCGGGGCACGTCGGACGTACCCCGCTGTTCGCACTCTATCCGCCGGATCCACCGGCGGGACGTCAGCCGCCGTACGAGCGCAGGGCGTCTATGGCGCGGACGGTGACGTCCTCCACCGGCCCGGTCGCGTCGATGCCGACGAGCTTGCCCTGGGCGCCGTAGTAATCGACCAGCGGCGCGGTCTTCTCGGCGTACTCCCGGAGCCGGGCCGCGATGGTCTCCGGCTTGTCGTCGTCCCGCTGGAACAGCTCGGCGCCGCAGCGGTCGCAGATGCCCTCCTGGGTGGGGGCGTCGAACTCGACGTGCCAGATCTTGCCGCAGCCGCGGCAGGTACGCCGCCCGGAGAGCCGCCGGATCACCTCGTCGTCGTCGACGACCAGCTCCAGCACCAGGTCCAGCGCGGTGCCGAGGTCGGCGAGGAGCTTGTCCAGCGCGGCGGCCTGCGGCGTGGTACGCGGGAAGCCGTCGAGGAGGAAGCCCTCGCTGGCGTCCGGCTCGGCGAGCCGGTCCCGCACCATGTTGATGGTGACCTCGTCCGGGACCAGCTTGCCGGCGTCCATGTAGCGCTTCGCCTCGACCCCCAGCGGCGTGCCCTGGGAGACGTTGGCGCGGAAGATGTCACCGGTCGAGATCTTCGGCACCGAGAGGTGGGCGGCGATGAACTCCGCCTGTGTGCCCTTGCCCGCGCCCGGCGGGCCAACCAGAACGAGTCGCATCTACCGCAGGAACCCTTCGTAGTTCCGCTGCATGAGTTGGCTCTCGATCTGCTTCACGGTCTCCAGACCGACGCCGACCATGATGAGCACAGCGGTGCCGCCGAACGGGAAGTTCTGGAACTGCTGGTTGTCGAGCCAGATGAAGAAGAAGTTCGGCAGGATCGCGATGATGCCCAGGTAGAGCGCGCCCGGCAGGGTGATCCGGCTGAGGATGAAGTCGAGGTACTCGGCGGTGGGCTTGCCGGGGCGGATGCCCGGCACGAAGCCGCCGTACTTCTTCATGTTGTCCGCGACCTCGGTCGGGTTGAACGTGATCGACACGTAGAAGTACGTGAAGAAGATGATCAGCAGGAAGTAGATCGCGATGTGCTCCGGCGCGCTCGCCTTCACGATGTGGTTCTGGATCCAGGCCTGGGTCTTGCCCGGGTTGGTCTGGTCGAAGAACTGAAGGATGAGCGTCGGCAGGTAGAGCAGCGACGAGGCGAAGATGACCGGGATGACGCCGGCCTGGTTGACCTTCAGCGGGATGTAGGTGGAGGTGCCGCCGTACATCCGCCGGCCGATCATGCGCTTGGCGTACTGCACCGGGATCCGGCGCTGCGCCTGCTCGATGAAGGTGACCGCGGTGATGACCAGCAGGACCAGGGCGATGACGAGGAAGAACATCCCCCAGCCCTTGGTGGTCTTGATCTTCCAGCCCTCGCTGGGGAGCCGGGCCGCGATCGAGGTGAAGATCAGGACCGACATGCCGTTGCCGACGCCGCGGTCGGTGATCAGCTCGCCGAGCCACATCACCACACCGGTGCCCGCGGTCATGGTCATGACCAGGATGCTCAGCGTCAGCCAGTCCGGGATCCCGGTGTCCTTGGGGACGATCGGGAACTGGTCGCACTGGTTGTTGAAGAGCTGGCCGGAACGGGCCAGCGCCACGAACGCCGACGACTGCAGGATGCCCAGGCCCAGGGTCAGGTACCGGGTGTACTGGGTGATCTTCGCCTGGCCGGCCTGGCCCTCCTTGCGGAGCTGCTCCAACCGCGGGATGACCACCGTCAGCAGCTGCAGGATGATCGACGCGGTGATGTACGGCATGATGCCGAGCGCGAAGACCGACAGCTGCAGCAGCGCGCCACCCGAGAAGAGGTCCAGCAGGTTCAGCACGCCGGTGCTGCCCCCCTGGAGGGTGTCGAGGCACTTCTGCACGTTGCCGTACGAGACGCCCGGGCTGGGCAGCGTGGCGCCGAGCCGGTAGACCGCAATGATGCCTACTGTGAACAGCAGCTTCTTGCGCAGGTCAGGCGTACGGAACGCACTGAGAAAGGCGGACAGCAACTTCTTCCTCCTGCGCGACGCGGGCCGCCGGTGGTGATCCCTGGCGGAGCGGGGTGGGTGCCGGGCGAGTGCCCGATATCCATAGCTGGGATGGGACTCTAACAGTCCCACCCCGGTCCGGGCAGATGTGCCCGGCTACATAAAACGAATCCGATGTTACCCGGCGCACATCTACCGGGTAGACCATGGCGCCCGCCCAGTTGCGGACAACTGAGCGGGCGCCACGAACAGTGCCTTACAGCTCGGTGACCGAGCCGCCGGCGGCGGTGATCTTCTCCTTGGCCGACGCGCTGAACGCGTGCGCCGACACCTGGAGCGCCACCCCACCGAGGTCGCCGGTGCCGAGCACCTTGACCGGCTGGCCCTTGCGGACCGCACCGGCCTCGACCATCTCGACCGGGCCGACCTGGCCGCCGTTCGGGAAGAGCTCGGCGAGCCGGTCCAGGTTGACCACCTGGAAGACGACCTTGAACTTGTTCTTGAAGCCCTTCAGCTTCGGCAGGCGCATGTGGATGGGCATCTGCCCACCCTCGAACGCCGGCGAGATGTTCTTCCGGGCCTTCGAACCCTTGGTACCGCGACCGGCGGTCTTGCCCTTCGAGCCCTCACCGCGACCCACGCGGGTCTTGTCGGTCTTGGCCCCGGGCGCCGGACGCAGGTGGTGCACCTTGATCGTCATTACTCGACCTCCTCGACCTTCACGAGGTGGTTGACCGCGAAGATCATGCCGCGGATCTCCGGACGGTCCTCCTTGACCACCACGTCGTTGATCCGCTTGAGACCGAGCGAACGCAGCGAGTCACGCTGGTTCTTCTTGGTCCCGATCTCGGACCGGACCTGGGTGACCTTCAGGCGCGCCATCAGGAAGCCACCCCCGCCCGCGACGCCAGCATGGCGGCCGGCGCGACGTCCTCGACCGGCAGACCACGACGGGCCGCGACCGCCTCGGGCGACTCGAGCGCCTTCAGGGCCGCCACCGTGGCGTGCACGATGTTGATCGGGTTGGACGAGCCGAGGCTCTTGGAGAGCACGTCGTGGATGCCCGCGCACTCCAGCACGGCACGCACCGGACCACCGGCGATGACACCCGTACCGGCCGAGGCCGGCTTGAGCAGCACCACACCGGCCGCGTCCTCGCCCTGCACCGGGTGCGGGATCGAGGCGCCGATCCGCGGCACCTTGAAGAAGTGCTTCTTGGCCTCCTCGACACCCTTGGCGATCGCCGCGGGCACCTCCTTGGCCTTTCCGTAGCCCACACCGACGGTGCCGTCGCCGTCGCCCACGATCACCAGGGCGGTGAAGCTGAAGCGACGACCACCCTTCACGACCTTGGCGACGCGGTTGATCGCGACGACCCGCTCGAGGTGCGGGGTCTTCTCGACGGGCGCGTTTCCGCGGCCGCCCTCACGGCGGTTGTCGCGGCGACCACCCTCGTTGCCACCGGACCCGCCGCCACGGCGCTGTTGACCTGGCATCAGCAGCCTTCCTTCTCTCTCGTGACGGGGTTTCTAGAACTCGAGCCCGGCTTCGCGGGCGGCAGCGGCAAGCGCGGCGACCCGCCCCGCGTACCGGTTGCCACCGCGGTCGAAGACGACCTTCGAGACGCCGGCGGCCTTGGCCCGCTCGGCGAGCAGGGCGCCGACCTTGCCGGCCAGGGCGCTCTTGTCGCCCTCGGCGCCGCGCAGCGAGGCGTCCATGGTCGAGGCCGACGCCAGGGTGTGACCCTTGGTGTCGTCCACGATCTGGGCGACGATGTGACGCAGCGAGCGGGTGACGACCAGGCGAGGACGCTCGGCGGTGCCGCTGACGTTCTTGCGGACCCGGAAGTGCCGACGCGCACGCCCGACGGCACGCTTGGCGGCGACGCCGCGGCGGCGCTTGAGCAGCGTGGCGCTCACTTCTTACCTGCCTTTCCAGCCTTACGGCGGATGACCTCGCCCTGGTACTTCACGCCCTTGCCCTTGTAGGGCTCCGGCGGGCGGATCTTCCGGATGTTGGCGGCGACCTCGCCGACCTGCTGCTTGTCGATGCCGGCCACGTGGAACAGCGTCGGCTTCTCGACCGTGAAGGTGATGCCCTCCGGCGCCGGCACCAGGACCGGGTGCGAGAACCCGAGCGCGAACTCCAGGTCCTTGCCCTTGGCGGTGACACGGTAACCGGTACCGGCGATCTCGAGGCTCTTGCGGTAGCCCTCGGTCACCCCGACGATCATGTTGGCCACCAGCGTACGGCTCAGGCCGTGCAGCTCCTTGGCCTTGCGCTCGTCGTTCGGCCGGTTGACGTGCAGCGCGCCGTCCTCGCCCCGCTCCGCCGTGATCGGCTCGGCCAGCACGTGGCTCAGCTCGCCCTTCGGGCCCTTGACCTTGACGGTCTGGCCGTCGATGGTGATATCGACGCCGGCTGGCACCGGGATCGACTTACGTCCAATACGCGACATTTCTACCTGTCTCCCGTTACCAGACGAAGGCGAGGACTTCCCCGCCAACGCTCCGCTTGCGGGCCTGCCGGTCGGTGAGCAGCCCCTGGGACGTCGAAATGATCGCCACGCCCAGCCCACCGAGCACCCGCGGGAGCCCGTCCGACTTGGCGTAAACCCGCAGACCGGGCTTGGACACGCGCTTGATGCCGGCCAGGCTCCGCTCCCGGTTCTGGCCGTACTTCAGCTCGACGACCAGTCGCTTGCCGACGGCGCCCTCCTCGGGCTCCTCGACCGACCAGGTGGCGATGTAACCCTCGGCCTTGAGGACCTCGGCGATGTTCGCCTTGATCTTCGAGTAGGGCATCGTCACCCGGTCGTGGTACGCCTGGTTGGCGTTGCGCAGACGCGTGAGCATGTCTGCGATCGGGTCGGTCATCGTCATGAAACTCGTCAACCTTTCTCGCCGGGGTTCCCCGGGCCAGGCCCGGGGCCTACGGCGAAGAGACAGTTCAGCTGACGCGCGAAGCGCGCCGGGCTATTACCAGGAAGCCTTGGACACGCCGGGCAGCTCACCGCGGTGGGCCATCTCCCGGATGCACACCCGGCAGAGACCGAACTTGCGGTAGACCGCCTTCGGACGCCCGCACCGCTGGCAGCGGGTGTACGCGCGAACCGAGAACTTCGGCTTCGCGGCCGCCTTGATGATCAGCGCCTTCTTGGCCATCTCAGTTCTCCTTGAACGGGAAGCCCAGGAGCTTGAGCAGCGCCCGGCCCTCGTCGTCGGTCGTGGCGGTCGTGACCACCGTGATGTCCATGCCCCGCTGGCGATCGATCTTGTCCTGGTCGATCTCGTGGAACACCGACTGCTCGGTCAGACCGAACGTGTAGTTGCCGTGCCCGTCGAGCTTGCGCCCGTCCAGGCCGCGGAAGTCGCGGATACGCGGCAGCGCGATGGACAGCAGCCGGTCCAGGAACTCCCACATCCGGTCGCCGCGCAGGGTGACCTTCGCGCCGATCGGCATGCCCTCCCGCAGCTTGAACTGCGCGATGGACTTGGTCGCCCGCCGCACCTGCGGCTTCTGGCCGGTGATGGTGGCCAGGTCGCGGACCGCGCCGTCGATGAGCTTGGCGTCCCGAGCGGCCTCGCCGACACCCATGTTCACGACGATCTTGACCAGCCGCGGAACCTGCATGGGGTTGCCGTACTGGTACTGCTCGCGCAGCTGGGCCACGATCTCGTTGCGGTACCGCTCCTTGAGGCGCGGCATGGTCTTGGTTTCGGTAGCCGTGGTCATCACAGGTCCTTACCGGTGCTACGCGCGATGCGGACCTTCTGGCCGTTCTCGTCGATCCGGTAACCGACGCGGGTCGGCTTGCCGTCGGAGTCCAGGACCTGCACGTTCGAGACGTGGATCGGGGCCTCCTGGGTGACGATGCCACCGGTCTTGGCGCCACGCTGGGTGGTGCTGATGCGGGTGTGCTTCTTGACCCGGTTCACGCCCTCGACCAGGACCTTGTCCTGCCGCGGGTAGGCCGCGATGACCTTGCCCTTGGCACCCTTGTCCTTGCCGGCGATGACGACGACCGTGTCGCCCTTCTTGACCTTCACGGTCACAACACCTCCGGCGCGAGAGAGATGATCTTCATGAACCGCTTGTCCCGCAGCTCGCGCCCCACCGGGCCGAAGATACGGGTGCCGCGCGGGTCCCCACCGTCCTTGATGATGACGGCGGCGTTCTCGTCGAAGCGGATGTACGAGCCGTCCGGCCGCCGCTTCTCCTTGACGGTGCGAACGACGACGGCCTTGACGACGTCGCCCTTCTTCACACCGGCACCGGGGATCGCGTCCTTGACCGTGGCCACGATGACGTCGCCGATGCTCGCGTAGCGCCGACCGGAGCCACCGAGAACGCGGATGCACAGGATCTCCCGGGCACCCGTGTTGTCGGCGACGCGCAGTCGCGACTCCTGCTGAATCACGTCTATCTCCTATGTCTGCCGGTTCTCCGGCCGCCCTGGGGCGGCCGGAGCCTGGCGGAACCTGCGCCCGACCGATGCCGGCCGAGCTCGAGCCTTCGCTACTTGGCCTTCTCGAGGATCTCCACGAGCCGCCACCGCTTGGTGGCGGACAGCGGCCGGGTCTCCATGATCAGGACCCGGTCGCCGATGCCGGCCGAGTTCTGCTCGTCGTGCACCTTCAGCTTGCTGGTCCGGCGCATGATCTTGCCGTACAGCGCGTGCTTGACCCGGTCCTCGACCTCGACCACGACGGTCTTTTCCATCTTGTCGCTGACCACGAGGCCCTCACGCACCTTGCGGCGGGCCCGCGCGGCGGCGGTGGTGTTCTCACTCATGATGCAGTCACCTCAGTCGGCGCGGCCGAGAGACCCAGCTCACGCTCACGCATGATCGTGTAGATCCGGGCGATCTCCCGACGGATGACCTGCAGCCGCCGGTTGTTGTCCAGCTGCCCGGTTGCGGCCTGCACGCGGAGGTTGAACAGCTCCGCCTTCGCCTCGCGCAGCTTCGTGACCAGCTCCTCCTCGGAGAGCTCACGCAGCTCGGAGGCCTTGACGCCCGCTGCCATCAGGATTCACCCACTTCGCGCGTAACAATGCGGCACTTCATCGGGAGCTTGTGGATCGCGCGACGCATCGCCTCTCGCGCGATCTGCTCGTTGGGGAAGGACATCTCGAAGAGAACCCGCCCCGGCTTGACGTTGGCGACCCACCACTCGGGCGAACCCTTACCGGAACCCATCCGGGTTTCCGCCGGCTTCTTGGTGAGGGCCTGGTCCGGGAAGATCGTGATCCAGACCTTGCCACCACGCTTGATGTGGCGGGTCATCGCGATACGCGCCGACTCGATCTGGCGGTTGGTCACGTACGCCGGCTCGAGAGCCTGGATCCCGAACTCGCCGAACACCACCCGGTTACCACCCTTGGACGCGCCGTGGCGGTCCGGGTGGTGCGGCTTGCGGAAGCCCTTCGGGGGCTTGCGCGGCATCAGCATCTGTCAGCCCTCCTGCTGCGTTTCTGCCGGCTGAGTGGCGGCCGCGGCGACGGCACCGGTGTCAACCGGCTCGCCGCTCGGCGTCTCGGCCTGCTGCGCGATGGTGGTCGCGGCAGCCCGGCCGGCCTCGGTGCCACCGGCGGTCGTACCCGACGAACCCGACCGGCCACGGCGCGGCCGCTCGGGCCGGTCGCCACGGTCGCGGCGCGGGCCGCGCGACGGGGCGGCCTCGGCCGGGGCCTCGCGGCCCGGGACGGCGTCGCCCTTGTAGATCCAGACCTTCACGCCGATCCGGCCGAAGGTGGTACGGGCCTCGAAGAAGCCGTACTCGATGTTGGCCCGCAGCGTGTGCAGCGGAACCCGGCCCTCGCGGTAGAACTCGGTCCGGCTCATCTCGGCGCCGCCGAGACGGCCCGAGACCTGCACCCGGATGCCCTTGCAGACCGGGTTCTTCATCGCGGACTGCATCGCCTTGCGCATGGCCCGACGGAAGCTGACCCGGCTGGACAGCTGCTCGGCGACGCCCTGGGCGACCAGCTGCGCGTCCGACTCGGGGCTCTTCACCTCGATGATGTTCAGCTGAACCTGCTTGCCGGTGAGCTTCTCCAGCTCGCCCCGAATCCGGTCGGCCTCCGCACCCTTACGGCCGATGACGATGCCCGGCCGGGCGGTGTGGATGTCGACGCGGACCCGGTCCCGGGTGCGCTCGATGTCGACCTTGGAGATGCCGGCGCGCTCCAGGCCCTTGGACATCATCCGGCGGATCTTGACGTCCTCGCCGATGTAGTCCTTGTAGAGCTTGTCCGCGAACCAGCGGGACTTCCAGTCGGTCGAGATGCCGAGCCGGAACCCAGTGGGGTGAACCTTCTGACCCATTACTCGGCACCCTCCGTCGTGCTCTGCCCCTCGGCGGCCGCGGCCTGCTTGGCCGGGGCGGCCTTCTTCGCCGACTTCTTCGGCGCGGCCGGCGCCACCGCCTCGACCGCCACGGTGATGTGGCAGGTCCGCTTGCGGATCCGGTACGCCCGGCCCTGCGCCCGCGGCCGGAACCGCTTCATCGTCGGGCCCTCGTCGACGAACGCCTCGCTGACGAGCAGCGCGTCGGGGTCCAGCCGCTCGTTGTTCTCCGCGTTGGCGATCGCGCTCGCGAGCACCTTGTACACCTGCTCGCTCGCAGCCTGCGGCGCGAACTGCAGCACCGTGAGCGCCTCCTTCGCGGGCAGGCCGCGGACGAGGTTGACCACCCGGCGCGCCTTCATCGGCGAGATGCGCACGTGCCGCGCAACCGCCCGCGCGCCCGGAAGCACCGGAGCGTCGCCCTTTCCTGGCATCGCTGTAACCCCTTGTTCCTCTATCCGTATGCCCGCGGCGTCAGCGCCGGCGGCTCTTCCGGTCGTCCTTCTCGTGACCCTTGAACGTGCGGGTCAGCGCGAACTCGCCGAGCTTGTGCCCGACCATGGCCTCAGTCACGAAGACCGGGACGTGCTTGCGCCCGTCGTGCACGGCGATCGTGTGCCCCAGCATCTCGGGGATGATGGTCGAGCGCCGCGACCAGGTCTTGATGACGTTCTTGGAGCCCTTCTCGTTCTGCGTCTCCACCTTCTTGAGCAGGTGGTCGTCGACGAACGGGCCCTTCTTCAGGCTGCGAGGCATGTCTTATCTCCCTCAGCCGCGCTTACGCGTGGCGTAGCGGCGGCGGACGATCAGCCGGTCGCTCGGCTGGCCCTTACGACGGGTGCGGCCCTCGGGCTTACCCTGCGGGTTCACCGGGTGGCGACCACCGGAGGTCTTACCCTCACCACCACCGTGCGGGTGGTCGACCGGGTTCATCGCGACACCACGGACGGTCGGGCGCTTGCCCTTCCACCGCATACGGCCGGCCTTACCCCAGTTGATGTTCGACTGGTCGGCGTTGCCGATCTCGCCGACGCTGGCGCGGCAGCGCACGTCGACGCGCCGGATCTCACCGGACGGCATGCGGAGGGTCGCGTACGCGCCCTCACGGCCGAGCAGCTGGATGCCGACGCCGGCCGAGCGGGCCAGCTTGGCACCGCCGCCCGGGCGCAGCTCCACGTTGTGGATGGTGGTACCGACCGGGATGTTCCGCAGCGGCAGGTTGTTGCCCGGCTTGATGTCGGCGCCCGGACCCGACTCCACGGTGTCGCCCTGCTTCAGGTCCTTCGGCGCGATGATGTAACGCTTCTCGCCGTCGGCGTAGTGCAGCAGCGCGATGCGCGCGGTGCGGTTCGGGTCGTACTCGATGTGGGCGACCTTCGCCGGCACGCCGTCCTTGTCGACCCGCTTGAAGTCGATCAGACGGTACTGGCGCTTGTGCCCGCCACCCTGGTGCCGCGTGGTGATCCGGCCGTGGGCGTTGCGACCGCCCTTCTTCGGCAGCGGAGCCAGCAGCGACTTCTCGGGCGTCGACCGGGTGATCTCGGCGAAGTCGGCGACGCTCGAGCCACGCCGGCCCGGCGTCGTCGGCTTGTACTTACGGATAGCCATTGTCTACACCCCTCAGCTGACCGGGCCGCCGAAGGCCTCGATGCGGTCACCGTCAGCCAGCTTCACCATCGCCCGCTTGGTGTCCTTGCGCTTCCCGAACCCGCTACGGGTCCGCTTGCGCTTGCCCTCGCGGTTGAGCGTGTTGACCGACAGAACGCGGACGTTGAAGATCTGCTGGACAGCGATCTTGATCTCGGTCTTGTTCGCGTCCGGGTGCACCAGGAAGGTGTACCAGTTGCGGTTCAGCTCGCTGTAGCTCTTCTCCGAGACGACCGGCGCGACGATGACGTCACGCGGATCGGCGATCGTGCTCACTTGCCACCCTCCTCGGTGGTCTCGGCGGGAACGCCCAGGAACTCGTCCAGGGCCTCCTTGGTGAAGACCACGTCGTCGGCCACCAGCACGTCGTACGTGTTGAGCTGGCCGGCCTCGATCAGGTGCACCCGCGGCTCGTTGCGCAGCGACACCCAGTTCAGCTCGTCGGTGCTGCTCAGCACGACCAGGACGCGACGCGCGTCGGTCAGCTTCGCCAGCGTGGCCAGCGCGGCCTTGGTCGACGGCTTCTCGCCCGAGACGAACGCCTCGACGACGTGCACCTGGCCGGCGCGGGCCCGGTCCGAGAGGGCGCCACGCAGGGCGGCGGCCTTCATCTTCTTCGGGGTGCGCTGGCTGTAGTCGCGCGGCACCGGGCCGTGGACCACGCCACCGCCGGCGAACTGCGGCGCGCGGGTCGAGCCCTGGCGGGCACGACCGGTGCCCTTCTGCTTGTACGGCTTCTTGCCTCCACCGGAGACCTCGCCGCGGGTCTTGGCCTTGTGCGTGCCCTGCCGGGCCGCCGCGAGCTGAGCCACCACGACCTGGTGCATCAGCGCGATGTTGGCCTGGACGTCGAAGATGTCGGCCGGCAGCTCGACCGAGCCGCTCTTGGTGCCTTCGACGTTGAGGACGTCAACGGTGGTCACTTGGCCGCACCGCCCTTCTTCACCTTGGCCTTGGCCGCGGTACGGACCAGGACCAGCGCGCCCTTGGGGCCGGGGATGGCGCCGCGGACGAGCAGGAGGTTGTTCTCGGTGTCGATCGCCTGGACCGTCAGGTTCTGAACGGTGTAGCGCACGCCACCCATCCGACCCGCCATCCGGGTGCCCTTGAAGACGCGACCCGGGGTCGCGCAGGCGCCGATGGAGCCCGGCGAGCGGTGCTTGCGCTCCACACCGTGGCTGGCGCGCAGACCGTGGAAGCCGTGCCGCTTCATCGGGCCGGCGTAGCCCTTGCCCTTGGTCTTGCCGGTCACGTCGACGGTGACGCCGGCGGGGAACTCCTCGACCGTGACCTCCTGGCCCGGCGAGTAGTCCGCGGCGTCCGTGGTCCGCAGCTCGACGATGTGCCGGCGCGGGGCGACGTCCGCCTTCGCGTAGTGCCCGGCGACCGGCTTCTTGACCTTGCGCGGGTCGATGGTGCCGTACGCCAGCTGGACCGCGGAGTAACCGTCCTTCTCGGCGCTACGAACCTGGCTGATGACGCAGGGGCCGGCCTGAACCACGGTCACCGGGACAACCTTGTTGTTGTCCCAGACCTGGGTCATGCCGAGCTTTGCGCCCAGGATCCCCTTGACTTGCCTGTCCATTTGTCCGGTCCCTACAGCTTGATCTCGATGTCGACGCCAGCCGGCAGGTCGAGGCGCATGAGCGAGTCGACCGTCTTCGGGGTCGGGTCGATGATGTCGATCAGACGCTTGTGCGTGCGCATCTCGAAGTGCTCGCGCGAGTCCTTGTACTTGTGCGGCGAGCGGATAACGCAGAAACGGTTGATCTCCGTGGGCAGCGGCACCGGGCCAGCGACCTGCGCCCCGGTACGCGTCACCGTCTCGACGATCTTCCGAGCCGAGGAGTCGACGACCTCGTGGTCATAGGCCTTGAGCCGGATGCGGATCTTCTGTCCCGCCATGGTGGCTTCTGTTCCTTCTCTCGATGCCGCTGTGTTGCGGGCGCCTGTACCGGCTGGTACAGGCCCACTTCCGCCGACCCCCGCGGTCGGGCGTGTCGCGCCCGAGGGCCAGGCTCCGCCCCGGGCCTCCGGAGCGATTCTCTGACCACGCGGTGGGTCATGGCGCCGATCGCGTTACCGCGACCTGGACGCCGTGCGAGGGTGGTTGACCGCCAGGGGCGATCAACCACCCTACGCGCGACTGTTGGTCCGCCCGGAGGTCCAGCATGCACCGGACGCAGGCGACTAACCGTCGTTACGCAACCTGACCAGTATGCCGTACTACCGCACGGCAGCGCTAATCGGGGTTACCCAGCTCACTTGATGATCTTGGTGACGCGACCCGCGCCGACCGTACGACCACCCTCGCGGATCGCGAACTTGAGGTTCTCCTCCATGGCGATGGGCTGGATCAGCTTCACCGTCATGGTGGTGTTGTCGCCCGGCATGACCATCTCGGTGCCCTCGGGCAGCGTGACGACGCCGGTGACGTCCGTGGTCCGGAAGTAGAACTGCGGGCGGTAGTTCTGGAAGAACGGGGTGTGGCGGCCACCCTCCTCCTTGGAGAGGATGTAGACCGTCGCCTCGAACTCCGTGTGCGGGGTCGTGGTGCCCGGCTTGATGACGACCATGCCGCGCTCGACGTCCTCGCGCTTGATGCCGCGGAGGAGCAGACCGACGTTCTCGCCGGCCCGGGCCTCGTCGAGCAGCTTGCGGAACATCTCGATGCCAGTGCAGGTGGTCTTCATCGACTTCTCGCGGATGCCGACGATCTCCACCTCCTCGTTCGGCTTGAGGATGCCGCGCTCGGCGCGACCGGTGACGACGGTGCCACGACCGGTGATCGTGAAGACGTCCTCGATCGGCATCAGGAACGGCTTGTCGGTCTCGCGCTCCGGCTGCGGGATCGCGGTGTCGACGGCGTTCATCAGGTCCAGGAGCTTGGCGGTCCACTCCGGGTCGCCCTCGAGGGCCTTCAGCGCCGAGACCCGGACGACCGGCAGGTCGTCACCCGGGTACTCCTGCGAGGAGAGCAGCTCGCGGACCTCGAGCTCGACGAGCTCCAGGAGCTCCTCGTCGTCGACCATGTCGCTCTTGTTGAGCGCCACGACGATGTACGGCACGCCGACCTGGCGGGCCAGCAGCACGTGCTCGCGGGTCTGCGGCATCGGGCCGTCGGTCGCGGCGACCACCAGGATCGCGCCGTCCATCTGGGCGGCACCGGTGATCATGTTCTTGATGTAGTCCGCGTGACCCGGGCAGTCGACGTGCGCGTAGTGCCGGTTGGCGGTCTGGTACTCGACGTGCGCGATCGAGATCGTGATGCCGCGGGCCTTCTCCTCCGGCGCCTTGTCGATCTCGTCGAACGGGGTGTACGGGTTGAGCTCCGGGAACTCGTCGTGCAGGACCTTGGTGATGGCCGCCGTCAGCGTCGTCTTACCGTGGTCGATGTGACCAATGGTGCCGATGTTGACGTGCGGCTTAGTCCGCTCGAACTTCGCCTTCGCCACTGGTGTCCTCCTGTGGACTTCTTGGTTCGTTCGCCCCGGTGCGCCAGGTTCGGCGCTTAGGACTCTGTCGACAGCCTTTCCGGCCTGACGGCCGGAGAGCCTTGGTGGGTTCTGCGGCGATGAAGCCTACAGGCCCGGATTCACACAACCCGACCGAGGTGGTCGCGGGCGGGAGATCCCTCCCGCGACCGTCCCCGGCTCATCGGATCGGCTCAGGCGAGGGTCACTCGCCGGTCGCCTTGGCGATGATCTCCTTGGCCACCGAGGCCGGAACCTCGGCGTAGGAGTCGAACTGCATGCTGTAGCTAGCCCGGCCCTGGGTCTTCGACCGCAGGTCGCCGACGTAGCCGAACATCTCCGACAGCGGCACCAGGGCCCGGACGACGCGGGCACCGCCGCGCTCCTCCATCGCCTGGATGATGCCACGACGGGAGTTGAGGTCGCCGATGACGTCACCCATGTTCTCCTCAGGAGTGGTGACCTCAACGGCCATCATCGGCTCGAGCAGCGCCGGGTCGGCCTTGCGGGCCGCCTCCTTCAGCGCCATCGAACCGGCGATCTTGAACGCCATCTCGGACGAGTCGACCTCGTGGTACTGGCCGTCCACCAGGGTCAGCTTGACACCCACCAGCGGGAAGCCGGCGAGGATGCCGTACTGCATGGCGTCCTGGGCGCCCGCGTCCACCGACGGGATGAACTCCCGGGGGATACGGCCACCGGTGACGGCGTTCGCGAACTCGTAGGTCGGCGAGTCGTTGTCCAGCGGCAGCGGCTCCAGGCTGATGATGACCCGGGCGTACTGGCCGGAACCACCGGTCTGCTTCTTGTGGGTGTACTCGACCTTCTCCACCGCGCGGCGGATGGTCTCGCGGTACGCCACCTGCGGCTTACCGATGTTCGCCTCGACGTTGAACTCGCGGCGCATCCGGTCGACCAGGATGTCCAAGTGCAGCTCGCCCATGCCGGAGATGACCGTCTGGCCGGTCTCCTCGTCCAGCTTGACGCGGAAGGTCGGGTCCTCCTCGGCCAGCCGCTGGATGGCGGTGCTGAGCTTCTCCTGGTCGGCCTTGGTCTTCGGCTCGATGGCCACCTCGATGACCGGCTCCGGGAAGGTCATCGACTCGAGGATGACCGGGTTCGCCGGGTCGCACAGGGTGTCACCGGTGGTGGTCTGCTTCAGACCCTGGACCGCGATGATGTCGCCAGCCTTGGCGGAGCTGCGCTCCTCCCGCTTGTTGGCGTGCATCTGGTAGATCTTGCCGATCCGCTCCTTGCGGTCCTTGGTGGAGTTGACCACCTGGGACCCGGACTCGACCACGCCGGAGTAGACCCGGACGTAGGTGAGCTTGCCGAGGTGCTTGTCGGTCTGGATCTTGAAGGCCAGGCCCGAGAACGGCTCCGAGACGGACGGCTTCCGCTGCATCGGGGTCTCGCCGTCGGTCGCGGTGCCCTCGATCGCCGGGATGTCCAGCGGCGACGGCAGGTAGTCGACCACGGCGTCGAGCATCGGCTGGACGCCCTTGTTCTTGAACGCGGAGCCGCAGAGCACCGGGTTGGCCTTGCCGGCGATGGTGGCCCGACGGATGGCGGCCTTGATCTCCTCGACGGAGATCTCCTCGCCCTCCAGGTACTTCTCCATCACCGAGTCGTCGACGTCGGCCAGGGTCTCCATCAGCTTCTCGCGCCACTCGGCCGCGGAGTCGGCCAGGTCGGCCGGGATCTCCTCGATCGCGTAGTCCTCACCCTTCTGGGTCTCCCCGCGCCAGGTGAGGGCGCGCATGCCGATCAGGTCGACGACGCCGATGTGGTCGGCCTCGAGCCCGATCGGGATCTGGAGCACCAGCGGGGTGGCGTTGAGCCGGTCGATCATCATCTGCACGCAGCGGAAGAAGTCGGCACCGGTCCGGTCGAGCTTGTTGACGAAGCACATCCGGGGGACGTTGTACTTGTCCGCCTGCCGCCAGACGTTCTCCGTCTGCGGCTCCACGCCGGCGACACCGTCGTAGACCGCGACCGCACCGTCCAGCACCCGCAGCGACCGCTCGACCTCGACCGTGAAGTCGACGTGGCCGGGCGTGTCGATGATCTGGATCGTGTGGCCCTTCCACTCGCACTTGGTGGCGGCGGAAGTGATGGTGATACCGCGCTCCTGCTCCTGCTCCATCCAGTCCATGACGGCAGCGCCCTCGTGGACCTCACCGATCTTGTACGTGATACCGGTGTAGAACAGGATCCGCTCGGTGGTAGTGGTCTTACCGGCATCGATGTGCGCCATGATGCCGATGTTGCGTACGTTGGCGAGCGCGTCTGCGGCGGCCACTTCAATCCCTACTTATCGTCGTCTCGACACAACTGGTGGCGGTTCCGGCGCCTCGTGGGCGCCGGAACCAGGGTGTTACCAGCGGTAGTGCGCGAAGGCCTTGTTGGACTCGGCCATCTTGTGGGTGTCCTCGCGCCGCTTGACGGCGGCACCGAGGCCGTTGCTCGCGTCCAGCAGCTCGTTCATCAGCCGCTCGACCATGGTCTTCTCGCGCCGGGCGCGGGAGTAGGTCACCAGCCAGCGCAGACCGAGGGTGGTCGCGCGGGCCGGCCGGACCTCGACCGGCACCTGGTAGGTGGCGCCACCGACGCGACGGCTGCGGACCTCGAGGGTCGGCTTCACGTTGTCCATCGCCCGCTTCAGGGTGACGACGGGGTCCGTGCCGGACTTCTCGCGGCAGCCCTCGAGGGCGGCGTACACGATGCGCTCGGCGAGCTGACGCTTGCCGCGCAGCAGGATCTTGTTCACGAGCTGGGTGACCAGCGGCGAGTTGTACACCGGGTCAGCGACCAGCGCCTTCCGCGGAGCGGGTCCCTTACGCGGCATGTCAGCTCTTCTCCTTCTTCGCGCCGTAACGGCTGCGCGCCTGCTTGCGGTTGCGGACACCCTGGGTGTCCAGCGAGCCGCGAACGATCTTGTACCGCACGCCGGGGAGGTCCTTCACACGACCACCGCGAACGAGCACGATCGAGTGCTCCTGCAGGTTGTGGCCGACGCCCGGGATGTAGGCGGTCACCTCGATCTGGCTGCTGAGCTTGACACGAGCGACCTTGCGCAGCGCCGAGTTCGGCTTCTTCGGGGTGGTGGTGTACACGCGGGTGCACACGCCGCGACGCTGGGGGGACCCCTTCAGCGCCGGGGTCTTGGTCTTGGTCGTCTTGGCCTGGCGGCCCTTTCGGACCAGCTGCTGAATGGTGGGCACCGGGTTTCTCCGCTCCCTTCGGCCGCTGCGAGGCGACCGCGCCGTCTGCTCTAGCCGGCCTGATGGACGGCTCTCCTACATTCCAACCAGGGCCACCTGACGGGGTCCCAGCACCCGCGGTCGGGCGTGTCGCCCCGATCACGGTCCCGGTGCGTCGCTCACGCGCCGTACCGGGTTTCTGTCACCGGCGCAGGGAGGTCCCAAACGCCAGATCTTGGGCTTTGGTCGCGTGTCCGCGCGATCACCGGCTGACCGGTTCCAGCGCACGCACGCATTGCCCGGGCTGGCCCGGGCACAAGGGGAAAGAGTACCTACCACAGCCGCGCAGGTCAAAACGGAGCGGTCCGGGAGAACTGAGTCGCAGTCCGCCGGCCGGTCGCATCGTGCCTACCCGCCCGTGATGGGCACCTACGGCTACCAGTGTACCGGCTACGGCCGCGACCGGCCGGGCGGCCCCGGTTCCGCCCGCGTACCGGACGGCCCGGGACGGACGTCGCGGCCGTTCGCCCCGGTCAGCGGCCAGGACGGCCGCTCACGTGATCTGCACCACCAGGGCCACCGCGAGCCCGAGCAGGCTGAGGAGGAGCCCCACTCCCCCGCAGCTGAGGCCCGCCACGGCCAGGCCCCGCCCGGTGAACCGGACCGCCGGCGGGGGTGCCGGCCGGCGGATCTGCCGGCGGGACAACAGGCCGGCGACAATGGCGGCGGTCCCTGCGATCGCACCGAGCACGGTGAACGCCCCGGCCGCCCAGGCGCCGCCGTAGTCCGGTCCGGCGATGCCGAAGCAGAACACCAGCAGCGAGACCAGGATCGAGGCGATTCCGGTGACCAGCGACCCGATGGCCAGCCCCGAGGTCACCGGGGGCACGTCCAGGTGGACCACGCCGAACGGCGTGCCGGGGACCGGGTCGACCCGCTTCGGCGGGCGCACGGCCTCGCGCGGGGGAGGCGGCACCGCCGGCCCCGGCCGGGGACCGACCGCCGGCGGCACCGGGCCCCAGGCGCCGCCGGGCGGCACGCTTCCGGGGGCCGCCCACCCGCCGCCGGGCACCGGCCCGTTCCCCGGGTACGACCCCGGCCAGACGCCGGGCGGCGACGGCTGTTGCCCCGGGTACGCCCCGACCGGCCCACCCGGACCGACCTGCCCCGACGGCCCGGCGGGGGGATACGGGCCGACCGGCGACCAGGGCCCGCCCGGCGCGGCCGGCGGGACGACCGGCGGCGGGGCGTACCCCACGCTGGCGACCTCCGGCGGTGCGCTCGGCCCCTCGTCGGGCCCGGCCCCCGGCGCCGCCCACGGACTGGCGGGCTCGGCGCCGGGCGCGGATCCGGTGGCGTCCGGCCCGGTGACGGACCGGGTCGGGTCGCTGCCCGGCGAGGGGGCCGGTTCCGTCACGGGATCCTCCTGTCGACGTGGCGCGCCCGCCGCGCGGCGGACACCGGCCAGGCTACCGTCGCGCGGCTCGCCGGCGGGGTCGGGCGCGGGGCGCTCCCCCGCCCGGTCAGTCGATGTTCGGGGCGTAGTCGTGGCCGTAGGGGGCGTCGGCCAGCCGGACCACCCCGATCACCACCGCCGCCACCACCGCGACGGCGGCCAGCACCAGCCCGGCCCAGGCCAGCCGCTCCCCCCGGCGCAGCCAGTCGCCGCCGGTGAGGAAGCCGCCCGAGGCGTACGCCTCCCGGCGGGCCTGCCGGGAGAGCAGGAGAGCGAGGGTCGACGGCACCACCCCGCCGACGAAGAACCCGGTGAGCGCCCCGATCAGGCCAAGGGCGAAGACCGCGCGGGCCTTGGTCGAGCGGACCGGCTCAGGATCGAGCGGATGGCGCGGCGCCTGCGGGGCGACAGGCGCCTGCCCGGGCAGGGTCGTCATGCCCCCCATCATGCCCCGACCGAAGCTCAGTAGGAGCAGACCTCCAGGCGGTTGCCGAGGAGGTCGCGGAACCAGAACCAGGTGACCGGCTGGTCGGCGCACGGTTGAGCTCGCCGACCTCGGCGCCGCGTTCAGCACCACGATGTGCGACAGGTCCCGGCACACGACGAGGCCCCCGGCATCCGCCGGGGGCCTCGTCGTTCCTACTGCTTAGCGGTACGACCCGAAGTCGAAGTCGTCCAGCGGCACCGCCTGGCCGCTGGCCGGCCCGAAGCCGTAGTCGGTCTCCGGGTAGCCGGTCATCGAGTAGACCTTGGCCTTCGCCTCCTCGGTCGGCTCCACCCGGACGTTGCGGTACTTGCTGATGCCCGTACCGGCCGGGATGAGCTTACCGATGATCACGTTCTCCTTGAGGCCGATCAGCGAGTCGCTGCGGGCGTGGATCGCCGCGTCCGTCAGCACCCGGGTGGTCTCCTGGAAGGAGGCCGCCGACAGCCAGGAGTCCGTGGCCAGCGAGGCCTTGGTGATACCCATCAGCACCGGGCGACCCGCGGCGGGCTCGCCGCCCTCGGAGACGAGTCGGCGGTTCTCCGACTCGAAGAGCGCCCGGTCGACCAGCACGCCCGGCAGGAACTCGGTCGAGCCGGAGTCGATGACCGTCACCCGCTTGAGCATCTGGCGGATGATGATCTCGATGTGCTTGTCGTGGATGAGCACACCCTGCGAGCGGTAGACCTCCTGGACCTCCTGGGTCAGGTGGACCTGGACCGCGCGCGGGCCGAGGATGCGCAGCAGCTCGTGCGGGTCGATGGTGCCCTCGGTGAGCTTCTCGCCGACCTCGACGTGGTCGCCGTCGTGGGCCCGGAGCTTGACCCGCTTCGAGATCTTGTCGTACACGATCTCGTCGCTGCCGTCGTCCGGGATCACGATGATCTTCCGCGACCGCTCGCCGTCCTCGATCCGGATCCGGCCCGGGGTGTCGGCGATGGGCGCCTTACCCTTCGGGACCCGGGCCTCGAAGATCTCCTGGACACGGGGCAGACCCTGGGTGATGTCCTCACCCGCGACACCACCGGTGTGGAAGGTACGCATCGTCAGCTGCGTACCCGGCTCACCGATGGACTGGGCGGCGATGATGCCGACGGCCTCACCGATGTCGACCGACTTGCCGGTCGGCAGCGAGCGGCCGTAGCAGGCCGCGCAGACGCCCAGCTTCGACTCGCAGGTGAGCACGCTGCGCACCCGGACGGTCTCCACCCCGGCCGCGACGATCTTGTCGACCAGGATCGAGTTGATGTCCTGACCCCGCTCGGCGACCACGGTGCCGTCCGGCCCCTTGATGTCGTCGGCCAGGGTACGGGCGTGCACGCTGGTCTCGGCGTGCGTGTGCACGACCAGCTTGCCGTCCAGCCGCTCGCCGATCTGCATCGGGATGGCGCGGTCGGTGCCGCAGTCCTCCTCGCGGATGATGACGTCCTGCGAGACGTCCACCAGACGACGGGTCAGGTAACCCGAGTCGGCGGTACGCAGCGCGGTGTCGGCGAGACCCTTACGGGCACCGTGCGTGGAGATGAAGTACTCCAGCACGGAGAGACCCTCCCGGTACGACGCCTTGATGGGCCGCGGGATGATCTCACCCTTCGGGTTGGCCACCAGACCACGGATCGCCGCGATCTGCCGGAGCTGGAGCAGGTTACCGCGGGCACCCGAGTTGATCATCTTCCACAGCGGGTTCTCCTGCGGCAGCGCGGTGTCCATCTCCTTGGCGACCTCGTTGGTCGCCTTGGTCCAGATCTCGATGAGCTCGCCGCGGCGCTCCTCGGCGGTCATCAGACCACGCTGGTACTGCTTGTCGATCCGGTCGGCTTCCTTCTCGTACCGCTCCAGGATCTCCCGCTTGCGCGGCGGAGCGATGACGTCCTCCATGCCGATGGTGACGCCGGACCAGGTGGCCCAGTGGAAACCGGCCTCCTTGAGCCCGTCCAGGGTGGCCGCCAGGGCCACCTTCGGGAAGCGCTCGGCGAGGTCGTTGACGATCGCGGAGAGCTGGCCCTTGCGGATCTCGTAGTTCACGAAGCGGTAGCCCTGCGGCAGCGTCTCGTTGAACAGGACCCGGCCGAGCGTGGTCTCCACGGTCACCGGCTCGCCCTCGACCCAGCCCTCCGGCGCGACCCACGGCTCGGCGCCGGCGCCGTTGTCGACCCCGACGATGCCCCGCAGGCGGATCTTGACCGGAGCCTGCAGGTGCAGCTCGCCGTTGTCGAACGCCATCCGCGCCTCGGCGTCCGAGCTGAACGCCCGGCCCTCGCCCTTGCCCCCCGGAGTGAGGTGGGTGAGGTGGTAGAGACCGATGACCATGTCCTGGGTGGGCATGGTGACCGGCTTGCCGTCGGCCGGCTTGAGGATGTTGTTCGACGACAGCATCAGGATCCGCGCCTCGGCCTGGGCCTCGGCGGACAGCGGCACGTGGACCGCCATCTGGTCACCGTCGAAGTCGGCGTTGAACGCGGTGCAGACCAGCGGGTGGATCTGGATGGCCTTGCCCTCGACCAGCTGCGGTTCGAAGGCCTGGATGCCCAGGCGGTGCAGGGTGGGCGCGCGGTTCAGCAGAACCGGGTGCTCACCGATGACCTCCTCGAGCACGTCCCACACGACGGGCCGCTGCCGCTCGACCATCCGCTTGGCGGACTTGATGTTCTGCGCGTGGTTGAGGTCGACCAGCCGCTTCATCACGAACGGCTTGAACAGCTCCAGCGCCATCTGCTTGGGCAGGCCGCACTGGTGCAGCTTGAGCTTCGGGCCGACCACGATGACCGAACGGCCGGAGTAGTCGACGCGCTTGCCCAGCAGGTTCTGGCGGAACCGGCCCTGCTTGCCCTTGAGCATGTCGGAGAGCGACTTCAGCGGCCGGTTGCCCGGGCCGGTGACCGGACGACCGCGGCGGCCGTTGTCGAACAGCGCGTCGACGGCCTCCTGGAGCATCCGCTTCTCGTTGTTGACGATGATCTCGGGCGCGCCGAGGTCGATCAGCCGCTTGAGGCGGTTGTTCCGGTTGATCACGCGGCGGTACAGGTCGTTCAGGTCGGAGGTCGCGAAGCGGCCACCGTCCAGCTGCACCATCGGACGCAGGTCCGGCGGGATGACCGGGACGCAGTCGAGCACCATGCCGAGCGGCGAGTTGCGGGTGTTCTGGAACGCCGCGACGACCTTCAGCCGCTTGAGCGCCCGGATCTTCCGCTGGCCCTTGCCGGAGCGGATGGTCTCGCGCAGGCTCTCGGCCTCGGCGTCCAGGTCCATGTTCTGGACCAGTGCCTTGATGGCCTCGGCGCCCATGCCACCGGTGAAGTACTCGCCGAAGCGGTCGCGCAGCTCGCGGTAGAGCAGCTCGTCGGTGACCAGCTGCTTCGGCTCGAGCTTGCGGAAGGTGTCGAGGACCTCGTCGAGGCGGTCGATCTCGCGCTGGGCCCGGTCGCGGATCTGGCGCATCTCGCGCTCTCCGCCCTCCTTGACCTTGCGCCGGACGTCCGCCTTCGCGCCCTCGGCCTCCAGCTCGGCCAGGTCGGCCTCGAGCTTGGCGGCCCGCTTCTCGATCTCCGAGTCGCGGCTGTTCTCCGCCTGCCGCTTCTCGGCCAGGATCTCGTTCTCGATGGTCGAGAGGTCACGGTGACGCGCCTCGGCGTCCACGCTCGTCACGACGTACGAGGCGAAGTAGATGATCTTCTCGAGGTCCTTCGGGGCGAGGTCCAGCAGGTAACCCAGCCGGCTCGGCACGCCCTTGAAGTACCAGATGTGGGTCACCGGAGCGGCCAGCTCGATGTGACCCATCCGCTCCCGGCGGACCTTGGAGCGGGTCACCTCGACGCCGCAGCGCTCGCAGATGATGCCCTTGAAGCGGACCCGCTTGTACTTACCGCAGTAGCACTCCCAGTCCCGCTGCGGACCGAAGATCTTCTCGCAGAAGAGCCCGTCCTTCTCCGGCTTGAGGGTGCGGTAGTTGATGGTCTCGGGCTTCTTGACCTCGCCGTGGGACCACTGACGGATGTCGTCGGCGGTGGCGAGGCCGATGCGCAGCTCGTCGAAGAAGTTGACGTCGAGCACTATGTCCCCTATGTCGTCGTCTGTACTGCCTAGCTAACGGGCGGGGTTCGGGGGCCGGCGGGCCGGCCCCCGAACCACCAGCCTCAGACCTCTTCGACCGAGCTCGGCTCGCGCCGGGACAGGTCGATGCCCAGCTCCTCCGCGGCCCGGAACACCTCGTCGTCGGTCTCGCGCATCTCCAGGGCCACACCGTCGCTGGAGAGCACCTCGACGTTGAGGCACAGCGACTGCAGCTCCTTGAGCAGCACCTTGAACGACTCCGGGATGCCCGGCTCCGGGATGTTCTCGCCCTTGACGATCGCCTCGTAGACCTTGACCCGGCCGAGGACGTCGTCGGACTTGATCGTCAGCAGCTCCTGCAGGGCGTAGGCAGCGCCGTACGCCTGCATCGCCCAGCACTCCATCTCACCGAAGCGCTGGCCACCGAACTGCGCCTTACCACCCAGCGGCTGCTGCGTGATCATCGAGTACGGGCCGGTCGACCGGGCGTGGATCTTGTCGTCGACCAGGTGGTTGAGCTTCAGGATGTAGATGTAGCCGACCGCGATCGGGTCCGGCAGCGGCTCACCGGAGCGACCGTCGAACAGCTGCGCCTTGCCGGAGGAGCCGATCAGCTGCTTGCCGTCCCGGTTGGGCAGGGTCGACGCGAGCAGACCGGAGATCTCCTCCTCCCGGGCACCGTCGAAGACCGGCGTGGCCACGTTGGTGTCGGGCTCGGACTCGTGCGCGTTGATCGAGCGGAGCTGGCGCTTCCACTCGGTGTCGTCGCCATCCACGCTCCAGCCGGTCTTGGCCACCCACCCGAGGTGGGTCTCCAGGACCTGGCCGATGTTCATCCGGGACGGCACACCGAGCGGGTTCAGCACGATGTCGACCGGGGTGCCGTCCTCCAGGAACGGCATGTCCTCGATCGGCAGGATCTTGGAGATGACGCCCTTGTTGCCGTGGCGGCCCGCGAGCTTGTCACCGTCCTGGATCTTGCGCTTCTGGGCCACGTAGACCCGGACCAGCTCGTTCACGCCCGGGGGCAGCTCGTCGCCGTCCTCGCGGGAGAAGGTACGCACGCCGATGACCGTGCCGGTCTCACCGTGCGGCACCTTCAGCGAGGTGTCCCGGACCTCGCGCGCCTTCTCGCCGAAGATCGCGCGGAGCAGCCGCTCCTCCGGGGTCAGCTCGGTCTCGCCCTTCGGCGTGACCTTGCCGACCAGGATGTCGCCGGGGACGACCTCGGCGCCGATCCGGATGATGCCGCGCTCGTCGAGGTCGGCGAGCATCTCCTCGCTGACGTTCGGGATGTCGCGGGTGATCTCCTCCGGGCCGAGCTTGGTGTCCCGGGCGTCGACCTCGTGCTCCTCGATGTGGATCGAGGTGAGCACGTCCTGCTGCACGAGGCGCTGCGACAGGATGATCGCGTCCTCGTAGTTGTGGCCCTCCCAGGTCATGAACGCCACGAGCAGGTTGCGCCCGAGCGCCATCTCGCCCTCGTCGGTGCACGGACCGTCGGCGATGACCTGGCCGGCCTCGACGCGGTCGCCCTCGAAGACGACCGGCTTCTGGTTGACGCAGGAGCCGGCGTTGGAGCGGCGGAACTTGTGCAGCAGGTACGTCCGGCGGTGGCCGTCGTCCTGGTGGACGGTGATGTAGTCCGCGCACAGGTCCTCGATCACACCGCCGACCTCGGCGACGACCACGTCACCGGCGTCCACGGCCGCGCGGTACTCCATGCCCGTGCCGACCAGCGGCGACTCGGCCTTGACCAGCGGCACCGCCTGGCGCTGCATGTTCGCGCCCATGAGCGCGCGGTTGGCGTCGTCGTGCTCGAGGAACGGGATCATCGCGGTCGCGACGGAGGTCATCTGCCGCGGCGAGACGTCCATGTAGTCCACGGCCTCCGGCGGCACGTCCTCGGTCTCGCCGCCCTTACGGCGGACCAGGACGCGGTCCTCGGCGAACGACCCGTCGGACTTCAGCGGGGCGTTGGCCTGCGCCTTGACGTACCGGTCCTCCTCGTCCGCGGTCAGGTAGTCGATCTGGTCGGTGACCCGACCGTTGACGACCTTCCGGTACGGCGTCTCGATGAAGCCGAACGGGTTGACCCGGGCGAAGGTGGAGAGCGCGCCGATCAGACCGATGTTCGGGCCTTCCGGCGTCTCGATCGGGCACATCCGGCCGTAGTGGGACGGGTGCACGTCGCGGACCTCGAAGCCGGCCCGCTCCCGGGACAGACCACCCGGGCCGAGCGCGCTCAGCCGGCGCCGGTGGGTCAGGCCCGCCAGCGGGTTGGTCTGGTCCATGAACTGGGACAGCTGCGACGTACCGAAGAACTCCTTGATCGCCGCCACCACCGGGCGGATGTTGATCAGGGTCTGCGGGGTGATCGCCTCGACGTCCTGGGTGGTCATCCGCTCCCGGACGACCCGCTCCATGCGGGAGAGGCCGACCCGGACCTGGTTCTGGATCAGCTCGCCCACGGTACGCAGGCGACGGTTGCCGAAGTGGTCGATGTCGTCGGCCTCGTAGCCGTCCTCACCGGCGTGCAGCCGGCAGAGGTACTCGACGGTGGCGACGATGTCGTCCTCGGTCAGCGTCCCGGTGGTGATCGGGACGTCGATCTCGAGCTTCTTGTTGAACTTGTACCGACCGACCTTGGCCAGGTCGTACCGCTTCGGGTTGAAGAAGAGGTTGTCCAGCAGGGTCTGGGCGTTCTCGCGGGTCGGCGGCTCGCCCGGACGGAGCTTTCGGTAGATGTCCAGCAGCGCCTCGTCCTGGCCGGCGATGTGGTCCTTCTCCAGGGTGGTCATCATCAGCTCGGACCAGCCGAACTTCTCGCGGATCTGCTCCGCGGACCACCCGATGGCCTTGAGCAGGACGGTGACGGCCTGCCGGCGCTTGCGGTCGATGCGCACGCCGACCGTGTCGCGCTTGTCGATGTCGAACTCCAGCCAGGCACCCCGGCTCGGGATGACCTTGACGCTGGAGAGGTCGCGGTCGGAGGTCTTGTCCGGCTGCTTGTCGAAGTAGACGCCCGGCGAGCGGACGAGCTGGCTGACCACGACGCGCTCGGTGCCGTTGATGATGAAGGTGCCCTTGGGCGTCATCATCGGGAAGTCACCCATGAACACCGTCTGGCTCTTGATCTCGCCAGTGGTGTTGTTGGTGAACTCCGCGGTCACGAACAGCGGGGCGCAGTAGGTCAGGTCCTTCTCCTTGCACTCCTCGATCGAGGCCTTGACCTCGTCGAAGCGCGGAGCCGAGAAGGAGAGCGACATGGTGCCGGAGAAGTCCTCAATGGGACTGATCTCGTCGAGGATCTCCGCGAGACCCGAGCGTGCGTGCGGGTCGTCCGACGACCGGCCCTGCCAAGCCTCGTTGCCGACGAGCCAGTCGAAGGACTCGTTCTGGATGGCGAGGAGGTTGGGGACCTCGAGGTGTTCGGTGATCCGACCGAAAGAAACTCGGCGGGGCGCGAAAGCGCTCGACGTACGACTGGTCTTCGCAGGGCGGGAAGCTGCCAAGATGCGTCCTTCCGAGGACCGGTGCTGCAGAACGGCTGGTACGCGTGCACTCCAATGACCCCACCAGAAATATCCGTAAACGGACATTTCCGAGCAGGGGTCAAGTCGGAAGGCAGCGCAAACTAGCAGTGTAGCCGAGAGGCTAACCGCTGTCCAGCCCACCCCGCAGGTCGTCGCGGAACTTGCCTCGGGACCCCGGAAAACCGGGTCTACCGGGCCGCTCGGAACGCGACGCTCCTGCCGGTCCGCTCGGGCGTCGCGGCGGTGCTGCTGCCGCTGGTATTACCCAAGTGGTGGCCGTTGCAAGCGCGGAAGGTCTTGCTGGTGTCAGCGTGCCTGTCAGCCCGGGGCCGCGTCAAGGGCCGGTTACCGCTCGGGGTGTCTTTCCCACCGACGGGCTACCGACAGACAGCGCTGTGAAGCCGGTGCGAGGATCCTGAACGCCCTGCTCACGCCGCTGCCACCGGGACCACCAACCACAGCGGGCGGCGATCCGTTCCCGGATCACCGCCCGCCGCGACGCGGTGTGTGCCCCGGCTCACGTGAGCCGGACGCGCGTCAGGTCAACGCAAGGTCACTTGAGGGTGACCTTGGCGCCCTCGCCCTCGAGCTTGGCCTTGGCCTTGTCGGCGGTCTCCTTGTTGACCTTCTCCAGGACCGGCTTCGGCGCGGCCTCGACCAGGTCCTTGGCCTCCTTCAGGCCCAGGCCGGTCAGCTCACGCACGACCTTGATGACCTGGATCTTCTTGCCACCGTCGGCGTCGAGGATGACGTCGAACTCGTCCTTCTCCGGCTCGGCCTCGGCGGCCGGGGCACCCGGGACGGCGGCGCCGGCGACGGCGACCGGAGCGGCGGCGGTGACCTCGAAGGTCTCCTCGAACTGCTTCACGAACTCGGAGAGCTCGATCAGCGTCATCTCCTTGAACGCGTCGAGCAGCTCTTCGGTGCTGAGCTTCGCCATGTCTGGCGTCCTTTCCTGAATGGTTTAACTAAGAACGTGGGTGCGCCGCGGGGCCTCAGGCCGCCTCGGCGCCCTCCTTCTCGCGCTTGTCCTGCAGAGCGGCCGCCAGACGCGCGGTCTTGGCGAGCGGAGCCTGGAACAGGGCCGCGGCCTTGCTCAGGTTGCCCTTCATGGCGCCGGCCAGCTTCGCCAGCAGCACCTCGCGGGACTCCAGGTCGGCGAGCTTCGTGACCTCGGCCGCGGAAATGGCCTTGCCCTCGAAGACACCGCCCTTGATGACGAGCTTCGGGTTGGCCTTCGCGAAGTCGCGAAGCCCCTTCGCCGCCTCGACGACGTCGCCCGAAACGAAAGTCAGCGCGGTAGGACCGGTGAACAGCTCGTCGAGGCCGGAGATGCCCGCATCGGCCGCGGCACGCTTGGCCAGCGTGTTCTTCGCGACCGTGTAGCTGGTCTCCTTGCCGAGCGAGCGCCGCAGCTGGGTGAGCTGCGAAACCGTGAGCCCGCGGTACTCGGTCAGCACGGTGGCCCCCGCGTTGCGGAAGCTCTCGGTCAGCTCGGCGACGGCCGTGGCCTTGTCGGCCCGGATCGGCTTGTCCGCCATGTCCCTCCTCTCTCGTTGCTCGGAGCTGGTACGCCGGCGACGAGCGGAGGCTCGCGACGGCGGCGGAGGCATCACGACAACGAGAAAAGCCCCGGCGCAGGGCGCACGGGGCGAGGGCCGGCACGACGGGCGCAGTCGGCGGACCACGCACAGCACCGATTTTCGCTTGCCGCCCTGCGCGGGTCGCCCGTCATCGCGGGACCTTCGACCGTGCCGGGGCACGGTGACCAGCGGTCTCTGGGTGGAACTACGGCACAAGGTTACGCGACGTGTCCCGGTATCTCCAAATCGCCCCCGGAGTGCCCCCGGTCACCCTGCTCGGCCGGTTGATCGACTCCGGCCGCGGCAACCCGGGCCGGCATGACGCCGGGAAGTCCCGACCTGCCGCAACCGGAGTGGATCAAGGCGGCGGGCCGACCACGCCGGGCGGCGGTGGCCGGGGACCGGGCGGCGGACAGCGCACAGCGGATGGCGGGCCAGGCTGGGGGCCAGGCCGGCGGGTCAGGCGCGCGGGCCAGGCCGGGGGTTCAGGCGCGGGTGCGCCGGGCCCAGGCGTACCCGGCCAGTGCCACGGCCGCCCAGGCCACGGCCCAGGCGGTCAGCAGCAGCCCGGTGGCCGGCTCCAGGTGGCCGGCCAACGTCCGGGCGGCCGGCATCAGCGGTGGCGCCAGCCAGGGCACCGCCGAGCCGGAGAGGCCCAGCACCAGCACCCCCACCGCACCCACCGCGAGCACGGCGACGCCGTACCCGGCGCTGCGGGTGACCGCCCGGCTGGCCAGGGCGCCCAGGGCCACCGCGCCGGGCAGGGCGAGCAGGTGAGCCCAGAGGCCGAGGGCCACGCCGGCGGCCACCGACCGGTCCCCCGGCCCGGTCGGGCCGGTCACCCCGCCGACCAGCCACGGGAAGACCAGCGCGACGGCCACCGTGCCGAGCCCGGCCACCACCGCGGCGAGCAGGCCGGCGGCCCGCTCCCGGGCCGGGCCGAGCATCACGTGGGCGAGCCGCCGCTGCACGTCCGGCTCCACGTCCAGCAGGATCTTCGTCTGCCAGGCCAGCACCGGGAAGAGCACCACGGCGGAGACGCCGTACGCCTCCGCCGGCTGCGCCCGGCCGCCGCCGTAGAGGACGCCGAGGGCGAGCAGGCCGGCCAGGACCGGGGCCAGCGCCCGGCCGGTACGCAGGAAGCCGGCCAGCCGCAGCCGGACCAGCGCGGTCACCGAGCCACCTCCGCAGCCGGCCCGGTCAGGTCCCGCTCGGCTCCCGCCCCGCCGGCGGACGGCTCCCCGGCGGGTTCGACCGCGCTCTCCGGGCCGGTGACGGCACCGTCGGCGGTCCGCCCGCCAAGGTCCGGGTCCGTGCCGGCATCGGGTCGCGTGGCGGGGGGCGGGGCGGCGTGGTCGCGTACCCGCAGGACGTGGTGGCCTGCGGCGCGCAACCGGGCGACGGCGGCGGCGACCTCGGCGGCCGGGACCGCCAGCTCGACCACCGCGACGGCCGCCTCCCCGGACGGCGCCTCCTCGGTCACCGTGCCGTCGGCGACCGTCCAGTGTCGGGCGCCGGGCAGCCGGACCGTCTCGCCGCGGTGGTCGCTGACCAGCACCGTCCCGCCGTCGGCCAGCACCTCGTCGACCACCTCCGGGACCAGCTCGCGGGCGGCGGCGTCCAGCCCCTCCCAGGGCTCGTCGAGGACGAGCAGGCCGGGTGGGCGCAGCAGGGCCTGGGCCAGGCCGACCTTCTGAGCGGTGCCCTTGGACAGCTGCGGCAGCCGGACCGAGTGGAACCGGGCCAGGCCGAGCCGGTCGATCCAGTGCCGCACCGCCCGGTCCGCCTCGGGGCCGGAGAGCCCGGCGACCCGGCCCATCGCGCCGAGGTAGGCGCTTACGGTGAACGGCTGGTCGGCGGGGAACCGCTCCGGCACCCAGCCGACCACCGCGGGCCGGTCGATCACCCGGCCCCGGCTCGGTCGGAGCACGCCCGCCGCGAGCTGGAGCAGGGTGGACTTGCCCACGCCGTTGCGGCCGAGCACCACCGCCACCTCACCCGGACCGATCCGTACGTCGGTCTCCCGCAGCACCCACGGCGCGCGCCGGTGGTACCGCAGCCAGACCCCCTCCAGCCGCATGCGCCGAGCCTGCCACACCGGACAGACGAACGGGGCCCCGCCACCGGGTGGTGGCGGGGCCCCGTCAGCGCGCTGCTGCTCAGGCCTCGGCCGGAGCCTCCTGCAGGTTCTTCACCAGCTTCGGGTCGACCGGGACGCCCGGGCCCATGGTGGTGGTGAGGGTGACCTTCTTGAGGTACGTGCCCTTGGCCGCGGACGGCTTCGAGCGCAGGACCTCGTCCAGCACCGCCGCGTAGTTGTCGATCAGCTGGGACTCGGAGAACGAGGCCTTGCCGATGATCAGGTGGAGGTTGGAGTGCTTGTCCACCCGGAAGGTGATCTTACCGCCCTTGATGTCCGAGACGGCCTTGGCGACGTCCATGGTCACCGTGCCGGTCTTCGGGTTCGGCATCAGGCCGCGCGGGCCCAGGATCCGCGCGATCCGGCCGATCTTGGCCATCTGGTCCGGGGTGGCGATCGCCGCGTCGAAGTCCAGCCAACCGCCCTGGATACGGGCGACCAGCTCGTCGGTGCCCACCTCGTCGGCACCGGCGGCGGCGGCCTCCTCGGCCTTCGCGCCGGCGGCGAAGACGATCACGCGGGCGGTCTTACCGGTGCCGTGCGGCAGGTTGACCGTGCCACGGACCATCTGGTCCGCCTTGCGGGGGTCGACGCCGAGGCGCATCGCGACCTCGACCGTGGCGTCGAACTTGACGGAGGTGGTCTCCTTGGCCAGCTTGACGGCCTCGGCGGGAGAGTAGAGCTTCGACCGGTCGATGACCTCGGCGGCCTTGCGGTAGCTCTTGCTGCGCTGCATTTCTCGTTACTCCTGTGGTCTCTGGCGGGCCCGCGACGTCCGCGGCCCTCCCACGAACTGATCGGGTGAGCGGTGACCGAGGTCAGTCGGCGACGGTCAGGCCCATCGACCGGGCGGTGCCGGCGATGATCTTCTCCGCCTGCTCGATGTCGTTGGCGTTGAGGTCCGCCATCTTCTTCTCGGCGATCTCGCGCAGCTGGGCGCGGGTCACCGAGCCGACCTTCTCCTTGTGCGGGACGCCGGAGCCCTTCTGCACGCCGGCGGCCTTGATCAGCAGCCGGGCGGCGGGCGGGGTCTTCAGGACGAAGGTGAAGGTGCGGTCCTCGTAGACGCTGATCTCGGCGGGGACGATGTCGCCCCGCTGCGACTCGGTCTGCGCGTTGTAGGACTTGCAGAACTCCATGATGTTCACGCCGTGCTGACCGAGCGCGGGGCCGACCGGCGGCGCCGGGGTGGCCTGGCCCGCCGGCAGCTGAAGCGTGAACGTCTTGACGAGCTTCTTCTTCGGAGGCATGTCTCTTCCTGGGGCTTGGAACTGGGATTTTCGCCGGTCCGCGGGCGCGCACGGTCAGCGCGGCGCGGACAGCCGACGTTCTAGGGTAGCGCAGCCTTCCGTGGCCTCCGCCGCCGAGGTCAGGCGGGCGCCGAAACGACGCGCCGGCGGCGGGCCGGGCGGCCCACCACCGGCGGAGGCGTACGTCAGATCTTGGCGACCTGGTTGAAGTTGAGCTCGACCGGCGTCTCCCGGCCGAAGATCGACACCAGCACCTTGAGCTTCTGCTGGTCGGCGTTGATCTCGCTGATCGTCGCCGGCAGCGAGGCGAAGGCGCCGTCGGTGACGGTGACCGAGTCGCCGACCTCGAAGTCGAGGACCTTGACCTCGGGCTTGGCCTTCTTCTCGACGGCCTCGACCGCCGGGGCCAGCCACTTCAGCACCTCGTCGAGGCTCAGCGGGGCCGGGCGGTCGGCCCGGTCGGTCGCCCCGACGAAGCCGGTGACGCCCGGGGTGTTCCGGACGCAGGAGTAGGACTCGGCGGTCAGCTCCATCCGGACCAGGATGTAGCCCGGGAAGACCTTCGCCTGGACCTGCGACCGCTTGCCGTTCTTGACCTCGACCTCTTCCCGGGTCGGCACCTCGACCTGGTAGATGAAGTCCTCCATGTCGAGGGAGGTGATCCGGGTCTCGAGGTTGGTCTTGACCTTGTTCTCGTAGCCGGCGTACGAGTGCACCACGTACCAGTCGCCGGGGGCGTAGCGCAGCTTCTGGCGCAGCTCGGCGACCGGGTCGAACTCCTCGTCCGCGGGCTCGGTGGTCGGGAATTCCGGCTCGCTGGCGGCCTCGACCGACTCCTCGTTGGCCGCCGTCGCCACCGTGGACTGCTCGTCCGGCGTCTCGGCGGTCTCGTCGTACTCAGGCACGCTCGCTCACTTCCGTCACTATCGCTGTTGGCCCGTCAGCTGGCGTTGCCGAAGACGAACAGCACCGCCTTCGCGAAGCCGTAGTCCAGGCCGGCCACGATCGCCAGCATCACCGCGACGAAGGTGACCACCACGGCCGTGTAGGTCAGCAGCTCCTTGCGGGTCGGCCAGATGACCTTACGCAGTTCGGCCACGACCTCGCGGAAGAACCGCGCGATGCGGGCGAAGAGCCCGATCCGCTCGGTGTCCTTCCGGGTCTTGCGGCCCTCGGTCGACTCGGCGCGGGCGCGCTTGCGCGTGGCGGTGCCGCCCCGGGAAACCGGCTCGTCCTCCGCGTTGGTGGCGTCGTCGTCGGCCACGTCGTCGACGATCGCGTCCTCTTCCAGACGCTCGTCGCCGGCGTCCTCGCCGCGCCGCTTGCTCTCGGCCACTTCGCCCTCCGTGCGGGATATCGGGTCGCACGCCGATGGTTGGCGTGCGCGGCGTGTGGTCACGCCGGCCGGACCAACCGTCCCGCGACGGGCCGCGGCCGGCGGACCGGTCGGAAGGGCCCCGAATGCCTCGGAACCACCCCGCCGGTGCCACCACCACGGGCCGGACGCCGCCGTACGGGCGGCGCGACCCACGGGAACGGTCAGGCCTGAGGCGCAGGGGTGACAGGACTTGAACCTGCAGCCTGCGGTTTTGGAGACCGCTGCTCTGCCAATTGAGCTACACCCCTGTGCGGCGACGATCACCCCACCCGAGCACGCGGTGCCGGGCAGGGGTCACTTGCCCCACGGCGGACCAGTGTACGGGTAGTCGTGCGACTTTCCCAACCGGTCTACCCCTCGCGCGTCGACAGGTTGCTCAGCGAGGCGTCCGGATCGTCGCCCGGGCCTGCGACAGCACCTTCTCGCCGAGGCAGGTCGCGGTCACGTCGAGCCTGGTCAGGCCGTCCTCGGTCACCTCCTTGACCACCGCGGCGACCTCGATCTCGGTGCCCTCGTCGGTGTCCGGGACGACCACCGGACGGGTGAACCGGACCCCGAAGTCGACCACCGCGTCCGGGGCGCCGGCCCAGGTGGTGACCGCCCGGCCGACCAGCGCCATGGTGAACATGCCGTGGGCGATGACCCCCGGCAGGCCGACCTTGGTGGCGGTCCGGTCGCTCCAGTGGATCGGGTTGAAGTCGCCCGAGGCGCCCGCGTAGCGGACCAGATCCGCGCGGGTCACCCGGAACGTCTGGGTGGGCAGTTCCATGGGTCAGGCCTCCCCGCGTACGACGATCTTGGACCAGACGGCGACCACCGGCTCGCCGGCGGCGGTGCTCACGTCGGTGCGGGTGGTCAGGAAGCCGTGGCCGCCCCGGTTGGTGACCTCCTCGATGGTGTTGACGCAGACCAGCTCGTCACCGGCGGTCACCGGCCGGGTGTACGCGAAGCGCTGGTCGCCGTGCACCACCCGGCTGTAGTCCACGCCGAGCGCCGGGTCCTCGATGATCTGCCGGCTGGCGGCCATGGTGACGACCACCGGGAAGGTCGGCGGGGCGACCACGTCGCGGTGCCCGAGCGCCCGGGCCGCCTCCGGGTCGTGGTGCGCCGGGTCGGTGGCGCCGATGGCGGTGGCGAACTCGCGGATCTTTTCTCGGCCCACCTGGTAGGGGGCGGTCGGCGGATAGGTCCGGCCGACGAAGGACGGGTCCAGGGACATGCCCGCGAACCTACACGTAAAACGCGAACGCCGATCCGGGCGGGACGGGCGGCGCGGAGGCCGCCGTCCGTGCGGATCGGCGTTCGGTGAAGCCTGTGGGACCGGGCCGGCAGGGCCGGCCGTGGGTCAGCGGGTCTCGCGGTGGACCGTGTGCTTGCCGTCCCGGGGGCAGAACTTCTTCAGCTCGATGCGGTCCGGGTCGTTACGACGGTTCTTGCGCGTGATGTAGTTGCGCTCCTTGCACTCCACACACGCCAAAGTGATCTTCGGCCGGACATCGGTCGCCTTCGCCACGGCGGAGTGCCTTCCTCGCTAACGGGTAACAACTACGGCGCATGAGCCTACGCGCTGATGGCGCGGACATGCAAAGTGGGCGCCTGTGGCGCCCATCCCACCGACCACCGGGAAGATCCGGAGGACGAGAGTAGCGGTGGCCGGACTTGAACCGGCGACACAGCGATTATGAGCCGCTTGCTCTGCCATCTGAGCTACACCGCCGTGGCGGGTCCAGCCGGACCCTTTGAGCCCCCTTACGGAATCGAACCGTAGACCTTCTCCTTACCATGGAGACGCTCTGCCGACTGAGCTAAGGGGGCCTGCTCGATCACCCCGTGGGGTGCCGCGCAGAGGAAACAGTACACGACCCCGCCGCCGAGGTGAAATCGGATCCCCCGTTGCCGCGTCCGCGCAGCTCAGGGAACCACCCGCAGGCGAGGCAGCTCGCCGGCGGGGACCGCCTCCGGGTCGACCTGGGCGGCGAACCACGCCTCCAGCCGCTCGTACGGCAGCGGCCGGCTGAACAGGAAGCCCTGGCCGATCTCGCAGCCGATGTCCTGGAGCAGCTCCAGGGTCAGTTCGCTCTCCACCCCCTCGGCCACCACGGCCAGGCCGAACTGCTGGGAGAGGGTCACCACCGCGTTCACGATCGCCAGATCGCCGGGATCGGTCGCCATCCCCTGGACGAAGGAGCGATCGACCTTCACCTCGTGCACCGGCAGCCGCCGCAGTTGGGCCAGGGACGAGTTGCCGGTGCCGAAGTCGTCCACCGAGAGCCGGACACCGAGGTCGCGCAGGCGCCGCAGGGTCGGAATGGGACGTTCGGTGCCGTCCAGCACCCCGGCCTCGGTGATCTCCAGCGTGAGCCGCTGCGGCGGCACGCCGTACTCGTCGAGCAGCTCCCGGACCAGCGCGGGGAAGTGCTGATCGGTGAGGGTACGCGCGGCCAGGTTGACCGAGACGGCCAGCGGCTGCTCGCCGTGCTGCCAGTCCCGGCTGCGCCGCAGGCTCTCCCGGAGCACGAACTCGGTGAGCCGACCCAGCTGGCCGGTGTGCTCGGCCACCGCGACGAAGTCGTCCGGGGCCACCGTGCCGTGCGCCGGGTGCTCCCAGCGGGCCAGGCACTCCACGCCGACCAGGCGGCGGTCCCGGAGGGTCACCTTGGGCTGGAAGTAGACCTGCAGCCCGCCGTCGTCGAGGGCGCGGCGCAGGTCCCCGGCGAGGCCCAGCCGGCGCAGCGACCTGGACTCCAGCGCCGGGCTGTAGAGCTGGACGTTGCCCGGGACGGACTTGGCCGCCGTCGCCGCCAGGTCCACCCGCTGGAGCAGGGTCACCGCGTCGCTGCCGTGATCCGGGTGCACCGCCACCCCGACGGCGGTGTCGACGTCCAGGGTGAGCGCGTCGAAGAGCATCTCGTCGCGGATCTGCTCGCGTAGCTGCCCGGCCAGCTCCAGCGCCGCCTCGGCGCTCTCCAGGCGCAGGGTGACCAGGAACTCGTCGCCACCGGCCCGCCCGACCAGCGCCGAGGAGGGCGCGCAGGTACGCAGCCGCTCGGCGACCTCGACGAGGACCTTGTCGCCGGCCGCGTGGCCGAGCGACTCGTTGACCTGGCGCAGCCGGTCGACATCGAACAGCAGCAGGGCGACCACCTCGCCCGGCGCCCTGATCTTGACCGCCTCGGCCACCGCGGCGGTGAGCCGCCGGCGGTTGGGCAGCTTGGTGAGGGCGTCGTGGTCCGCGTCGTGCCGCAGCCGGTCCACCAGGCGCGAGTTCTCCAGGGCGACCGCCGCGTGCGCGGCGACCGTCTCGAGCAACGGCACGTCGGTACGCACGAAGGAGTTGCTTGCGCCGAGCCGGTTGGCCACCTCCAGCGTGCCGACCACCGCCTGGCCGGACCGCAGCGGGACCACGATCACGTCCTTGATCCGCTGCTTCGACAGGGCGCCCCGCAGCTCCGCATCCCCGACCGCGCCGCGCCCGAGGACGACCGTCTGACCCTTCTCCCGGACCCGCTCCCGCAGCTCGGCCGGAGTCGGGGCCACGTCCAGCAGGCCCGAGTCGGCGATCCTGGAGGTCAGCAGGACCTCCGGGTGTCGGCTCTGCGCGGGTAGCCAGAGGGTGGCGTACTCCGCCTGCATCAGCGTGCGCACCCGGGCGAGCAGGGCGTCGGCCAGCGCGCCGTCCTGGCCGCTGCCGCTGACAGCCCGGCTCAACTCGTACATGTCGGCGAGGGTGCGGTGCTGCCGGAAGAACTGGGCATATGCCCGGTAGACCAGGGCCAGGGCACTGATCAACGCCGCCAGCAGCAGCAGGGACCACCAGGTGGAAGTGATCAGGATCAGGATGATCAGGCCGGCGACGATGTTGATGGCGGGCGCCACCAGCAGGGAGGGGGACTTGCGGAACGCCTCCCGACCCGTCTGCCAGCCCTGCAGGAGCGTGTACACGCCGGCCACCGAGGTCATGCTGACCAGGTTCACCATGATGGCGGCGGTGAAGAGGGTGACCCACGTGCCCGGCCCGACGCCTCTCAACGGCGGGAACAGTTGGAGCACCAGGACTGCCAGGGACGACCCGGCGGCCGCCCGGGCGACGTTGAACCACAGCTTGGTGTTGCCCATCCGGTGCCACAGGTGGGTGAGCACCGCGGCCACGGTGTACGTGACGACCACCGTGAGCGGTGGGGTCAGGTAGAAAGCGAGGACGAGCGGGATCTCGGTGAGCGTCACACCGACCGACTGCCGCCGAACGGTGAAGTTGAGGACCGGCAGGCCGGCGGCCACCATCGCGAGCAGCAGCACGATGGCCAGCGGCCAGTCACCGAACGGCCGCTCGGCCACCAGGCTGGTGAGTGTGGAGCAGACGACGGCGAAGAGGATGAGTGGGGCGGTGATCAGCCAGGCGTGGTCCGTGGAACGGACGCTCTTGCGACCCGGTCCCGCCATGCGTCGCCTCCCGCCTCGGACTGGACGATGCGCCGTCAGCGAGGAGCGGGCATGTTCCAGATGATGTCCGCGGTTTGCGCGTTCCCCAGGTCCACGCCGCCCTCGCCGACGAGGAAGCCGCTGAGAACGGCCGCGAATGCCAGTAGTGAGCCAAGCAGCCGGCCCAGCCTTCGACCAGACATCTTTGCTCCTGTCGGGGAAATGTCACAGGGATGGTGGGGGTTCCACGATCGTGCCACAACCCTGGGGAGCCGCAAAGCAGACGGACGGCTGATCGGGCGGCGGTCCCCGCAGTGGGAACCGATCAGCCACGGCAAGTCGCCAGTCGGCGGGGGGTGAGGGATACGACCGGCAGGCACATGCTGCAGGTTCAGCCCTTAGCCACATTCCCCGCGTCTGCCGCGAGCCGGGACTATTGCCCGACAGAGCGCCAGTCAGGACATCGGACGCGGATCGGACGCTCTGTCCGGCCGCGCGGCAGGGGTCACGGCGAACGCGCGGTGGCCTCCGAGGAGGACATCACTTCCGGCGACGGCCGCTCGGCGACCAGCACGCCACGGGATCGCGAGGAATTCATCACCATCAGCATGCCGCGTCCGAGCGCACAGCGCCAGACCCGCTCCTCACCGTAAGTGAATTTCGTCCCGGACGGCCCGTGATCGGTTGCCGACCCGGGCAGGTGAAGGCCGCGGACCGGGCCGCGAAGGGCGTGGACGGCGTCGGGGCCGGGCTGGCTGAAGATCGCGCGTACCCGGGTGCGAGATGCAGCGGAAGGGTGTACCGGATCGCACCCGATGATCAACGCCTTGCAGGGGTTGCCCCCGGCCGTGACGATGAGCGGACCACGGAGGGGAGCATTCATGGCAGCACCCAAACATCCAGTCGAACAACCGGTCTTCCGGTCGCTGATGCTGACCTCCCTCTTCCTCGGCGTGGTGTTCGTGTGCGCTGCGCAGTCCAGCGCGAACAGGAACTTCCTGTATGGCGTCACGCTGGTGGCGGCGCTGTTCTTCGCCATCTTTGTCGTCTCGTTCGGCCTCTACTGGCTGGCATGGGTGCTCAGGGAACACGAACTCTGGCGCGAGGGACGCCAGGGCGAGGAGGAGTAGTCCGAACCCCGATCAGGATTCCTGCGGCGACTCACCGGAGGGCTTGGTCTTACCCCCGTGGCTGCCGCAGGCCAGATTGGAAGCCTCTCCGCCGTTCCGCGCGCGCCGAGGAAGGCGGCGACCTCGGCGTCCCGGCCATCCGCTGCTGGGGCGTAGTAGCGAGTCGTGACGCTGGCGTTGGAGTGACCCAGCCGGCGGGCGGCGACCAGGATGCCGGCGGGGAGAGCTCGGCCACGAGCCGATCGACGTGCTCGGCGGTGAGGGCGTCGGCCAAGGCCGCCGGCGTCACACGCAGATGAGCCACAGCGAACCCGAGGCGACACCGGACGACGACGGCCGGGCTGGCGCTGGGTTCGTGCCAGCCAGGTCGACTCGGACGCAGCCTCTGTGATTGTGATCCGACAGCTGATGTGCGACGCAGCTCTGCCAGGTGATGTGCGACAGATCCGGCAAGCTAGGGGCGACAGGATGGCCGCCGTCGCAGGTCCTCTCGTGTCGATGTCCGCTGGTTGCTCCTGGGCGACGGTCTGGAATGCTTCGCCCATGCCTTCCTACCCGCCTACCTTCGCCGACCAGGTCGTCGCACAACCAGCCCGTGCCCAGTTCGAGGCGTTCCTCGACGAGCACCGCGACGCGCTCAATCGCTGCTTGGACGGGCTGACAGAGGAACAGGCGCGCAGATCCTTGGTGGCCTCCCGGACCACGCTGCTGGGTCTCGTGAAGCACGCGACTTTCGTCGAGAAGGTCTGGTTTGACGAAGCCGTCACGTGCCGGTCGCGCGCTGAGATCGGCATCCCTGCGACGTCAGAGGAGTCGTTCATCCTCGATGACGACGACACGATCGCCACCGTCCAGCACGCACACCGCGAAGCCTGCGAAGCATCACGCCGTGCGACGTCATCCCTGGGTCTGGATGACATCCTTCACGGGCACCGGCGGGGCCCGCTCCCGCTGCGGTGGGTGTATCTCCACGTGCTTCGCGAGCTCGCCCAGCACTGTGGGCACGCAGACATTCTTCGAGAGCAGCTCATCAACGAGTAGTGCGCGGACGTCCGCTCATGGCGGTCAGCCCGCTGAGGGTGTCGTAGATCAGTCGGCGGACGCGTGCCGCGCATCAGTCGACGGAGTACAAATGGTGAGCCGGCTGCCCTGCCGAATTGAGGTGTTCTGATCAAGGTGCCGCCGCTCCGCGCGGCGCGGGGCGGTGCCGGGGCGGAGAGCCATCGACTGCCGCCGGAACGCCGCCCCCGAGTAGGCCGAGCAGGATCATGACTAGGCCGTACGGAGGGGTTGGACCCAGCCGGACCCGCGAGACAAACGACAACGGCCCCGGATCAGCATTCCTGCTGGTCAGGGGCCGTCTTCGCACCTGGTGGCGGGTAGAGGATTCGAACCTCTGTAGCTTTCGCGACGGATTTACAGGGCATCCGCGATCTTGTACGAGTCAGCCGCGCTGAGCTGCTGTTTCTCTTCCCGATCCAAGCTCCGAACGGCCGGCCGCCCACTATCTGCCCACGCCCACAGATACTCAGGCTCCTGGCAGGACCAGACCATCCGGAGGACGCCCGCCGGGCCAATCGTCGAACGTGGGCCGGACGTCGAACGCTGCCCCCAGGAAGGACACCCGCCCGCCACTGAACACCGATCCGCCGAAGGACATTGCCCCGCCACTGAGTACCGCCCTGGAAAAGTGCACCGCTCCGCCACTGAACTCCGCCCCGTCGAAGGACACCGCTCCGCCACTGAACACCGCCCTGGAAAAGTGCACCCGCCCCCCGGTGAACTCCGCCCCGTCGAAGGACACCGCCCCGCTACCGAACACCGCTCTGACGAAAGACACCCGTCCACCGCTGAACAGCGCCCCGACGAAGTCCACCTCCGCGCCTGTAAACATCGCCCTGTCGAAGGACACCCGGCCTCCAGCGAACACCGCCCCAACGAAAGACACCTGCCCACCACTGAACAACGCCCCAGCGAAGGACACCTGCCCACCAGTGAACCTTGCATCCGAGAAGTCCCCGCCGTCGAAGACTGCGCCGGTGAAGTCGAAGTCATAGCCACGCCATGAGGCCGCATCGTCTTCAGTCAGGCGTAAGCGCCTGCTGACGAGGCGAATGACGGTATGACGCACCTCCCGCTCCTCGCGAGCGGCTCGGGCCGTGTCCGCGTCCACGATCGGCACCTGGTTGTCGGCCTGCGCCAGCGCTTCGTTCGAAGCGTCCGGGGGCGAGGTGTAGGGCATGCGGAGGTATGCGCAGAGGACGTCAATGCAGGTCTGTCGCCCCTCCCGCCAGTCATCAGCAAGGCCGGCCATGGCATAGACGCCCGCCAGACGGACGGCTGCCTTCTCCGACCCGAGCTGCTCGGATGCCTTGGTGAAGCGTTCGTTGAACAGCCGGACGCCGTTGCGATCAATTTCGATCTTCGCCCGCTCGTCGGCCGCCACAGCAAGAGCTTTGGTCACTTCGGCACGTAGATCAGCAGCGTGTGCCAGTTTTTGATCGAGTTCTGCCAAGGCGTTTGCGTGCTCTGCTACGCGCTGCCGCCGATAAGCGACCACCAAAGCTACGACACCGCCGATGCCCGCCACAACGGCGAAGACAAGCTTCAAGAGGTCGAACAGCGTGCCTGCTGTGACCGTTCCATCTCGCCGAAGGCCAGGCCAACCGGCATACCAGAACGCCGCAGCGACCAAGCCCCCGATCAGCAGCAACGCAGCCGCGACAGCCAGAGCGATTGACCGGCGGATGCCCCAGAGCCGCAGCTCCGGAACGGGGCCATTAACGGCTGGAATAGGACCAACCGCGACATGAACCTCAGGCCGAATCGAGTCTTGCGACGCGGGCAACTTCACCCTCTCCTTTTAGCGCACCTCGTCCACACCCCCCACGCACAGCCCGACACCCCGAACATCGCCCAGGCTGGCAGCACCTCACGCTAGTGCGTCGCCGATCTTGTCGTTCATGGTGTCGTCTCCCCCGTCGATGCAGTTCGCGTAGACCCGGAGCAGCACAGCGACGCCGTGGCCCAGGCGCCGGGCAACCTCGGTCGGCGGGACGCCGGCGTTCAGCCAGAGCGAGGCCGCAGCGTGACGCAGGTCGTAAGGGCGCCGCGCCAGCGGCGAGGGAACCTGAGCCTCGGTCAGTGCCCGCTCCCGCGCGAGCTTCCACCACCGGTCGTACACCGACTCCGACAGCGGCCCGCCGTGCAGGCCACGGAAGAAGCGACCATCTGGACCAACGCCGTGATTCTCGACGTGTGTGCGTAAGAGCTCGACCAGCCGGGGCGGGATCGGGACGGTCCGGGTTTCCTGCCGCGCGCGGTGCTTCAGCCCACGCCGCTCGTGCGAGCCGCCATCGTCGGTCCAGTGCGACCCGGCCCGCGGCGAGGTGCCGGCGAGCACCAGGCGGCCCCAGCGATATTCGATCTTCTCGTGATCGCACGACGCGGAGGGCTTCACCGCCGCCAGGTCGTCGAAGTCGGCGCCGCAGTCGACGCACCGGCCGGGAAGGTCGCAGTCCTCCCGCCGCAGGTCGGCCGCTTCTGAGGGCCGCATGCCCGCGTAGTAGAGGCAGCCGAAGAAAGCCGTGACCTTGTCGGCCCGTTTGCCGAGAGATTTCACCGCCTCCAGCAGCGTGGCGACCTGGGCCGGGTTCGCCACCACCCGCCGGTCGATGGACTGCGCCACCTCCGGAGCGGTCCACTGCACTCGGTCGACCGGGTTGGAGTCGATCAGCTCCAGCTCGACGGCGTACCCGAGGGCGTTGTAGAAGGTGGCCCGCTTCCGCTGGACGGTGGAGGCAGCCGCGGGCTTGCCGTCGAGGCGTACGCAGAGGCTGTCGAGGACCCGGCGCACCATCGCGGGCGAGTCCAGCTCGACCACCGGCAGGGACGCGGTTTCCAGCCAGGCCAGCGCCGCCGCGTGTTCGGCCGGGACCTCCTCCGACCAGCGACGCGGGTTGAGGCCATAGAGGTACAGCGCCTCACGAAGCAGGGCGTCATCCGGTCGGCCCCGCTTGGTCGGCCGGGTCAGGGTCACCGTGATGGAGGTCAGCGCCTCGACGATCGAGCGCCGGGTCTTGGCCGCCGCCCGGGGCCACTTCATCTCGACGTACGCGCGGCTGTGCGCGTACCAGGTGGTGGGGTTCTTGGTTCTGGCCTCGGAGACCGGGCGGCCGGTGGCCGGGTCGAAGGGCTCCCCCGCGTTGGCCGCCTGGACCAGCTCGGCGCGGAACGAGTGCGCCAGAGCCTTGGTACGGAACATCTCCTCGAAGCGCCGGCCGGCCACCGCCCAGCGGACCCGCCAGGGCCGAGCCTTCCGGTCGGCGCGCTTACCGATCTCCCAGATCTGGACCTCGTAGCTCTTCATGCCGCGTCCTGCTCCAGCTCACCGAGCCACCGTCCGAGGGCGGACCGGCGGACCCGAAGCTGCCCGTTCGGGAGCTTGATCACCCGCGGGCCCTTGCCGGTCTGCCGCCAGTAGAACCAGGTCGAGCGCGACACCCGCAGCTCGGCGAGCACTTCCGGCACGGTCAACAGCTCCTCGTTCAATGCGACTCCTCCCCCATGTCCTGCGTGTCGTGCTGACTTGCCGAAAGATCTGGCGGCCCCTGGGCGGCCCGGTCCTTGGCAGCCAGGAGTTCCGTCCGCCATCGGGCGCGTTCGCTGATCGAGCGCATGAGCCGGTGGGCCATCGGCCCCACGTCCGGGTCGTCGGGCCGAGCGAGTTCCCAGGCGTGCCGGACCCGTTCGGCGATGTCACCCTGGTCGTCGACGAGCTGCCCTGCGGTGGCGCTGTCGGTGGTGGCGCCGAGCAGCGCGCGGACCCAGGCCCGTACGTCGTGCTTGTGGTCGGCGAGGGTCTTGCCGGACCAGTCGCGGGAGATGAGGATGCGCCGGCCGCCGATGCCGAGGGTGTCGCGCTGGTGGACCTTGCCTTTGCAGCGGCCGGGCTTGAGCTTGGGGTGTGCCTTCTTCGGCTGGACGCCGTAGAGCAGCCAGTTAGCGCACCGGTCGGTGCACGGAGTGATCCGGAGTTCCTGCCAGAGCCGGTCGAGGTGGGCGCGTTGCCGGTCGGTGGTGAGCTTGTGGCAGTCGCCGGTGTGCTTGGTGATGTACTTCGTGACGTACCGGATGGTCCGCTCGGCGTCCTCGGTGCCGGGCATGACGCCGCGGGCGTCGACCTGGGCGCCGAAGCGGACGACGTGCACGGGTTCGGCGTACGGGTCGTCGTCGATGGCGTCGAGGGCTTCCGTCCAGGTGGTCAGCGGCTCGCGGGTGTCGGGGTCGACCCAGGTCGCCGCCTGCTCGTCCCAGACGGGGAGCCGGTCGAGCGTGTACCGCTGGACGTCGACCGTGGGCCACCACACCTGGTGATAGGTCGCCGCTGCCACGGTGCGGAGCACGTCGCGGGGGATGGTGCCCCGGATGGCGAAGTGCGCGTGTGGGGCAAGTCGACGTTGCGGCTCGACGCAGCCGGCGTACTGGACGTTCCAGCCCTCGCAGCGGCGCAGGTTCTGCCAGAACCGGTCTAGCAGTCGAGGGAAGTGCACGGCGTCCCAGGCGGCGCGGCGGTAGTCGTACCGGCTGGGGTTGACCGGGGTACCGTCCGGGCGGACCGGGCCGTACGAGTCGAGTGTGAGCGTGAGCCACATGGACGGTCGGTAGGTGGAGCCGTCCGGGGCAGTGTAGGTCTTGCCGACGGTGCGCCGCTCGACCTTGCGCCGGGGCAAGTCGGGGGCATCCTGACGCCGCTTAGTGGAACGCTTGCGCCGGCGGCCGGGCTCATCGTCCTGGTCGTCATCGACGCCCGCGTGGGGTGGCCCGACGTGCCCGCGCAGGCCCTCAGCCGCGATGGCCTCTTCCACCTCGCGGATAGCCTCGTCGATGTCGGCGACCTGGTCCCACTGGGCGGCGCGTACCGCCTCGTCGCGGGCGAACTCCAGGTGTGCCCGGAACAGGATCAGTGACTTCTGCGCCTCAGTCGCGGGTTCCGGGCCGGGTAGGGGCTCGTCGTCGCGGTGCCAGCCCTCGCGGATCTGGGCCTGCCGCAGCCGGCGGTTCTTCTTGGCGCACGGCGGGCACTTGTCCTCGCGAGTCGCCCCGCAAGGCAGGTCGATAACCTCGGTCAGCCCGGTGTCGAGGTCGGTGCGGCGCATGGCAAGCGGTCGGATGCAGACGCCGTACTCGATCGCGATCTGTTTGAGGACGTCGACCGAGCGGGGCAGCGCCATGCGGGCCGCCCGTGACCCCGGCCGAGGAGCAGCAGCCGGGGTCGGGGCGACGGGGGCGAGGCCGGGCAGGGTCGGAGCGGTCATCGGATGATCCCCACGACCTGGGGCCGGTTGTGCTGGACGCCGAGCGGAGGCAGCACCGCGGCCGATGCCGGCGGCATCACCGGAGCCGGCGGGGCCGGCTCGACCTGCTGCGGCTCGTCGTACCAGTCGGCCTGCGGCTGGTCCGGCTCAGCGGCCGGCGGTGCGGCGGGCACGCTGGACAGGACGACCTTGACCAGGGCGAGGAAGGCCAGCGACGGCACGGCCGCGACGATCCAGCCCCAGACGGACGGTTCGGCTTCCGCCACCTGGGCGGCGAGCGACAGCAGCGCGAACGCGACCAGGAGCACGCCGACCATGCCGACCGGCCGGCCGACGCGACGCCGGGCGCGGATCTCCAGCCCGAGGTAGATCGCCATCAGCTCGACCGCCACCGCGTTGGCCCAGCCGATCCAGTCGGGCTGCCCGTGCGCGACGGTCAGGTCATGGACGTGGGTGAAGGCGGCGGCGCCGGCCATGATGCCGACGGCGAGCAGGATCAGCAATCGCGCGCCGGACTCGGCGCGGGCGCGGATCATCGGCCGCTCCCGGGGTTGCGGACGACGATGGTGATGCGGATGCGCTGCCCGTCAAGGTCGCGGCGACGGTTGACCATGTGCGCCAGTCCGTGCAGGGCGGCGGCGAGCCGGTCCGGGGAGCCGTTCAGGTCGATGTGCAGCGGCTTGAGCCGGTGGGTGCCGAGGAAGAAGCGCTTGAGGGACATCGGTTACCTCCGGGCCGGGGCGACGCGGGTACGGATGTGGTCGGGCGGTTCGCCGAGGGAGGCGACCGCTTCGGAGAGGCAGCGCCACAGCGCCCATGCCTCGTCGGGGGTCAGGTACATGCGGCGCCGGCCGCCGCCCACTGCGAGATAGACCGGGTACGGGTCCGGCCGTTCCGGGTCGACGCGGACGGACACGGCGGTGCTGGTCGCGCCGTCCGGGTTCGGGGCGCGGAGCCGGTAGAAGGTCGGGGCGGTCACCGCGGCTCACCACCGTCGGCGTCCCGGTCGAGGAAATTCAGCAGCGAATCAGGCAGCAGCGGCCCGCGACGCGGCCGAGGCATCGCCGGGCGGGTTGGCTCGTCGGCGGTCTCCCGACCGACCTGGGCGAGGATGTCCGCCGCGTCGACCGGGGCCGCATACTCGGTGGCCAGTTCGCGGATGTGGTCGTCAGTGATGTACGAGAACCGCACGCGCGCCGGCTCCGGGGTGCCGTCGAGGATCACGTACCCGACGCCCTTGGCCCAGCGGGGCATCTGGTCGGCCAGAGCACCCCGGTTGCGGGCGCCGTCGCCCAACACCAGGTCGACCTGAGCCGCCTCGGTCAGGCCGAGCGCGATCCGGGTTGGGAAGAGGTCGCGGAACGGCAGCACCTCCTTGCGCGGGTCCTGCAAGGCGGCCACCACCAGGACGCCGACGCCGGCCCCCTGCGACAGCAGCAGCCCCAGCGAGGACGCGATGCGCTTGCGCAGGTCGACGTCCTGCAGGTACGCGGTCAGCGCCGCCATCTCGTCGATGACGACCACGACCAGGGGGTCAGCCTCGGTCGGGGTGCGCACCCGCACCGCGCCGGCCAGCCGGGTTTGCCGCTCCCGCATCACCTTCACGGCCTCGTCGAGGAGGTCCGCCATGGCCTCGAAGGACTTGCAGGCGAACCGGGCGAACAGCGGCCGACCCATGGCGAATTCCATGCCGCCCTTGGGGTCGATCACCCACAGCCGCACCAGACCGGAGGTGATCCCGCCGGCGAGGGCCCGAACCAGCGACCACAGCACCGAGCCCTTGCCGGAGCGGGTGGCGCCGCCGATCAGCACGTGGGTGGCGAGCAGGTGCAGGCACCAATGCCGCAGATCCTCGCGGCGGGCCAGCGGCAACGCAGTGAAGTCCGGCACCGACGGCACGTCGAACGGCTTCACGACGGTCCGCAGCGCATCCGTGCGGACCACCACCAGGTAGACCAGCGAGGGCCGGTCCCGGTACCGAAGCCGGTCCACCGCCGACAGCACGAGCGACCAGTAGCCGGTACGGACCGGCGGCTCCCCCGGACGCTCGGAGTAGACCCGGGCATGCCGTCGGCCGAACGCGTACGCCAGATTCGCGGTGACCCGCTGGAACTCCTCCGGCGTCTGGCCCCGCACCATGCGGATGGTCAGCACATCGAGCGCCTGATCCGACCGCACCCGCAGCAACTGCGGCAGGACGACCCGATGGTCGTACGTGCGGGTCAACCCGCACAGCGTCATGGCCTCCCGCCACGCCCGCCGGTAGACGAAGACCTGACGGATGCGACCCAGCACCGGGCCGGCGCACCAGGCCCACCAGGACGCCTCGTGCTTCCACCGCCACACCGCCGACACGAAGCCCGCCAGGACCAGCGGCACGATCAGCCCGGAGCGGCCGAACTCCCGATAGAGCAGTACCGCGGCCACCACCAGGCCGACGGAGACCGGGTGGCGAAGGCACCACCACAGACCGCGCCACAGCCACCGCAGCACCAGGCCCAGCGCGATCAGCCAGACCGGCAACTCCAGACGGCGGGGCCGGATCACCATCAGGTCCCCGGCCGTGGTCATCACGACCTCACCACGCGGCCGACGGATCATCGGGCACCCCGCACGACCGCCACCAGCACCCACCCGAAGGCAGGCATACCCTTGGACATGTCACTACCTCTCTCGCCAGAGCAGGGGGAAGAGACAGAGGGCGGGGCTGCCGTCCGCCAAGACCTGACAGCCCCGCCCCCACCCGAAGCGGCTACGCCGCCGCCTTCTTGGTCACGCCCGCCGGCGCCCGCAGCCCGGTCGCACGCAGCGAGTACGCCATCCGGCCGTTGTTGCTCACGTACGGCGTGACCGTCATGCCGTCGAACTCCACCGCCTCGAAGGGCGCACCCGTCGGCGGCACCGGCTGGTAGTCGGCGGAGATCTTCACCGTCGTCTCCCGGGACCGCTTCCCCAGCTCGGGGTCAAGGTCCATCACCCGGACCTGCCACACCCGCTGGCCGGTCACCTTGTCCTTCGCCGGGCTACGCCGGCCGGTCTTCTCGTCGTAGTCCTCGACCTCTCCCATGGACTCGGGCACCAACGCGCACCCCGCCGGGAACACGTCCTCGAACCGCACGGCGAACCGCGTGCCGCCTCGCAGAGCCATCGCTCAACCTCCAGCTTGTTAACTTGTCTGCCAAGTTGCGGTCCAAGGTAGACGGCACTTGGCAGACAAGTCAACAAGCTGGCGCGACCGCAGGTGCAGCCACGCCCGACCGACTACAAGGACGGCTCGGCCTAGAGGTCTCGATGTCGACGACCGGTCCACAGTGAGGTGGGAACTCGTCCTTCGACCCTCCACCGTGGATACTGTGGCGATGAGGCTACTCCGTGTTTACGTCTGGCTTGCCGGCGGACTAGTCGTTGGCGGCCTTGGCTACTACTTCTTTAGGCTCGGCCTTGATAAAGCCGACAAGGCCGCAAGCGTGGCAGGTCTGTTCATCGGGATTGTCGGCCTTGGAATCTCTGTCTATAACGCAATCGCCGCCTCTCGCTCCGCTAAGGACGCCACCAGAAAGCAATCCGTAGTATCGTCTCGGATTAGTGGAGATGTCTTTCAGGCAAGCAACGTATCTGGCAGCATTAAACTCAACTCAGGACCGAGTAGAAGAGGTATTTCCGAGGGCAACATCCCACCCTACGGATCGAACAATGGCCACCTCAAGATGGACGGCCAGACTGTGCGAGACTCTGATGTCCGCGGCCCTGTAAGACAGTTGAATGAAGTCGGCGGTGACGTCGAGGTAGACGGATGAAGTGGCGCTGGAGCCAAGGCTCCTACGAAAACCAGTCCATCTCAGATAGCACCGTCTCGGGGCACGTTTTCCAGATTTCTGGAACTAGCGGCGATGTGTCAATCCATGCCGACTGGCCAGCGGCAGATTTGACAAATCCCGGCAATCTATCGATCGTGCCGCCAACTGACCATCTCGGCCGCCCCATTCACGGGCGCCATGAGCTATTGAGCGAGCTGCTTAGATCCGTTGACGACGACGACAAGCCTGGCGATGTGAAGGTCTTATTCGGCCTCGGCGGCTGCGGCAAATCAACAATAGCCATGCTTCTCTCCGACCAAGCCAGGAGGCGAGGCATGGACGTGTGGTGGATTTCAGCGGCCAGCAGGAACACTCTGCACGACGGCATGCGCCAGTTGAGCAGCGCACTAGGAGCACCTCAAGGAAGATTGATACGCGCGTGGAGTGGTCAAGAAAGCGCGACAGACCTGCTTTGGGAACTACTAAACCGTCACGAGAAGAAGTGGTTACTCGTCGTCGACGGGGCCGACGATCCATTGATGCTAGCAGCAGACAATGCACCATTGAGTGATGGCAACGGATGGATTAGGCCGCCACTCCAGAGCCAGGGCTCGATAGTCGTAACGACGCGCGATAATAATGCCCGAAGATGGGCACCTTGGTGCAACCTCCAACCGGTCAACATGCTATCCCCAGCAGATTCAGCTACTGTCTTAATGGATTATGCCGGAGGTCTTGCGGGCAGTCGCCCAGAAGCCGAGAAGCTGGCAACTCGTCTCGGGTGCTTGCCCTTGGCCCTGCGCCTCGCCGGCACGCATATTGAGGCCAATACTAAAGTACCGTGGCCTGACGCCATCACTTCATACGCCGGATACCTCAGGGCACTAGAGGCCGAAATTGCCGAACTCTTTCCAGAACTTGACGAAGATAGTTCGACGTTCGGTGACCGGCAGGCACGCGAGCTTGTAGGGTGCACTTGGGAATTATCGCTCTCAGCGCTCGAGAAGCGCGGCATATCGCAAGCTCGCCGACTCCTACAAATGCTTTCGCACTTTGCAGATAGCCCGGTACCAGTCGACCTTCTAGAGCCGCAGGTTCTCGATCATTTCGGGGTTTTCGAGGCACCTACTAAGAGGAGCCTTCGTGCAAGCATAGAAGCACTGTCCGATCTCGGCCTGATTGACATTCGCATCCCTCAGCATTTGCCGGACCAAGCAGAAGCTCCTGCAGCTTCACTTGCCATCCATCCACTTGTGCGCGATGTGGGGCGATATCCAGGACGACTTCGAAAGCCCCAATCTATCTATCTTGCGGCGGCGACCGTTATGGTTGCGAACGGGACCAGCAAAGCCCCGCAGGATGACTGGACATCATGGCCAAGATGGGAAGCTCTGTCGAACCACGCTTTCTACCTACTCTCTGAAGCTCTACAAGCAACTGATGGCCGGGCCGACGTCATTGATGCCGCAGCTTTCGGCGCCTACCAGTCAGCACGCTTTTTGATGAGTCGGGGAGAGTTTGAGCGCGCCCAGATCGAACAGATTCGAGTTCTAGAGGCGTTGCGTAGGATCGGGAAGGAGGGACACCCGAATTCTCTAACAGTGCGCCACGACCTTGCTGTCTCTCTTGGCCGGCTCGGACGGTTGTCTGAAGCCGAACTCGAATTACGCACTGTTCAAGAACAAAAAAGCAGAATCTTTGGCCCAACTTCACCGGAGACCCTAGCAACAATTCATGCACATGCAGACGTACTATGGCAGCTAGGCGAGCTAGCGCGCGCCGAGGGTGAATATCGGCTGATCCTCTCAGTCAAGGATCGAGGTCCATCGTATCGGAACGTGCTAGGCACTAGAAACAACTTGTATCAAGTGCTTATGGAACAGGGCAAGCTGCCCGAAGCGGTTGCCGAGATAGACGGATTTGTCCATGACGCGGAGACAAAGGGAGTTGGCGGCACGGCGATCGCTCAGGCCCGTTTTGTTCGAGCTCGGATCCGTAAAGCTCAGGCAAGATTTGACGAGGCAATATCAGAGTTTCGCGAAGTGGCCGATCATCACAGCGCAACCTTAGGTGAAAGTCACCCTATCACACTATCGACGAAACATGAGTTAGGCGTCGCGCTACAAGAAAGCGGCGATGCGGCTGCTGCATGTCATGTTTTGCGCTCGGTCTTCCTAGCCAGAAGCAAGATGCAAGGAAGCGATCACCCTGAAACGCTAGCCACTAGACATCAGTTCGCTCTTGCTCTCCAAGAGGCGGGAGAACGTGAAGAGGCGCAGGCACATTACCGAGCAACGCTCAAACGCCGCTCAAAGGTGCTTGGCGAGCGTCACCCGCACACCCTTGCCACTCGCTTCCAGTTAGCCGTACTACTCGAAGAGTCCGGCGACTTGAAGAACGCAGAGGAAGAGTTTTTGAATGTGCTGATTGACGAGTGCTCCACAATTGGCGCCGACCATCCGAGCACACTAACAACTCGCGTACGCTTAGTGAACTATATGGTTCTTCGACAGCAGTGGCCCAGAGCATTCGAGGAGCTCGAACGAATCCTATCCGCCAGAAGGCGAATATACGGAAACGACCATCCGATTCCGCGCGACACAGAGCAAATGATAGCTTTCCTGAAGGCGAACATTTCAAGCTAGAGGAAGTGCGTCGATCCACAGCGGTGGCGCCAGAGGCTAGTCGGACGGTAGGGCCATCGAGCTCCGGGTAAGAGATGAGCATGGACCATGAACGCCGGGCAGTCGACGAGACACATGCACGTCCGACCGGAGTCGATGACGCTACTGTCGAAGCTCTGGGTGAACTGAGCAAGGCTTTGGAGACGATCCACCGGGTAAGGGGGCATCTGTACGCCGCTCACCAACTTGTAGGAGGCGCGGACCTGACACTCGACCGTGTGGTGGGTTTGCTGCGTTCAGCAGGACACGCGGAGGTAGCCGATCGAGTTGCTAACGAACTATTGGGAAGGAATTTGCTCCCAGGCCGCTGGACGTTCCAGATCATGGAGGAGTTCGACGATGGCTACTACGCCGCCTTCCAGGAGATCGAGCGAGACGCCCGCGAGAAGCTAGCCGGCGGCCGGCGACACATCTACGAGGCCGAGATGAAGCAGCGGCGCCGCACCCACGGCATGCCGGGGCATGAGGCTACGCCAGCGGAGGCGTGAGCGGCAGCCCGTTGGGCAGCATCGAAGTCAGGGCTTTCGCTCTGGCCTCGATGATTTTCATGCGTCCCTGGTACTCGGTGGGCTCCCGGTGCGCGGCTTGGCTGGTCACCTGGCCGGGCCACTTCCGGTACAGCAGGCCGTATTCCCGGGTGAAGTAGCCGTCGCTGACCGCGTTGGCGGCGAGCAGGAGGCCGGTGTCCTCGGAGGCGGGTAGGGCCATCCAGCCGCCCAGGGCGAAGACGAGGTCACGCCGCAGGCACAGCGTTGCAGGGTGAACGGAAGCCCGGTAGCCGTTGGCCTGCCAGAAGGACAGGACGGAGCCGCGGGCGACGAGGCCGCCGGCCGGATCTTTGTCCCAGCCGGTGGTAGACCCGTCGGGCAGCAGATCGAGTACCCGCGAGGTGGTCCAGCCGATCTGCGGGTGTGCGTCGAACGCGGCGATGTCCCGGGCCAGCGCTCCGGGCGTCAACTGGTCGTCGGCGTCCAGGACCTTGATGAGGTCCCCAGACACTCGTGACAGCGCCAAGGTACGAGCGACACCAGGCCCACCAGAACGGCCCGTACCGAGGCTGATCCGAGGGTCGTCGGGCAGCGCGTCGGCCAGCGCGCCGCTCTGGCCGTCCTCTTGGACCAGCCATTGCCAGTCCCACCCGTCGGGCATCTCCTGCTTGGCCAACGACGTGTAAGCGCCAGCGAGGTGCTCGATGCTGGGCGCATGGACGGGCGTGATGACCGAGACGATCTGCGTCAAGTTTTCCACCGCTGGAGTTTGTGGGAGTAGACAAGCTCGGTCCGGTCACCCGGCATCACCACGTCGGCGACCTCAACAACGCGGCCCGTGGTGTCGATCGAGGTCTTGCGGACGGTGAGCACCGAGACGCCCGGGTCGATGTCCAACAGTTCGGCCTCGTCCGGCGACGGCGGGCGGGCACGGATCTCGTCGTCGATCCGGTCCACCTCGACGCCGAGCGTGTGAAGCTGATGCTGAGTGCCGCCCGGCCAGGGCTCCTTGCTCTCGTCGAGCAGGTCCGGGTTCGCGGCCACCAGGTCGTAAGGCAGATACGAGTACGACATGGTCAGCGGCGCGTTCTCATGCCGAGAGGACGTCCAGTACACCCGGCGCAGCAGCGGCGTACCCGGCTCGACCCGAAGAGCCGCCGCCATGTCCTCGTCCGCTTCCACGCGGGTGTACTCGGCATGGAACTTGAGGTCATCGACGGTCAGGCCGGTGTCGTGCTCGGTGGCGCCGGTCTTTAACCGCTCGGCCTCGTCGAGCAGGACCCGGTCCTTCTCCCACTGGTACCGCTCGGCGTTGCGACGGCGTACCCGCTGCCGGGGCGCTCGCACGTAGGTGCCGCGCCCCTGCTCGGCCCGGACCAGGCCCCATTCCCGGAGCTGTCGGATGGCGTTGCGGACGCTGGTGCGGGACAGGCCGGATGAGTCGGCCAACTCGGTCTCGCTCGGCATCAGCGTGCCGGGGGCCAGTTCACCGCGCATGATCTTCGCCCGCAACTCCTCCGCGAGTTGCAGGTAGCGAGGGCGCCAGTCCCGGGCATGCACACCGGTCACCGTACCCCCTAGACGTTCCAACGTCTGCCAGGTGGTCCCCCCGGCCGGCCGCTCCGGCACCGGAGGGACCGTTACCGCCGCTCGCGATGACGGCGCGCGGCGCGGGCCTGGAGTGCGAGGCGTAGTCATGCCCCGACGGCCGCCGGTGTTCACCGCGTCTCCTCCGCCCGTCCGCACCGATCATCCGGCGCCCGCATTGCCTGGCGGGCCTGGGTCAGTTCGCCGATGAGCCGGTCCAGTTGCGCCGCCGAGAGGAGCACGGTTTGGGTGGCGCCGTAGCGGCTCGCGTCGAGCTTGAGGGCCAGGTCCCGACGCGCGAAGCGGTCGACGAGCAGTTGGACGCTGATCCAGCCGGTGCGCTCCCGCCCGATGGTGGCGATGAAGCCCCGATGCATCGGATCGTTCGGCCCGCAGCCCCGGCACCACCCCGGGCACGCGACAGCCGGGGTGGATGACTTCTGCTTGCTCTCGGCCGCGCTCACGTGCTCAGTCATCGTCGCTCCCGGCTCCGCCACCGGCCTGGGCCAGCAGACCGCGAAGACGCTCGGCCAGTTGGGCAGCTTGAGTCAGCGACAACTCTGCCCAGGCGTTCCCGGCCCGGCTGATCGCGTGCACCGCGATCAGCGGCGTCCGGGCGTCGACACCGATGAGGTACGCGACGACCATGCCACCTGCCCTGGCGTCGCCGAACCGGTACATCGGGCCGCGATGGCGGCGGGCCATGTGCGTCATCAGCGGCGGCACCAGGTGACCACAGCGGTCCGGGGCGCACCAGTCCGGGTGGCTCGTGACACTGGCCGGCTTGCTCGTACGCGTCACCGCGGCCACCGCCCACCATTGCCCCGATAGTTCTGAGCCAGCGTCATCAGCGGCGCGCACCGCAGCGCTGGCAACTCCCGCGTCGGCCCTACCGACCACCAGGGCAACGGCGGGACGGACGCCGGGCGTGGACCCGGCAGAGCGTTGCTGCTGGCCGTCCGGGCCGCCGGGCGCTTCCGGGACCACCAGAACGAGAACCACCGGTGCCGACGATGAGAGCCAGACATCGCACCTCCACAGGTAGAAGGGGACCGGTGGCCGACCACGGGGGAATGCGGCCGGCCACCGGCCCGGATGAGGCACGGCGCACCGTCCGACGCAGACGGGTCGGGTATCGCCGAGCCAACTTGTCCGCGCGGCTACCGCAACCGGTCCGACAGGACGCCGCGCGTCAGGTGCAACCAGGGCCGGCGCGGCACCACCCCTGATACGAACCGTCACCCTGGCCGCACCAAAGGAAACGTATCTACAAGTGGATGAGTTGTCTAGACGTCGAAGTGGATCGCTTGGTTGGCACTTGGTAAGACAAGTGCCAGGTACGGTGAGCAGGTGCCCACCCCGCACTACGGACAGCCCCGCTACCGCGTGATCGCCGACGAGCTGAGGGAACGCATCGAGAGCGGCCTGATCCCGCCGGGCACCCTCTTGCCGACCGAGAGCACCCTCACCGCCGAATTCCGGGCAGCCCGCGGCACGATTCGTCAGGCCATAGCCGTACTACGCGAGGCAGGCTTGGTGGCCACCGAACACGGCCGCGGCACCTACGCGAGTGCCCGACGGCACGAGAGCGGACTAGAAGAGGGGTCCGCCTCGGAAACACGAAAACGGCAGATCCCCGCGGACCCCGAGCTTGCAGCCCTCTTCGATGTCGATGTAGGCGCGGTTCTTATCGAACAACAGCGGGTCGACCGAACCAATGGAGTCGTCAGAACAGTCGTCAGAACCTACCGACTAGGGCGTGTCTCGAAGTAGGTGTGTCGGTGGTCGATAGATGGCGAGGTCTCCGGTAGAGGGTTTATCGACCAAGAAGAACCTGAACACCGGAGACCTCGTGGCCACCTTAACGGTGACGAGGCGGTTCGACCTGACCGACGCTCAGTGGGCGGTGCTGC
>NZ_JBICUB010000013.1:0-196944 GCF_043197935.1 Micromonospora sp. NPDC048930
GGCCCGACCGGTCCTGCCCGGTCGACCGGGGCGAGCCGGCGGCACGGGTCGGGGAGGCGCCGGACGGCACCACTCGCCCGGTCTCCGTGCCCCCCCCCCCCCCCCCCCCCCCCCCCCCCCCCCCCCCCCCCCCCCCCCCCCCGCCCCCCCCCCCCCGCCCCCCCCCCCCCCCCCCCCCCCCCGGCGCGGCCCCCCCCGCTTCTCTGTGCCCCGAGTGGGGGTCGGGGTCAGACGTATTCGAGCTGCATGTCGCGGGGGCGGTAGTCGGCCCCGTCGTCGTCAGCGGCGTCCCAGGGGGTGGCTCCGCCGATGGCGTGGATCGCGGTGCGGGTGAGGACGAGGGACTTGTCGACCGCGGCGGCCTCGGTGTCGGCGGTGACGAGCAGCTCCACCAGGATGGTCCCGGCGTCGGCGTCGGTCGCGGTGGTGGAGTCGCACACGTCGTCGTTGCAGGCCTCCAGGTCGAGCAGGGCGTCCATCAGGCGCTCGCCCTCGGCGTGCAGTTCCTCGGCGTTGAGGGGGTGGCCGTCGGCGGTGCGGACATCGAAGTGTCGGCTGATCTGGACTTGGATCATTGACTCTTCCCTCCGTCCTGGTCGTCGTCGTCCTTTGGGTTCCAGCAGGGCAGCTTCTCGGCCCACTTGAGCGCGAGGTTGCCGTGGTACGGGTTCGACGGTGTCAGGTGCAGTTGTCGCTGGTGCTGGCCGCAGGGGCAGCGCAGCGTGTAGTACTTGGGCGGGTTCTTGATCGTGTACCCGTGGCGGTCGAATACACGCAGAACGTTTTCTAGATCCTTTTTTGGATGCCGTTTCCAGTACCCCAATAGTGCCTCCCCACGGGAGCCTCAGGGTAGCGGTTGAAAAACGAAGCGCAAGCCCGCGAGTGACGAATCGGACAGTGAGCAGGAAACCTCTAGACCGTCAACCGGAGGGTGACGGAGGGTCGAAACTCCGGACAGCTACCAAGGACCCGGGCCGAAGAGCGTCCTGCAAACCATCGCCATGTCGCGCTGCGCCTCGATCATGGCAAGCCGGTCAGACGGATCGCTATCGGTGATCGAGGCCTGCCCGGCCGCTGCGGCAAGGCGCGCTCCGGCCTCTGCCATACCCGGAGTCGTGGAGAGAGACGCGCGCCCCCCGATCTTTTGGTTGCGAGCTGGGTCAAGGTCCGCCTCGGTGCCCGGCCGATAGATGTCCCGGCAGATTTCCCGATCATCTGCCCCTGTCCGGGATGGCGTGGGCGGAGAGGTAGTGGGGGTACCGCCGCCGGCGACGGTGCAGCTGGTGGTCGCGAGCACCGCTGCGGCGGCCAGCACGGCGGTGAAGGTCCTATCCATGGCTCCGGACCGTACCGGCGTTGTTACCCCTCGGCGCAGCCGTTGACTGGCTCGGAGGCTCTGGCCGATCGGCGGTTGACGCCATCCGCGCGTGGCGTGCTGGGGCGGGTCGGCTGCGGCCGCGTCGCCTTCGTGCTGGAGCGTCGCGTCGGTGTGGGCCCGGGCCGCGACAGGACCCGCACGCCGGCGGTCGAGTCGATGTAGAGCTCGCGCCGGGCGGTGGCATCGCCGGCGGCGTTGAGGACGTAGCCGGTGACCCAGGTCGCGCCCTCGTAGGTGGGCCGGTCGTCGACGGACACCAGCCGCAGAGTCAGTGCGCGGTCGCCGCCGAACTGGACGCCAGCGTCGCGGCCGATGCGCAGCACGGTGCCCGCGGTCCAGGTGGCGGCTATCGGGTCCATGCCACGAACCGCTCGTGCAGCTCGGCGGAGGGCACGCGGGGAAGGTCGCCGGCGGCGGCGAAGAGCAGCGCACCGACGTAGGCGGCGAGGCCGACTCGGTCGGGCCCGTAGGACTCGGCCAGCTTCGTCTGTGCGGGTGGGCAGGGCCAGGCAGCGTCCCCGCAGGCGGGGCAGGTCCAAGCGGGCAGTTGGGGGACGTGGGCGTCGTCGAGCCGGTGCGGCAGGGCCTCGACGCATCGGGCGACCGTGCGCGGGTTCATGGAGCCTCCCCCTGGTGAGCTGGGCCGCCGTCGCGTCCGGTTGATCAGCCAGTCCGTCACGGCGCAACCCCTCTGTGTTTTGCGTACGCAAATCCTAGGGAGAGTGTGAGCGGGATCCCGCTGTTCCGTCAAGCATTTGCGTACGCATACTGGGGCGGTCAGCGTCCAGCCGAAGGGAGGCCAACCCGTGGCGATGGGATATCGCGAGATCGCTGCCGAGCTGCGCGCGGCGATCGAGTCCGGTGAGTACCCTCCGGGCAGCCAGCTGCCGACCGAGCACGACCTGGCGGCCCGCTTCGACGTCTCTCGCGAGACCGTGCGGCGCGCGCTGGCCAGCCTGAAGGCGGCCGGCCTTGTCGTCACCGCGACCAAGAGCGGCACCACCGTCGCGCAGCCGCCCGTGCGGCTCGCCCTGGCCCACTACGCGGGCGCCGCGGACCCGGGCCGTCCGGGGCGGGAGCTGGGGCCGTGGGAGACAGCCTGCGCCGAGCAGGGCATCCAGGGGCGGGTGGAGGTGCTCGACGTGGCACGCGTGCCAGCGATCGGAGAGCTGGCCACCCGGTTCGGAGTCGCCGCCGGCGTCGAGCTGGTCCGCCGATCGCGGCGGATGTACGCCGGGGAAGACCTGGCCCAAGTGCAGGAGTCGTACGTCCTGGCCGACGTGGCCGCCGGGACGCCGCTCGCCGAGCCGGGCAAGGTAGTCGGCGGGCTGTACGCCGCGCTGACCGCCGCCGGCGTCGACCTGGCCGACGCCACCGAAGAGGTGGCGGCCCGGCTGCCGACCAGCGCGGAGCAGGAGGCGCTCGGCCTGCCGGACGCGGCGTGGGTGCTGGAGACCTGGCGCGCGACCCGGGACCGGTCCGGGCGGGCGGTGGAGGTGCTCCACTCGGTATCCGACGCGCGCCGGGTGGCTCGGGTGTACGGCGACTTGCGGATCGCTGGCTGACCTACCGGGCGGGGAAGGCCGGCGCCCGCCGGATGCGCTCCAGGCCGGCCCCGACCTCGCGCTGCTGCCACTGCTGGAACAGCACTTCGGACAGGTGGTCTGCTTCCCGCTGGCGCTGTTCGTCGTCGTGCTGCCGCTTCTCGTCCTCGGTGGCTGGCCGCCACGACGTGAGCGGCTGCGGCGCAGGCCGGCGCGGCTCCACGGCGAGCAAGACAAAGACCAGGCCAACGATGATCGCCACGACGGCGGCCTGAAGTGCGACCGCTCGCTGTCGATCGCGTCGCATGTCCGAGCCACTCCCCCCTCGCCGCGCCGGGAAGGCAACCGCCCGGCCGGCTGAATGGTGACGGCTGCCGCCAGGGACGGGCCGGCGTGCTCGCGGCCCGGCACCATAACGATCACCCCGTTTACTCATGATCACCAACCCGTCACTATCTGCACCCTAGAAAGCCTAGATATCTAGGGCAACCAAGCTGTTGAAGCAAGGATTTGCACATGGTGTGATCCGGGAGCCCAACCCACCGGAGAACACCGACATATGCCCGCCCGCCGGCTGACGTACGAGCAGATCGCGGAAGACCTCGCAGCCCGTATCGTCGCCGGCGAGTATCCCCCGCACACACCGCTGCCCAGCATGCGTGAGCTGGCGATCCTCTACTCGGTGTCGGTGCCAACGATTCAGAAGGCGCACATCATCCTTCGGGAGCGGCGGCTGACGTACGGTGTGCCGGGAGCGGGCGTTTACGTGGAGGAACGCGGCGAACGCGAATCGTAGCGGTATCGGCGAGAACCGACAGTCGGTTCGCTGCCCTGCGTGACGGTAAACGTCGTACACACCCCACCGTGGGTTACGAGACCAGGGCCACGAACGCCGCTGGCGCTCACCCACCGTCGCGCCATAGCAGGTGCAACTTGCATCTGCCAGCGGATCACCCGGCGTGTTCGAGCCCTCTGGGCAGGGGGCTTCCCTGCGACGGTCGTACGGGTGTTTCATCGGGGCCCCGGTTAAGCCTCCGTTAAGACAAGGAGCTGTTGCCCTATGCCCCACCGCACCGCCCCGACGACCGACCACGCCGTCGTCTACGTTCCCGCCGCCGTCACCGACCCTGCCGACTTCGCCGCCGTTGCCGCTCCGTGCTTGGAGCGGGTGGAGGCGTGCGGGTACGTGTTCGCCGGCATCGTGCGCACCTGGCCGGACGCGTGGGCCCTCATGGTGGAGGGCCGCGCCCAGGTGGTGGTCGTGGCGTCGCGTGGGCAGCTGCCGGCCGATCAGCGGCCTCGGATCGAGGCGGTGACGGAGCCGGTGCGGACGGCCGTCGCGGAGCAGTGCGTGGTGCCGCCGGAGGTGACGGCGCCGCAGCGGGTGCGTCGGCCGCGCCGCGTCCGGTAGCCGCACACGGGAGCGCCCCGGGTTCCACCAGTCGCGGAGGATGGTGGCCCGGGGCGCTTCGTCGTTTATGGGGGGTCAGACCGGCAGCGGCAGCGCGTGCACCGCCGCCGCCTTGGCCCCGCCGATCGTGGCCACGTAGGTGGAGGTGGTGTTCGGGTTGGCGTGGCCCAGCAACTCCTGCGTCACGCGGATGTCTCCCCCGGCCGCCTGATGCACGTACGTGCCGTGCCAGTGCCGCAGCCGGTGCATCGACACCGTCTTGTGGCCCAGCGTCCGCTGCAGGTGGTAGTTCGCCCGCTCCTGCACCTGGACGCGGTCGGCGTGCGACCCGTCGCGGTTGCGGGCGACCGGCCCGGACGGCATGTCCTGCACGGCCGCCCACACGGCCGGGTGCGTCGGCACGATGCGTTCCTTGCCGCCCTTCCCGCGGATCCACGTCGCCTCTTCGGTGACGTCGGCCCGGTCGAGCCGGCTGATCTCGACGCACCGGAGCCCGTTCCCGGCGGCGAGCAGATACCAGGTGCGCATGGGCTCCCGGGCGCGGCGCAGGATGTCGGCCAGCTCTTCGTTGGTGACCGGGCGGGGCCGGCGGGGGCGGACGCTGGCGCGGGGCAGGTGCTGCGCCGGGTTGTAGTCCAGCCGCGGGTCGGCCGGGTTGGTGGCCCACGCGTAGAAGCCGGTTACGGCGGCAGTGATCTTCGCGATGTGCGCGGGGCTGCGCCGCCCTGTGTGGATGCCGTCGCGCAGCTCGTCCGCGCAGGCGTAGACCAGGCCCTCTGGGAGGGTGCGGTCGAGTCGGCAGAGCTCGTCGGCGTAGGTGTCGCGGGTGGTCTCGGCGCGGCCGAGGGCGGTGAGGTGGCGGAGGTAGCCGGCGATGAGGTCGTGGGTGTGCGGGGCGTGGGCGACGTCGACGGGGTAAGTCATCGGATCGCCTCGGCGTAGAGGGCGTCGAGCAGCCGGCGCAGCGCGTCCTTCCGCCGGTTCGCGGCCCGGAACGCCCGATCCGACTTCGCCCAGTCGTTGCCCACGTACCGGGCATTGTCGTACTCCGATGCGGCGATCCGCATCGCCATCTTCTCCACCGCGAACCGGAGGGCGGCGAGACGCTCTCGCCGCTCGTACTGGCGGTCGGCTTCCCGCCAGCGCCGCTCGGTGGCCGTTAGGGTGCTCATAGATCGGACCTCCTGTGTCCGGTCGAGCGCCCGGGTGTGCGGATAGGTCCCGCCCCCGGGCGCGTCACTGTGTTGATGCTGTGACGGGCGTGCGGGTGCGGGCTATCGGCCGGCGGCCCGGTCAATTCGGGCAGGCCGGCGGCTGGTCGGCGGGCCGGAGGATTGCGGCCGCGTCGATGCGTTAACGGGTCGGCCCTTCGGCCGAGTCGGCGCGGTGCGGGCCGGTTTGGGTGCCCGAACGGGTGAGGTGGCCGAACGGTCGTTCAGCGGATAGCTCCGCCCCGACAGATCGAGCCCACCGGATGGCGCTGCGGCCGGCCGGTGGTGCGGTCCCAGGAGGCACGGGTCCGGCGGCCCGTACCCCGGGCCGCTCACGGGCCCGGGTCAGGCTACGGCGTACCCGGCGAGCCGGTCGCCGACCTCCTCGGTGCGCACGGGGGCGCCCGGCGTACGGCCGGCCAGCTCGGTGGCGACGGCGGCGGTGACCCGGGCGGCGGCGTCGGCGTGCCCGAGCTGGTCGAGCAGGAGCGCGGCGGAGAGCACCGCGGCGACCGGGTCGGCGAGGCCCTTGCCGGCGATGTCCGGCGCGGAGCCGTGCACCGGCTCGAACATCGACGGGTAGCGGCCCTCCGGGTTGATGCAGCCGCTCGCGGCCAGCCCGATGCCGCCGGTCACGGCGGCGGCGATGTCGGTGAGGATGTCGCCGAACAGATTGTCGGTGACCACCACGTCGTACCGCTGGGGGTTGGTCACCAGGAACATCGCGGCGGCGTCGACGTGCTGGTACTCGGTGGCGACGTCGGGGTGCTCGGCGGCGACCGCCTCGAAGGCGCGCGACCAGAGCGAGCCGGCGTGGGTCAGCACGTTGGTCTTGTGCACCAGGGTCACCTTCCGCCGCTCCCGGCGGCGGGCCCGGGCGAAGGCGTCCCGGATCACCCGCTCCACGCCGTGCCGGGTGTTCAGGCTCTCCTCGGTGGCCACCTCGGCCGGGGTGTCCCGGTGCAGCGAGCCGCCGGCGCCGGCGTACAGGCCCTCGGTGCCCTCGCGGACCACGACCAGGTCGACCTCGCCCGGCTTGACCGCGGCCAGCGGGCCGCCGACGCCCGGCCAGAGCCGCGACGGGCGGAGGTTGACGTACTGGTCGAAGGCGAAGCGGAGCTTCAGCAGCAGGCCGCGCTCCAGCACGCCCGGCGGCACGGTCGGGTCGCCGACCGCGCCGAGCAGGATGGCGTCGTGCCCGGCCAGCTCGTCCAGGACCGAGTCGGGCAGCACCTCCCCGGTACGGTGGTAGCGGGCCGCGCCGAGGTCGTACTCGGTGGCCTCCACCCCGGGAAGCACGGCGTCGATGACCTTGCGGGCCTGCCCGACCACCTCGGGTCCGATGCCGTCCCCGGCCACCACCGCGATCCGTGCCACCTGGCGCTCCTCACCTCGTCGGTCAGCGCAACGGTACGTCGCCGTCCCGGCTCCCGGTACGCATCTTCCACCATTCGGGAAGCGGGAACACTCAGGATGCTCCCAGGTGACATTCATGGGGCGGTCAACTCCAGCCCCTAGGGTCGCAGGTGAGCGGGTCGACGGGGGCCCGGGACCGGCTTCGCCGCGGCGCTGCGGCGTCGCCAGCGAGGGAAGCAGGTGCCATGCGGATCGACGAGCAGCGACGGGCGGCGTGGACGGACGAGCAGCCCCGGACCCGGTGGATCGACCAGTCGGCCTTCCTCAGCCGCCGTCCCGACCTGCGCCTCGGCGCCCGCAGCCACCGGGTGGACCGGGCCGGCGGGTCCGCCGTCGACCGCATCAGCGTCCAGCACACCGTCCGCACCTCCACCGCCGAGTACTCGCTGCTGCTCAACGCCCCCGAGTGGCTGGGCCGGCGCGGGGTCGGGGAGGCGCTGCGGGACGCGGTCGCCGAGCTGCGCGCCATCGACCTCACCTACGGGCCGAACCGGCCGGACAGCCTGGTGTCGAGGCTGCGGCGGGGGGAGATCAGCCCCGAGTCGTACCCGCCGCTGGCCGACCTGGTGGACCGCTGCGCCGCCATGCGGGCGGCCACCGACGGGTGGTTCGACGCCTGGGCGGTGCCCGGGGGCTTCGACCCGGGCGGCCTGCTCGGCGGCTGGGCGGTGGAACGCGCCGCAACCCGGCTGCGCGCCGCCGGCGTGCACGACTACGCCGTGCTCAGCGGCGCCGACCTGACCGTACGCGGCCACGCCGCGCACGGCGGCCCGTGGCGGGTCGCCGTCCACCACCCGACGGACGCCCGCCGGGCGCCGCTGGTGCTGGAGATGACGGCCGGCGCGGTGGGCACCTCCGGGGTGACCGGGCGGCAGGGGCACGTGGTGGACCCGCACACCGGGGAGCCGGTCGACCAGCTCGACGCCGCCACCGTGGTGGGCCCGGACCTGGCGGTCGCGGACGCCTACGCCACCGCGCTCTACGCGGCCGGGCCGGCCGGGCTGGCCTGGTTCCGCAACGGCTCCGACTACCGGGCGCTCTTCACCCACCGCCGGCGCTGAGCGTCGACCGCCGGCACCCCGCGTCCCGCCTTCGCATCCGGGACGCGGAACGCGATCGGCCCCCACGGTCTCGGCAACGACCGTGGAGGCCGGTCAGCGACGAGTGCGCGTGGCTCGCGCAATCGAGGGGTGCGGGCTGGTGGGCCGGACGGCGACCGCGCCACCCGAAGACGGGCCGGAGTCTCAACTCAGCCAGTGACCGCACGGGTACGCTAGCGAATCGACGCAACTCGACGCAAGAGTCTCCACAGCGGACCGTCGCGGCAGCTCCGCCGGTCAACGCCGGGTTAACCCGTGGCGGGGCAGGGGTGACGAGGCGGACCACAGATGGCACGCTGTCCGCCGTGAGTTTCGATCTGAGCGTGTGGGCCCTCCCGCCCGGGGCCACGCCCGACGACGTACGGGCAGCGGTGCAGCGGTGCCGCGAGGGGCGGCACGGCGAGCAGTACCCGGACCCGAGGGTGGTCGGCTTCTACCGGGCCATCACCGCGGCGTATCCGGACCGGCCGGCCGGTCCGGGCACCCCGTGGGAGGTCGCCCCACTGCACACGGCCGCGGACCACGTGGAGATGAACCTCTTCCCCACCTGCGCGGACCAGGTGCTGCTCGACATCGAGCGGCTGGCCGGCGAGCACGACCTGATGCTCTTCGACGCCCAGGACGGGTCGGTCTACCCACCGCCCGCCCGCGTCACTCCCTGACCCCCGACGCGACGAGGGGCCCGGCCGTCCGGCCGGGCCCCCGATCCGTCCTGTCCGGACCTACTCGTCGCGCAGGTCGGCGGCGCTGGCCGCGACCGCGCCGATCGAGTCGGCGGCCGAGCTGAGCAGGTCCGCGCCGAGCGCCTGGTCGACGGTGAGCGTCATCAGCGTCTCGCCCCCGGCCTCCCGGCGGGCGACCTGCATGGCGGCGATGTTCACGCCGGCCTCGCCGAGCAGGGTGCCGACGGTGCCGACCACGCCCGGCCGGTCGACGTAGCGCAGGAAGACCAGGATGCCCTCGGCGCCGATCTCCACGTCGAAGCCGTCCACCTCGGTGAGCTTGAGGACGTCGCGGGTCCCGGTGTGGGTCACCGTGCCGGAGACGCTGACCGTCCGGCCGTCCGGCAGCGCGCCGCGCACGGTCACCAGGTTGGGGTGCTCCACGGTCTCGGCCTGGGTGGTCAGCGCCACCTCGACGCCACGCTCGGCGGCCAGGTGCGGCGCGTTGACGTAGGTGACCTGCTCCTCCACCACCGAGCTGAACAGCCCCTTGGTGGCGGCGAGCTTGAGCACCGAGACGTCGTGGCTGACGATCTCGCCGCGCACCTCGACGGTGACGCTCGCGGCGACCCCGCCGGCCACCGCGGTGAAGGCCCGGCCGAGCTTCTCGGCCAGCGGCAGCAGCGGCCGGACGTCCTCGGCGACCACGCCGCCGGCCTGCACGTTCACCGCGTCGGGCACGAACTCGCCCTGCAGCGCCAGCTTGACGCTCCTGGCCACCGCCAGGCCGGCCTTGTCCTGCGCCTCGTGGGTGGAGGCGCCCAGGTGCGGGGTGGCCACCACGTTGTCGAAGGCGAACAGCGGCGACGAGGTGCAGGGCTCCTTGGCGTACACGTCGACGCCGGCGCCGGCGACCCGGCCCTCCGCGATCGCGTCCGCGAGGGCCTGCTCGTCGACCAGGCCACCGCGGGCGGCGTTGACGATCCGGACGCCCGGCTTGACGATCGCCAGCTCCTTCTCGCCGATCAGGCCCACGGTCTCCGGGGTCTTGGGCAGGTGGATCGAGATGAAGTCGCTCTCCCGCAGCAGCTCCTCCAGCCCGACCAGGCGGACGCCGAGCTGGGCCGCGCGGGCCGGCTGGATGTACGGGTCGTACGCGATCAGCCGGGTGCCGAAGGCGGCGATGCGCTGGGCGAACAGCACACCGATCCGGCCGAGGCCGACCACGCCGACGGTCTTGCCCTGGATCTCGACGCCGGTGTACTTCGACCGCTTCCACTCCCCCGCCTTCAGCGCGGCGCTGGCGCTGGCGGTGTTCCGGGCGACGGCGAGCAGCAGCGCGACGGCCTGCTCGGCGGCGGAGACGATGTTGGAGGTGGGCGCGTTGACGACCATGACGCCCCGCGCGGTGGCGGCCGGCACCTCGACGTTGTCCAGGCCGACGCCGGCCCGCGCGACCACCTTCAGGCGCGGCGCGGCGGCGATCGCCTCGGCGTCGATCTGGGTGGCGCTGCGTACGATCACCGCGTCGGCCTCGGAGAGGGCGGAGAGCAGGGCCGGGCGGTCGGTGCCGTCGACGTGACGCACGTCGAAGTCGTGCGCGAGCACCTCGATGGCGGCGGGAGCGAGTTCTTCGGCGATCAGTACGACAGGATTCATCGGTCCTCGTAGACGCTCGTATGCGGTCGGCCTGGGGCGTCGGGACGCCGCGCTGCGCCCTGCGCTGATCCGTGCCATGGCCGTCAGGTGCCGGCTGGAGCACCTACAGGCGATCGTAGGGGGCGGTTCGGGCGGCGTGTCGCGGACCGTGGGGTGAGGGCCCTCACACAGCGTCGTCGCACGCTCGTCATGGCCCGTTCACCCGGGCCGCCGGGCCCGAGGCGTCGGTCACCCTTCCCACCAGGTGAGCGGCGCCCGTTCCGGCGCCGGCGGCGGGTTGCCGCATCCCGGGGTGTGCGGGGCCCGGAGACCGCGGGATGCCGCAACCGGAGCGGATCACCACGGCATCCGGCCGGGACATGACGGCGGGCCGGGGGGGGGGGGGGGGGGGGGGGGGGGGGGGGGGGGGGGGGGGGGGCCCCCCCCCCCCCCCCCCCCCACGGCTCCACCGACCGGAGTTGTTACGGGGCGTCCCGGCCGACGGAACTGATGGGTTCGGTTCTGATCCTGACAGCCCGGTCCGGCCGGCCGGCCGTCGTTAACCGTTATCTAAGGAAGACTTGCGTCGGGCCACAGTCAGGGCCGGTCAGCGTGGGCGTGCCCAGCGCCGCGCGCTCTTCTGCTCCCGGGCGTCCCGGGCCATCCGGCCGACCAGCCCGAACCGGCTGACCTGCCGGGGGGTCGCCTCCGGGTCGGCCAGCAGCATCACCACGCTGGCCCCGCCCAGCCGGGCCCGGTCGATGCTGACCGACCCGTTGGCCTGCAACGCGACCCGCTTGGCGATGTCCAGCCCCAGGCCGGTGGAGCCCTGGTCGCTGGTGCCCCGGCGCAGCGCCCGGTCCGGGTTGGCGATGCCCGGGCCGGCGTCGTCGATCCGGATCGCCACCCAGCCGTCCCGCCGGCTGACCGCCACCTCGAACGCGGTGCCCTGCGGGGTGTAGCGGAAGACGTTGCCGATCACCGCGTCCAGCGCGGCGGCCAGCTCGGCCCGGGGCACCGGCACCGGGATGCGCAGCTGGGCGCCGATCACCCGGTGCGGCCGGTTCTGGTCGCCCGCCAGGGCCGACCAGAAGACCATCCGGTCCCGCACCACCTCGCTGACGTCGCAGGACGCCGGGCCGGTCTCCTGGCTGACCGCCTTGCGGGTGGTCTTGATCAGCTGGTCGACCTCGCCCTCCAGGGTGACGATGGCCTGCCGGATCCGCCGGATGCCGCGGCGCCGGTCCAGCTCCGCCTCGCTGAACGTGCCGATGCTGGTGTCGTCCGACTCCAGCGCCTCGGCGTCGAGCCGCAGCGCGGTCAGCGGGGTGCGCAGCCGGTGGGACAGGTCCGCGACCAGCTCCCGCTCGTCGGCGCGGAGCGCCACCAGGCGCTCCGCCATCCGGTTGACGGCGTGACCGACCTCCGCCAGCTCCCGCGGGCCGGTCGGCTCGACCCGTACGCCCAGGTCGCCGTCGCCGATCGCGAGCGCCGCCTTGACCAGTTCCCCGGCGGCGTCGGCCGTGCGGGCGGCGACCCGGTCGACCACGATCACCGCGGCCCCGACCAGCGCCACCGCCACGGTGAGCAGCAGCAGCCACCGGCTGCCGGCGCCCTCGTCGAGCACCCGGTCGGGGACGAACACCTCCACCACGGCCACCTTGTCGCCGAGCACCACCGGGTCCAGCCGGAGCACGCCGCCGGGCACGTCGGTGACCAGGGAGTGCCGCTCCGCCTCGGCCCGCGCCAGCGCCGCCGCGTCGGCCCGGCCGCGCGACTCGTCGGTCCCGATGCCGTGCACGACCGGCCGCAGCGCCGGGTCGTCCCCGCTGGCGGCCACCGCCCGCCCGACGACCGCCGGATCGGTGCTGACCGCGAGGGCGCCGGTGACCAGGGCGGCACGCCGGGCCGCGTCGGCCAGCTTCTCGTCCCGCGACCGGTCGGCCAGGGTGATCCCGAGGGGGACGAGGAAGGCGAGCGCCAGGAGGGTGCACATGCCGGCCGTGAGCCAGGCCAGCGCGGGCCTCAGTCCGGCGCCACCAGCCGGAAGCCGACCCCCCGCACGGTGCGCAGGTAGCGCGGCTTCGCCGCGGACTCGCCCATTTTGCGACGCAGCCAGTAGAGGTGAACGTCGATGGTCTGGTCCTCGCCGACCGATGGCTGCCGCCATACCTCCTCCAAGAGTTCCCGCCGGGACACTACCCGGCCGGGACGTGCGGCGAGATACGCCAGCAGGTCGAATTCCTTCCGGGTCAGCGCCAACGGCTCCCCGTCCAGCACCGCGCTGCGCTCGCCGACGTCCACCCGCAGGCCACCCACCGTGTGCACGGCCGGCTGCACCGCCCGGCTGGCCCGCCCGGCCCGGCGCAGCACCGTGGTGATCCGGGCGTCCAGGTGCGCGCCGGTGAACGGCTTGACCATGTAGTCGTCCGCGCCCGCGCGCAGCAGCCGGACCACGGACTGCTCGTCGTCCCGGGCGGTGGCGATGATGATCGGCACATCGGTGATGCCGCGCAGCATGCGCAGCGCGTCGGAGCCGTCCAGGTCGGGCAGGCCGAGGTCGAGCACGACCAGGTCGGGGGTCTCGGCGGCCACCCGGCGCAGCGCGTCCAGCGCCGTGCCGACGGCGTGCACGGCGTGTCCCCGGTCGGCGAGGGACCGCAGCATCGCGCCGCGTACGACGTGGTCGTCTTCGACCAGGAGGACGGTAGCCACGTCAGCACCGTACTCGGGGTGGCAAGTTGATCGCGTTGCGGCACTCCTGGGAAACGGGCAAGCTGGGACGACGATGGCGTTCACCCTCTTCCCCGACACCCGCCTCACGCTCGCCCGCGACTCGCTGGCCGGCCTCTCGGTCGGCGACGCCCTCGGCTCCCAGTTCTTCGTCCCCGGCCGGCATCCGGCTGAGCTGGCCGCCGGGCGGCTGCCCGCACCGCCCTGGTCGTGGACCGACGACACCGAGATGGCCTGCTCGGTGGTCGCCGAGCTGGACGGGGCGGGGCGGATCGACCGGGACCGGCTGGCGCTCGCCTTCGCCGAGCGCTGCGAGCCCTACCGGGGGTACGGGCCGGGCGCGGTGACCGTTCTGCGGCTGATCCGTACCGGCACGCCGTGGCCGGTGGCCGCCGCCTCGGCCTTCGACGGGCAGGGCTCCTGCGGCAACGGGGCCGCCATGCGGGTCGCCCCGCTCGGCGCCTGGTACGCCGACTCGACCCGGCGCGCCGCCGACCAGGCCCGCGCCTCCGCCGAGGTGACCCACGCCCACCCGGAGGGGATCGCCGGGGCGGTCGCGGTGGCGGTGGCCGCCTCGCTCGCCGCCCGGGCCCGGCTCGACGGGGACCGGCCCGACCCGGCCCGGCTGCTCGGCGCGGTGGCCGGCGCCCTCGACCCGGCCGGTGCGGTGCACCGGGGCGTACGCCGGGCCGCCGCGCTGCTCGGTCACCCGGCCGAGGAGGCCGTCGCCGCGCTCGGCAACGGCGCCCGGGTCACCGCGCAGGACACCGTCCCGTTCACCCTCTGGGCCGCCGCCACCCACCTCGACGACTACCCGACCGCGATCCGGGTCTGCGTCGAGGCCGGCGGGGACGTGGACACCACCGCCGCGATCGTCGGCGGGGTGGTCGCGGCGTACACCGGCGTCGGTACGCCGGGTGGCGTGCCGGACGGCTGGCTCGCCGCCCGCGAGCCCCTCCCCGCCTGGCTGTCCACGCACGCCTGACCGCGTGGACCGTCCGCCCGCCCCGCACCCGCCGTCCGCCACGGGAGATCGTGCTCTATCCAGGATGTAGTGGCCTCGCGGCGGGTCGGACACCACTCGATCCAGGATCGTGCGCGAACCTGCCCCGCCCGCCGGCCCGGGGTCGGCGTGAGCGGGGTCGGTCAGCGGGTGGGGGCTGCGGCGACCGTCGGCCGGTCCTCGGCGGTGAGGACGGGCTCCCCGGTGTCACCGCGGCCCGGGCGGGGCTCGTCGGGGTCGGCCGGCTCCGGGTCGCCGGCGTCCTCGGCGGCAGCCCCGTCGTCGGCGGGAGCGCCGTTGTCGGCGGGAGCGCTGCCGTGGGCGGAAGCGCCGTTGCCGGCGGGAGGCCCGGCGGGCGGGGTGTCGTCGGCGGGGAGCGTCAGGGTGCCGCGCCGCCGGCGGCTGAGCAGCCAGCCGAGCGCCGCGCCGCCGCCGAGCCCGGCGAGCAGGCCGCCACCGAGCAGGAGATCCGCGCTCGGACCGCCGTCGCGGTCCGCCGGCGCCGCCGGGCCGGCCGCGTCGGCGGGTGTCTCGGCGGCCGGCGCGCCGTGGCCACCGTGCCCGCCGCTGTTCGGCAGCGGCGGCAGCAGGGCCACGGTCGGTGCCGGGTGGGTCCCGCCGGCCGGGTCGGCCCACCGCACCACCGTGCCGTCGGCGTACGTCTGGATCACCTGGAAGGTGAGCCGGTCGGTGGCCGGCATCGGGCCCATGCCGAGCGACAGCCGGGCGGGCCCGGCCGCCCCGGGCATGCGGATCCAGGTCACCGCCTCGGTCACCTGGGTCAGCTCGGAGGAGTGGATGCCGGCCACCGGCTGGTCGAGGTCGCGGGTGGTGATGCGCGGCGCCCAGCCGGGCACCGAGAGGGGGTAGACCTCGCCGATCGGCGCGTCCGCCGGCATCCGCAGCTCGATCCGGGTGGTCCGGCTGGCGGCCCGCTCCTCGGGCAGCACCACGGCCAGCTCGATCGCGTCGCCCTGGTGCACCTGCGCCGGGGAGGTGGTGACCGTCACCCCGGCCGCGCTCGCCGCACCGGGCCAGCTCACCGCTCCCACCGTGGCGGCCAGCAGCGCCGCCGCCCACCACCGGCCCCGACGGGTCATCGTCATGGTCGCCCCCATCCGTCCGCACGCGGCCGGCGCCGGCCCCGGCCACACCCGGTAGTTCGGGCCGGAGCCCGGAAAGGTTCAACGGGGGACGGAATTCGCCGGGCCAGCCATCGGGACGACACGGCGTCGCCGACGGTGCGGATCGGGCGACCGATAGCATCGCAGGGGCCGGTACCGGCACATCCGATACCCATCGACGACAGGAGTCACCGTGTCCGCACCCCGTACCCCCGTCGTGGCCGACCCCGTCGTCGTCGCCGCCGGGACGACGGCGGCCGACGCGGTGGCCGCGGCCGGGCTGCCCACCAGCGGCCCGAAGGCCGTCGTGGTGGTCCGCGACCCGCTCGGCCAGCTCCGCGACCTCGACTGGAAGCCGGCCGAGGAGACCAGCGTCGAGCCGGTCTCCCTGGACTCCCCGGACGGGCTCAACGTGCTGCGCCACTCGACCGCGCACGTGCTCGCCCAGGCCGTGCAGGACGTCTTTCCCGAGGCGAAGCTCGGCATCGGCCCGCCGATCGAGAACGGCTTCTACTACGACTTCCAGGTCGACAAGCCGTTCCAGCCGGACGACCTGGCGAAGCTCGAGAAGCGCATGCAGGAGATCATCAAGTCCGGCCAGCGGTTCCGCCGGCGCCGCTTCAGCAGCCTGGACGAGGCGCGGGGCGAGCTGGCCGCCGAGCCGTTCAAGCTGGAGCTGATCGAGGTCAAGGGGGAGGGGCTGGACTCCTCCGAGGTGATGGAGGTGGGCGGCGGCGAGCTGACCATCTACGACAACCTCGCCGCGAACGAGGACAAGGTCTGCTGGTCGGACCTGTGTCGCGGCCCGCACCTGCCGAACACCCGGCTGATCGGCGCGTTCAAGCTGATGCGCTCGGCCGCCGCGTACTGGCGGGGCTCGGAGAAGAACCCGCAGCTCCAGCGGGTGTACGGCACCGCGTGGCCGACCCGGGACGAGCTCAAGGCGTACCTGAAGCTGCTGGAGGAGGCGGCCCGGCGCGACCACCGCAAGCTCGGCGCGGACCTCGACCTGTTCAGCTTCCCGGACGAGATCGGCTCGGGCCTGGTGGTCTTCCACCCCAAGGGTGGCGTGATCAAGCGGGTCATGGAGGACTACGTCCGCACCCGCCACATCGAGGAGGGCTTCCAGTACGTCGGGACCCCGCACATCTCGAAGGAAGGCCTCTTCCACACCTCCGGTCATCTGCCGTACTACGCCGACGGGATGTACCCGCCCATGGAACTCGAGGGCGCGGACTACTACCTCAAGGCGATGAACTGCCCGATGCACAACCTGATCTACCGGTCGCGCGGGCGGTCCTACCGTGAGCTGCCGATGCGGCTGTTCGAGTTCGGATCGGTCTACCGGTACGAGAAGTCGGGCGTGGTCCACGGGCTGACCCGGGTGCGCGGCCTGACCCAGGACGACTCGCACTCCTACTGCACCCGGGAGCAGGCGCCGGCCGAGATCAAGCACCTGCTCAACTTCGTGCTGAGCCTGTTGAAGGACTTCGGCATCGACGACTTCTACCTGGAGCTGTCGACCCGCGACGAGTCCCGGCCCGACAAGTTCGTCGGGTCCGACGAGGACTGGGCGACGGCCACCGCGGTGCTCGAGCAGTGCGCCCGCGAGACCGGGCTGGACCTGGTGCCGGATCCGGGTGGCGCGGCCTTCTACGGCCCGAAGATCTCCGTGCAGGCCAAGGACGCGATCGGCCGCACCTGGCAGCTGTCGACCATCCAGTACGACTTCAACCAGCCGAAGGGCTTCGGGCTGGAGTACCAGGCGGCCGACGGCAGCCGGCAGCAGCCGGTCATGATCCACTGCGCCAAGTTCGGGTCGATCGAGCGCTTCATCGGCGTGCTCACCGAGCACTACGCCGGCGCGTTCCCGGCCTGGCTCGCCCCGGTGCAGGTGGTCGGCATCCCGATCCGCGAGGACCACACCGACTACCTCCAGGACTTCGTCACCACGCTGCGCAAGCAGGGGATCCGGGCCGACGTCGACGCGGGCGACGACCGGATGCAGAAGAAGATCCGCAACGCCCAGCAGCAGAAGATCCCGTTCATGGTGATCGCCGGGGACGACGACGTGGCCGCCGGCACGGTCTCCTTCCGCTACCGGGACGGGTCGCAGCGCAACGGCGTGCCGATCGCCGAGGCGGTCGCCCACGTGGTCGACGTGGTCACCTCGCGGACCAACTCGGGTCCGTCGGCCGAGGGCTGAGCGGCGACCCTGCCGACACGGCGGTGCTCCGGGCGACCGGACTCCGCCGTGTCGCGTCTCCGGGGCCGGTCACCGGTGTCCCGCGCGACCCCGCCACCCGTGTCCCCGGACGCCGGTGTCCGGCCCGGCCGCGACGGTGCGGTGACCGTAGGATCTGCGGTGTGACTGGGGCGGATCGACATTTCGAGGACGGCACCGACAACGGTCTGGCGGACGGGCTGGAACGGCTCTGGACGCCGCACCGGATGACCTACATCTCGGGGGAGGACCGTCCCGAGGGTGGCTACGAGAAGCCCACCGGCTGCCCGTTCTGCCGCGCCCCCGGCCTGCCCCCGGAGGAGAGCCTGATCGTCGCCCGGGGCGAGCACGTCTTCGCGGTGCTCAACCTCTACCCGTACAACCCCGGGCACCTGCTGGTCTGTCCGTACCGGCACGTCGCCGACTACACCGAGCTGGACGCGCCGGAGACCGCGGAGCTGGCCGCGTTCACCAAGGACGCCATGCGGGTGGTCCGCCGGGTCTCCAACGCGCACGGCTTCAACCTGGGCCTGAACCAGGGCGGCGTGGCGGGCGCCGGCATCGCCGCCCACCTGCACCAGCACGTGGTGCCGCGCTGGGGCGGGGACGCCAACTTCATGCCGGTGATCGGCCGGACCAAGGTGCTGCCGCAGCTGCTCGCCGACACCCGGGACCTGTTCGCCAAGGCCTGGCCGGCCTGACCCGCTCCGCCGCCGTCCGCGATGCCGCCGCCGGCCGTCGCGGGCGGGGCCGGCCGGTGCGGCGAGCCCGTCCGTACCGTCAGCGCTGCCGGCCCCGGACGCGGGCCAACTGGCGGCGGGCGCTGGCGGCGGTGCGCTGGGCCGAGTCGGCCCGGTCGGTCGCCAGCTGGGCGCGGGCGGCGAGCTGGCGCAGCCGGCGGGCGACCATCCGGTCGCCGTGCCGGGCGATCCAGACGCAGACCACGGCGAGCGGCAGCTCGACGAGGACGGCCAGCAGCACCGACACCACCAGGTCCGGCCCGGCCGGGGTGGTGACCACGTCGAACCAGGCGTCCACCGCCAGCATCGTCGCCGTGCCGGTGGCGGCCAGCGCCACCTGGCGGTCGCCCCGGTACGCGTACCACGCGGTCAGCGCGAGCAGCGCCACCAGGCCCAGGTCGAAGCCGACCCAGGCCGCCCGGTAGTGCACCGCCACCGCGTGCCGGGGCAGCGTCAGCGCGAGGTAGCCGACCCAGGGCAGGGTGAGCAGGGCCAGCAGCACGAAGGTGGGCGCCACCCAGCGGGGCGCCGGCCGAGCCTCCGTCGGCCGATCGAGCTGTTCCGTGGCCATGCCCCATTGTTCCTCGCGGTCGCGGTGCTGCCGCACCGTCCGGATCGGCGGCCCCCCGGCGTTCCCCCCGACAGTACGATCTTGCGCATGGCTCTGCTGCACCGCGCGGAACTGCGCCCCTCGAAGCTCGACCTGCTCACCGCCTGGCTGCCCGGCCGCCCCTGGTTCGCCGGGACGGCGGGCGTCGCCGTCACCCGGGTGGCGACGTTCCGCTTCGACGACCCGGCCGGCGAGGTCGGGATCGAGACGCTGCTCGTCCGGGCCGGGGACGGGCCGGTCCTGCAGGTGCCGCTCACCTACCGGAGTGCGCCGCTGGCCGGCGCCGACCGCTGGCTGGTCGGCACCACCGAGCACTCCGTGCTGGGCCCGCGCTGGGTGTACGACGCCTGCGCCGACCCGGTCTACCCGCCCGCCCTGGCCGCCGCCCTCTTCGCCGGCGGCGGGCAGGCGGAAGAGTACTTCGAGGTGGACGGGCGGCGGGAGGCCCGCCAGCCGAACATGACCGTCACCGGCGGCCGCGTCGGCGATGGCCGGCCGCCGGTCCTCGGTGATTCCCACGAGGTGGTCGACGGCGACCCGACGCTGATCCGGACCCACCCGGTCGAGTTGGCCGTCGTCCGGCGGCCGGGCTCGGCCGACGCCCCGTCCGACGCCTGCCTGACCGGCGCCTGGCCGGGGCAGGCGACCCCGCTGGTGCTGGCGTACGCCGTGCCCCGCTGACCGTCCGCCGTGGCCGCCCCGGCACCCCGGGTGATGTTCCCGCCCACCGGCGTCGGGCAGGTGGCAGGATGCGGCGATGGCAGTCAGCACGCGGACGTTGGGCCGCAGCGGCATCGAGGTCAGCGCCCTCGGCATGGGGTGCTGGGCGATCGGTGGGCCGTGGGCGGAGGGGACCCGGCCGCTGGGCTGGGGCGCGGTCGACGACGAGGAGTCGGTGCGGGCCGTCCGCCGGGCGCTCGACCTGGGCGTCACCCTCTTCGACACCGCCGACACGTACGGGGCCGGGCACGGCGAGCGGATCCTCGGCCGGGCGCTGGCCGGCCGCCGCGACGAGGCGGTGATCGCCACCAAGTGGGGCTACACGTTCGACGAGGCGGCCCGGCAGGCCACCGGGGAGGACGCCTCCCCCGCCTACCTGCGGCGGGCGGTCACCGACTCGCTGCGCCGGCTGGACACCGACCGGATCGACCTCTACCAGCTGCACCTCGGGGACCTGCCGGTGCCACGCGCCGAGGCGCTGGTCGACACCCTGGAGGAGCTGGTCGCCGACGGGCTGGTCCGGGCGTACGGCTGGAGCACCGACCGGGTCGACCGGGCCGCCGCGTTCGCCCAGGTCGCCCCGGGCGCCACCGGCGTGCAGCACGGCCTGTCGGTGCTCCGCGACGCCCCGGCCATGCTGGCCGTCTGCGACAAGCACGACCTGGCCAGCATCGCCCGGGGGCCGCTCGGGATGGGGCTGCTGACCGGCAAGTACACCCCGGGGTCCACGCTGCCCCGCGACGACGTCCGGGGCACCGCGCCGAACTGGCTGGAGTGGTTCCGCAGCGGCCGGCCCGCACCGGAGTGGCTGCGCCGGGTGGCCGCCGTGCGGGGCGCGCTGACCGCCGACGGCCGGACCCTCGCCCAGGGCGCGCTCGGCTGGATCTGGGCGCGCAGCGGTCGGACGGTGCCGATCCCGGGGGCGCGGACGGTCGCCCAGGTCGAGGAGAACGCCGCGGCGCTGCGCTGGGGCCCGCTCGCCCCCGACCAGTTCGCCGAGGTGGAACGCCAGCTCGCCGCCCTCCGGTCGGCCGCCCTGCGCGACGCCGACCGCCCACACTGGCCGATGCCCCCCGTCCCCGCCGCCCGCCCCTGACGCCCACGCCGTCGCCGCGCCGCCCGCCCAAGATCCGCGCTGATTCACGGAAATAGTGGCCTCCCGCGGTGCGGAGACCACTATTTCCGTGAATCAGTCGCCTCGGGCCCGGGCGGGTCCAGGGGGCGGGCGGGGCATGGGTGGGTCCAGCCGGGCCCGGTCGCGTCCAGGCGGGGCCGGGCGGGCGGGGCGGGCGGGACGGGCGGGGTCAGGAGCGGGTGGCGTGCTCCTTGCGGACCTGCTCGGCGAGGTGGGCGGGCATCGGCTCGTACCGGGCGAACTCGCGCCGGAAGGTGCCCGTGCCGGCGGTCATCGACCGCAGCTCGACCGCGTACCGGAGCAGCTCGGTGGCGGGCACCTCGGCGCGGACCAGGGTGCGCCCCTCGGCGTCCGGGTCCGGCTCGGTGCCGAGCACCCGGCCGCGCCGGCCGGAGAGGTCGCCCATCACCGCGCCCACCGACGAGTCCGGCACCCGGATGGTCACCTCGTCGACGGGCTCCAGCAGCGCCGGCTGGCCCTTCTCGGCGGCGTCCCGTAGCGCCAGGGCGCCGGCGGTCTGGAACGCCGCGTCGGAGGAGTCCACGCTGTGCGCCTTGCCGTCGAAGAGGGTCACCCGCAGGTCCACCACCGGACAGCCGGCGACCAGACCGCGTTCCATCTGCGCCCGGACGCCCTTCTCCACCGACGGGATGTAGTTGTGCGGCACCGCCCCGCCGACCACCTTGTCCACGAACTCGAAGCCGGCGCCGCGCGGCAGCGGCGCCACCTCGATGTCGCAGACGGCGTACTGGCCGTGGCCGCCGGACTGCTTGACGTGCCGGCCGTGCCCCTTGGCGGCGGCGGTGAAGGTCTCCCGCAGCGCCACCCGGACCGGTTCGGTCTCCAGCTCGACGCCGCCGGCCCGCAGCCGGTCCAGCACCACGTCGGCGTGGGCCTCGCCCATGCACCAGAGCACCAACTGGTGGGTCTCGGCGTTGCGCTCCAGCCGCAGCGTCGGGTCGCCGGCCACCAGCCGGGCCAGGTTGCGGGCGAGGGCGTCCTCGTCGGCCCGGCTCTTCGCCACGATGGCCACCGGCAGCAGCGGCTCCGGCATCTCCCAGGGCGCGATGAGCAGCGGCTCCTCCCGGGCGGAGATGGTGTCGCCGGTCTCCGCGCTGCCCGACTTGGTGATCGCGCAGATGTCGCCGGCAACGGCGGCCGGCACCTCGCGCAGCGTCGCGCCGAGCGGGCTGTAGAGGTGGCCGACCCGCTCGTCGGCGTCGTGGTCGGGGTGGCCGCGCTCGGCCATGCCGTGCCCGGACACGTGGATCTGCTGGTCGGGGCGGAGCGTGCCGGAGAAGACCCGGACCAGGGAGACCCGCCCGACGTGCCGGTCCACGGTCGTCTTGACCACCTCGGCGACCAGCGGGCCGTCCGGGTCGCAGGCCAGCGGGGGACGGGGCGAGCCGTCCACCCCGGTGACCGCCGGCAGCTCGTGCTCCAGCGGCGAGGGGAACGCCGACACCAGGCCGTCGAGCAGCGCGTCCAGGCCGACCCCGGTCTCCGCGCAGACCGGCACCACCGGGTAGAAGTGACCCCGGGCGACCGCCTTCTCCAGGTCGGTGATGAGCACCTCGGTGTCGATCTCCTCGCCGCCGAGGTAGCGGTCCATCAGGGTCTCGTCCTCGCTCTCCGCGATGATCCCCTCGATGAGCTCGTTGCGGGACTCCTGGATGGCCGGCAGGTGCTCCGGGTCCGGCTCGCGGACGGCCGGCGGCAGCCCGGTGGAGTAGTCGAAGACCCGCCGGGTGATCAGCCCCATCAGGCCGACCACCGACACGCCGTCGTCACCGAGCATCGGCAGGTAGAGCGGGAGCACGTTGTCGCCGAAGACCCGCTGGCAGAGCGCCACCGCCTCGTCGAAGTCGGCGCGGGGGTGGTCCAGCCGGGAGACCGCGACGGCCCGCGGCATGTCCACCGCGGCGCACTCCTCCCAGAGCGCGGCGGTGGCCGCGTCCATGCCGTCGACGGCGGAGACCACGAACAGCGCCGCGTCGGCGGCCCGCAGCCCGGCGCGCAGCTCGCCGACGAAGTCGCCGTATCCGGGGGTGTCCAGGAGGTTGACCTTGACGTCGCGGTGCAGCAGCGGGGCGCAGGCCAGGCTGACCGAGCGTTGCTGGCGTACGGCGGCGGGGTCGTGGTCGCAGACCGTGGTGCCGTCGGTGACGCTGCCGGCCCGGCCGATCGTGCCACTGGCCGCGAGCAGCGCCTCGACCAGCGTGGTCTTGCCCGCCCCGGAGTGCCCGACGAGCACCACGTTGCGAACCCTGTCGGGTTCGGTCACCACCGGCGCGCCGCCGGTGACCCCCTTCTCCTGATTTTTCTGCGCCATGGCGGCGCACCTCCCTCAGCCGGTGGTGGTGGCGACCGCCGCGCGCGACGGGGAAGCGGCCCGGGCGGGTGCCGCGGCGATATCCTCCGGTGGTCTCCTGGACGACGGGTACGCGGACGGGTGTTCCGGTGAACTGGCTCACCTCCCACGCTCGATCTCACACCCGTTACCGAGTCGACACAAGAGCGGCTGGCGGGTCGGGACGACCAGCTGTGTCCCCGGCCGCTGCCGGCCGTTATCGTGGGACCGCCATGGCGAAGATCTTCCAAGTGACGGCCCGCGCGGGCATGACCCGCGTCGTGGAGCCGGTCGCGCGCGGGCTGCTCCGCGCGGGCGTGTCCCCCAACGCGGTCACCGTGACCGGCACCCTCGGCGTGCTCGTCGGCGCGCTCGGCTTCGGCGCCCGCGGTCACCTGGTCGCCGGAGCGCTGATCGTCACGGTCTTCGCGCTCACCGACCTCCTCGACGGGACGATGGCCCGGATGAGCGGCGGCTCGACGAAATTCGGCGCCTTCCTCGACTCGAGCATGGACCGGATCGCGGACAGCGCCGTCTTCGGCGCGGTCGCGTACTGGCTGGCCACCCAGCACCACTACTCGGGGGTGGCCGCCGCGCTGCTCTGCCTGGCCGCGGGCGGGCTGGTCTCGTACGTCAAGGCCCGCGCCGAGGGGCTGGGCATGACCGCGAACGTGGGCATCGCCGAGCGCACCGAGCGGCTGCTGATCGTCGGGGTGGGCGGCCTGCTCACCGGCCTCGGCCTCGACCCGGCCCTGCCGATCGCGCTCTGGCTGCTCGCCGCCGTCGCGATCTTCACGGTCGGCCAGCGGATGGTCCACGTGTACCGGCAGGCGCAGCTGGTCGGCAAGGAGTGAACCTCACCGAGGCGGGCTACGTCGCGGGCTGGCGGCTGGTCCGCGCGCTGCCCCGGCCCGTGGTCGCCGCCGCCTTCCGGGCGGGCGCCGACCGCGCCCACCGCCGGGGCGGCGGGGGTACGGCCCGGCTGCGCGCCAACCTGCGCCGGGTGGTCGGCCCGGAGGTCCCCGAGGCGGAGCTGGACGACCTGGTGCGGCGCGGCCTGCGGTCGTACGCCCGGTACTGGATGGAGGCGTTCCGGCTGCCCGCGCTGAGCCGCCGGGAGATCCTCGCCGGGTTCCACCTCGACGGCGCGGAGAAGCTCGCCGCCGACGTGGCGGAAGGCCGGGGCGCGGTGGTCGCCCTGCCGCACGCCGGCAACTGGGACGCCGCCGGGGCCTGGGTGGCCGCCACCGGCTGGCCGATCACCACGGTCGCCGAGCGGCTCAAGCCGGAGGGCGTCTACGAGCGCTTCCTCGCCTTCCGGGAGGGCCTCGGCATGGAGATCCTGCCCACCCACGGCGGCGACCGGCCCGTGTTCGACGTGCTGCTGGACCGGCTGCGGGCGGGCACCGTGGTGCCGCTGCTCGCCGACCGGGACCTCTCCGCCCGGGGCGTGGAGGTGGAGTTCTTCGGCGGCCGGACCCGGATGCCGGCCGGCCCGGCCCTGCTGGCGATCCGGTCCGGCGCCCCGCTCTACGTGGCCTCCATGTGGTACGAGCCGGACGTAGCCCGCGCCGCCATCGAGGGCCCGCTGCCGCTGCCCGACCCGGAGAGCGCCGCGCTGGACGAACGGGTCCGGACGGTGACCCAGCGGATTGCCGACGGTCTGGCGGCGGGCATCGCCCGGCATCCGGAAGACTGGCACATGTTGCAGCGGATGTGGCTGGACCAGCGGGCGACGAACGGCGGCGCGGACGCCCCGACCCCGCCGGCCACGACCGGGACGATCTGAGGGAGAGGGCACGAACGTGCGGATCGGCATCGTGTGCCCGTACTCCTTCGACGTCCCGGGCGGCGTGCAGAACCACGTCATGGACCTGGCCGAGGCGCTGATCGGCCTGGGCCACGAGGTGAGCGTGCTGGCCCCGGCCGACGAGGACTCGCCGCTGCCGGCGTACGTGGTGCCGGCCGGGCGGGCGGTGCCGCTGCCGTACAACGGCTCGGTGGCCCGGATCGCGTTCGGCCCGGTCTCCACCGCCCGGGTGCGGCGCTGGATCACCCGGGGCGACTTCGACGTGCTGCACGTGCACGAGCCGCTCACCCCCAGCCTGTCGATGCTGGCGGTGCTCTGCGCCCGCGGCCCGGTGGTGGCCACGTTCCACACCGCGATGACCCGGTCCCGGGTGCTCTCCGCCGCGCAGGGAGTGCTGCAGATCCTGCTGGAGCGGATCACCGCTCGGATCGCGGTGAGCGCGCTGGCCCGCAAGGTGCAGGTCGAGCACATGGACGGCGGCGCGGTGGAGATCCCCAACGGGGTGGCGGTGGCGAAGTTCGCCGGCGTCGAGCCGCTACCCGGCTGGCCGGGGGAGTGCGGCCCGGGCAGCGGCGGGACGCTGGGCTTCCTGGGCCGGTTCACGGAGCCGCGCAAGGGCTTCCCGATCCTGCGGGACGCGTTCGTCGCGCTCGCCCCGGAGCGCCCCGGGCTGCGCCTGCTGGTCGCCGGGCCGGGCGACGCGGAGGACCTGTACGGGCAGTTCCCCGCCGAGCTGCGGGACCGGGTGAGCTTCCTCGGCATGGTCTCCGAGGCGGACAAACCTCGCATGCTACGCAGCCTGCACCTCTACGTCGCGCCGAACACCGGCGGGGAGTCGTTCGGGATGATCCTCACCGAGGCGCTCGCCGCCGGCACCACCGTGGTGGCCAGCGACCTGGACGCGTTCCGCCGGGTGCTGGACGGCGGGCGGGCCGGCCGGCTCTTCCCGACCGGGGACGCCGCGGCGCTGCGTACCGCCCTGGTCGAGCTGCTCGACGACGCCGACCGGCGGGCCGAGCTGACCGCCTGCGGCGACCAGGTAGTGGCGAATTTCGACTGGCCCGTGGTTGCCCGCCGGGTTCTGGAGGTATACGCAGCGGCGATCGAGGCCACCGACGGCCGGGTCATGGACCAGGAGTGGGCGGAGCTGGGCTGACCGCCGGGGTCGGTGGGGCCGCTGTGACGAGGGCGTCGGCCGGGGGCCACGCGGACCGGGCGGGAGGAGGTGCAGCACTACGATGCCGGGCATGTGGTGGGTGGTGGGCGCGGTCCTGGTCGTCGGGCTCTTCGCGGCGTACCTGATCTGGACGGCCGGCCGGGTCCAGCGGCTGCAGACCCGGGCGGAGTCGGCCGCCCGGGCGCTCGACGCCCACCTGCTGCGCCGCGCGGCGGCCGCGGCGGTGCTGGCCGAGCGGCGGTACGGCGTGGAGCTGTACGCGGCGGCCCGGATCGCCCTGGACGCCGTGCCCGAGGAGCGGGAGGCGGCCGAGAACGACCTGACCCGGCAGCTGCGCACGGTCGAGCTGGACCCGGACGACCCGGCCTGCGAGGCGGTGATCGCGGCGAGCCGGCGGCTGGCCCTGGCCCGGCAGGTGCACACCGACCTGGTCCGGGACGCCCGGGCGGCCCGCGGCCGCCCGCTGGTACGGCTGTTCCGGATGGGGCGCGGGCACGAGTGGCCCCGGTACTTCGACATCGACGACCCGACCCTGACCGCCCCGGCGGACGTCCCCACCGGCTGAGCCCGGCGCTGCCCCGGGCCCGGGTGACCCCGACCACAGAGCAGGCCACCGGGGGGCTGATTGGCTGTCGGACCGGCGTTGGACCCGTCGTAGCCTCGTTCGCGAGCCACCCCCGAGCATGCCCAAGGAGCGATGACCCGTGTCCGATTCCACCTCCCCGAACACCAACGCCACCTCCGTCGTCGGCACCGCCCGCGTCAAGCGGGGGATGGCCGAGATGCTCAAGGGTGGCGTGATCATGGACGTGGTCACCCCCGAGCAGGCCAAGATCGCCGAGGACGCGGGCGCCGTCGCGGTCATGGCGCTGGAGCGGGTGCCGGCGGACATCCGCGCGCAGGGCGGCGTGTCCCGGATGAGCGACCCGGACATGATCGACGGCATCATCAACGCCGTCTCGATCCCGGTGATGGCCAAGGCCCGGATCGGTCACTTCGTCGAGGCGCAGATCCTGCAGTCCCTCGGCGTCGACTACATCGACGAGTCCGAGGTGCTGACCCCGGCCGACTACGAGAACCACATCGACAAGTGGGCCTTCACCGTCCCCTTCGTCTGCGGCGCGACCAACCTGGGCGAGGCGCTGCGCCGGATCACCGAGGGCGCCGCCATGATCCGCTCGAAGGGCGAGGCCGGCACCGGTGACGTCTCCAACGCCACCACCCACATGCGCAAGATCCGCAAGGAGATCCGCCGGCTCCAGTCGCTGCCCGAGGACGAGCTGTACGTCGCCGCGAAGGAGCTCCAGGCGCCGTACGAGCTGGTCAAGGAGGTCGCCGCGAGCGGCAAGCTGCCGGTCGTGCTGTTCACCGCGGGCGGCATCGCCACCCCGGCCGACGCGGCCATGATGATGCAGCTCGGCGCCGAGGGCGTCTTCGTCGGCTCGGGCATCTTCAAGTCCGGCAACCCGGCCCAGCGGGCCGCCGCGATCGTGAAGGCCACCACCTTCCACGACGACCCGGACGTGCTGGCCAAGGTCTCCCGCGGCCTGGGCGAGGCGATGGTGGGCATCAACGTCGACGAGATCCCGCAGCCGCACCGGCTGGCCGAGCGCGGCTGGTGACGTGCGAGGAGGGGCCCTTGTCAACAGCAGGGGCCCCCTCCTGAGTCGAGAGGAAACTGACGTGACCGAACCCGTGATCGGGGTGCTCGCCCTGCAGGGGGACGTGCGTGAGCACGTCGCCGCCCTGGCCGGCGCCGGCGCCGACGCCCGCCCGGTCCGCCGGCCGGTCGAGCTGGACGCGGTCGACGGGCTGGTGATCCCGGGCGGCGAGTCCACCACGATCAGCAAGCTCGCCGACATTTTCGAGATGCGCGAGCCGATCGACAAGCGGATCGCCGCCGGCATGCCGGTCTACGGCTCCTGCGCCGGCATGATCATGCTTGCCGCCGAGGTGCTCGACGGCCGCCCCGACCAGCGGGGCTTCCAGGGCATCGAGATGACCGTCCGGCGCAACGCGTTCGGCCGCCAGGTCGACTCGTTCGAGGCCCCCGTGGAGATCGCCGGGGTCCCGGGCGAGCCGTTCCACGCCGTGTTCATCCGCGCGCCGTGGGTGGAGCGGGTCGGCGCCGGTGTCGAGGTGCTGGGCCGGGTCACCGACGGGCCGGCCGCCGACCGGATCGTCGCGGTCCGGCAGGGCAATCTGCTGGCCACCTCGTTCCACCCGGAGCTCACCGGCGACCTGCGGCTGCACCGCTACTTCGTGGACCTCGTCCGGGCCGCGGCCTGAGGCCGGGAGCAGCCCTTTCGTACCCTCGCGGGCATGTTTTCCGGCCCGCGGTTGTTGTCTACCGGCAACGGCCCGGCCACCCGCCGCGCCCCGGCACGGGTGCCGGGTGTGACATGCGGTGACGTCCTCTCGGTAGGATTGCCGCGGTTCGGCAGGGCCATCGCTCGCCGCAGCCGTCCACGCGGAGCCGACCGGCCAGCTCCATCCGTACCGGTTGACCGTGGATTCGGCGCGGGCAGTCGACGCAGGCGTGGATCACTAACGGAGGTATGAGATGTCCGGCCACTCAAAGTGGGCGACCACCAAGCACAAGAAGGCCGTCATCGACGCCAAGCGCGGCAAGATGTTCGCCAAGCTGATCAAGAACGTCGAGGTGGCGGCCCGGACCGGCGGCGGCGACCCGGCCGGCAACCCGACCCTCTACGACGCCATCCAGAAGGCGAAGAAGAACTCGGTCCCGAACGACAACATCGATCGCGCGGTCAAGCGCGGTTCCGGCCTGGAGGCCGGCGGCGCCGACTACCAGACGATCATGTACGAGGGCTACGGCCCGAACGGCGTCGCGCTGCTCATCGAGTGCCTCACCGACAACCGCAACCGCGCCGCCACCGAGGTGCGGACCGCGCTGACCCGCAACGGCGGCTCGTTCGCCGACGCCGGCTCGGTGTCGTACATGTTCTCCCGCAAGGGCGTGGTGATCGTCCCCAAGACGGGCACCACCGAGGACGACGTGATGATGGCGGTCCTCGACGCCGGCGCCGAGGAGGTCAACGACCTCGGTGAGGCGTACGAGGTGGTCTCCGAGCCCGGCGACCTGATCGCGGTGCGGACCGCCCTGCAGGACGCCGGCATCGAGTACGAGTCGGCCGAGTCCTCCCTCATCCCCAGCGTCAACGTGCCGCTGGACGAGGAGGGCGCCCGCAAGATCTTCAAGCTGATCGACGTCCTCGAGGACTGCGACGACGTGCAGAACGTCTACGCCAACTTCGACGTGTCCGACGAGGTCATGGCCGCCGTCGGCTGACCCGTTCCGACCCGGCGTCCAGGCTGCCCCGTACCGGGCGACCTGGACGCTGGTGTCTGTTCACAGCGCGTAGCGGCGCGCCACCGCGTCGAAGGCCGCCTTGCGGCGGACCGAGCCGTCGGGCAGCACCGCGACCAGGCCGTAGCCGGCGGTGTCCAGGTCCCACTCGGGCTCCGGCCGGTGCGGGTAGCTGAACGCCGCGTAGGTGTAGACGAAGGCGCCCTCGACCCCGGCCGTCCCGGCCAGGTCCAGCAGCCGGCCGACCTCCTCGGCCTGTGCCCGCTCGTCGCGCACCACCGGCTCGCGCAGCCGGGGCGGGTCGGCGTCGCGGTCGACCACCGTCCAGGCGAGCGCGCCGCGCGCCTCGGCGCCCGCGTACGTGGCGCAGCCCAGCTCGGTGAGCACCACCGGCCTGCCGTGGCGGCGCCTGCGCCCGAGCGCCTCGGTCCACTCCTGCGGTGACTCCCCGCTGCGATAGTGGTCCACCCCGACGTAGTCGAAGGGCCGCCAGTCCACGCTCTCGAAACCGAGCGCCGCGTACGTCACCGGGCCGTGGAAGCGGGACCGGGCCGTGGCGGCCGCCCGGCGCAGGTGCCGGTTGAGCGCGTACGGGAAGGGGCCGTGCCGCAGGGTGCTCCACAGCAGCCGGCGTGGGCTGGTCATGGTGGCCGTCCGGTCGGCCGCGGTGGCTCCGGCGACGATGCCGCGCAGGAAGAGGGTCGCCTCCCAGCCGGCCACCAGCACCACCTCGGCCCCCCGGACGCGCAGCCGCTCCCCGAGGTCGGCGCAGCTGGCGAGCTGAACCCGGGCGGCGGCCGACGTGGCGTCCGGCAGCGCGGGGGAGAGCCAGACCGCCAGCCCCGCCTCGGCGGCGGCATCGGCGGCCAGGCGCAGCCGCTCCAGGTTCTCCCCGACGAGTCGTACCGCGTTGGCGTGCAGCTCCGTGGCGATCACCCGCAGGTCGTCGCGGACCTGGTCCGGGTCGAACGCCGGCCGGGACGGGCGGCCGGGCAGCATCTCGACACCGGTGTCGTAGACGACCCCCCGGATCCGCATGTCGAACTCCCCTCTACCCATACGTTTGTATCAACAGCGGTTCGACGGCCTCGGCCCGGAAACTCGGGGGGCGCCTGAGCCCGCGTACCCCGGCCCGGCGCGTCCCTGGCCGGCAGGGGCGCGCCGGGCCGGCGGGTTCAGTCGGCGGCCCGGCGGGCCTTGACCGCGCTGTCGATGACGTCCCAGACCACGACGGCGGCGGTGACCACGATGGCGACCCGGGCCACGTCGTCCACCCCGCCCTCGCGCAGCCAGGCGAACCGCTCGACCAGCGCCGGGTTGAGCAGCCGGTCGGTGAGCAGCAGCCAGACCAGCGGCATCGCGAACGCGAGGTCGAGCACGGCGTTGACCCCGACCAGCGGCCAGGTCCACCGGCCGGCCCGGTACTTCGCGACCTCCAGGCCGAGGGTGGCCACCAGCACCGCGATCAGCGCCGGCAGCCAGAAGCTCCACAGCGCCGGGTCGATCATGGGCAGCCGCGAGCCGTCGCCGGAGACCCAGGGCTGGAAGTGCTGCCAGGGCAGGAACGCGATGGCGAGCACCAGGAACGCGATCGCGGCGCAGCTGTCGACCAGCGTCACCTGCCGCTCCCGCGCCGTCTCGGGCAGTTGGTCGACGCTCCACCCGGGCAGGTTCAGCGGCGGGTTCAGCCGTTCGGCGACCGCGAAGACGAGGGTGATCCAGAACGCGGTCTGCACCGCCGTCTGCAGGGCAGCGGCGATCCCGGCCCCGATGGCCGCGCCGGGATCGTTCCCGACGGTCGCCTTGACCACGCCGGTCACCACGCCGGCGATCGCCGGGACGAAGGTGAGCAGCAGCCGGAGCAGCCGCCACCAGACCAGGAAATAGCGCGGGCCGATGAGCTGGAGCGGGCGGTCGGTGTAGCGGGCGGCGAGCTGTTCCGGGTTGCCCAGCTCGGTGAGCACCTCCCGCTCGGCCGCGGCCCGGTCCTGCCCGCCGGTGCTCCGGTCGTCGATCATGTCCTCGATGGAGGCACGCAACTCCTCGGCGAGCTCCGCGCGACGCGGGGCCGGCACCGCCCGCAGGGTGGCGGCGAGGTAGCGGTCGGTCAGGGAGGTCATCGGTCCACTCCTTCGATCAGCCCGGCGACGGAGGCCTGCACCGCGGCCAGGTCGTCGAGGAGGCGGCGCAGCACCGTCTCGCCCTCCTCGCTGGTGCGGTAGAACTTGCGCGGCCGGCTCTCCTCGGTGTTCCACTCACTGGTCAGCAGCCCCTGCTCCTCCAGCCGCCGGAGCAGGGGATAGAGCGTGTTCGCGTCGACCGGGAAGCCGTGCGCGCCCAGCCGTTGCAGCAGCGCGTACCCGTAGTCGGGTTGGCGCAGGGCGACCAGGCTGGCCACCACCACGGTGCCGCGCCGCAACTCCTGGAGATGGGTCCGGAGGACCTCCTCGCTCACCATGTCTCACACCATACTGTGTGGCACACACTATTGTCACCCGCCAGGCCATTGTGTGACACACGCGCTGTCTGAGGGTGATCATCGGGGAGACGGAGACCACCCTCGGCGCGGACGGTGGAGGCCGTCAGATCGCCTCGGTAGGGTAGGTCCCGGTCGACTCCGACCATCTAGATCCACAACGCCGGGGGGCGCCACGCATGGCCGACTCGTTCGCGCATCTGCACGTGCACACCGAGTACTCGATGCTCGACGGGGCGGCCCGGCTCAAGGACCTCTTCGCCGAGGCCGCGCGGCTCGGCATGCCGGCGGTGGCGATCACCGACCACGGCAACATGCACGGCGCGAACGACTTCTACAAGCAGGCCATGGCCGCCGGGGTCAAGCCCATCCTCGGCGTCGAGGCGTACGTGGCGCCGGAGTCGCGCTTCCACAAGCAGCGGGTCAAGTGGGGCCGCCCGGAGCAGAAGAGCGACGACGTCTCCGGTAACGGCGCCATCACCCACATGACCATGTGGGCGGCGAACAAGACCGGCCTGCACAACCTGTTCAAGCTCAACTCGCGCGCCTCGATGGAGGGCCACTACGTCAAGTGGCCGCGGATGGACATGGAGCTGATCGCCGAGCACGCCGAGGGCATCATGGCCACCACCGGCTGCCCGTCGGGCGCGGTGCAGACCCGGCTCCGGCTCGGCCAGTTCGACGAGGCGCTCAAGGCCGCCGCCGCGTACCAGGACATCTTCGGCCGGGAGAACTACTTCCTCGAGATCATGGACCACGGCCTCGAGATCGAGAAGCGGGTCCGCGACGGGCTGATCGAGATCGGCCGGAAGCTCGACATCCCACCTGTGGTCACCAACGACTCGCACTACACCCGGGAAGAGCAGGCGGAGGCGCACGACGTCCTGCTCTGCGTGCAGACCGCCAGCAACATCGACGACCCGAACCGGTTCCGGCTGGAGGGTGGCGGCTACTACATCAAGTCGGCCGACCAGATGCGCGCGGTCAACTCGTCCGAGCTGTGGCAGCTGGGCTGCCGCAACACCCTGCTGGTCGCCGAGAAGGTCGACCCCACCGGGATGTTCGAGTTCCACAACCTGATGCCGCGCTTCCCGATCCCCGACGGGGAGACCGAGGAGTCCTGGTTCCGCAAGGAGACCTTCAAGGGGCTGGCCCGCCGCTTCCCGAACGGCATCCCGGAGGGCCACGTCGCCCAGGCGGAGTACGAGCTGGGCGTCATCGTCCAGATGGGCTTCCCGTCGTACTTCCTCGTGGTCGCCGACTTCATCCAGTGGGCGAAGAGCCAGGGCATCGCGGTCGGTCCGGGCCGTGGCTCCGCCGCCGGCTCGCTGGTCGCGTACGCGCTGGGCATCACCGACCTGGACCCGATCCCGCACGGCCTGATCTTCGAGCGGTTCCTCAACCCCGAGCGCGTCTCCATGCCCGATGTCGACATCGACTTCGACGAGCGCCGGCGCGGCGAGGTGATCAAGTACGTCACCGACAAGTGGGGCGAGGACAAGGTCGCGCAGATCGCGACCTTCGGCACGATCAAGGCGAAGGCCGCGATCAAGGACTCGGCCCGGGTGCTGGGCTACCCGTACGCGGTGGGCGACCGGATCACCAAGGCCATGCCCCCGGCGGTGATGGGCAAGGACATCCCGCTGTCCGGCATCTTCGACCCGAAGCACCCGCGCTACGCCGAGGCGGGCGAGATCCGCGGCCTCTACGAGTCGGACCCGGACGTCAAGAAGGTCATCGAGACCGCCAAGGGCATCGAGGGGCTGATCCGGCAGACCGGCGTGCACGCCGCGGGCGTGATCATGTCCGCCGAGCCGATCATCGAGCACATCCCGCTGATGCGCCGGGACTCCGACGGCGTGATCATCACGCAGTTCGACTACCCGACCTGCGAGTCGCTCGGGCTGCTGAAGATGGACTTCCTCGGCCTGCGCAACCTGACCATCATCGACGACGCGGTCAAGAACATCCAGCTCAACCACGGCAAGGAGCTGGACCTGCTGGCCCTGCCGCTGGACGACAAGGCGGCCTACGAGCTGCTGGCCCGCGGCGACACGCTGGGCGTGTTCCAGCTCGACGGCGGGCCGATGCGATCCCTGCTGCGGCTGATGAAGCCGGACAACTTCGAGGACATCTCCGCGGTGCTGGCCCTCTACCGGCCCGGCCCGATGGGCGTCGACTCGCACACCAACTACGCGCTGCGCAAGAACGGCCTCCAGGAGATCACCCCGATCCACCCGGAGCTGGAGGAGCCGCTGCGGGAGATCCTCGCGCCCACCTACGGCCTGATCGTCTACCAGGAGCAGGTGCAGCGCGCCGCACAGATCCTGGCCGGCTACAGCCTCGGCCAGGCGGACCTGCTGCGCCGGGCGATGGGCAAGAAGAAGAAGGAGATCCTCGACAAGGAGTTCATCCCGTTCCGGGACGGCTGCCGCGAGCGCGGCTACTCCGACGAGGCGATCCAGGCGGTGTGGGACGTGCTCGTCCCGTTCGCCGGCTACGCCTTCAACAAGGCGCACTCGGCCGCGTACGGCCTGGTGTCCTACTGGACGGCGTACCTCAAGGCGCACTACCCGGCCGAGTACATGGCGGCGCTGCTCACCTCCGTCGGCGACGACAAGGACAAGATGGCGCTCTACCTCTCCGAGTGCCGCCGGATGGGCATCCAGGTGCTGCCGCCCGACGTGAACACCTCGGCCGGGCCGTTCACCCCGGTCGGCCGGGACATCCGGTTCGGCCTGGCGGCCATCCGCAACGTCGGCGCGAACGTGGTCACCTCGATCATGCGGTGCCGGGAGGAGAAGGGCGCGTACGCCGACTTCTACGACTTCCTGTCCAAGGTGGACGCGGTGGTCTGCAACAAGAAGACCATCGAATCGCTGATCAAGGCCGGCGCGTTCGACTCGATGGGCCACCCACGCAAGGGCCTGCTCGCCGTGCACGCCGACGCCATCGACGCGTACGCCGACGTCAAGCGCAAGGAGGCCGTCGGCCAGTACGACCTCTTCGGCGCCGGCTTCGGCGACGCGGACAGCGGCGGCAGCACCACGGTCATGCCGACCATCGCCGAGGGGGAGTGGGACAAGCGCGACAAGCTCGCCTTCGAGCGCGAGATGCTCGGCCTGTACGTCTCCGACCACCCGCTCTTCGGCCTGGAGCACGTGCTCGGCGCGGCGGCCGACTGCACCATCGCCGCGCTGTCCGAGGAGGGCACCGTGCCCGACGGCGCGGTGGTCACCCTGGCCGGCATCCTCTCCGGCGTGCAGCGCCGGGTCACCAAGCAGGGCCGGGCCTGGGCCTCGGCCACCCTGGAGGACCTGGCCGGTGGGGTGGAGACCCTCTTCTTCCCCAACACCTACGAGGTGATCGGCCAGTACATCGCCGAGGACGCGATCGTGGTGGTCAAGGGGCGGGTCGACCGGCGCGACGACATTCCCCGGATCATGGCGATGGACATGTCCATGCCGGACATCAGCAGCAACCCGGCGAACAAGCCGGTCACCCTGACCATCCCGGTGCACCGCTGTACGCCGCCGCTGGTGGAGAAGCTCAAGGAGACCCTGGTGCTGCACCCGGGCGACACCGAGGTGCACGTCAAGCTGCTCAACGGCGGCAAGGTCACCACGCTGCGCCTCGGCCCGTTCCGGGTGGCGGCGACCACCGCGCTGATGGGCGACCTCAAGAGCGTCCTCGGCCCGGCCAACGTCAGCTGACCCCGCTGAGCCGCCGCCAAGATCGCGCTCGATCCGGGATGTGGTGGCCTCGCCGTCGGTGCGAGGCCACCACTTCCACGTTCGCGCAGGATGGTTGCGGGCCCACCCCGGCCGGCGTCAGCCGAGCCTCGCGGCGCTCGGCCGGCAGGTCAGGGCCGGTGGCCGCAGAGCACGTCGGCGGCAGCGTCTGAGGTCTCCAGCACCACGGTGTGGTAGCTCTCGATGCAGGACAGGATCGCTTCGCGGGGGCCGTTCCGCCAGGCGTCGCTGCCGTAGAACGCCGCCTCCTGCTCGTCCCGCACCGCCAGCGACGGGAAACCCCGGATCAGGTACGCCTCCTCGTGGCCGTCCTCGCGGACCAGGGACGCCCCGGCGGCCACCACGCGGATACCGAAGCGGCCGAGCAGCGGCGCGGCCTCCTCCCGCATCACCCGGACGAACTCGTCCACCGTGCCGGGCTTCAGCCGGTAGGTGCGGATCTCGAGAAACATCGGCGGCCTCCGCAGCGGGTGAGAATTTGACGCTATCGGCCGCGCCGGCACCGCACCACCCGGTTCGGCCGCGTCGGGATCCCGCCAGGGGGGCGTGCCGCGCGACCGTCGTCCGACCGGAGCGCCTACACCGGGCGGTACTCGACCTCCGGGCGGCCGGGGGTGCCGTAGCGGGGCGCGCGGACCGCACGGTCGGCCGAGACCAGGTATTCCAGGTAGCGGCGGGCGGTCACCCGGGAGATCCCGGTCCGTTGGCTGACCTCGTTGGCGGAGAGCGGGCCGCCGTCGCCCAGCGCGGCCAGCACGGTGTGCAGCGTCTGCTCGTCGAGCCCCTTCGGCAGGGTGTGCCGGGCCGCGCCGCGCAGCGTGGCGAACATCCGGTCCACCTCGTGCTGGGCGGCCACCTCGCCCTCGGCGAGCGCCTGTCGCCGGTACTCGGCGTACCGCTCCAGCTTGTCGCGGAACGCGGCGAAAGTGAACGGCTTGAGCAGGTAGTGGGTGACCCCGAGGGAGACCGCGGTGCGGACCACCGCCAGGTCCCGCGCCGAGGTCACCGCCAGCACGTCGACGCTGCTGCCGGCGGCCCGCAACGCCCGGCAGACGTCCAGCCCGGGCAGGTCGGGCAGGCGGAAGTCGAGCAGCACCAGGTCCACGTCGGCGCCGCCGCGGTGCCGCAGCGCCGCCATCGCCTCCCGCGCGGTGTGCGCCACCCCGACCACCACGAACCCCGGCACCCGCTCGGTGTACGCCTTGTGCGCCTCCGCCAGCAGCGGCTCGTCCTCCACCACCAGCACCCGGATGTCGCCCGTGCCGGCACTCCGCTGCGGGCCGTCAGCAGACTCCACCGGGCCGCGCCTGGTCCGCTCGCTCATCGGGGCTCCCGGGGGATCGGCAGCCGGATGGTGAAGACGGTCTCCCCGTCGTCGGTGCGCCCGACGTCGGAGCTGCCGCCGTGCCGGCGGACCACCTGACCGACCAGGGCCAGGCCCAGCCCGCGGCCGGTGCTCTTGGTGGACCAGCCGCGGCGGAACGCGTCCGCCACCCGCTCCGGCTCCAGCCCGGGGCCGGTGTCGGCGACCCGGACCACGAGCTGGTCGGCGTCGGTGCCGACCAGGACGCGGACCCGGCGGGGCGGGGCGGTGCCGGCGACCGCCTCCAGGGCGTTGTCGACCAGGTTCCCGACCACGGTGAGCAGGTCGGTGGTGGGCAGCGGGCTGTCGTCGAGGCGGCAGTCCGGGTCGATGACCAGGTCCACGCCGCGCTCGCCGGCCCGGGCCGACTTGCCGAGCAGCAGCGCCGCCAGCGCCGGCTCGGTCACCGCCCCGACCACCCGGTCGGTGAGCTGCTGGGCCAGCTCCAGGTCCCGGGTGGCGAGCCGGACCGCCTCGTCGGTGCGGCCCAGCTCCACCAGGGTGAGCACGGTGTGCAGCCGGTTCGCCGACTCGTGGGTCTGCGCCTGCAACGCCTCGGTGAGCGCGCGGACCGAGTCCAGCTCGCTGGCCAGGTTGCGCAGCTCGGTCTGGTCGCGCAGGGTCAGCACGGTGCCGAGCACGGCCCCCTCGAAGCGGGTGGTCCGCTGGTTGACCACCAGCACCCGGTCGCCGGCGAGGATCGGCTCGTCGTGCGTGTCCCGCCCGGAGGCGAGCAGTTCCGCCACCGCCGGGGGCAGGTCGACGTCGCGCACCGGCCGGTCGGTCACCGTGGCGTCCTCGTCCAGCCCGAGCAGGCGGCGGCCCTCGTCGTTGACCAGCGCCACCCGCCGGTCCCGGGTCAGCACCAGCAGCCCCTCGCGTACGGAGTGCAGGACGGCGTCGTAGTACTCGTACATCCGGGTCATCTGGGCCGGACCGAGGCCGTGGGTCTGCCGCCGCAGCCGCCGGCTGAGCAGCCAGGACCCGGTGGCCGCGAGGGCCAGGGCGGGTACGGCGGCGTAGAGCAGCACCGGCGCCTGGGCGAGCAGCTTCCGGTTGATCGCCTTGGTGGTGATGCCCACCGAGACCAGGCCGATGATCCGGTGCCCGTCGCCGTACACCGGGACGACCGCGCGCACCGACTCGCCGAGGGTGCCGACGTTGGTGGTGGTGAAGGAGGCCTCGCCGGCCAGCGCGGGGCCGATGTCGCCGATGAACGGCTGCCCGATGCGCTTCGGGTCGGGGTGCGAGTAGCGGGTCCGGTCCGGGGCCATCACCACCACGAAGTCCGTTCCGGTCGCCTTCCGGATCGACTCCGCGTACGGCTGGAGGGCGGCCGAGGGGTCGGGGGTGGCCAGGGCGGTGCGGACCTCGGGGGAGTGCGCCACGGTCTGCGCCACGGCGAGCACCTCCTCCTTCGCCGCCTGCTGGGAGTCGCTGCGGGCGAGCACCGCCGCGCCGGCCGCGCCGGCCAGCACGAGCAGCGTCACCACCACGGCCTGGAGGGCGAACAGCTGTCCCGCGATGCTCCACTGCCGTCGGGTCACGTCCCCCTCCTTCCGCCCCTGGTCGTCCCGCAAGTCTGGCGCACCGGCCCGGTGCGGTTTCGACCGTGCTTCGCGCGGGTGAACAGAATGAACGCAAGCGTGCCCTGTGCTGAGACGCGCTTCACATTGTGGGCATGGACACCACCACCTCAACCCCCGTGGCCGCCCGGCCCGCCCGCCGGGACCGGACCCGGTACCTCTATCTGGCGGTCATCGTGGCCGTCGTCGCCGGCATCCTTGTCGGCCTCGTCGCGCCCGAGGTCGGCAAGGAGCTGAAGCCGCTCGGCACCGGCTTCGTCAACCTGATCAAGATGATGATCAGCCCGGTCATCTTCTGCACGATCGTCCTCGGTGTCGGGTCCGTGCGGCAGGCGGCCCGGGTCGGCAAGGTCGGCGGCCTCGCGCTCGGCTACTTCCTGATCATGTCGACGGTCGCGCTGGCCATCGGCCTGGTGGTCGGCAACATCATCCACCCCGGCTCCGGACTGGACCTCGGCGCGGACCTGTCCGGCGCGGGCCAGAAGGCGGCGGGCGACGAGACCGGCGGCACCGTCGACTTCCTGCTCGGGGTCATCCCGACCTCCCTCTTCTCCGCCCTGACCGAGGGCTCGGTGCTGCAGACGCTGCTGGTCGCGCTCCTGGTCGGCTTCGCCGTGCAGGCGATGGGCAGCCGCGGCGAGCCGGTGCTGCGCGCGGTCGGCGTGCTCCAGCGCCTGGTCTTCAAGGTGCTCGCGATGATCATGTGGGTGGCGCCGATCGGCGCGTTCGGCGCGATGGCCGCCGTGGTCGGCGCGACCGGCATGGACGCGCTGACCAGCCTGGCCCAGATCATGCTCGGCTTCTACGCCACCTGCCTGATCTTCGTGCTGGTGGTGCTCGGCGCGTTGCTCTGGCTCGTCGCCCGGATCTCGATCTTCTCGCTGCTGCGCTACCTGGGCCGCGAGTTCCTGCTGATCCTGTCGACCTCGTCGTCGGAGTCGGCGCTGCCCCGCCTGATCGCCAAGATGGAGCACTTCGGCGTCGGCAAGCCGGTCGTCGGCATCACCGTGCCGACCGGCTACTCCTTCAACCTCGACGGCACCGCGATCTACCTGACCATGGCCTCGCTGTTCATCGCCGACGCGCTCGGCAAGCCGATGGCGATCGGCGAGCAGATCGGTCTGCTGGCCTTCATGATCATTGCCTCGAAGGGCGCCGCCGGGGTCACCGGCGCCGGCCTGGCCACCCTGGCCGGCGGCCTCCAGTCGCACCGGCCGGACCTGGTCGACGGCGTCGGGCTGATCGTCGGCATCGACCGGTTCATGTCCGAGGCCCGCGCGCTCACCAACTTCGCCGGCAACGCGGTCGCCACCGTGCTGGTCGGCACCTGGACCGGCGAGTTCGACCGCGACCAGGCCCAGGCGGTCCTGGCCGGGCAGCGCCCGTTCGACGAGGCCACCATGCTCGACGACGAGCCGGCCGACGATCGCCCCGCCGAGGACACAGCCCCGTTCGCCGGCGCCACCGCCTGACGCGCCGGCGCCCGGCAGGTCACTGCCCCTGTTTCCCGGAAAGAGTGGCCATCCAGGCGCGGATGGCCACTCTTTCCGGGAATCTGCGGGGATCCCGGCGCCGCGAGGCCGGGCGGTCCACGGGTGGGGAATTGGCGGTGCCGGGCCGACGCCGGCCAGCACTAGCGTCGCGGGCATGGAACTCGAGCAGGCGCAGAAGCTGTGGCAGCCGGAGCCCGGGTGGCTGAACACCGCCACGTACGGGCTGCCGCCCGAACCGGCCTGGACGGCGGTGCAGGACGTGCTCGCCGACTGGCGGACGGGGCGGGTCTCCTGGGAGGGCTGGGCCGAGTCGGTCGGCCGGGCGCGAACCACGTTCGCCGGCCTGGTCGGGGTGGAGTCGGCCGACGTGGCGATCGGCAGCACCGCCTCGCAACTGCTGGCCCCGGTCGCGGCGGCGCTGCCGCCCGGGGCGACGGTGGTGGTGCCGGAGATCGAGTTCACCTCGAACCTGTTCCCCTGGCTGGTCCAGGAGGAGCGCGGCGTCCGGGTCCGCACGGTGCCCCTGGCCGGCCTGGTCGACGCGATCGACGCGGACACCGACCTGGTGGCGTTCAGCCTGGTGCAGTCCGCCGACGGCACGGTCGCCCCGTACGACGAGATCGTCGCGGCGGCCCGGGCGCACGGCGCCCTCGTTGCGGTGGACGCCACCCAGGGGTGCGGCTGGCTGCCCTTCGACGCGGGCCGGGCGGACGCGGTGGTGGTGTCGGCGTACAAGTGGCTGATGGCGCCGCGCGGGGTGGCCTTCGCCTACCTGGCCCCCGCGCTGCGCGACCGGATGCGTCCCGACGCCGCCAACTGGTACGCGGGCGCGGACCCGCACGCCTCCTACTACGGCCCGCCGCTGCGACTGGCCGACGACGCCCGCCGCTTCGACATCTCCCCGGCCTGGTTCTGCTGGGTCGGCGCCGCGCCGGCCCTGGACCTGCTCGCCGAGATCGGGCTGCCCGCCGTCCACGCGCACGACGTGGCGCTGGCCAACCGGTTCCTCACCGGGTTGGGCCGGCCGCCCGGCGACAGCGCGATCGTGGCCGTGGAGGTGCCCGGCGCGCAGGAGAAGCTGGCCCGGGCCGGGGTGCGCGCGGCGGTCCGGGCCGGCCGGGTCCGGGCCTCGTTCCACCTCTACACCACCGAGGCGGACGTCGACCTGGCCCTGGACGCGCTGACCGGGTGACGAGCCGAGCGGCTGCTCCCACCCGGGACCGGTGGGAGCAGCCGCCGGAGCCGGCGCCGCCTCAGGCCAGGTGGCCGCCGATCTTCGTGTAGCCGCGCAGCAGGTCGCGGGAGATGATCAGCCGCTGCATCTCGTCGGTTCCCTCGAAGATCCGGTACAGCCGGACCTGCCGGTACCAGCGCTCGATCGGCAGCTCGCGGGTGTACCCCATGCCGCCGTGTATCTGGAGCACCCGGTCCACCACCCGGTTCACCATGCCGGCGCCGTAGAGCTTGCCCATCGAGGAGGCGTGCCGGGCGTCCAGGCCCTGGTCGACCGTCCACGCGGAGCGCAGCACCAGCCAGCGGGCCGCCTCCAGCTCGGTCTCCGAGTCGGCGATCATCCACTGGATGGCCTGGTTGGTGCCGATCTTCGCGCCGAAGGTCTCCCGGGTGTTGGCGTACTCGATCGCCATCTGCAACGCCCGCTCGGCGATGCCGATGGCGTGCGAGGGGATGGTGTAGCGGCCCTTGCCGATCCACTCCATGCCGAGCGTGAAGCCCTGCCCCTCCGCGCCGAGGATGTTGCGGTGCGGCACCCGTACGCCGTCGAAGACCAGCGAGGCCGGGCCGCCCTCGCCCATGGTCTGGATGAACTCCGACCGCCAGCCCATCGCCCGGTCCACCAGGAACGCGGTCGCGCCGCCGTGGCGGGCGCCCTTCTCCGGGTCGGTCACCGCGACCACGATGGCGAAGTCGGCGTCGTTGCCGTTGGTGATGAAGGTCTTCTCCCCGTCGAGCACCCAGTCGTCGCCGTCGCGGCGGGCGCGCAGCCGGATGTTCGCCGCGTCGGAGCCGGCGCCCGGCTCGGTGATCGCGAAGCAGGAGATGCGTTCCCCCTCGATGGTCGGGATGAGGAACTCCCGCTTCTGCTCCTCGGTGGCGTGGAAGAGGATGTTGTCCGCCTCGCCGCCGAACCGGAACGGCACGAACGTACGCCCCAGCTCGGTCCAGATCAGCGACTGCAGGACCGCCGGCAGGTCCATCCCGCCGTACTCCTCCGGGGTGGCCAACCCCCAGAAGCCGAACTTCTTCGCCTTGAGCTGGAGTTCGCGCAGCTCGGAGCGGTCCAGGCCGGGCCGGTGGGCGCGCTCGCGGCGCAGCACCTCCTGCTCCAGCGGCATCACCTCGCGGGTGATGAAGGCGCGCACGGTGTCCCGGACGGCGCGTTCCTCGTCGGACAGTGCGAAGTCCATGGTGCCCCCTCGGCGTCGGCGCTGCGGTGGATCATGCTCAAACTAGCGGTGTAAGTTTTCATCCGTCCAGACCCCGCCTTCCACCGTCGAGGTGAGGTCCCACCACCCTGGGTTGGTTAGGGTGCGTGCGCAGGTGGTTTCCGACGGGGAGGATGGGATGACGTGCCGCGACCCCGACAGGCACTGCTGAGCCGGGAGCGGATCGTCACCACCGCGCTGGCGCTGATCGACGCCGACGGGCTGGCCGCGCTCTCCACCCGGCGGCTGGCCGCCGCGCTCGGCGTGCAGGGCCCCTCGCTCTACAACCACTTCGCCACCAAGGACGACATCCTCGACGCGGTGGCCGACAGCGTCACCGGCACCGTCGACGTGAGCGCCTTCGGCCGGTACGACTGGTGCGAGGCGCTGCGGCGCTGGGCCCGCTCCTACCGGGCGGCGCTCGCCGCGCACCCGAACATCGTCCCGTACCTGGCCCAGGGCCCGGGCCGGCGGCCCGCCGCCCTGGCCATGGCCGACGCGGTCTACGGCGGCCTGGTCCGGGCCGGCTGGCCGCCGGCGCGGGCCACCCACATCGGCGCCGCGCTGCGCTACTACGTCGCGGGCTCCGCGCTCGGCTCGTTCGCCCGGGGCTTCGTCGAGGACCCGGCGCTGTACGCCGCGCACCCGCACCTCGGCCAGGCGCACCGGCTCGCCGGCCACCAGCGCAGCGTCGACGAGGGCGCGTTCCTGCTCGGCCTGGACGCGCTGCTGCACGGGCTGGCCGCCGAGTACGAGCGGACCGTCGCCGGGCTGGAGCCGGCCGCCGGCAGGGAGTAGCGTCCGACACGCGCCCCTTCCGGAAGGACGACATGGATCTCGCCGCCGCGCCGCCCGTCCCACTGGTCCGCCGTCACCTGCACGTCGCCGGGGAGTGGGTCGACCCCGCGGACGGGGCGTCGATCCCGGTCGAGAACCCGGCCACGGGCGAGATCGTCGGGCAGGTGCCCGCCGGCAACCCGGCCGACGTCGACCGGGCCGTCGCCGCCGCCCGGGCCGCCTTCCCCGGCTGGGCGGCCACCGCCCCCGCCGAGCGGGCCGCCCACCTCGACCGGCTGCACGCCGCGCTGGCCGCCCGCGCCGACCAGATCGCCCGTACCGTGGCGCTGGAACTCGGCACCCCGCTCAAGCTCGCCACCCGGGTGCAGGCCGGCCTGCCGCTGACCGTGCTGCGCGGCATGGTCGACCTCGCCGCCCGCCCGCCGGCCGAGGAGACGGTGGGCAACTCGCTGGTGGTCCGCGAACCGGTCGGCGTGGTCGGCGCGATCACCCCGTGGAACTACCCGCTCCATCAGGTGGTGGCCAAGGTGGCCCCGGCCCTGGCGGCCGGCTGCACCGTGGTGCTCAAGCCCAGCGAGCTCACCCCGCTGACCGCGTACCTGCTCTTCGACGCGGTGGCCGAGGCCGGGCTGCCCGCCGGCGTGGTCAACCTGGTGCCCGGCACCGGGCCGGTGGCCGGGGAGGCGCTCGCCGCCCACCCGGACGTCGACCTGGTCTCGTTCACCGGCTCCACCGCCACCGGCCGCCGGATCGCCCACCTCGCCGCCGACCGGATCGCCCGGGTGGCGCTGGAACTCGGCGGCAAGTCGGCCAACCTGATCCTCGCCGACGCCGACCTGCCCACCGCGGTCAAGGTCGGCGTCGGCAACGCCCTGCTCAACTCCGGGCAGACCTGCACCGCCTGGACCCGGATGCTGGTGCACCGGGACCGCTACGCCGAGGCGCTCGACCTGGTCGCGGCGGCCGTGGCCGGGTACCGGCTCGGTGACCCGTTCGACCCGGCCACCCGGCTCGGCCCGCTGGTCTCCGCCGCCCAGGCCGAGCGGGTCCGCGGCCACGTCGCCCAGGCCCTCGCCGACGGGGCCCGGCTGGTCGCCGGTGGCCCGGACGCGCCACTGCCACCACGCGGTCACTTCGTCGCGCCCACCGTCTTCGCCGACGTGCACCCGGACAGCGCCCTCGCCCAGGAGGAGGTCTTCGGCCCGGTGCTCGCGGTCATCCCGTTCGACGACACCGACCAGGCCGTCGCCATCGCCAACAACTCCCGGTACGGGCTGGCCGGCGCGGTCTGGTCCGCCGACGAGGACCAGGCCCTCGCCGTCGCCCGGCGGCTGCGCACCGGCCAGGTGGACGTCAACGGCGCCGCCTTCAACCCCCTCGCCCCGTTCGGCGGGTACCGGCAGTCCGGCCTCGGCCGGGAACTGGGCGCCCATGGGATCGCGGAGTTCACCGAGCTCAAGGCGATCCAGCGGTGAGGGCCCTGGTGGTGCGCGGCCGGGACGCCGCCCCGGCCGTCGAGGAGGTACGCCTGCCCGACCCCGGCCCCGGCGAGCTGCGCGTCCGGATCCGCGCCGCGGGCATCTGCCACTCCGACCTGTCCATGGTGAACGGCACGCTCGCGCCGGCGTACCCGCTGGTGCTCGGGCACGAGGCGACCGGCGTGGTCGCCGAGGCGGGCCCGGGCGCCCGGCTGGCGGCCGGCACGCCGGTGGTGCTCAACTGGGCCCCCGCCTGCCGTGCCTGCTGGCACTGCCGGCACGGCGAGCCCTGGCTCTGCACCGCCAACACCGCCCCGGCGGTGGCCCGGGGCGAGACCGCCGACGGCACCCCGCTGCACGTCACCCTCGGCCTCGGCGCGCTCGCCGAGGAGGTGGTGGTGCCCGAGCACGCCGCCGTGCCGATCCCCGCCGGCCTGCCCCCGGAGCAGGCCGCCCTGCTCGGCTGCGCGGTGCTCACCGGCACCGGCGCGGTCCGCAACACCGCCCGGGTGGCCGCCGGCGAGTCGGTCGCCGTCATCGGGCTCGGCGGGGTGGGGCTCGCCGTGCTCACCGCCGCCCGCCGGGCCGGCGCCGGGCCGATCCTCGCCGTGGACGTCGCCGAGGCCAAGCGGGAACTCGCCCTGGCCGCCGGCGCCACCGACTTCCTGCTCGCCGACGACCGGCTGTCCAGGGAGGTGCGGGCCCGGACCGAGGGACGCGGCGTCGACCACGCGTTCGAGTGCGTCGGCCGGGCCGCCACCATCCGCGCCGCCTGGCGGCTGACCCGGCGCGGGGGAGCGGTCACCGTGGTCGGCATGGGCGCCAACGACGACCTGCTCACCCTCTCCGCGCTGGACGTCTTCCACTCCGCCCGCACCCTGCGCTCCTCCGTGTACGGGTCGTCCGACCCGGACCGCGAGGTGCCGGAGCTGGCCGCCGCGCTCGCCGACCGCACGCTGGACCTGCGTCCCCTGGTCAGCGGCACCGTCGGGCTGGCCGAGGCGCCGGCGGCGTTCGGCCGGCTGGCCCGGGGCGAGGGCGCCCGCTGGGTGGTCACCTTCCCGGACTGAGCCTGCCCTCGACCAGCGTCGCGTAGCCGTCCAGCAGCCGGCGCAGGCCGAACTCGAAGACGGTCTCCAGGTCGAGGTCGATCTGGCCCTCGCCGGTCAGCGCCGCCATGGTGGCGAGCCCGCCGCCGGCGAAGATCCGCTGGAACGTGGCCTGGTGGCGGTCCACCCACTGCTCGTCGCTGAGGCCGGTGTCCTGCACCGCCTGCGCGCCCATCTCCAGGTTCGTGGCGATGCCCCGCACGTACGCCATCAGGGTGACCGCCACGTGCCAGCGCACGTGCCGGTCCAGGCCCAGCCCGTCGGTGGCCCGCAGCGCCCACTCGGTGTGCGCCATGCCGTGCGGCAGCGGCTGCGGGCGGGCCATCGAGATGACGTGCGGCAGCCAGCGGTGCCGCCGGTAGACCGCCCACTGCGCCCGGGCCAGCAGGTCCAGGCGGGCCCGCCAGCCGGCCGGCGGCGTGGCGGGCAGGGGCGCGTCGGCCAGCGCCGCGTCGGCCATCGCGAGCACCAGGTCGTCCCGGCCGCGTACGTGCCGGTAGAGCGACATGGTGGCCACGCCCAGGTCGGCGGCGAGCTGCCGCATGGAGACGGCGGGGAGGCCGCCCGCGTCGGCGAGGGCGATCGCGGTGCGGACCAGCCGGTCGCGGCCCAGCTCGGGATCGCCGCCGTCCGGGCCGCGCCGCGGGCCGGGCGCCGCCGCTGTCCGGGGTCGCGGCGCGGCGGCGGACGCGCCGAGCCCGGACGGCCGTAGGGCCGGGGCGACCACGGTGCCCGCCCCGGGCCGGGTCAGCACGAGGCCCTCGTCCCGGAGCAGGGCGAGGACCTTGGTGGCGGTGGCGATGGCCACCCCGTGCTCGCGGGTGAGCCGGCGGGCCGAGGGCACCGGGTCGCCGGGGCGCAACTCCCCGAGGTCGATGCGGCGGCGGATCTCCGCGGCGATCCGCCGGTACGGCGGCTCCGAGCCGGTCATGGTGGCGGTCCCTCCGGCGCAGCGTACTAGTACGAGCGGCCCTGGCGGGCCCTCGCGGACGGAGCGTACTAGGTCGCGGCGGGCGGGTGGAACGTCGTGGGCCTACCGTCCGTCGCGGACCCCGGCGCGGACCGGGTTGACGGTGTACGCACGAACTCGGGAGCGTTGCGATGGACGACAGGACCGTACTCATCTCCGGCGCCGGCATCGCCGGCCCCGCCCTCGCCTTCTGGCTGCGCCGGTACGGCTTCGCCGTCACCGTCGTGGAGCGCTCGCCCGGGCCGCGTCCCGGCGGGCAGGCGGTCGACGTGCGGGGGACCGCCCGCGAGGTGGTCGACCGGATGGGGCTGACCGCCCGGATCCGCGCCGAGTGCGTCCGCGAGCAGGGCATGGCGTACGTCGACGGGCGGGGCGACGTGCGCGCCCGGATGCCGGTGGACGCCTTCGCCGGTGAGGGGATCGTCGCCGACATCGAGATCGAGCGCGGCGACCTGGCCCGGCTGCTGTACGAGGAGACCCGGGCCGAGGTGGAGTACGTCTTCGACGACTCGATCGAGACGCTCACCCAGACCGACGACGGGGTGCGCCTCACCTTCACCCGCTCCGCCCCGCGCACCGTCGACCTGGTGATCGGCGCGGACGGCTCGCACTCCCGCACCCGGGCCCTCGCCTTCGGCCCCGAGTCGGCGTACGTCCGGCCGCTCGGCGCGTACCTGGCCTACTTCACCACCCCGTACCCGGACGAGACCGGCTGGTTCCTGCTGCACAACGCCCCGGGCGGCCGGGTGGTCGGCACCCGCCCGAACCGGCACGGCCGGTCCAGCGCCTTCTTCAGCTTCGCCTCGCCGGCCCTGGACGTGGACCGCCGGGACCGGGCGGCCCAGCAGCGCCTGCTCGCCGAACGCTTCGCCGACGTCGGCTGGCGCGCCGCCGAGCTGCTGGCCGCGATGGGCGATGCCCCGGACTTCTATTTCGACCGGTACGGGCAGGTGCGGATGGACTCCTGGAGCGCCGGGCGGGTGGCGCTGCTCGGCGACGCCGCCTGGTGCCCGTCCCCGCTGACCGGGCAGGGCACCAGCCTCTCGCTGGTCGGCGCGTACCTGCTGGCCGGGGAGCTGGCGGCGGCCGGCGGCGACCACCGGGTGGCGTACCGCCGCTACGAGGAGGTGCTGCGGGCGCACGTGACGAAGGGCCAGGAGCTGCCGGGCGGGGGGATCGGCGGATTCCTGCCGGCCAGCCGGACCGCGATCCGGATGCGCGACGCCACCATGCGGGCGATGGCCTCCCGCCCGCTGCGCGGGCTGGCCACCCGGCTCTTCTTCAGCCACGCCGACGGCCTCACCCTGCCGGAGTACGCCGCCACCCGGTGACGGTGGCGGCACCACATGTCGACGCGTGCCGATCCGCGCGGAAGGTGGTCGGCGAGGGTGCGCGGGCCCGTCCCTATAGGGGGCGGGCCCGTACGGCATCGGACGAATGTGTGGGTAATCGACATGGCTCGACCAACTCGGCGCGCCGTAGGTTTCCTGCACGCGACGGCCCTGTGACCCCGGTCACCGACCTGGTCGTCGCTGCGGACCTGCGGAGGGCGAGGCGATGGCCGGGCAAGCGATCCTGTCGGCCCGTGGGCTGACCCGGGACTTCCGGGGCTTCCGGGCGGTCGACGGGGTCGACCTCGACGTGGCACCGGAGACCGTGCACGCCCTGGTGGGGCCGAACGGTGCCGGCAAGACCACCCTGTTCAACCTGCTCACCGGCTTCCTGGCGCCCAGCGCCGGCCGGATCGAGCTGGCCGGTCGGGACGTCACCGGCCTGCCCCCGGAACGGGTCGCCCGGCTGGGGGTGGCCCGCTCCTTCCAGATCACCAGCCTCTTCCCGCAGCTGTCCGCCCGGGAACACGTGCAGCTCGCCCTCCAGTCGCCCAGCGGCCTGGGCTGGCGGTTCTGGCGCTCGGCGAAGCTGATGCGCCGCTACCACGACCGGGCCGACGAACTGCTCGCCATGGTCGACCTCGCCGAGCTGGCCGAGGCGCCCGCCGAGGCCCTGGCGTACGGGCGCAAGCGGGCCCTGGAGCTGGCCATCGCCCTCGCCCTCGACCCGAAGGTGCTGCTCCTCGACGAGCCCACCGCCGGGATGGGGCTGGAGGACGTCGACCGCACCGTCGACCTGATCGCCGCCGTCCGCAAGGGCCGGACCGTGGTCATGGTCGAGCACAACATGAGCGTCGTCGGCCGGCTCGCCGACACCGTCACCGTCCTGCAGGCCGGCAAGGTGCTGGTCGAGGGGCCGTACGAGCAGGTCCGCGCCGACGAGCGGGTCATCACCGCCTACCTGGGAGCCGCCGATGCTGCGCATTGAGAACCTCTCCGCCTGGTACGGCGAGGCGCAGGTGCTGCGGGAGGTGAGCCTGGAGGTGGCCGCCGGCGAGGTGGTCACCCTGGTCGGCCGCAACGGCGCCGGCAAGTCCACCCTGCTGCGCAGCGTGATGGGGCTGCACCCGGGCCAGCGGGGCACTGTCAGCCTCGACGGCCGGGACATCACGCGGCTGCCGGCGTACAAGCGGGCGCGGGCCGGGCTCGGCTGGGTCCCCGACGACCGGGGCGCGTACGCCACGCTGACCGTCACCGAGAACCTGACCCTGCCGCCCCGGGTCGGCCCCGACCCGTGGCCGCTGGAGCGGATCTACGAGGCGTTCCCCGCCCTGTACACCCGGCGCGAGTCGGCGGCCACCATGCTCTCCGGCGGCGAGCAGCAGATGCTCGCCCTGGCCCGGGTGCTGCGGATGGGCGCCCGGCTGCTGCTCTGCGACGAGCCCACCGAGGGGCTGTCGCCGCTGCTCGTGCAGCAGGTCGGTGACCTGCTGCGGGAGGCCAAGCAGCACGGCGTGACCGTGCTGCTGGTCGAGCAGAACCTGCACTTCGCCACCGGCGTCGCCGACCGGCACTACCTGCTGGCCGAGGGACGGATCGCGGAGGCGATGGACAACTCCGAGGTGCGCTCGCGGGAGCGCGAGCTGCTGGCGTACCTCGGCATCTGAAACGACGGCTGACCCGCGCGGACCGCGCGGTACGAAGGGGATGGACATGCGTGCAAGCGTGGGTGTGGCCGCCGCCTCGGCGGCGGCGATGGTGCTGCTCGCCGGCTGCGGCGGCGGTGGGCCCCAGTCCGGCGGCGACTCGAAGCCGACCGGCGACAAGATCGTGCTGGGCGTGCTGAACGACCAGTCCGGGGCCTACTCGGAGCTGTCCGGGAAGAACTCGGTGAAGGCCGTGGAGATGGCCATCGCCGACTTCAAGGCCAAGTACGGCGACAAGGCGATCACCAAGAACATCAGCGTGGAGACCGCCGACCACCAGAACAAGCCGGACGTGGCCAACAGCAAGGCCCAGGAGATGTACGACCGCAAGGGCGTCGACGCCATCCTCGACGTGCCGACCTCCTCGGCCGCCCTGAAGGTCGCCGACGTGGCCAAGGAGAAGAAGAAGCTCTACTTCAACATCGGCGCGGCGACCACCGACCTGACCGGCAAGAGCTGCAACAAGTACACGTTCCACTACGCGTACGACACCTACATGCTGGCCCACGGCACCGGCACGGTGACCACCCAGCAGGTCGGCAAGAACTGGTACATCCTCTACCCGAACTACGCCTTCGGGCAGGACATGGAGAAGAGCTTCTCCGCCGCGATCACCGCCGCCGGCGGCCAGGTGGTCGGCAAGGACGGCGCACCGTTCCCGAACACCAGCGGCGACTACTCGTCCTTCCTGCTGAAGGCGCCCACGCTGAACCCGAAGCCGCAGGTGCTCGGCACCATGCAGGCCGGCGCCGAACTGGTCAACGTGGTCAAGCAGTACAACGAGTTCAAGCTGCGGGACAAGGGCGTCGGGCTGGCCGTGGGCCTGATGTTCATCACCGACATCCACTCGCTCACCCCGGCCGCGCTGGCCGGCACCACCTACACCGACGCCTGGTACTGGAACTTCGACCAGCAGAACCGGGAGTGGGCCGACCGGTTCCAGAAGGAGACCGGCACCCGGCCGTCCTTCGCCCACGCCGCCAACTACTCCGCGGCGATGCAGTACCTGGAGGCGGTGCAGGCCGCCGGCACCGACGACGCCGACACCGTGGTGAAGAACCTCGAGGGCAAGGACATCAACGACCTCTTCCTGCGCAACGGCAAGATCCGCGCCGAGGACCACCGGGTCATCCACGACGCGTACCTGGCCCAGGTGAAGCCGCAGGCCGAGGTCTCCGAGCCCTGGGACTACGTGAAGATCCTCAAGACCATCCCGGCGGCCGAGGCGTTCCGCGCCCCGTCCCCGGACTGCAAGATGTGACGGGCCGATGTCGGGCTTCCTGCAGAACACGTTCAACGGGTTGGTGAGCGGGGCGTTCTACGCCCTGCTCGCCCTCGGGCTCGCGGTCATCTTCGGCATGCTCCGGGTGGTGAACTTCGCCCACGGCGCCTTCTACATGCTCGGCGCCTTCGGGGCGTACGTGCTGCTGTCCGAGGCGGGCGTGCCGTTCTGGGCGGCACTGGTGATCATGCCGGTCGCGCTGGGCCTGCTCGGCATGGTGCTGGAGCGGGCGGTGATCCACCGGCTGACCCGGCTCGACCCGCTCTACAACTTCCTGCTCACCTTCGGGCTGACGCTGATCCTCCAGGACCTGGTCAAGTCCCGGTACGGCATCCAGTCCAGCCCGTACGCCACCCCGGCCGAGCTGAGCGGGTCGGTCGACTTCGGGCTCTTCGACTTCCCCACCTACCGGGTCTTCATCCTCGGCTTCACCGTCCTGCTCTGCGTGGCGGTTTGGTGGGTGCTCGGCCGGACCCGGGTCGGCATGGTGGTCCGGGCCGCCACCGAGCGGCCCGAGCTCACCCGCGCCTTCGGCATCGACGTGGGCAAGTGGGTCACCCCGGTGTTCGGCTTCGGCATCGCCCTGGCCGGGCTGGCCGGGGTCCTCGCCGCCCCGATGCGCGCGGTGAACCCGCTGATGGGCGCCGACCTGATCATCGTGGTCTTCGCGGTGGTGGTGATCGGCGGCCTCGGCTCGATCTTCGGCTCGGTCGCCGCCGGCTTCGGCATCGGCCTGATCCAGGCGTGGGGCGAGGCGTACCTGTCGGAATTCCCGATCGTGTCGCAGACCGTCGTCTTCGTGGTGATGGCCGTGGTGCTGCTCTGGCGCCCGGCCGGCCTGTTCGGCCGTGAGGAGGCCCCGGCATGACGAGCGCCCGCGTCGACACCCCCGCCGACAAGTTGGCCCCCGCCGCCGTGCCGTCCGGGCTGCTCACCGTCGCCCGGGCACCCGGCTGGGTCCGGTACGCGCTGCTCGCGGTCGGCCTGCTCGTGGCGCTCTGGCTGCCCAACGGGCTCTACCCGGCCGTCGCGGTGGACATCCTGTGCTGGGCGCTCTTCGCCGTCTCGGTGGACCTGCTGCTCGGCTTCACCGGGCTGATGTCCTTCGGCCACGCCGCCTTCTGGGGCACCTCGGCGTACGTCACCGGCCTGGTGGCGATCCACGCCGGCCTGCCCTTCCCGGCGGCCGTACTGGTCGGGGCCCTCGCGGCGGCGCTGCTCGCGCTGCCGATCGGCTACCTGGCGGTCAAGCGGACCGGCATCTACTTCGCGATGGTCACCCTGGCCTTCGCGCAGATGGTCTACTACGTGGCCAACGAGTGGCGGTCGGTCACCCAGGGCGAGAACGGCCTCCAGGGCGTGCCCCGCTCGTTCTTCGGCGTCGACCTCTCCGACGACTACTACTTCTACTACGCGGTGCTGCCGATCGTGCTGCTCGGCCTGCTCGCCGCCTGGCGGATCGTGCACTCGCCGTTCGGCCGGGTGCTGGTCGGCATCCGGGACAACCCGGCCCGGGCCCGCGCCCTCGGCTACCCGGTGCACCGGTACAAGCTGACCGCGTTCGTCCTCTCCGGATTCCTCGCCGGGCTCGGTGGCGGGCTCTTCGCGGTCGGCCACCGGTTCGTCTCCCTCGACGTGCTGCACTGGACCACCTCCGGCAAGGCCGTCATCGTGGTGGTGCTCGGCGGGATCGGCACCCTCTGGGGCGGGGTGCTCGGCGCGGCCCTGGTGGTCCGCCTGGAGGACTGGCTGTCGTTCTCCGGGTTCGAGGCCATCGGCCTGGTCACCGGCGGCATCTTCGTCCTCGTCGTGCTGCTGTTCCGGCGCGGGATCTGGGGTACGGTCGCCCACCTGGCCCTGCGTCGGGGAGCCGCCCGACGCCGATGAATCTCCCCGGCGGCGCAATCCGGCCGCCGCCCCGACGTACCCCGGGTAGTGGATCACTACCCGGGGTACGTCTGGTGCTGACCGAACCGATGCCGGCCGAGGCCGTCGTGGCCGCCTGCGGGCGGCTCTCCGCCGCTGCCGACAACCTGGTCGCCGCGCTGGTGCACGATCTCGCCGCCGAGGTCGGCGTGGTGCCGGCGGGGGAGCAGGTCCGCCGGCCGCTGCTCCGGGACTCAGCCCGGCAGGATGCCCCGGAGCAGCGCGGCGACCGCCGACTCCGGGTCGAAGTCGTCCTCCGGGCCGGCGAGCTGGTTGGTGAGCAGCCCGTCCACCAGTGCGAGCAGCATGGGGAAGTGGGCCGGCGGGTCGGCCGAGCCGAGCGCGGCGAGCACCGGCAGGCCCCACTCGGCCAGCCGCCGCCGGCCGGCGGAGACCTCGGCGCGCAGCGCAGGCTGGACGGCCGCCTCGGCGAAGAGCGCGTACCGGGCCAGGGTGAGCACCCGCCCCTCGGTGGTGAGCTGCCGGATCAGCCCGCCGAGCACCGCCGCGAACGCGGCCGGGTCGCCCGGGGGCAGCTGCCGGGCGAGCTGGTCCCAGGCCGCCGTCTCCACCTCGACCAGGCGGCTGAAGACGGCGGTGACCAGCGCCTCCCGGGTCCGGAAGGCGTTCGACGCGGAGCCCTCCGGCAGGCCAGCCTCGGCGTCGACCGCGCGGTGGGTGAGCTGCCGCAGGCCCCGGGTGCCGAGCACCCGGATGGCCGCGTCGAGGAGGAGCTGCCGGCGATCCGTCACGCCGACAGACTACAGGCGTAGTGCGGGACACTACATCTGTAGTACGGTGTCGCCATGGGTATGCGTGCGGCGGTGGTCGGCGGGGGCGTCGGTGGTCTGGCGGCGGCGATCGGGCTGCGGGCCGCCGGCTGGGAGGTGACCGTCCTGGAACGGTCCGCGGCGCTGCCGGAGACCGGCACCGGGCTCGGCATCTGGCCCGGCGCGATGCGTGCGCTGGACGCCCTCGGCGTGGGCGAGGAGGTGCGACGGCGGGGGCGCCGGCAGGCCGCCGGGGCCATCCTGCGCCCGGACGGCAGCCGCATCGTCACCATCGACGTGGACCGGCTGGAGCGCCGGCACGGCGAACCGGTGCACCTGGTCACCCGCCCCGTGCTGCTCGCCGTCCTGGCCGGCGCGCTGCCCCCTCCGGTGCTGCGCCTCGCCACGCCGGTCACCGACGCGCGTGACCTCGTCGAGGCGTACGACCTGGTGGTCGGGGCGGACGGGATCGGCAGCGTGGTCCGGGCCGCCCTGTACGGCGACCGCTACCCGCTGCGGTACGCCGGCACCGTGGCCTGGCGCGGGGTGGCCGACATCGAGGTCCCGGTCGGCGGGGAGACCTGGGGCCGGGGCCGCAAGTTCGGCCTCACGCCGGAGGGCTCCGGGCGGACCAACTGGTATGCGGCCGTGGCGCTCCCCGCCGGCCACCCGCCGCCCGCCGACGACCGGACCGAGCTGCGTCGCCTCTTCGGCGACTGGCACCAGCCGATCCCGCGCCTGCTGGACGCGCTGACCCCGGACGGCATCCTCCGCCACGAGGTGCACGACCTCACCCCGCTGCCGCGCTACGTGTCCGGTCGGGTGGCGCTGCTCGGCGACGCCGCCCACGCCATGACCCCGGACCTCGGGCAGGGCGCCTGCCAGGCGCTGATCGACGCGGTGGCGCTGGCCGGCTGCCTCCGCGACACCACCGACGTCCCCGCCGCGCTGCGCGCGTACGACCGGCTCCGGCGCCGGCCGACCCAGCGGATCGCCGCGGCGGCCCGGTGGGCGGGCCGGCTCTCCCAGGCCCGCCGGCTGCTGCCGGCGCGGGACGTGGCGCTCCGGCTGGCCCTGGCGGCCGGACCGCCCGCCTGAGTCGTCCGGGCGAGGCCGGCACCCGGCGGGCTCACCCGGACAGGGTGACCTGACACACAAACAATACGAACCGGTTCCGTATCGAAACTCTCTCACCTAGGCTCGGCAGCGTTACGAGTCTGCCCCGTTTCGTATTTCGACGCGGGAGAGCCGGGGGGAGAACCGGACATGGAACCGCACGAGAACACCGGACACCCGAGGAGGTGGGCGATCCTGGGGGTGCTGGTGATCAGCCTCCTCGTGGTCGTCCTCGACAACACGATCCTCAACGTCGCCCTGCGTACCCTCGCCGACCCGGTGCACGGCCTCGGGGCCAGCCAGGGCGAGCTGGAATGGGCGATCAACTCCTACACGCTGGTCTTCGCCGGGCTGCTGTTCACCTTCGGCGTCCTCGGCGACCGGCTCGGTCGCAAGCGCTTCCTGATGGTCGGGCTGGCCCTGTTCGGGCTGGCCTCGCTGCTGTCCGCGTACGCCCAGGACCCGGGCCAGCTCATCGCCACTCGCGCGCTGATGGGGGTCGGCGGCGCGGCCATCATGCCGGTGACCCTGTCGATCATCTCCAACGTCTTCGACCCCCGCGAGCGGGCCAAGGCGATCGGCATCTGGGCCGGCGCGGTCGGGCTCGCCGTGGCGATCGGCCCGGTGCTCGGCGGCGCCCTGCTGGAGCACTACTGGTGGGGCTCCGTCTTCCTGATCAACGTGCCGGTGGTGGTGCTCGGCGTGGTCCTGGTCGCCGCGCTCGTGCCGGAGTCCCGCGACCCGAAGCCCGGCCGGGTGGACCTGCTCGGCGTGCTGCTCTCGGTGGTCGGCCTGGTCGCCCTCACCTACGGCATCATCGACGGTGGCGAGCACGGCTTCGGCCGGCTGCCGGTCTGGGCCGCGATCGGTGGCGGCCTCGCTGTGCTGGCCTGGTTCGTCGCCCACGAGCTGCGCAGCGACCACCCGTCGCTGGACGTCCGGCTGTTCCGGGTGCCCCGGTTCGCCGCCCCGGTGGCGCTGGTCGGGCTGGTCTTCTTCGCCGCGATGGGCGTGATGTTCTTCGGCGCGTTCTACCTCCAGCTGGTCCGCGGCTACAGCCCGCTGGAGAGCGGCCTGCTCTTCCTGCCCTTCGCGGCCGCCCAGCTGATCTTCGCGCCGCGCAGCGCCGCCATGGTGCGTCGCTACGGCGGCCGGGCCGTCGCCGCGGTCGGGTTGCTGCTCACCGCCGCCGCGCTCGGCGCGTTCGTCCTCATCGACGCGGACACGCCGATCTGGATCTTCTCGGCGCTGGGCTTCGTCCAGGGCGCCGGGATGGCCAACATCATGCCGCCGGCGACCGAGTCGATCATGTCGGCGCTGCCCCGGGAGAAGGCCGGTGTCGGCTCGGCGGTCAGCAACACCGTCCGCCAGGTGGCCGGGGCGCTCGGGGTGGCGGTGCTCGGTTCGGTGCTCTCCGCGGTCTATCGCGACCACGTGACGCCGACGCTGGCCGGCCTGCCCACGCCGGCGCACGAGGCGGCCCGCGAGTCGATCTCCGGCGCGTACGCGGTCGCCGAGCGGCTCGGGCCGGCGGCGCCCCGGCTGATCGCCGCGGCCAACGACTCCTTCGTCGTGGCGATGCACTGGGCGGCGGGGATCTCCGCCCTGGTGGCCGCCCTCGGCATCGTCATCGTGCTCCGCTGGATGCCGGGCCGCCCGGTGCTCGTGACCGAGACTCGGCCGGCCACCGAGCGGGAGTTGGCCGGGACCCCGTAAGTTCAGCGACAATGTCCGACATGAGTACGCACGCCGACGCTCCGCGGTCGCCCGGTCGACCGCGGAGCGTCCGCGCGGACGAGGCGATCATCGAGGCCACCCTCGACCTGCTGGCCGAGGGCAGCACCATCGAGGCGCTCTCCATCGAGGCGATCGCGGCCCGCGCCGGGGTCGGCAAGGCCACCATCTACCGCCGCTGGTCCGGCAAGGACGCCCTGCTGCTCGACGCGCTGCGCCGGCTCAAGGGCGTCATGCCGCAGCCGGCCGGCCACTCCGTCCGCGACGACCTGGTGCTGCTGGTCGGCGCGGTCGGCCACAACATCGACCCGCGGGCCGCCAAGATCATGCCGTGCCTGGTGCCCGAGGTGAACCGCAGCCCGGACCACTACCAGCTCTACCAGAACATCGTCGAGCCCCGCCGGAAGCTGATGCGGGAGGTGCTCCAGCGCGGGGTACGCACCGGCGAGCTCCGCGCCGACCTGGACATCGAGCTGGCCATCGCGCTGCTGAGCGGGCCGATCCTGATGCAACGGGTGCTGCGCTGGCAGCCGGAACTGGACGACACGATCCTGCCGGCGCAGGTCGTCGACGCCGTCCTGGACGGCCTCCGCGCCCGCTGACCGCCCCCATCCCCGAGCCCGGGGAGGTCGGGTCCGAAGCGATCGGCCGGGCCAGCGGTCAGCTGCTGGGCGTACGGAGGCGGTGCAGGCGCAGCGCGAGCTGCACCTCCAGGGCCCGCTCCGGCTTCTGCCAGTCCGCGCCGAGCAGCTGCCCCACCCGCTCCAGCCGCTGGGTCACCGTGTTGACGTGCACGTGCAGCAGCTCCGCCGCCCGGGCCAGGCTGCCGCCCACCCCGAAGTACGCCTCCAGCGTCTTCACCAGCGCGGTGCCCCGCCGGGCGTCGTAGTCCACCACCGGCCCGACGGTCGCGGTGAGGAACCGGGCCACGTCCCGGTCGCCCGAGTCACCGACCGCGCCCAGCAGCAGCCCCACGAAGCCCAGCTCGGCGGTGCTCGCCCCCTGCCCGGCGCGGCCCAGCGCGCCCAGCGCGGTCAGGCAGCGCTCCGCCTCCGCGAACGTGGTGGCCAGCGACGCGGGGCCGCTCGACGGCCCGCTCGCCCCCGCCGTCACCGGCCGGCCGGTCACCCGGGACAGGTCCCGGGCCACGGCCCGGGCCGCCCCGCCCGCGTCGCCGCCGGGCAGCATCAGCACCACCCGGCCGTCCCGCGCCGCCGCCAGGCCACCCCGGGTCGAGGCGTACGTGGTGGCCCAGGAGAGCACCCGCTGCCGGGCCGAGCCGGTCGACGCGATCGCGTCGTCGCCGACCGCCACCAGCACGTGCGGCGCGTCCAGGTCCACGCCGAGCCGCCGGGCCCGGCTGCGCAGCGCGTCGGCGTCCCGCAGCGGCCGGGCGATCAGGTCGTCCAGCAGCTCGCCCCGGACCCGTCCCTCGGCCTCGGCCACGGTCCGCCGGAACAGCAGCAGCAACGCGGTGACCAGCGCGGCCCGCTCCAGGATCCGCTGGTCGGCGTCGACCAGTTCGCCGTCCGGGCGCAACACCAGCGCGCCCAGGTTCTCCGCGCCGGCCACCACCGCGGCGTACCAGAGCGGACCCCGGCGTACGCTGCGTCCCTCGGTCCTGGACGCGGCTACCGCCTCCACGATGTCCGCCCGGTCCGGCTCCTCGATCTCGCCCACCCGGGCCAGCCGCCGCCCCTCGGCGTCCAGTGCCAGCAGCGCCCCGCCCAGCACCTCGGTGACCGCCGCCGCCACGTCCTCCATCCCGCCGCCGCGCACCACCAGGGCGGTCATCCGGTCGTGGGCGGCCGCGGCCCGCTCCACCGAGCTGCTGTGCGCCCGGATCGTGCTGTTCGCCGCCGACAGCTCCTCCAGCGCCGAGCGGGTCTCCGCCAGCAGCCGGGCGGTGTCGATCGCCACCGCCGCGTGCGCCGCGAGGGAGACCAGCAGCGACACCTCCTCCCGGGCGAACGGCCGGGCCGACCGGTTCGCCGCGTAGAGGACGCCGATCGACGTCGAGCCCAGCCGCAGCGGCACGCCGAGGATCGCCACCAGGCCCTCCTCGCCCACCCCGGCGTCGATCTCCCCGGTGTGCCGGAAGCGCTCGTCCTCGGGATAGTTGGCGGTGACGTACGGGGTGCCGGTCTGGGCCACCAGCCCGCCCAGGCCGGCGCCCATCGGCAGCCGCAGCCGCTGGAACCGGGCCGAGATCGAGCCGTCGGTGACCCGCATGTAGGTGTCGCCGCGCTCGTCGTCGTTCAGCGTCATGTACGCCACGTCGGTGCCGAGCAGGATCCGGGCCCGGTGCACGATCGCCCGCAGCACGTCGTCCAGGTCGCGCAGCCCGGCCAGGTCGCTGGCCGTGTCGTACAGGCCGGACAGCTCGATCTCCCGGCGGCGCCGGCGCTCCAGCAGCGCGCGGACCCGCAGCGCCACCATCTTCGCCTGCTCCAGCTCGGCCAGCCGCTCGGCGGGCAGGCCGGCGGCCCGGGCCGCCACCAGCGGACCCTCGAACTCGACCGCGGCGGCCTCACGGGCCAGCAGTTCCAGGAACTCGACCGGCGACGACATGACCGACATTGTGCGCGGCCCCACTAGTTGGCCGTCCAGCCCCCGTCGAGGGCGATCGAGGCGCCGGTGATGAACGCGGCCGGCGGCGAGCAGAGGTACGCGACCAGCTCCGCCACCTCCTCCGGCTCGATCAGCCGCTTGATCGCCGCCCGGGCCAGCATGATCTTCTCGACCACCTCGTCCTCGCCGATGCCGTGGGTGGCCGCCTGGTCGGCGATCTGGCTCTCCACCAGCGCCGTCCGCACGTACGCCGGGTTGATGCAGTTGGCGGTCACCCCGTGCGCGGCGCCCTCCAGCGCGACCACCTTCGACAGCCCCTCCAGGGCGTGCTTGGCCGAGACGTAGGCCGCCTTGTACGGCGAGGCGCGCAGCCCGTGCACCGAGGAGATGTTGACGATCCGGCCCCAGCCGTTGGCGTACATGCGCGGCAGCGCCCGGCGGATCAGCAGGAACGGCGCCTCCACCATCACCCGCTGGATGTACTCGAAGCGCTCGACCGGGAAGTCCTGCACCGGCGCGACGTGCTGCAGGCCCGCGTTGTTGACGACGATGTCCACGTCGACGTCGAGTCGGTCCAGCGCGGCCGCGTCGGCCAGGTCGATCCCCTCGGCCCGGCCGCCGGCCTCGGCGGCCACCGCCTTCGCCGCCTCCACGTTCCGGTCCACCACCAGCACCGCCGCGCCGGCCTCCGCCAGGCGCAGGGCGCAGGCCCGTCCGATGCCGCTGCCACCACCGGTCACCAGCGCGCTACGACCGGAGAGGTCGACGTGCACGACGTGGGGGACCGCCACGGGTTCTGCCGTCATGGCGCACAAAGCTACGAGCTGTGTGGCCGGCGGCACATGGGGCGACGACACATACTCGACCGCTTCAGTGTGTGGCGCGCACCGCCTCCGCTCGGCCCGGCGCTCCCGGCCGGCCCGGCCGGTTTGTCGGAGGGTGGTGACAACCTGTTCCCGGCCGCCGCGACCGGCCCCGGGGCGGGGGCGCGGCGCGTCGCCGGACCGACGTGCGGGAGGTGGACATGACGGGCGTGGAGCCGAGCGGGGCGCCGTCCTTCGACGCGACGCTGATCCGCTGGTCGGGCGCGGGTGGCTGGGTGTTCGCCCCGGTGCCGCAGGAGCACGCGCCGGACGCCGCGGGCCCGTTCGGCCGGGTGCCGGTGACCGCCACCGTCGACGGCCGCACCTGGTCGACCAGCGTCTGGCGGGACCGGCGGGCCGGCTGGCTGCTGCCGGTGCCGGCCCGGATCCGCGCCGGCAAGGACGACGGCGACCGGGTCACCGTCACGGTCGAGGTCGATCCGACGCGGCGGTGACCACGTCGGCCGCGAGGCGTGGGCGTGTCCCGCCCGGCGGTCGTCGGGCGGCACCAGTAGGGTGTCGAACACACGTACTGCTGGCGGCTGGGGGAGGAGGCGGCGTGCGCGTGCTGGGCGTCGACCCGGGGCTGACCCGGTGCGGGGTCGGCGTGGTCGAGGGCGTGCCGGGCCGGCCCTGCACGCTGGTCGCCTACTACGTCGTCTACACCGACCCGACCGACGAGCTGCCGCTGCGCCTGCTGCACCTGGACCGTTCGCTGACCGACCTGGTCGCCGAGCACAAGCCGGACGCGGTCGCCGTGGAGCGGGTGTTCACCCAGCACAACGTCCGCACGGTGATGGGCACCGCCCAGGCCAGCGGGATCGCCGTGCTGGCCGGGGCGCGGGCCGGCCTGCCGGTGCAGACGTACACGCCGAGCGAGGTCAAGGCGGCGGTGACCGGATCCGGCCAGGCCGACAAGGCGCAGATGACGACGATGGTCACCCGGCTGCTGCGGCTGCCCGAGCCGCCCCGGCCGGCCGACGCCGCGGACGCCCTGGCCCTGGCCATCTGCCACGTCTGGCGCGGCGGCACCCGGTCCAAGCTGGCCCTGGCGGCCGAACGGGCACGACGAGGAGGACAGCGATGATCGCCAGCGTACGCGGCACGGTGACCGCGACCGGTCCGGATCACGCGGTGGTGGAGGTGGGCGGCATCGGCCTGGCGGTGCAGTGCGCCCCGGGCACCCTCGCCGAGCTGCGGGTCGGCCAGCCGGCCCGGCTGGCCACCAGCCTGGTGGTCCGGGAGGACTCGCTCACCCTCTACGGCTTCGCCGACGACGACGCCAAGCAGCTGTTCGAGCTGCTCCAGACCGCCAGCGGGGTCGGCCCCCGGCTGGCCCAGGCGGTGCTCGCCGTGCACACCCCCGACGCGGTCCGCAAGGCCATCGCCAACGCCGACACCGCCGCGCTGACCCGGGTGCCGGGCATCGGCAAGAAGGGCGCCGAGCGCCTCGTCCTCGAACTGCGCGACCGGATCGGCCCGGTGCCGGTCGGCGTGGACGGCGCCGCCGGGGTGACCGCCGGCGCCTGGCCGGAGCAGGTCCGCCAGGCCCTGGTCGGGCTGGGCTGGACGGCCGGCCAGGCCGAGCAGGCGGTGGCCGCGGTCGCGGAGACCGTCGACGGGGACGTCCCGCCCGTGCCGGTCCTGCTCAAGCAGGCCATCCGCCTCCTGGGCCGCACCCGATGACGGGCGACAACCTCGTCTCGGCGTACGTCAGCGACGCGGAACGGGACGCGGAGGCCAGCGTCCGGCCGAAGCGCCTGGAGGAGTTCATCGCCCAGCACCGGGTCCGCGACCAGCTCGACCTGCTGCTCCAGGGGGCGATGCGCCGCGGCTCCCCACCCGACCACATTCTCCTCTCGGGGCCGCCCGGCCTCGGGAAAACGACGTTGGCCAATATCGTGGCCGCCGAGCTGGGTTCCGGGATCCGGGTGACCAGCGGCCCGGCCATCGAGCGCTCCGGCGACCTGGCCGCCATCCTGACCAGCCTCACCGAGGGCGACGTCCTCTTCATCGACGAGATCCACCGGATCGCCAAGCCGGCCGAGGAACTGCTCTACAGCGCGATGGAGGACTTCCGGGTCGACGTGGTGGTCGGCAAGGGGCCGGGCGCCACCGCCATCCCGCTCGACGTCGAGCCGTTCACCCTGGTCGGCGCGACCACCAGGTCCGGGCTGCTCACCGGTCCGATGCGGGACCGGTTCGGCTTCGTGGCCCACCTCGACTTCTACGCCCCGGCCGACCTGGAGGCGCTGCTGCGCCGGTCGGCGCGGATCCTCGGGGTGCCGATCACCGACGACGGCGCGGCGGAGATCGCCGGCCGGTCCCGGGGCACGCCCCGGATCGCCAACCGGCTGCTGCGCCGGGTCCGCGACTTCGCCGAGGTCCGGGCCGACGGGGTGGTCACCCTGGAGACCGCCCGGGCCGCCCTCACCGTGTACGACGTCGACGCCCTCGGGCTGGACCGGCTGGACCGGGCGGTGCTCACCGCGCTGGTCGACTCGTTCCGGGGCGGCCCGGTCGGGCTCTCCACCCTCGCGGTGGCGGTGGGGGAGCAGCCGGACACGGTGGAGGAGGTCTGCGAGCCCTTCCTGGTCCGGGCCGGGCTGCTCGCCCGTACGCCCCGCGGTCGCGTGGCCACCGAGGCCGCCTGGCACCACCTGGGCCGTACGCCGCCGAATGGTACATTTGGCACGGATGCCCCTCCGGCGCCCGATCTGTTCTCGGTGCAGACCGATCAGCCGTGATCCGAACGTGATCTGTGCCGCATTCGGTGTTCCCAGGAGCAGGGATTAGACTTCGCCGCGGTCTGTACAGGACGTGAGAATCCGCCTCCGCTCCGGCGCCCTCGGGGCCGGGCGGGGGCCAATGGGAAGGTCGACAACCGTGCTTTACGCAGCAGCGAGTGGCGGGGGAGCCGGCGGTCTGACGCCGATCCTCATGATCGCTCTGCTCTTCGGCGTCATGTACTTCATGATGATCCGCCCCCAGCAGAAGCGGCGCCGCGAGGCCGAGCAGATGCAGTCCGCGCTCTCCCCGGGCGACGAGGTGGTCACCATCGGCGGGCTCTACGGCACGGTCACCGACGTCGAGGACGAGACCGTCCTGCTCGAGGTGGCCCCGGGCGTGCAGACCCGGTACGCCCGCCCGGCCATCGCCCGGGTGGTCACCCGGGCCGAGCGCCCGGAGGCCGAGACGATCACCGAGGAAGCCGAGCCGGTCAAGGAGTGACCGCCGGCCCCGGACGGGGCAGCGGATTCACCGATACAAGTGGATAGTTGGGTCGGCGTCCGACGCCGACACGCGTACCACCCGCCCGACGCCGCCGCGTCGTGGGCCGGGTGGCGTGTCGGCCGGTGACGTCGACCCGCCAGAGCAGTCGGGCGGACACCCCCGGCCCGACTTCGTCGCCGCTGCCCAGCGGCGCGACCGTACAGGGAGACAAGACAGCCGTGGCACCACCTCAGGGACAGATGCGCCCCGGACGGCAGCTCGCCGTGCTCGGGCTCATCTTCGTCGTCCTCTATCTCTTGGTGTTCTTCTCGGGCGGCGCCAGCGGTGGCTGGAAGGACCGGCTGGAGCCCCGGCTCGGCCTGGACCTGATCGGCGGCACCCGGCTGACGCTCGAGGCCACCAACACCGTGGACGGCAAGCCCCCGACGGCCGCCAACCTCGAGGAGGCGCGCCAGATCATCGAGAGCCGGGTCAACGCGTACGGCGTGGCCGAGGCCGAGGTGGTCACCGAGGGCAACCGGAACATCGTCATCTCCCTGCCCGGTCAGAACCGGGACCTGACGAACGTCGGTGAAGCCGCGGAGCTGCGCTTCCGCAAGGTCCTCAAGGCCACCGACGGCAGCGGCGCGGCCGCCGCCCCGGCCCCGAGCCCGAGCGCCAGCGCCACCCCGGCCCCGTCCGGCAGCGCGACGCCGCAGCCGTCCGGCAGCGCCTCGCCGAAGGCCAGCAGCAGCGCCAAGGCCACCGCGTCGCCGAGCGCCGGCGGCCAGGGCGGGATGGCTCCCACCCCGACGCCGAGCGCCAGCGCCGCCGCGCCGACGCCGTCGGCCTCGGCGAGCGCGTCCCCGAGCGCCAGCCCCAGCGCCGCGCCGGTGCCGCAGAGCATCGAGCAGCAGCGCAAGGCCGTCGAGCAGAAGGTCGGCGCGGCCGCCTGGGCCGCCGCCTCCGGCCTGTCGGCCCCGGCCGACCTCACCACCGACCCGTCGCTGGCCGAGAAGCTCAAGCCGTTCGGCACCCTCTCCCCGCAGGAGATCGCGGTGCTGCCGGTCCAGATGCAGTTCAACGTCCCGACCATCACCTGCGCCCAGCTCGACAAGCGGCCGCCGGCGTCGATCAAGGACGAGAAGCAGCAGGCGGTGGCCTGCGAGGCCGGCGCCAAGTACCTGCTCGACGTGGCGAAGGTGCTCGGCACCGACGTCGACGACGCCAACGCGGTGCTCGACCAGACCAGCTCCTGGGTGGTCAGCCTGAACTTCACCGGCAAGGGCCAGGAGAAGTGGACCGCGCTGACCCGGGAGGCGTTCAACAACGAGGGCGGGGCCTGCGACCAGACCGCGCTCGGCCAGGACGGCAAGTGCCGGGTCGCGGTGGTGCTGGACAACGAGATCGTCTCCTCGCCGGAGATCCAGGGCGTGCTCACCGGTGACTCGCAGATCACCGGCAGCTTCGACAACAAGAGCGCGAACGCGCTGGCCAGCCAGCTGCGCTACGGCGCGCTGCCGGTGACCTTCGTCCCGCAGGAGCAGCAGAACGTCACCGCGACCCTGGGCGACAGCCACCTGAAGGCGGGTCTGCTGGCGGCCGGCATCGGCATGCTGCTGGTCATCATCTACTCGTTCTTCTACTACCGGCTGCTCGGCTCGGTCATCTTCCTCAGCCTGGTGCTGTCCGGCCTGCTGGTCTTCGGCGCGCTGGTGGTGCTCGGCCGGTCGATCGGCTTCACCCTCACCCTCGCCGGCATCGCCGGCATGATCGTGTCACTCGGTGTGGCGGCGGACTCGTTCGTCATCTACTTCGAGCGGCTCAAGGACGAGATCCGCGAGGGACGCAGCCCACGCAGCGCGGTGCCGCGGGCGTGGGTCCGGGCCCGCCGGACGATCATCTCGGCGAACGCCATCACGCTGATGTCCGCCGTGGTGCTCTACATCGTCTCGGTCGGCGCGGTGAAGGGCTTCGCCTTCGCGCTGGGCCTGGCGACCGTCCTGGACCTGGTCGTCGTCTTCCTCTTCCGTCACCCGATCATGACGATGTTCGCCCGGACCCGGGCGTTCCTGTCCCCGCGGGTCAGCGGTCTCGGCCGGGCCCTGCCGGCCCGGTCGGCCGAGCAGGGCGCCGCCCGCAACCCGCGCGTCAAGGAGGCCTGAGATGGCTAAGAGTGGTCTGGCCGCCCGGCTCTACCGGGGCGAGGCCGATCTCAACATCGTCGGCAAGCGCAAGCTGTGGTTCACCGTCGCCGGCGTGCTGGTGCTGATCGCCGTGCTCAGCTTCGCGATCCGGGGCTTCAGCCTCGGCATCGAGTTCGCCGGCGGCAACTCGTTCCAGGTGCCGGCCAGCGTCGGCACCCTCACCCAGGCCGAGGACAAGGTCAACGCGGCGCTCGCGTCCGACGGCGGCGGCGCCGAGGTGGTCACCGCGCAGAAGGTCGGCAGCACCAGCGGCGAGTACTACGAGCTGCGCACCTCGCAGCTCAGCGCCGACCAGGCCACCGCGGTCAAGGCCAAGATGGCCCAGGAGTTCGGCATCCAGCCGGACCAGATCAGCGGCAGCCAGGTCTCCGAGGCCTGGGGCAGCCAGGTCACCTCGCGGGCGCTGCTCGGTCTGCTGATCTTCATCGCGGTGGTGGCGATCTACCTGGTCCTGCGCTTCGAGTGGCGGATGGCGGTCGCCTCGATCGCCTCGCTGCTGACCAACCTGGTCCTCACCGCCGGCATCTACTCGCTGGTCGGCTTCGAGGTCACCCCGTCGACGATCATCGGTTTCCTCACCATCCTGGGCTTCGCGCTCTACGACGTGGTGGTGGTCTTCGACAAGGTCCAGGAGAACACCCGGGGCATCACCGCGAACAACAACATGACCTACGGCGAGGCGGCCAACCTGGCGCTCAACCAGAGCCTCATGCGGTCGCTGAACACCTCCGTGGTCGCCCTGCTGCCGGTCGGTGGTCTGCTCTTCATCGGTGCGGGCCTGCTCGGCGCCGGCACGCTCAAGGACCTCGGTCTGGTGCTCTTCGTCGGTATGGCCGTCGCGTTCCTGACCTCGATCCTGCTGGCCACCCCGCTGCTGGTGCTGCTGAAGAACCAGGACCCGCGGATCAGCGCCCACAACAAGCGGGTGCTGGCCCGGCGCGGCGCCATCGCCCGGGGCGAGGTCACCCCGAAGGGGGCGCCGAAGGCCGCGCAGGCCGCCGACGAGACCATCGACCCGGAGACGGCGGCGCTCGCCGGCGCCGCCCCGAAGGTCGGCGCGCGGCCGGCCGGCAAGCGTCCCACCGGCGCCCGGGGCGGCCGCCCCAGCGGGGGCGGGGGCAACCGGCCGGGCGGCGCGAAACGCCGCTGACCGGGCCGGGGGAGACCCGGTAGGAATCGACCGGACGGCGTCCGCCATGCTGTGCGAGCAGCATGACGGACGCCGTCGTCGTTCGAAGGGACATGGGACGTACCGTGACGGAGACGCACACGACCGGGGTACGGGGAGACAGCGGCCCGGAGGTCGCCCAGCTGGTCGCCAGCCGGGTGCTGGACGTGCCGGACTTCCCCAAGCCCGGGGTCATGTTCAAGGACCTGATGCCGCTCTTCGCCGACGGCGACGTGTTCCGTGAGGTGATCGACGGGATCGTCGCGTACCACGGGCGTGACTCGTTCGACGCCGTGGCCGGCATCGAGGCGCGCGGCTTCGTGCTGGCCGCGGCCATCGCGTACGCCACCGGGGTCGGCGTGGTGCCGGTGCGCAAGGCGGGCAAGCTGCCCCGGGCCACGCACACCGCCTCCTACGCGCTGGAGTACGGCGAGGCGACCCTGGAGGTGCACCAGGACGCGTTCACCGCGGGCCACCGGGTCCTCGTGGTGGACGACGTGCTGGCCACCGGCGGCACCGCCGAGGCCACCCTCGACCTGGTCGAGCGGGCCGGCGGCACGGTGGCCGGCTTCACCGTCCTGCTGGAGCTGGGCTTCCTGAAGGGCCGGCAGCGGCTCGCCCCGCGTCCGGTCCATGCCCTGTTGACCGTTTGACGTTCCGGCCCGTCGGACCGACCCGGCGCGGTCCGTCCGGCGGAGCGGCGACGTACCCTGCGTGCGGGTAGCATTGCCCTTTGCCGACCGGGCGGGTGACCGTCCGGTGGCGCGGCGACCGGCCGCACGGCCGGCACGGCGCGGGGCCGCCGGGACCGCGAGGTCCCCGGTGGCCGGAAGCGGGCCACGTCGGCCGGGGCGGTCGACGTGGAACAACGCCGGCCCCTCGGCCGGTTGTACAGGACGTCGGCCGGACGGCCGGCGCATCCCCGGCGAGCGGTGAGGAGGCCGGTGTCCCACGATGTCGTCCCTCCGGTGGAGGGCACGGTGCACCCGACAGGCGACGCGGACGGCTCGGTGACCGAGCGGAGCGGCAACCCGCCGGCCCGGGTGACCGGCGCCTCCGGCGGCGGGCCCGACGCGACGGCGGACGGCGGGGCGGTCGTGGTGCCGTTCCGGGCCGAGGCCGCGGGCGAGCCCTCGCCCAGCGGCGGCTTCGCCCTCTCCAACGCGCCGACCGGCCGGCGGGTGCGCGCCCGGCTGGCCCGGTTCAACGCGCCGTGGCAGACCTCCCAGGTCAGCGAGGTCCTGGAGCCGCTGATCGCCACCCACCGGGAGAACCACCCCAAGGCCGACGCCCGGCTGCTCCAGCGGGCCTTCGACACGGCCGCGCGCTGGCACTCGGGTCAGTACCGCAAGTCCGGTGACCCGTACATCACCCACCCCCTCGCGGTGGCGACCATCCTGGCCAACCTGGGGATGGACACCACCACCCTGGTCGCCGCGCTGCTGCACGACACGATCGAGGACACCGAGTACACCCTCGACCAGATGCGCGCCGACTTCGGCGGCGAGGTGGCCCTGCTGGTCGACGGCGTGACCAAGCTCGACAAGGTCAAGCTGGGTGACGCGGCCAAGGCGGAGACGATCCGCAAGATGGTCGTGGCCATGGCGAAGGACCCGCGGGTCCTGGTGATCAAGCTGGCCGACCGGCTGCACAACATGCGTACCCTGACCTTCCTGCCCCGCCCGAAGCAGGAGCAGAAGGCCAAGGAGACGCTGGAGATCCTGGCCCCGCTCGCGCACCGCCTCGGTATGAACACGATCAAGTGGGAGCTGGAGGACCTCGCCTTCGGCACCCTGTTCCCGAAGCGGTACGAGGAGATCAACCGGCTGATCGGGGAGCACCAGCCGCAGCGGGAGGCGCTGCTGCGCCAGGTGACCCAGAAGGTGTCGACCGACCTGAAGGCCGCCAAGATCAAGGCGGAGACCACCGGGCGGCCGAAGCACCTCTACTCGATCTACCAGAAGATGATCGTGCGGGGGCGCGACTTCAACGACATCTACGACCTGGTCGGGGTGCGGATCCTGGTCGACACGGTGCGCGACTGCTACGCGGCGCTGGGGGTCATCCACGCCAACTGGCAGCCGGTGCCGGGCCGGTTCAAGGACTACATCGCCATGCCCAAGTTCAACATGTACCAGTCGCTGCACACGACGGTCATCGGGCCCACCGGCAAGCCGGTGGAGATGCAGATCCGCACGTACGCGATGCACCGCACCGCCGAGTTCGGCATCGCGGCGCACTGGAAGTACAAGGAGCACAAGGGCACCCCGGTGGTCGGTCCGCCGGCGCACATCGACGAGATGACCTGGCTGCGCCAGCTGCTCGACTGGCAGCGCGAGGCGGCCGACCCGAGCGAGTTCCTCGACGCGCTCCGGTTCGACCTGTCCAGCCAGGAGGTGTACGTCTTCACCCCGAAGGGTGACGTCATCCCGCTGCCGACCGGGTCGACGCCGGTGGACTTCGCGTACGCGGTGCACACCGAGGTCGGGCACAAGTGCATCGGGGCGCGGGTCAACGGCAAGCTGGTGCCGCTGGAGTCGACGCTCTCCAACGGCGACGTGATCGAGATCTTCACCTCGAAGTCCGACACGGCCGGCCCGACGCAGGACTGGCTCGGCTTCGTCAAGAGCCCGCGCGCCCGCACCAAGATCCGCCAGTACTTCAACAAGGAGCGGCGCGAGGAGGCGATCGAGGCCGGCAAGGACTCGATCGTCAAGGCGATGCGCAAGCAGGGCATGCCCCTGCAGCGGATGCTCACCTCCGACAACCTGATGGCGATCGCCCGGGACCTGCACCTGGCCGACGTGGCCTCGCTCTACGCGGCGGTCGGGGACAGCCAGGTCTCCGCCCAGTCGGTGGTGCAGAAGCTGATGGCCACGTACGGCGGCGAGGAGGGCGCGGCGGAGGACATCGCCGAGACCGCCGTCGCCACCCGGCCGCCGCGCAGCCGGGCCAGCAGCCACGACCCGGGAGTGGTGGTCCGCGGGGTCAGCGACGTCTGGATCAAGCTGGCGCGCTGCTGCACGCCGGTGCCGCCGGACGCCGTGTTCGGCTTCGTCACCCGCTCCGGCGGGGTGAGCGTGCACCGGGACGACTGCGCGAACGCCGAGGACCTCAAGGCGCAGAGCGAGCGGGTGGTCGAGGTGAGCTGGAAGCTGACCTCCGCCTCCACCTTCCTGGTCGCCATCCAGGTGGAGGCCCTCGACCGGCACAAGCTGCTGGCCGACGTCACCCGGGTGCTCTCCGACGAGCGGGTCAACATCCTCTCCGCGACCGTCACCACCACCCGGGACCGGGTGGCGGTGAGCCGGTTCAGCTTCGAGATGGCCGACCCGAAGCACCTGGGGCACCTGCTGGCCGCGGTCCGCAAGGTCGACGGGGTCTTCGACGCGTACCGGGTCACCTCGGGGGCCTGACCGGCCCCGACGTACGGAAAAGCGCCCGCCGGCTCAGCCGGCGGGCGCTTCCGCGTGGTACGGGCGGGTCAGCCGCCCTGGATGGCGCTCATCGTCAGCTTGTTGATGACCATCTCCTTCTTCGGGTGACCGCCGCCGGCCTGCTGGGCGAAGGCGCCGTCGTCACCGGCCGCCGCCACCTGCTTCACCAGGTCCATGCCGCCGGTGATGGTGCCCACCACCGTGTAGTTCGGGTCGAGCTGCGAATCGCCGTAGACGATGAAGAACTGGCTGCCCGTGCTGCCCTGCTGGCCGGAGTTGGCCATCGCGATGACGCCCTCCGGGTACGGCGGCCGCTCGTCGGTCGGCAGGTTCTCCTCGGGCATGTTGAAGCTCGGGCCGCCGGTGCCGTCGGTCTCCCGCCAGCCCTTGCCGGTCGCGCTCGGGTCACCGCACTGGAGCACCTTGATGCCCTGGGTGACCAGCCGGTGGCATTTGGTGTTGTCGAAGAAGTTCTTGCTGGCCAGGTAGGTGAAGCTGCCCGCCGTGCACGGCACCTCGGCCCGGTTGACCGTCGCGGTGATCGGCCCCAGGTTGGTGTCGATCGTCATGGTCTGGGTGCCCTTGTTGTCCTGCTGGTTCGGCGGGACGCCCACGTCCTTGATCTGCTTGGAGCGGGCGTCCTTCGGCACCTCGACGTAGGTGCACTGCGAGAAGCCGGCCGTGCTGGCCGTGGTGCCCTTCTTCTCGTCGCCGCCGAGCGAGGTGACCAGCCAGACCGTCCCGGCGACCACGAGCACCAGCACGGCGGCGGCCCCGACGATGGCCTGCGTCTGCCGGCGCTTGCGGGCCCTGGTGGCGCGCTCGGCCATCTCCCGCTCGAGTCGGGCCCGCGCCGCCGCGCGCTGCCGCTCTCTCGTGGACGTCACGGTCACTCCTCCGGATATCTCGGGTGCGGCGCTGCCGCTGCTGTTCAGGGGCGGTCGGGCCGGGTCAGCCGGCGCTCGGGCTGGCCGACGGCGCGCCGGTGGCGGCCGGGGCGGCGTTCACCTCGCCGACGGTGAGGCTCTGGATCACCACGTCCGTCTTCGGCTTGACCTTGGCTCCGCTCCCATTGTCCACGGTCGGGAGGGCCCCGATCTTCGCCAGCACGTCCAGGCCGCCGGTGACCTTGCCGATGATCGGGTACTTCGGCTGGGCCGGGTTGAAGTCCTTGAAGAAGATCAGGAACTGGCTGCCGTTGGCGCCCGGCGGGTTCGCGATCATCGCGACCGTGCCCTTCGGGTACGCCGGGGCCTGGCCCGGGGCCGGCGAGCCGGACGGGCTCGGCGCCGGGGTGGGGACGTTCTCGTCGTAGAACGAGTACGCCGGGCCGCCGATCCCGGTGCCACTCGGGTCGCCGCAGCGCAGCGCGCCCTCGGTGGTGATCTCGTGGCACTTGGTGTTGTCGTAGAACGACTTGCCGGCCAGGAACGAGATGCTGGCCCCCGCGCACGGCGCCGAGGCGAGGTCGAGCTCGGCGGTGATCGGTGCGCCCTGGTTGGTGGTGACCGTCATCGCCCGGGTGCCGGAGGTCGGCAGGCCGGTGGTCGGCGGGGTGCCGACGTCCTTGAGGTTGGTGTTCGCGCCGGCGTCCTGCGGGGTCCAGAGGCAGACGTCCTCGGCGGCCTTCTTCTCCGGCTTCGAGTCGAACGCGCCGAGCGCCCAGGCCGAGCCGACCACGATCAGCGCGAGCACCACCGCGGCGCCGACACCGGCCTGGATCTGCCGGCGGCGCTTGGCGGCCGCCGCCCGCCGGGCGAGCTGCCGGTCGAGCTTGGCCCGCGCCAGTTTGCGCTGCCGGTCCCTGCTGGAAGCCACCCGTGCTCCCCTTCCTCTACCCTGGTCCTCGCCGGCGCCCGGGCGCGGTCCGCCCGTCGGTGCGCAGGTGCGCCACGCCACACGCCCGCCAGAGTGTACGGCTACCGGCTGGGAAAGTGGTGTACGAGGTCGGGCCTCGGTTTATCGGGCGTTGTCACTGTGGTTCCCGGGACGGCCGGGACCAGTGGGTCGGCGGAAAGCGGTGGCCGGTGCGACTAGGCTGCTGAGCGGGACGACGACAGCAACGGAAGGGGAGCGGACGTGCTCGTGGCCGGCTTTCCCGCGGACGCCTTCGGCACCAACTGCTACGTGGTGGCGACCGCGCCGGGGGAGCAGTGCGTGGTGGTCGACCCCGGCATCGGGGTCCTCGACCGGCTCGACGCCGTGCTCGCCGAGCACCGCCTGCACCCGGTCGCCGTGCTGCTCACCCACGGCCACCTCGACCACACCTTCTCGGTGGCTCCGGTCTGCGGCGCGCGGGGCATCCCCGCGTACGTCCACCCGGAGGACCGGGAGCTGCTGGCCGACCCGGCCAAGGCGCTCTCGATGGACCCCGCCCAGCTCTTCGGTGGTCGGCTGCCGTACGCCGAGCCGGATGACGTGGCCGAGCTGACCGACGGCGGCACGCTGTCCCTCGCCGGCCTGGAGATCACCGTCGACCACGCCCCCGGCCATACCGGCGGGTCGGTGCTGTTCCGGATGCCCGGCGCCGGCTCGCCCTGGGAGGCCGAGCAGCTCTGCCTCTCCGGTGACGTGCTCTTCGCCGGCTCGATCGGCCGCACCGACCTGCCGGGCGGCAGCATGCCCCGGATGCTGGACAGCCTGCGGGACAAGGTCCTCCCGCTGGCCGACGACACGGTCGTCCTGCCCGGCCACGGCCCCGCGACCACCATCGGCCGCGAGCGCGCGACCAACCCGTACCTCCTCGAGGTGGCGGGGACCGGCGGCGCGCGCCCGGCCGCGCCCACCCGCGGCCTGTAGCCGCCGCGACCACGACGTCCCCGCGCGGTCCGCGCGGGATCAAGGAGTACGCCATGAGCAAGCCCACGCCCATCTCCGGCTTCCCGGAGTGGACGCCCGCCCAGCGGATGATCGAGCAGTTCGTGCTCGACCGGATCCGCGGCACCTTCGAGCTGTACGGCTTCGCCCCGCTGGAGACCCGGTCGGTCGAGCCGCTCGACCAGCTGCTGCGCAAGGGGGAGACCTCGAAGGAGGTCTACGTGCTGCGCCGGTTGCAGGCCGACACCGACGGTCCGGCCGGTGACGACGCGCTCGGCCTGCACTTCGACCTGACCGTGCCGTTCGCCCGGTACGTGCTGGAGAACGCCGGCAAGCTGCAGTTCCCGTTCCGCCGCTACCAGATCCAGAAGGTGTGGCGGGGCGAGCGCCCGCAGGAGGGGCGCTACCGGGAGTTCCTCCAGGCCGACATCGACATCGTCGACCGGGACACCCTGCCGGCGCACTACGAGGCGGAGATGCCGCTGGTCATCGGCGACGCGCTGCGCTCGCTGCCGATCCCGCCGGTGCGGATCCAGGTGAACAACCGCAAGATCTGCGAGGGCTTCTACCGGGGCATCGGGCTCACCGACCCGGAGGCGGCGCTGCGCGCGGTCGACAAGCTCGACAAGATCGGCCCGGCGAAGGTGGCCGAGCTGCTGGCGGAGACGGCCGGGGCGAGCGAGGCGCAGGCCAAGGCGTGCCTGGCGCTGGCGGAGATCTCCGCGCCGGACGCCTCCTTCGCCGACGCGGTGCGCGCCCTCGGGGTGAGCGACCCGCTGCTCGACGAGGGCATCGCGGAGCTGGTCGCGGTGGTGGAGACGGCCGCCGCGCACTCGCCCGGCCTCTGCGTCGCCGACCTGCGGATCGCCCGGGGCCTGGACTACTACACCGGCACCGTCTACGAGACGCAGATGGTCGGCTACGAGCGGTTCGGCTCGATCTGCTCCGGCGGCCGCTACGACAACCTGGCCAGTTCGGGGAACGTCCGCTTCCCCGGCGTCGGCATCTCGATCGGGGTGACCCGGCTGCTCGGCCTGCTCTTCGGCGCGGGCACGCTGTCGGTCTCCCGGGACGTGCCGACCTGCGTGCTGGTCGCGGTGACCAACGAGGAGGAGCGGGCGGCCAGCAACAAGGTCGCCGAGGCGCTGCGCTCCCGGGGCATCCCCGCCGAGGTGTCGCCGAGCGCGGCCAAGTTCGGCAAGCAGATCCGGTACGCGGAGCGGCGCGGGATCCCGTACGTCTGGTTCCCCGGGGCCGAGGGCGACGCGGTGAAGGACATCCGCTCGGGCGAGCAGGTGGCCGCGGCGGCGGGGGAGTGGACCCCGCCCCGGGCGGACCTGAAGCCGCTGGTCGGGCCGGCGCCGACTGGCGCCTGACGACGATTCGACCTACGGTGGCGTAACTTACGCCACCGTAGGGAGAACGTCGTGACCGTGCTCAGCCAGACCGCCCTGCTCCACGAACTCGAACCCGTCGTCGAGAAGAACCTCGACCGGCACCTGTCGCTGGCCAAGGAGTGGTTCCCGCACGAGTACGTGCCGTGGGGCGAGGGGCGCACCTTCGACGGCCCGCTCGGGGGCGAGCCCTGGTCCGAGGCGGACAGCACCCTGCCCGAGGTGGCCCGGACCGCGCTGATCGTCAACCTGCTCACCGAGGACAACCTGCCCTCGTACCACCACGAGATCGCCACCCTCTTCGGTCGCGACGGGGCGTGGGGGACCTGGGTGCACCGGTGGACCGCCGAGGAGGGGCGGCACGGCACCGCCATCCGGGACTACCTGACGGTGACCCGGGCGGTCGACCCGGTCGCCCTGGAGCGGGCCCGGATGGTGCACATGTCCACCGGGTACCGCAACGCGCACGACGACGAGGTGCTGCACTCCCTGGCGTACGTCTCGTTCCAGGAGTTGGCCACCCGCATCTCGCACCGCAACACCGGCCGGGCCACCGGCGACCCCACCTGCGAGGCGCTGTTGGCCCGGGTGGCCGCCGACGAGAACCTGCACATGGTCTTCTACCGCAACCTGCTCGGCGCGGCGTTCGAGCTGGCCCCGAGCCAGGCGATGCGGGCGGTGGCCGACGTCCTCGCCGACTTCCAGATGCCCGGGGCCGGCATCGAGGGCTTCGCCCGCAAGTCGGTGGCCATCGCCCTGGCCGGCATCTACGACCTGCGCCAGCACCGCGACGAGGTGGTCGTCCCGGTGCTGCGCCAGTGGAACCTCTTCGAGGCGACCGGGCTGGACGCCGACGGCGAGGCCGCCCGCGACCAGATCGCCGCCCACCTCGACACCCTGGAGACCCAGGCCGCCCGCTTCGAGGAGAAGCGGGCCACCCGCACCGCCCGCCTCGCCGCCGCCCGCTGACCCCTTCCGCCACCCCCACCCCACCCCGCCCCGCCGCGCCCCGCCCCGGCGATCTTGCGCTTTGGGTGCCGGCAAATGCCGCGAATGCCCCTGTTTCCGCAACCGCAAGTGCAAGATCGCCCCGGGCGGGGAGGGCGGGCGGGGAGGGGGAGGGGGTGGGTCAGGCGGGGGCGTCGAGGGGGAAGAGGAGGCAGGTCGAGGTGGCGTGGGCGATGAGGCGGTTCCGGGTGTCCGTCAGGCGGGCCTCGGCGAGCGCGGTACGGCGGCCGCGCTGGAGGACGGTGCCCTCGCAGCGGAGGGTGCCGCTGGCGACGGTGACCGGGCGGAGGAACTTCACGTTCAGGTCCAGCGAGGTGTAGCCGACGCCGACCGGCAGCGTGGTGTGCACCGCGCACCCGGCGGCGGTGTCCAGCAGCGTGGAGATGATGCCGCCGTGCACGGTGCCGAGCGGGTTGTAGTGGAACTCCTGCGGCACCAGCTCGACGGCGACGCGACCCTCGTCCGCCTCCATCCGGGCCATGTCGATCAGGTGCATCACCGGCGGGGCGGCCAGCTCGCCGGCGATCATCGCGCGCAGCAGCTCCAGGCCGCTGCGGCGGCCGATGTGCGCGGCCCCGGCCACCGGGTCGGACCAGGAGAACGTACGGCTGCGGTCCTGCGTCTGGGTCATGGACTCAGCCTCGCAGCGCGTTGCTGAGTCTGTCAATCAGACCTAGCCTGGTCGGCATGAGACCCGCGGCACTGGACTGGTCGGTGGAGAACTGCACCATCGCCCGCGCCATGGAGATCCTCGGCGAGCGGTGGACCCTGGTCGTGCTCCGCGAGGTCTTCAACGGCGTACGCCGCTTCGACGACATGCGGGTCCGCACCGGCATCCCCCGGCAGGTGCTCACCAACCGGCTCGCCATGCTGGTCGAGCGGGGGGTGCTGCGCCGGGAGCCGTACCGGGAGCCGGGCAGCCGGGCGCGGCACGAGTACCGGCTCACCGACAAGGGGCTCGACCTGTGGCCGGTGCTGGTGGCGGTGCTCGGCTGGGGCGACCGCTACCTGGCCGACCCGGACGGCTCCCCGCTCGCCGTCAGCCACCGCGACTGCGGGGCCGAGGTCCGGGTCGCGCTGCGCTGCACGGAGGGGCACGAGGTGACCGACCCGCGCGACGTGCTGCCCCGACCGGGGCCCGGGGCCCGGCGCCGGGTCTGAGGCACTCCGCCGGCGTGCGGACGTCCGAGCGCGTCCGCACGCCGCAGGGGGAGGGGCCTACCAGCCGAAGCCGTTGGCGTACGAGACGCTGGCGAGCACCGCCTGTCCGCTGGTGTTCGGGTGGAAGTAGTCCCAGGTGGAGACCTGGCTCAGCACGAACGGGTAGTTGAACACGGCGTTGTCGTCGAAGTCGCAGTTCGCCCCGTACGCGGTGCAGGCCTGGGCGAGCTGGGTGTTGAAGTCGACCACCCGCTGCCGGACCCGGGCCCGGCGGTCCACGTCTGCCTGGCTGGTCGAGGTCGGGTTGGCCAGCATGGACTGGCAGATACCGAAGAGCGACCAGGCACTGCGGGCGCTGCCACTGTCCTTGCCCACGTACCAGAGGCGGTAGATGTCCGGGATGCTGATCACGGCCACCCGGGCGTTGGGCAGCCCCGCCTTGATCCGGTTGAGCGCGCTGTCGATGTTCGCCCGGAAGGTGGCCACCGAGGTCATGGTGGATTCCGAGCTGGTGCAGGCGTCGTTGGCGCCGATCAGCATGGTGACGTACTCGACGCCCTGGCTGACCGCGCTGCCCGCCTGGCCGTACATGTCGGCGGACTTGGCGCCGGTCTTCGCGTCGTTGTAGTTGCGGCCCTGGATGGTCGGGTTGACCGCCCGGATCCGCAGGTAGTGGCTGTTGACGCTGGAGTAGTCGCCGGTGCTGAACGACCGCGAGGTGCAGTCGGAGTACCAGCCGCAGGCGTTGAAGCCGCGGGTGATGGAGTCGCCCATGCTGGCCATCGAGTTGGGCGGTGGGGTGGCGGCGGCGACGGCCGGACTGGCGGCGAGCAGGACGAGGGCGGTGGCGCCGGCGAGGGCGGCCAGCGCGCGGTGGGTGAGGGTCATGGTGGCCTCCGGAGCACGGGTGCCGGCGTAACTGCGGTGGCCAGATCGTATAGACGTCTGTCTGTGTCCACAATGTTGCGTCGTGGTTACCGCTGGCGGCGGGCGAATTCGGGCAAAGCGATGTCTTGCTTACGATCTTAAATATGTGAATACTTGGGTCGCTCGGCCGGTTTCCCCAGGTCGGCCGGGTTGTCCTCGGGCGCGTCGCTGTGACGCCGCCCGTCACCCCCATCCGGAGGTTGTTACATGCGACCCACGAGGTCCTCGCTGCGCCGCGCCGCGGCGATCGCCGTGGCCGGCACCCTGGTCACCGGCTCGCTCCTCGGCGCACCCGCCCAGGCCGCCCCCGCCTCGCCCGCGTCCCCCGACGCCGCCGCCGCCCTGGCCGCCCAGCTGGGCGACCGCGCCGCCGGCACGTACGCCGACGCCAGCGGCAAGATGGTCGTCGCGGTGACCGACGCCGCGGCCGCCCGCCAGGTGCGCGCCGCCGGCGCGACCCCGAAGCTCGTCACCCGCGGCGCCGACGAGCTGAAGGCGGCCACCGCCGAACTGCAGCGGTCGGCCCGCATCCCAGGCACCGCCTGGTGGACCGACCCGGTCACCAACCAGGTCGTCATCTCCGTCGACAGCACCGTCACCGGGGCCAAGCTCGACCAGGTCAAGGCCGCCGTGGCCCGGACCAACGGCGCGGTCCGGCTCATCTCCGAGCCCGGTGTGCTGAGCACCCGGATCAACGGCGGCCAGGCCATCTACGCCGGTGGGGGCGGTCGCTGCTCACTCGGCTTCAACGTGCGCAACAGCGCCGGCACGTACTACTTCCTGACCGCCGGCCACTGCACCAACATCTCGGCGAGCTGGTACACCAACTCCAGCCTGACCACCTACATCGGCCCGCGCGTCGGCACCAGCTTCCCGGGCAACGACTACGGCATCGTCCGGTACGACAACACCGGCCTGTCGCACCCGGGCACCGTCTACCTCTACAACGGCACCTCGCAGGACATCACCGGTGCGGGTAACGCCTACGTCGGCCAGTCCGTCAAGCGCAGCGGCAGCACCACCGGCGTGCACAGCGGCTCGGTGACGGCCACGAACGCCACGGTGACCTACGCCGAGGGCAGCGTCTACGGCCTGATCAAGACCACCGTCTGCGCCGAGCCCGGGGACAGCGGCGGCTCGCTCTTCGCCGGCAGCACCGCGCTGGGTCTCACCTCCGGCGGCAGCGGCAACTGCTCCTCCGGCGGCACCACCTACTTCCAGCCGGTCACCGAGGCGCTCAGCGTCTACGGCGTCAGCGTCTACTGATCGACCCTCGCGAGCGGGCCGCCGGGCGACCGGCGGCCCGTTCCGCGTACCGGCCGGCGGCCGCGCCGGGCCCGGGCGGGCGTAACCGCCCGCCCGGGCCCTGCGGTCAGGCCGCGACGAGACTCACCCGCCGCCGGTCGCCGTCGAACTCCCGGACCCGGGCCGCGACCCGGGCACCGGCCGCCGGCCGGTCCCCGGTACGCAGCAGGCCCGGGATCCCGCCGGGCAGTTCGACGAGAGCGCCGAACGGCACCACGCGGGTGACCCGGACGCTCACCACGTCGCCGACGTCGTGCCGCGCCCGGAACCGCGCCCACGCGTCGTCGCGCGGATCGGGCTGAGCTGAGCTGGTCATGTGTGTCACCTCCTTCCTCCGCAGGCTCCTCATCGGGCGGCGGAGGAAGGCGGGCCCCGGGCCCGCGCGGTGGTCAAGCGGTGGCCGGGCGCTTCTTCCACTCACGGCACACGGCCGACCCGGCAGTCATGCCACCACCGTACGGGCCCGTTACGCCGGCGCGGAAGAGTTCGCCGAGGACGACGTACGGGTCAGTCACCTGCGGCCGGCCGACCCGAACCGACCGACGGGCGGGGTGGCGCCGCCTCGGCGCCGGACCAGCGCCGGTGGGCCCGGCGCGCGGAGAGCAGCGCGAGCAGTGGCCAGAGGGCGACCGCCACCGCCGTCACCCGTTCCGCCAGACCGGTCCGGGACCCGCCGGTCACCTCCAGCACGAACCAGCCGAAGAGCACCAGCAGCAGCGCCGTCGCGGTCAGCGCCACCGGCCGCCGGAACGCCCACGGTGGCTCGGCCGGTACCGCCGCCCCGGGCAGCCGCAGGGCCGCCCCGGCCGGCCAGAGCACCAGGGCGAGGACGGCGACGGTCGCCACGGTGCCGTGCGCCAGCGAGCCACCGACCTGCGGGCGGGGGAAGGCGATCAGCGCGACGGTGGCCGTGCCGCCGACGGCGAGCAGGAACCGGGCGGGCAGCCCCGCGGCGTGCAGCACGGCGGCGGTGGCGAGGTAGCAGCAGCCGAGCAGCACCAGGCAGCCGGTCATGATCCACGGATCGACGGCGCCCGGCGCGGCCAGCTCGCTGAGGGTGTCCCGGACCGGGTCGTACCCGCTGGGTTGCCGGGCGGCGGCCACCGTCCAGCCGGTCACCAGCAGGACCGGGGCCGCTGCGGCCGTGACCACGGCCCAGAGCGGTACGGCACGCATCCGGCCACGGTAACCGCCGTCCGCCCGGTCTTGGGTCAGGCCGGCGTGATCCGGGCGCCGGTTAGCACCACGATGGACCCGGGGTACTCGCACGTGACGGACAGGATGAGGTCGTCGGCGCCGGACAGGTCGGCGGACAGCGTGCCTGGCTTGCCCTCCTGGGCTTCCGCTGACGCCCGCTTCAGCCGGTCCACGCCGCTGTCGTCCGGCCGGCGGACGGCGACGTACACGGTGACCCGTACCCGGGCCTGCGGGTCGTCCGGCGAGTACGCCCGCACCCCGAGCGTGAGGTCCTGGTAGCGGCGCAACAGCTCGTACGTCACCTCGCGCTGCTTGTCCTGGGCGACGTTCTCCGGGCACCGGATTGCGATCGCCCGATCCAGACCGTCCTGACCAGTCAGCGCCCGGGGCAGTGGGACCTTGTTGGCGTCGCCGGCCTTCAGCTGCAGGTTGTCCACGTGCACGCTGGCCGGCCCGGAGGTCGGGGGAGCGGCGGTGGACGTCCCGGTCGTCAGGGCGGTCGCCCCACCCGGGCTCGGCGCGCCGGTCACGCCGGCCGGGGTCCGGCCGGCGCCCGGGTCGGTCTTCTCCCAACCGAAGTAGTCCCGCAGCAGGGCGCCCCCGCCGAGGAGGACGCTGAGCACCGCGGTCACCGTGGTGATCCACACGACCCAGTTCGGGCCGTCCCGGCCCTCGGCCCGACCGGCCTCGACGGACTGCTCCTTGTCGACGGTCGCCACGTCTCTCCCCGGTCCGTTTGTGGTCGACGGGATTGCGCCCGTGTTTCTATCATCACGTCCATCCACAAGCGACTCCGCGTACCTTTGCTGTCCGCTTGGTGACAGCGCAAGCCCCGCGATCCTGCGATAACCGCACTTTCCTCCGACCGTCACCTGTTCAGGAGAACCGCCCATGAGCGAGTCCCGCGGGCCGAACGACGCCCAGCCGACCTTCCCGGGAGCGAACCCGCCTGCCGCCGGTGGCGCCGCTCCGCCCGGCGCCCCCGGCCGGCCTGCCGCGCCCCCGCCCGCCGGTGGCGTCCCCGGTCGGCCCGCCTCCGCCCGTCCAGCCGGGCAGGGGCTGACCCTGCTCGCCCTGGGCGTCGCCGGGCTCGCCCTGCTGCTGGCGTTCGGTTCGGCGATCTTCGCCTGGCGGGCCATCGACCAGGCGAAGGATGCGAAGGAGATCGCGCTGCGGCCCGCGGCGGCGGGCACGGCGGCGACCGGTGGGCCGGATGGCGGGCAGCCGACCACCAGCGCACCCACCGAAACGGAGAGCACCGCCCCCGACGACACGCCCCAGTCTCCGGGGGAGGCGCCCGCACTCAACGAGCGGACGGTCTACCGGCCCCGGTACGAGAAGGAGCCGCTGCTCGTCAAGGCGTCCTGCAGCTACTCGATGTACGCCGACCTGGACGAGCCGCGGGCGAAGAACGACGAGGACGGGGCCGACGTCAGGTTCACCATGGGCTGTGGCAACGACGCGTCGACGCTCCGGCTGGAGGACGGGGTCGAGGGCACCGACGCGGCCAGCGCGGGCATGACGCCGCAGGAGTGCGCCGACAAGATCCGGACTGCCCCGATCAGCGACAACCAGCCGGTCCCGGTGCGCAAGGGCACGGCGATCTGCATCACCACCGACTACGGCGACGCCAAGGCGCACGGCAGGCCGTGGCGGATGGCGCTGATCGAGGTGGTGGGGGTGGCCAACAGCGGCGCGGCGACCCTCCAGGTGACCGGCTGGGACATCCCCGACGCCTGAACCGGTTCGGTCGCCCGGGTGACCGGGTGACCGGGTTGCCGGGTGGCGCGGGGCGCGCTCCGCCAAGCTGACAGAATGCGGGGGCAGCCCGTTCAGCGATGAGGAGACGCAAGCCGTGATCCGTACCCACAATGCCGGAAGCCTGCGCGCCGCGGACGCCGGCTCGACGGTGACGCTCGCCGGGTGGGTGGCCCGCCGGCGCGACCACGGCGGTGTCATCTTCGTCGACCTGCGCGACGCCTCGGGCGTCGTGCAGGTCGTGTTCCGCGAGGAGGACGCGCACGCGCTGCGCAACGAGTTCTGCGTGAAGGTCACCGGCGAGGTGACCCGCCGCCCCGAGGGCAACGAGAACCCGGACCTGCCGACCGGTGAGATCGAGGTGACCGCGACCGCGCTGGAGGTGCTCTCCGAGGCCGCCCCGCTGCCGCTGCCGGTCGACGACCAGGTGGAGGCCGGCGACGACATCCGGCTCAAGTACCGCTACCTCGACCTGCGCCGCAGCGGCCCGGCGAAGGCGATGCGGCTCCGCTCGCGGGCCAACCAGCTCGCCCGCACCGTGCTGCACGAGCGGGACTTCCTGGAGATCGAGACCCCGACGCTGACCCGGTCCACCCCGGAGGGCGCCCGCGACTTCCTGGTCCCGGTCCGGCTCCAGCCGGGCAGCTGGTACGCGCTGCCGCAGTCGCCACAGCTGTTCAAGCAGCTGCTCATGGTCGGCGGCATGGAGCGCTACTACCAGATCGCCCGCTGCTACCGGGACGAGGACTTCCGCGCCGACCGGCAGCCGGAGTTCACCCAGCTCGACATCGAGATGTCCTTCGTCACCGAGGACGACGTGATCGACCTCGGTGAGGCGATCGTCGCGGCGCTCTGGTCCGACCTGGCCGGTCACGAGATCCCCCGGCCGATCCCCCGGATCACCTGGCACGACGCGATGTCCCGGTACGGCTCGGACAAGCCGGACCTGCGCTACGGCGTCGAGCTGACCGAGCTGACCGACTACCTGCGCGGCACCGAGTTCCGGGTGTTCGCCGGCGCGATCGACGCCGGCGGGTACGTCGGCGCGGTGGTCATGCCGGGCGGCGCCGGCCAGACCCGCAAGGAGCTGGACGGCTGGCAGGACTGGGCCAAGGCGCGCGGCGCGCGGGGCCTGGCGTACGTGGTGCTGGACGCGGAGACCGGGGAGGCGCGCGGCCCGGTGGCCAAGAACCTCTCCGAGGCGCACCTGGCCGGGCTGGCCGACGCGGTCGGCGCCAAGCCGGGTGACGCCATCTTCTTCGCCGCCAGCACCAACACCCGGGAGGCGCAGGAGCTGCTCGGCGCGGCCCGGATCGAGATCGCCAAGCGGGCCAACCTGGTCGACGAGAGCGCCTGGGCGTTCTGCTGGGTGGTCGACGCGCCGATGTTCGAGCGCACCGACGAGGGCGGCTGGACGGCCGTGCACCACCCGTTCACCTCGCCGAACGCCGAGTGGGTCGACCGGTTCGAGGAGGCCCCGGACCAGGCCCTGGCCTACGCGTACGACATCGTCTGCAACGGCAACGAGATCGGCGGCGGCTCGATCCGTATCCACCGCGGCGACGTGCAGCAGCGGGTCTTCGACCTGCTCGGCATCACCCCCGAGGAGGCGCAGGACAAGTTCGGCTTCCTGCTCGAGGCGTTCAAGTACGGCCCCCCGCCGCACGGCGGCATCGCTTTCGGCTGGGACCGGGTCTGCATGCTGCTCGCCGGTGCCGACTCGATCCGCGAGGTCATCGCCTTCCCGAAGACCCGTGGCGGCTTCGACCCGCTGACCGGCGCGCCCACGCCGATCACCGCGCAGCAGCGCGCCGAGGCCGGCGTCGACGCCAAGCCCAAGGCGCCGACCGGCCCGCACGCCGGCACCGCCGGCCCGGTCGCCCCGGTGGCCGACCCGACCTGATCGCGCTCGTGACCGAAGGGTCTCCGCCATGATGGCGGGGACCTTTCGAGCTTTCTGGGGGTACGGGATGACACTGCTCGTGGTGGGGGCCAGCGGCTTCCTCGGCGCCGAGGTGTGCCGGCAGGCGGTCGCGGCGGGACAGCGGGTGGTCGGCACGTACCACTCGGCCGCCGTCGCGGTGCCGGGCGTCGCGGCCCGCCGGCTCGACGTCACGGACCGCGCCGCCGTGCGCGCGCTGCTGGCCGAGGTACGCCCCGACGCCGTGGTCAGCACCCCCTACCGGTACGACGACTGGACGGTCACCGCGGACGGGGCGGCCCACGTCGCGTACGCCTCGGCCGAGGTGGGGGCCCGGTTGGTGCACCTCTCCAGCGACGCCCTGCACGCCGGCCGCCCGGAGCCGTACCGCGACGACGACGTGCCGTCCCCGATCTTCCCGTACGGGGCGGCGAAGGCGGCGGCGGAGACCGCGGTGCGGGCGGCCGACCCGGGCGCGGTGCTGGTGCGCACCTCGCTGATCGTGGGAGAGGGGAGCAAGCAGATCCAGCTCTGCCGGGACGCCCTGGCCGGCCGGATGTCCCTCTTCACCGACGAGGTCCGCTGCCCGGTGGACGTGACCGACCTCGCCGCCGCCGTGCTGGAACTGGTGCCGTCGGACTACGCGGGCCCGCTCAACGTGGCCGGACCCGACGGGGTGAGCCGCGCGGAGATGGGACTCCTCGTGGCCCGACGATTCGGCCTGGACCCGGCCGGCCTGAAGACCACCACCAGCGCGGCGGCCGGCCTGCACCGCCCGGCCGAGGTACGCCTCGACTCCGCCCGCGCCGCCGGCCTGCTCCGGACCCGGCTGCGCGGGATCACCGAACTCCTGGCTGCCTGACCCGTCGGGGGTCGTCTGTCGGATCATGCACACTTTCTATGCACAAGTCTTGTGCATAGAAAGTGTGCACAGTTATTGTGCAAGGCATGGAGAACGAAGGGGCCCGTCCCGCGCCACGGGCCGTGCGGCTGGATCACCGGCAGGTGCGGGTGCTGGCGCACCCGCTGCGGATGCGCCTGCTGGGCGCGCTGCGGGTCAAGGGGCCGTCGACCGCCACCCGCCTCGCCGAGCTGCTCGGCACCAACACCGGGGCGACCAGCTACCACCTGCGCCAGCTCGCCGAGGTGGGCCTGGTCGCCGAGGACCCGGACCGGGGCACCGGCCGGCAGCGGTTCTGGCGGTCCGCGCACGACGTGACCAACTGGGAGCCCACCGACTTCGACGACGACCCGGACGCCCGGGCCGCCATCGAGTGGATCCAGAGCGACCAGGTGCGCCACCTGGCGGAACACGCCGAGCAGTGGTTCGCCACCCAGCACGAGTGGTCGCCGGCCTGGCGGGACGCCTTCGGCATGGGCGACATCTTCATGGCCATCCCGCCGGCCCGGCTGGAAGCGCTCAAGGCCGAGCTGTGGCAGCTCCTCGACCGCTACCGCAACGAGGCCGACCCGGCCGAGCCCGGCGCCGAGCAGGTGCAGATCTACCTCGCCGCCTACCCGCTGCTGAAGGAGTTCCGGTGAGCACACTGTCCGTACGCCAGGTCCGCTTCCGCTACCTCACCCTCTACGGCCTGCGCTGGCTGCCCGCCGGTCTGATGATCCCGGTGATGATCCTGCTGATGCAGGAGCGTGGCCTGTCGCTGTCCCAGATCGGCCTGGTCGCCACCGCCCAGGGGCTGGTGGTCCTCGCGCTGGAACTGCCCACCGGCGGCCTCGCCGACGCGCTCGGCCGCAAACCGGTCCTCGCCGTCGCCTGGGTGGTCTGCCTGGTCTCGCTGGTGCTCTTCGCGGTGGCCGACTCGTTCTGGCTCTTCGCCCTGGTCTGGGCCCTCCAGGGTGTCTACCGGGCCCTCGACAGCGGCCCGCTGGAGTCCTGGTACGTCGACGCCACCCTGGCCGCCGATCCCGAGGCCGAGTACGAGCGCGGCCTCGGCTGGGCCGGCACGGTCATCGGCATCGCCATCGGCGCCGGCGCGCTGCTCAGCGGCGGGCTGGTCGCGCTCGGCCCGATCGGCCCGGTCAGCGCGCTGACCCTGCCGGTGCTGGTGGCGATCGCCCTGCAGGCGGTCTCGATCGTGGCGCTGGTGGTCCTGCTGGTCGAGCACCGGTCGGCCAAGGGCCTGCCCGCGCTGCGCGCCTCGGTGGTCGAGGCGCCCCGGATGGTCGGCCAGGCGGTCGGCCTGCTCCGCCGCTCCCGGGTGCTGCTGGCGCTGGTCGCGGTCGAACTGTTCTGGGGCTTCGGCATGGTCACCTTCGAGTCCCTGCTGCCGGTCCGGCTCTCCGAAGTGGTCGGCGACGCGGACCGCGCCGCGGCCCTGCTCGGGCCGGCCGGCTCGGCGGCCTGGCTGGCCAACGCCGCCGGTGCCGCGCTCACCCCGTTCCTGCTGCGCCGGCTGGGCGCCGCGCCCGCCGCCGCGCTGATGCGGATCCTCCAGGGCGTGACGGTGGTCGGCATGGGCCTGCTCGCCGGCCCGGTCGGCGTGCTCGTCGCCTACCTGGCCTGCTACACCGTGCACGGCGCGTCCAACCCGCTGCACATGGGGCTGCTGCACCGGCAGGTCGACGGGCCGTACCGGACCAGCGTGCTCTCGCTGAACTCGATGATGGGCCAGCCGGCCGGTGCGCTCGGCGCGGTCGTGCTGACCGCCCTCGCGGACCGTGCCAGCGTCAGCCTCGCCATGCTGGTCGGCGCCGTGGTGCTCGCCCTGGGCGCCCCGCTCTACCTGCCGGCCTGGCGGGCGAGCCGGGCCGCCGGGTCCGGCGCCGACGAGCCGGCCACACCGGGGGAGAAGGCGCCGGAGGCGGCCGAAGTGGTTCCGTCCGGGACGAGTCCCGCGGCGACCGGTCCCGACGGCAGCCTCGCCGGCCCCGCGCCGGTGGCCGTCCCGACCTCGGTGCCGGCGCCCGCAGCCGGTGCCGGCACCCGGTCCGCCTGACCGTGCCGGCCGGGACGCCCGACGCCGGGGTGGACAAGGCTGGCCGGACGCATCTGCCCGGGCCGGCACGGCCGGGCGGGGCGGGGCGGTCAGGCCAGGTGGACGGAGCTGCGGGGCTCGGTGCCGGTGAAACCGAGGCGACGGTAGAGGCGGATGGCGCCGACATTGTCCGTGTAGACGCCGAGCGCGACGTGGTCGTACCGGCCGAGCAGGGCCCGGGTCATCCCGGCGGTCAGCGCCGCGCCGAGGCCCCGGCCCCGCTGGCCGGGCGCCACGGTGAGGCCGGCGAGGAAGCCGACGTCCCCCCGGCTGCGGTCCGCCCCGCAGGCGACCAGGCGGTCACCGTCGCGGATGCCGTACCAGTCGACGATGCGCGGGTCGCCCGGGCGGGAGGTCGTGGTGGGGAAGGAGCGCTCGACCAGGGCGTCGAGGGCCGGGTGGTCGGCCTCGGTGAGGCGGACCACCCGCTCCTCCCCGTCCTGCGATGGCGGGGCGACCGTGGTCCAGAGGAAGTCCCACTCGTCGAGCCGGGCGACGGTGAACCGCTCGGCCACCTCTTCCCGAGTGGTTCGGGGCAGGTGCAGCCACTGGCCGGCGTGCAGCGTCCCGTCCGCGACCAGGCCGGCGAAGACGTCCAGCGCCGGCCCGGCCGGCCCCAGCGCCCCGCCGGCCGGCCCCTGCTCGGGCGGGAGCAGCCAGCCCACCGCGCCGTCGCGCCGCCAGCCCCGCGGCTCGTGGTCCCGCCAGAGCGCGTGCCGGGCGTACGGGTGGTGGTCGGCGGCGGCGAGCAGGGCGTCCCGACCCACCAGGACCTGGTCGGTAGTGATCATGCCGCCAGCCTACGAGAGGAGAACCCGTGACCCCCATCCGCTCCGTACGACCGGTACGCCTGCCCGGCCCCCGCTGCCTGCTGCGCGAACTGGACGAGGCCGACGTCGCGCCGATGTACGCGCTGATGACCGAGCCGCGGGTCTTCGACCGGGTGCTGGACGAGCAGCCGCCCTCCCTCGACGAGGTCCGGGACGCCGTGTCGGTGTGGCGGGCCGAGGCCGACGGTGAGCCGCGGCCGGTGTACCGGTTGGCCGCGGTGGCGGGGGACCGGCTGGTCGGGATGGGCACCCTGACCGTGGAGAGCCCGCAGCACCGGCGCGGGGAGATCGGCTACGTGGTGCACGCCGACCACTGGGGCCGGGGTCTCGGCACCGAGATCGCCGGCCTGCTGCTGCGGCTGGCCTTCGAGCAGGTGGGCCTGCACCGCGTCGAGGCCACCACCCGGCCCGACCACGTCGCCTCGTACCGGGTGCTGGAGAAGATCGGGATGCGGCGGGAGGGAATCAGCCGGGACCACCTCCTGGTCCGCGGGCAGTGGTGGGACTCGGTCCGCTACGCGATCCTCGCCACCGACCGCTAGCGCCCGGCCCGGCCGGCGGGCCGGCCCGGTCCAGGGTGGAGATTGACGAACAGACCGATTGGGTACATCCCACGCCGACCCACTGGGACCCCCACCGGAGGAACGACATGCTCGCCATTCTCGCGGCCATCGTGTTCGGGTTCGCGTTGCTGATCGATTTCCTGAACACCAACCTCGGCGCGCCCGATCTCTTCAACACCCACACCCTCATGCTGATCGGTTTCCTGCTGCTCTCCCTCTACCTGGCCGGTGTCGGCCGCGGTGGCGGCGGCGGCCGCTGGTACCGGGGTCGGCGGCCGGGACGCGGCTGACCGGAACAGATCACCCGGGCGCGGCCCACGGCGCGATTCCAGCGTCGTCGGCCGCGCCCGGTACTGTTCTCGTGATGGAGTCCGACGCCCTCTTCACCCTCGGCGAGCCCGCCGGAGCGCCCAGCGCCCCCGCGGGTTCCGGTGGTGTCGACGCGTTCACCGCCGCCCGCGCGGATTCACCCCTGCCCGTCCGGATGCGGCCGGCCAGCATCGACGAGCTGGTCGGGCAGGACCACCTGCTCGCCCCGGGCGCCCCGCTGCGCCAGCTCGTCGAGGGCGCCGCGCCGATGTCGGTGATCCTCTGGGGGCCGCCCGGCAGCGGCAAGACCACCATCGCGCACCTGGTCGCCCGGGCCACCGACCGCCGCTTCGTCGCCATGTCCGCGCTGACCGCCGGGGTGAAGGACGTCCGGGCCGTGATCGACACCGCGCGGCGGCAGCGCCGGGCGGGCGGCCCGCAGACCGTGCTCTTCATCGACGAGGTGCACCGGTTCAGCAAGACCCAGCAGGACTCGCTGCTCGCCGCGGTCGAGGACCGGACCGTCACGCTGCTCGCGGCGACCACCGAAAATCCATACTTCTCGGTCATCTCGCCGCTGCTGTCCCGCTGCGTGCTGCTCACCCTCCAGCCGCTGGACGACGACGCCGTGCGCGGCCTGCTGCGCCGCGCGGTCGCCGACGAGCGCGGGCTGGGCGGGGCGCTCACCCTGGAGACCGGCGCGGAGGACCACCTCGTACGCCTGGCCGGCGGTGACGTCCGCAAGGCGCTGACCGCCCTGGAGGCCGCGGCGGCCACCGCCACCGCGCTCGGCACCGGGCGGATCGACCTGGCCACCGCCGAGCAGGCCGTCGACGTCGCCGCCGTCCGGTACGACCGCGACGGCGACGCCCACTACGACGTGACCAGCGCCTTCATCAAGAGCATGCGCGGCTCGGACGTGGACGCGGCGCTGCACTGGCTGGCCCGCATGCTGGTGGCCGGCGAGGACGCCCGGTTCATCGCCCGGCGCCTGGTCATCTTCGCCAGCGAGGACGTGGGCATGGCCGATCCCACCGCGCTGACCGTCGCCACCGCCGCCGCGCACGCCGTCGAGTACGTGGGCCTGCCCGAGGCGCAGCTCAACCTGGCCCAGGCGGTGATCCACCTGGCCACCGCGCCGAAGTCCAACTCCGCCACCACGGCGATCGGCGCGGCCATCGCCGACGTACGCGCCGGCCGGGGCGGGGCGGTGCCGCGCGCGCTCCGGGACGCCCACTACGCCGGCGCCCGGGGCCTGGGCCACGGCGCCGGTTACCGCTACCCGCACGACGACCACCGTGGGGTGGTCACCCAGCAGTATGCTCCCGACGATCTCGTCGGGACCGACTACTACCGGCCCAGCGGCCACGGCGCGGAGCGGGCGGTGGCCGGCCGGCTGCCGCTGCTGCGCCGGATCGTCCGGGGCCTGCCGGCGCCGGCCGCCCGCGCGGAGACCGACGTGCCGGCCGTCGTGAACGGCGGCCGCCCGGCGGGCCCGGAGCAGGTCAACGGGGCGAACGAGGGCGGCAGCGACGCCGTCGAGGAGGGTCAGCAGTGATGGCGCGTGGTCCGGAGCGGCCCGAGGACGACCCCGAGGAGCGGCGCGACCGGAGTGCCAAGGGTCGCCGGTGGGGCCGCGGCAGGGCCGACGCCGAGCCGGACGAGGCGACCGTCGGCGAGGAGTTCGGCTGGATCGACGACCTGAGGACGGCGAAGCAGCAGCGGGGCGAGCTCGGCCCGGACGGCGACGAGTCGGGTCCGCGTACCGGCGGGGCGCCGCCGGCACCGGCTGGCCTGCCGCCCGCCGGCCGCGGCGAGCCCGCTCCCGAACCGCCCCGCGGGCCTCGTCCCGGTGCCGTGCCGCCGCCCGCCGGCCGGCCCGGGCCGGATGCTCCGCCGCGCCGTGGTTCGACTGCCGGCCCGGCCACGCCCCCGGTACGCCCCGACGGCCCCGACCCGGCCGCCGGCCGGCGTCGCCCGGTCGACGGCCCCTGGCCCGGTACGCCCGGCCCCGGGCGCCAGCCCGCCGAGCCGCCGCGCCGCGGCGGGGAAGCGGGCTCCGGTCAGCTTTCCCCGGTCCCGCCGAGCGGCGGCCGGCCCGGCGGCCCCGCCGGCCAGCCCGGTCGGGTGTCTCCGCCGGCCGGTCCCGCCGGTGCCCGTGGTGGCCCGGTGCCGCCCGCCGGCCCCGCGCCCGACCCTGCCCGGGGCGGCCCCGCCCGGCCCGGGCAGGCCTCCGGTGTCGGCTTTCAGGCCGGCCCGAACGTGCCACCGGGCGGGCCGCGCGGCGCGGTTCCGCCGAGCCCGCGCGGTCGGCACGGAGCCGACGGCCCGGGCGGGGCCGACCCGGCGCTCCGGCCCGTCTCGGGCGCCGGGCGTCGCGGCGTGCCCGGTGCCGCCGACACCGGCGCCCACCCGGTCTCCGGCGCCGGCCGGCGGTCCCTTCCTGACGGTGCGGAACCGGGCGTCCGCCCGGTCTCGGGCGCCGGCCGGCGGTCCCTCCCCGAGGGTGCCGAGCCGGGCGTCCGCCCGGTGTCCGGCGGCGGCCGGCGGTCGGCCGAGCCCGGGACCGGCCGGCGCGCGGTGCCCTCGGCGCGGGCCGCGGCCGCACCGCCCGGCACCGATCACCCGGTGGTCGACCCGGCTGCTGCCGCCCCGCGCCCGGCGGACGCCGATCCGCGCCGCCGCGAGCGACCCGACCCGTCCGGCACCGCGGGTCCCCGGGTGGACGGTCCGGTCGGCGGTCGCCGCCGCGCCGCGGAACCGGACCAACCGGTCGTCGTGCCGCCCAGCGGGAACGCCCCGCCGGTGCCCGGCGTCCCGTCCGGCGGTCCCCGAAGCGGCGGTCCGGCCGCGCCTTCCGGGCGTCGCTCCGTGCCGGACGCCCCGGCCGGTCATCGGGCCGCCCCGGACCCGGCGACCACCTCCGCCGGCCGTCGCGCGGCTCCCGACGAGGCGCCCACGGCCGCCGGTCGTCGGGCCGTCCCCGACGACGCGCCCACGTCGACCGGTCGCCGGACCGCTCCCGGGGACGCCGCGCCACCGGCCGGTCGCCGGGCGGCTCCCGAGGACACCGCGTCACCCGGTCGCCGATCGGCTCCCGACGGTGCGGCGATGCCCGCCGGGCGTCGGTCCGCCGGCGAACCCACGACCCGCGCCGGCCGGCGCGGCGTCGCGGACGACGACGCGCGGCCGTCCGGTCGTCGGGCGGCGCCGGACGAGGCGCCGAGGCGCGCCGGCGCCCGGGGCGCGGCCGAGGGCGCGGGAGCGCCGGCCGGTGGCCCGCCGCCGGCGCCGGACGGTCGCCGGTCCGCGGGGGCCGCCCCGGGCCCACGCCGGACCCGCGACGACGCCGACGAGCCGCGTCCGCAGCGCCCCGAGCGGCCGGCCGACTGGCTCCGTCAGGCCGGGCGCACCCCGCACACCGATCCCGCCTTGCCGACGATCGCCCGGCCCACCGGTTCGCCGGTCGGGGAGTCGACCGCCGGCCGGCCCACCGTGCCCGGTGGCGCCGACCGGGCCCCGACCGGGCGGGCCGCCGCCGCGGCCGTGCCGCCGGTGCAGGCCGACCGGCCGGGTCCGGCCCGGGGCGCCGCGCGCCCCGGCGGCCCGGCTCCGGCCGGCGGCGCTCCGCGTGGCGGTGCCCCTGCGGCCGGCGTCCCGCGCGGTGGTGACGTGGGTGGGGGTGACCCGCGCGGCGGCGCACCGGCCGGTGGACCGCGTGGTGGCGGTCCGGCCGGCGGCGGCTCCCGTGGTGACGGTCCGGTCGGCGACCCCCGTGGTGCCGGGCCGGCCCGCGGTGCGGCTCGACCGGGCCCGGAGGGTCCGGTCCCGCCGCGTACCCCGGGCGACGAAGGGCACGGTCCGCAACCCGGTGGCGAGCCGGGCGCGCTGGCCGGGGGACCGGCGGTGGCCCGGGCGGCCGCCTCGGTGCCCCGACCCGGCGGACCCGACGAGCGACCGGCCGGGCGGGCCACCCCGGCCGGGCCGGAGGCGCACCGGCCGGGTCCGGGTGGCCCGGTCGCCGTACCCCCGCCGGGGGCCGGCGGGCCGGCGGTGGCCCGGGCGGCCGCGGTCGTACCGCCGGGGGAGCCGGCCGGGCCACGACCCGGAGCGGCCGACGGGCCCGCGCTGCGCCGGCCCGACGCCGAGCCAGCGGAGGACGCCGGTGCCGGCGGCGGCCTGCGGGGCGCCCGGTCCGAGCTGCGCCGGCAGATGCGCGAGCGGCGGCGGCTGCGGATGGGCATCCTCGCCCTGGTCAGCCTGGTGCTGCTGGGTGCGGTCCCGCTCTACTTCGGGCTGCGTACGCTCAGCCACGACCCGGTCTTCGACACCCTCGACCAGCTCGAGGTGCCGTCCTGGGCGGCGGAGAAGACCGTCGACAACGTCAGCGGCAGCCGCTGGTGCCTGCAGGACTGCCGGCTGCGGGAGCGCACCGTCGAGTCGCAGCAGCCGTGGAAGGAGACCGCCCAGGTCTACGAGCAGGCCCTGACCAGGGACGGCTGGCGGCGCTGGAAGGTCGACCGCTGCCCGGAGCAGGCGGACGTCAAGGGCAGCTACACCTGCTGGCGACGGGACGAGCTCACCCTCGACCTCTGGGTACGCGACCCCACCTGCGTGCCGCCGCCGGTGGACGGGGAGCCCGCGCCGTCCCCGGCGCCCTCGCCCGCAGCGGGACAGTGCACCGGGTCGTTGGTCTCGGTGAAGGTCCGCAACGCGATCGACGACGAACGGACCGGACCACAGCCGAGCACTGATCCGTCACTCACCGGTGAGGATCCGTTCCCGACCCTCACCGAGGATCCGCTCGGCGAGCTGACCCCCTCACCGTCGTGAGCAGCGCTCCATCACGGACGGTAGGGTCTGGGGCTGGCGGGCCGGTTCGCGCCCGCTGACCGGTGACGGGTCAGCGGGGCGTGGACCGGGTAGGACGGTCGCGCGTTCCGGGGCGTCGGGCTCCGGGACACTGCTTGAGGAGGACATGGGCGTGAGTGGTGGAGAGATCGCTGCGCTGATCGCGGCCGGCGCGTTCCTGATGCTGGTGCTCGTGCTGGCGGTGCCGATCCTGCGGCTGCGGCACACCGTGGACGCGACGACCCGCATGATCACCGAGCTGAACGAGCGCACCACCCCGCTGATCGGCGACGTCAACACCACGGTGAAGAACGTCAACACCGCCCTGGAGCAGGTGCAGACCTCCCTCGACGGGGTCAACCTCCAGCTCGCCAAGGTGGACACCATGACCACCCACGCGCAGAACGTCACCGCCAACGTGGCGAACCTCGCCGCCGTGGTCTCCGCCGCCGCGGCGAACCCGCTGGTCAAGGTGGCCGCCTTCGGCTACGGCGTACGTAAGGCCGCCGCCGCCCGCCGGCACGCGGAGGACGAGCGCGCGGCCCGCGACATCATCAAGCAGCGGCGCCGCGCTGAGAAGCGCGCCAACCGGTGACCCGGCCGAGCGGAGGGATGTGACATGAAGCGGTTGTTCTGGCTCGGTGTCGGGCTGGCCGTGGGGGTGCTGGTGGTGCGCAAGGCCACCCGCACGGCGCAGGCGTACACGCCGGCCGGCATCGCCAGCGGCCTGTCCGAGTCCGCCGGGAGCCTCGTCGAATCGGTGCGCGGCTTCGTCGACGACGTCCGGGCCGGGATGGCCGAGCGCGAGCAGGAGATCCACGAGGCCTTCGCCCGCGGCGAGTTGTACGACGACGAGTTCGCCGAGCTGCGGGAGGACCCGCGGATCGGCGATCGAGAGATTTTTGGAGAGGACCACCGGTGAAGACAGCGGAGATCAAGCGGCGCTTCCTGGCGCACTTCGAGGCGAACGGCCACGCCGTCGTGCCGTCGGCTCCGCTGCCCGCTATCAACGACCCGAACCTGCTGTTCATCAACGCCGGCATGGTGCAGTTCGTGCCGTACTTCCTCGGGCAGCAGACCCCGCCGTACCGGCGGGCCACCAGCGTGCAGAAGTGCATCCGTACGCCGGACATCGACGAGGTCGGCAAGACCAGCCGGCACGGCACGTTCTTCCAGATGAACGGCAACTTCTCCTTCGGCGACTACTTCAAGGAGGGGGCGATCCCGCTCGCCTGGGACCTGGCCACCAAGCCGGTCGAGGCGGGCGGCTTCGGGCTGGACCCGGAGCGGATCTGGGCGACGGTCTACCTCGACGACGACGAGGCGTACGACATCTGGCGGCGGACCGGCGTGCCGGCCGAGCGGATCGTGCGGCGCGGCAAGGCGGACAACTTCTGGTCGATGGGCATCCCCGGCCCGTGCGGCCCGTGCTCCGAGCTCTACTACGACCGCGGGCCGGAGTACGGCCGGGAGGGCGGCCCGGAGGTCGACGAGGACCGCTACCTGGAGTTCTGGAACCTCGTCTTCATGCAGTTCGAGCGGGGTCCGGGCGTCGGCAAGGAGGACTTCCCGATCCTCGGTGAGCTGCCGGCGAAGAACATCGACACCGGCATGGGCCTGGAGCGGATGGCCTCCATCCTGCAGGGCGTCGACAACCTCTACGAGATCGACGAGGTCCGGCCGATCCTGGACAAGGCCGCCGAGCTGACCGGCAAGCGGTACGGCGCGCACTCCGGCCACGCGGCCAGCGAGTCGCACCCGGACGACGTGCGGCTGCGGGTGATCGCCGACCACGTGCGCACCGCGCTGATGCTGATCGGCGACGGGGTGACCCCGTCGAACGAGGGCCGTGGCTACGTGCTGCGGCGGATCATGCGCCGGGCCATCCGGGCGGTCCGCCTCCTCGGCTACCAGGAGCGGGCGCTGCCCGAGCTGCTCCCGGTGGCCCGGGACTGCATGGCCCCGTCGTACCCGGAGCTGGCCGAGGACTTCGGCCGGATCTCGCAGTACGCGTACGCCGAGGAGGACGCCTTCCTCGCCACGCTGCGCGCCGGCACCACGATCCTGGACACCGCGATCGCGGAGACCAAGTCGGCCGGGCAGACGTCGATCTCCGGGGACAAGGCGTTCCAGCTGCACGACACGTACGGCTTCCCGATCGACCTGACCCTGGAGATCGCGGCCGAGCAGGGCCTCCAGGTCGACGCGGAGGGCTTCCGCCGGCTGATGGCCGACCAGCGCAGCCGGGCCAAGGCGGACGCGCAGGCGCGCAAGACCGGCCACACCGACGTGTCGGCGTACCGGTCGGTGCTCGACGGCGGCGGTCCGGTGGAGTTCACCGGCTACACCGAGCTGAACCGGGAGTCCCGGGTGCGCGCGCTGCTCGCCGGCGGGGCGCAGGTGAACGCGGCGGTCGAGGGGGACACGATCGAGCTGGTGCTCGACACCACCCCGTTCTACGCCGAGGGCGGCGGCCAGCAGCCCGACCAGGGCCTCATCACGGTCGGCGGCGGCCAGCTCGAGGTCTTCGACGTGCAGCAGCCGGTGCCGGGGCTGATCGTGCACCGGGCCAAGGTGGTCCGGGGCGAGGTGCGGGCCGGGGAGACCGGGTACGCCGAGATCGACGTGTCCCGGCGGCGGGCGATCTCCCGCTCGCACACCGCCACCCACCTGGTGCACCAGACCATGCGAAACTTCCTCGGCGAGTCGGCGACCCAGGCGGGTTCGCTGAACGCGCCGGGCCGGCTGCGGTTCGACTTCAACACCCCGACCGGGGTGGCGCCGAGCGTGCTGCACGACGTGGAGCAGCAGGTCAACGAGGTGCTCCTGGCCGACCTGGAGGTGCACGCCTTCATCACCAGCCAGGAGGAGGCCCGCCGGATCGGCGCGATGGCGCTGTTCGGCGAGAAGTACGGCGAGCGGGTCCGGGTCGTCGAGGTCGGCGACTACGCCCGGGAGCTGTGCGGCGGCACGCACGTGGCCCGCTCGGCGCAGCTCGGCCTGGTGAAGATCCTCTCCGAGGCCTCGGTCGGCTCCGGCGTGCGCCGGATCGAGGCGCTGGTCGGCATGGACGCGTTCGGCTTCCTGGCCCGCGAGCACCTGCTGGTGTCCCGGCTGGCCGAGCTGTTCCGGGTCCCCGGCGAGCAGGTCGCGGACCGGGTGGAGCAGACCGTCACCCAGCTCCGCGACGCGGAGAAGGAGCTGGAGAAGCTCCGCGCCCAGCTGGTGCTGGGCGGCGCCGCGAGCCTCGCGGCCGGGGCGAAGGACGTGCGGGGCGTCGCGTACGTCGGCACCGAGGCGCCGGAGGGCGCGGCCGCCAACGACGTGCGGACCCTGGCCCAGGAGATCCGGGGCCGGATCGACCCGGCCCGGCCGGCGGTGGTCGCGGTGGCGGCCCGGTCGAACGGCAAGGCGTCCCTCGTGGTGGCGGTCAACCCGGCCGCCCGCGGTCGGGGGCTGAGCGCCAAGGACCTGGTGAAGGCGGCCTTCTCCGGCCGGGGCGGCGGCAGCGACGACCTCGCCCAGGGCGGTGGCCTGCCGGCCGCGGAGGCCCCGAACCTGTTGTTGACCGTCGAGAAGGCCATCGCCGAGGCGTGATGGCCGGCACCGATCGACGCCAGGGCGGACCATCCGGTCCGCCCTGGCCCGTACCGGAGGGGAAGTGTCCGGTAGATGGCTGAACCGTCCCGAGGGGTGCGTCTCGGAGTCGATGTCGGGCAGGTCCGGGTCGGGGTGGCCCGCTCCGATCCGCACGGCATCCTGGCCACCCCGCTGGTCACCCTCGCCCGCGACCTGACCGCGGCGCCGGACGCGGTGCCCACCGACATGGCCGAGCTGGTCCGGCTGGCCGCCGAGCACGAGGCGGTGGAGATCGTCGTCGGCCTGCCGGTCAACCTCGCCGGAAAGCACGGCCCGGCGGCGGCGAACGTATCGGCGTACGCTGCCCGGTTGGCCGATGTAATGGGGCCAATTCCGGTGACGCTCACGGACGAGAGGATGTCGACCGTGGTCGCGAGTCGTAGGCTGGCCGAACGGGGCGTCCGGGGAAAGCGCCAACGGGCGGTGGTCGACCAGGCCGCCGCGGTGGAGATTCTGCAGAGCTGGCTGGACGCACAGCGGAGGCGGACGCAATGATCGACGATCTTGACCTGGGGTTCGAAGAGTCGGAGAGGGGGGAGAAGGGCCGGCACCGGCGCGGCGCGGTACGCAAGCGGCAGGGCAAGTCCGGCGGCGGCCGGGGCAAGACGATCTTCGCCCTCCTGATGGCGCTCGTGCTGCTGGGCGGTATCGGCGGCGGGGCGTACATCGGCTTCGACCGGATCCGTAACCACTTCGTCACCCCCGACTACAGCGGGCCGGGCACCGGCGAGGCGCTGGTCGAGGTCAAGGCGGGCGACACCCTCACCGACATCGGGAACACCCTCTACGACGCCGGTGTGGTGAAGAGCACCAAGGCGTTCATCGAGGCCGCCGACGCCAACTCCCGCAGCAAGAACATCCAGGTCGGCCGGTACAAGGTCCGCAAGCAGATGAAGGCCGCCGACGCGGTGAACCTGCTGCTGGACCCGAAGAGCCGGGTGGTCAACGGGGTCACCATCCCCGAGGGCACGATCAGCTTGAACATCTACGCGATCCTGTCCAAGCAGACCAAGATCCCGGTCGCCGAGTTCAAGGAGGCGGCGAAGGATCCGGTCAAGCTGGGCGTGCCGGCCTTCTGGTTCAACCGGCAGGACGGCAAGAAGGGCCCCAAGAGCATCGAGGGCTTCCTCTACCCGGCCACCTACGAGATCCCGCCGAAGGCCACCGCCGAACAGATCCTGTCGATGATGGTGGACGAGTTCCTCCGCGTCACCAAGGAGATCGACTTCGTCGACAAGGCGCAGAAGGAGCGGAACATCTCGCCGTACGAGGCGCTGATCACCGCCTCCATCGCCCAGGCCGAGTCGGTCGACCCGAAGGACTTCCCGAAGGTCTCCCGGGTGATCTACAACCGGGTCTACGCCGGCAAGATCGGCTGCAAGTGCCTCGGCATCGACAGCGGCATCAACTACTGGTTCCGGCTGCAGGGGAAGGACCCGAAGGACTCCAACGACCTGCTGCAGAGCGAGATCAACGACCTGAAGAACCCGTACAACACGCACAACGTGGCGGGCCTGCCGATCACCCCGATCAGCAACCCGGGCGAGGGCGCGCTCAAGGGCGCGCTGAATCCGCCGCCGGGGGACTGGATCTTCTTCATGACCATCGACAAGAAGGGCACGATGGGCTACGGCTCCAACGACGCCGAGTACCGCAGGCTCATCAAGACGATGTGCGACAACAAGGTGCTGACGGGAACCAACTGCGCGTGAGGGCCGCCGTCGTGGGCAAGCCGATCGCCCACTCGCTCTCCCCGGTCATCCACCAGGCCGGGTACGCGGCGGCCGGGCTGGTCGGCTGGTCTTACACCCGGATCGAGTGCGCGGCCGACGAGCTGGCCGGCCTGGTCGCGGGCCTGGGCCCGGAGTGGGCCGGGCTGTCGGTGACCATGCCGGGCAAGGAGGCGGCGCTCGCGGTGGCCGACGAGGTGTCGCCGGTCGCCGCCGCCGTCGGCGCCGCCAACACGCTGGTACGCCGGCCGGACGGCACCTGGTACGCCGACAACACCGACGTCACCGGCATGGTCGACGTGCTCACCGCCGCCGGTTGCGTGGCGGGTGCCGTGGTGACGGTGCTCGGCGCCGGCGGCACCGCCCGGGCCGCCCTCGCGGCGGCGGCCCGGATCGGCGCGGCCGAGGTGACCGTGGTGGCCCGCCGCCCCGCGGCGATCGACGAGCTGCGCCCGGTGGCCGCGGCGGTCGGCGTGCCGCTCGCCGGCGCCGACTGGGACGGCGCCCCGGCGCACGCCCGCGCCGACCTGGTGATCTCGACGGTGCCGAAGGGGGTGGCCGACCCCCTCGCCGACAACTTCGACTGGCGTCCGGGGTCGGTCTTCTTCGACGCCCTCTACGATCCCTGGCCCACCCCGCTCGCGGCCTCGGCGCTCACCGCCGGCTGCCGGGTGATCTCCGGGCTGGACCTGCTGCTGGCCCAGGCGGTCGGCCAGTTCGCGCAGTTCACCGGGGTGCCCGCCCCGGTCGACGCGATGCGCGCGGCGCTGGCGGCGGCGCGCGCCTGATCCGGCCCGGTCGCTCGCGTCCCACCGGCGGTGCCCCCGGTCGATACGCTGCCGACGGGACTCGTCGCCGACCGAGGGAGTTCCGTGACCGGGCACCCGCCACTCCCGTCCGACCGTCCGGCCGCCGGGCGCCGCCGGCGGCCCCTGCTGCTCGGCGTCCTGGCCGTGCCCCTGATCGCCGCCACCGCCGTGGCGCTGCCCCGGGTCGCCGCCGAGGCGCCCCCGACCGAGCGCCCCGGCACGCACGTCCCGGGCTGGCGGCTGGTCTGGTCGGACGAGTTCGACGGCACGGCGGTCGACCGGTCGAAGTGGACCGTGCGCGACGGCGAGCCGCGCGACGTCGACCTCGGGTGCAACGTGGACGATCCGGAGAACGTGCTCGTCGCCGGCGGGGTGCTGACCCTGCGGGCGCAGCGGCGGAGCATCGTCTGCGCCGGGCAGCCGCGGCAGTACACCGAGGGCTACCTCGACACCATCGGCAAGGCGTCGTTCCGCTACGGCCGGTTCGAGATCCGGGCCGAGTCGCCCAACGGGCCGACCGGCTCGCAGGGCCTGTGGCCGGCGTTCTGGCTGCGGCCGGACGACGGCGGCAAGGGCGAGATCGACGTGGTCGAGCTGCCCGGTGGAGCGGCGCACCACCGGGCCGCCACCCAGGCCGTCTTCTACGACTACAGCCCGGTCAAGCAGGACCAGCGCTGGGCGTTCCCGACCGGGCACCCGGGCGACGGCTTCCACACGTACACCACCGAGTGGGAGCCCGGCGTGATCCGCTGGTACGTCGACGGCCGGCAGGTCTGGCAGCGGGACCGCGGCACCACCCCGTGGTTCGACGAGGTCTTCACCAAGCCGTACAACCTGCGGCTGAACTTCCAGGTCGGGGGCTGGCTCGGCGCGCCCGACCCGGCCACCGCCTTCCCCGCCGACTTCCGGATCGACCACGTCCGCGTCTGGCAACGCTGACCGGGCGGCCGGCGCTGGCCGGTGGCACCTATCGTGGCCGCCACGGGGCGCGACCGGGACAGGGGAGGGCACGGACGTGATCGAGGATCCACGGGACCGCCGGGACGGCATCGGCTGGGTGAGCCGGGCGATCTTCGGTGACCAGCGGCTGTGGCTCGGGGTCGCCCCGGGCCCCGCCGCCCCGCCGCCCGGTCACCACACCGTCGCCCGGTACGCGGTGGTCCCCTCGCTGGCGCGGGCGAAGTTCCTGCTCCCGCTGGCGTCCCGGCGGGTCGGCGCGGCGTCGACGCTGGCGTACAACGCGCTGCGGCCACCCCGGGTGCGGGCCAACCGGGTCGCCGTCGGCGTGCTGGCCGGACTCGGGGCGACCCGGCTGGCCCGGATGCCGGTGCTCACCGTGGCCGTCCCGGCCGCCGCCGAGCCCGCCGAACTGCTGCTCACCGCCCACCTGGCCCGCGTGGCGGGCCGGCCGTTGCACGCCGCCGTCGGCATCCGGCCGCCCGACCCGCACCACAAGCCGACGTTGCAGCTCTTCGACGAGCGGGGCGCCGCGTGGGCGTACGCGAAGGTCGGCTGGAACGACGCGACGCGGGCGATGGTCCGCGCGGAGGCCGAGGCGCTGCGCGAACTGCCCCGCGACGTCGGCGACCTGCCGGCGGTGCCCCGCCTGCTGCGCGAGTTCGGCTGGGGTGACCTGGCGGTCACCCTGGTCGAGCCGATGCCCGCCGGGGTGCGCCGGCTGCCCCGGCCGGACCGGCCGGAGGTGGCCGCGATGCTCGCGGTCGCCCGGCGCGGTGGCCGGCCGGCCCCGCCCCGGCCGCTCGCCGGCTCCCCGTTCCTGGCCGACCTCACCGCCCGCGCGGGCCGCGTCGGCGGCCCGGTCGGCGTCGCGCTGGCCGCCCTCGCCGACCGGGACGGCACGACCACACTGGAGTTCGGCCACTGGCACGGCGACTGGGTGCCGTGGAACCTCGGCATCCACCGGGGGGGCCTCGTCGCCTGGGACTGGGAGAACAGCGGTCCCGGGCGGCCGGTCGGCTTCGATCTCGCGCACCACGCGTTCCAGAGTGCCCTGTCGCTGCGCGGGCGGCCGGCGGCCGAGGCGGCCGGGGAGATGACCGCGGTGCTGGCGCGGTACGGCGACACCCTCGGCCTCGACCCGGCGCGTCGGCGCCTCGTCGCCGACGCCTACCTCGCCGAGCTGTGGTTGCGGACCGCGGAACTCGCCGCGGGCGGCGGGGGCTGGAGCGACAAGCTGCACCCCGCGCTGCTGCACCTGCTCGCCGACCGGCTGGGGTCGCCCCGCGGGTAGGCCGGCCGGCTGTCGGGAAGGCGACCGGCAAACCCGGGAAAATGCCGCAGAGCGCTGTCTTGGCTACCCACTGCGAGGAATGCTCCACTAGGGTGTCACCACTCGATCACCGTTCGTCGGCGGTGACGGGTTCGATCCGGCCCGGGAGGCGCGTGGGGCACCGCCCGGGACCCCATGGTGCGGGGAGGTCCGGCCGGTGGCTGGCATGGCAAGAGAACCGACGCGCGTCGCGCCGCCCGGGACGGGCGGTGGGCGGCGGTGACCCTCATCTACGCGTGCGGGGCGTTCGCCGTGCTCGTGCCGGCGGTGCTGGTCCCGTGGCTGGCCGTCCGGTGGGCGCCGGCGGTGGCGGCGAGCCGGAGCGCCGACCGGCTGCGGGTCGCCGTCGCCGGGCTCACCGCCGCCGTCGGCCGGCTCGGCGCCGCCGGGGCCGTGCTGCTCGCCGGCTCCGCGGCGGTCGTCGCCCTCTGCTGGCCCCTCGGCGAGGCCCTGTCCCGGCTCGAACCCCACGTCGACCACCCGGTCTTCGACTACGTGCACGCGCGCCGGGCCGAGCCGTGGGCCGGGATCAACTCCTTCGTCACCGCGATCGGCGACCGGTACCCGCTCAAGTGGGTGACCGTGGTCGCCGCCGTCGCGCTGGCCGTGGCCTGGCGCCGCCGGCGTTGGTGGCTCCCGCTGGTCGCGCTGCCGCTGCAGTTCGTCGTCGAGCAGTACACCCAGGAGATCCTGGCGCGGGTGGTCGACCGGGGCCACCCCCCGACGGACCTGGGCACCTACCCGTCCGGCGGCTGTGCCCGGGTGGCGATGACCTTCGGCACCATCCTGGTGTTCGTCGCGCTCACCGGGCGGATCCCCCGTCGCGTGCGGATCGGCCTGGTCACCGGGCTGTCCGTGCTGGTCTGCGTGGAGGGATACACCCGCGTCTACGCCGAGAAGCACTGGTTCACCGACGTGATCGGGGGCTGGATCTTCGGCACCCTGCTCACCGGCGTCATGGTGCTCGCCGTGCTGGTCGCCGAGGGTCGGGTCCGGCCCGCGACGGACCGGCCCACCGCCGCCCCGCGGGAGCGGGCGACCGCCGGCACCTGACGGCCGTGACCCGCCCGTCCCCCCCCTCGAACGGAAGTCGGACAACGACGTGACGACCCTTCTCGTGGCCTCCACCGGCGGGCACCTCGCCGAGCTGTACGACCTGCACCCCCGGCTCGGCCTGCCCGGCGACTGCGTCTGGGCGACCTTCGACTCGCCGCAGAGCCGCTCCCTGCTGGACGGTCAGGAGGTCATCCACGTCCCGCCCGCGACCACCCGGGACGCCGTCGGCGCGGTCCGCGACCTGCTCGCCGCCCGCCGGGTGCTGCGCGGCGGGCGGTTCACCCGGGTGGTCAGCACCGGTGCCAGCGTGGCCATGTCGTTCTTCGTTCCGGCCAGCCGGCGGGGGCTGGACTGCCACTACATCGAGAGCGCGACCCGTACCGAGGGACCCTCGCTCACCGGCCGGCTGGTCGCCCGGGTGCCGCGGACCCGGCTCTACACGCAGTACCCGGGCTGGGCCGACGCGCGGTGGCGCTACGGCGGCACCGTCTTCGACGGCTACCGGGCCACCCGGGTGCCCCGGCCGCGACCGGTGTCCCGGATCGTCGTGGCCCTCGGGACCCACGGGCGGTTCGGCTTCCCCCGGCTGCTGTCCCGTCTCGTCGAGGTGCTGCCACCGGAGGCGGAGGTGCTCTGGCAGGTCGGCTCGACCCGGATCCCCCGGCTGCCGGCCGACGCCCGCGCGCAGGTCCCGTACGCGGAGATGCAGCAGGCGATGCGGGAGGCGGACGTCGTGGTGACCCACGCCGGGGTGGGCTCGGCGCTGGCCGCGATGCGGGCCGGCCGCCGGGCCGTCTTCGTGCCGCGCCGCCGGCGGCACGCCGAGCACGTCGACGACCACCAGGTCGAACTGGCCCGGCAACTGGACCGCCGGGGGCTGGTCCTGGCCCGGGAGGCCGACGCCGTGACGGCCGAGGACCTGGCGGAGGCGGCCGCCTGGACGGTGGCCGCCGGCGCCGTCGCGCCGTTCCAGTGGACGGCGGCATGAGGACGGGCCAGGGTGGACGGTCCGGCAGCCGGCCACCCCGGTCGACAGCGGACCGTCGCCCGCACTGGAGGCACGGGCCGCGACCCGTACGGCCGGGCCGGACCGAGCCGCCGATGGCGCGGACCGGTCGGTTGATGGTGCTGAATGTCCGTTCCGAGCAAGCTACCCGTGAGTTAACTACCTCTTTGGGGGCGCCAGTGCTTCACAGAACGTCTCGGCCGGGGCGGTGGCTCGCCGCGCTCGCCGCGCCCGTGCTCGCCGTCGGGCTGCTCGCCGCGCCGGCCCGCGCGGCGGACCTCACGCCGGTCACCAGCACGCTCACCTCGGCGAACCCGGCGGACAACATCCCGCACGCGCAGAACGGCGACACCAAGGCGTTCGCCGAGATCGGTGGCACCGTCTACGTCGGCGGGTCGTTCACCTCGGTGAAGGCGGCGGCCGACGCGGGCTGGACCACCCGCAACTACCTCTTCGCGTACGACCGGGCCACCGGCGCGCTGAAGACGGGCTTCGCCCCGGTGCTGGACGGCGCGGTGCACGCCCTCGCGGTCAGCCCCGACGGCAAGCTCATCGTCGGCGGCGCGTTCGTGACCGTGAACGGGGTCAGCCGCAAGAACCTGGTCGAGCTGGACCCGACCACCGGCGCCACCGTGACCAGCTGGGTCGGGCGCAGCGACGGCGGCCTGGTCCGGCGCACCATCGTGGTCGGCAACCAGCTCTACATCGGCGGCGCGTTCCACTGGGTCAACGGCACCCAGCACTCGCTGCTCGCCCGGCTGGACGCCACCACCGGCGCGATCGACCCGAGCTTCCAGATCGACGCCAGCGTCGCCCGGGACAGCAGCGAGCTGGTCTGGGGCCTCGCGGTCGCGCCGGACAACCGGACGCTGGTGGCGGTCGGCAACTTCACGCAGGTCAACGGGCAGGCCCGCAACCAGGTCGTGGTGGTCGACCTGGCCGGCACCCCGGCGGTGGCGAACTGGAGCACCCAGCGGTACGTCGCGCCCTGCTACAACTGGGCCTTCCCGTTCTACGCCCGGGACGTCGACTTCTCCGACGACGGCACGTACTTCGTCATCATCGCCGACGGCGGCCGGGGCGCCGGGGCGTACTGCGACGCGGTCGCCCGGTTCGAGACCGCCGACCGGGGCGCCGGCATCGACGCCACCTGGGTCGACTACACCGGCACCGACTCGGTGACCTCGGTCGAGGCCGCCGACAACGTGGTCTACGTCGGCGGCCACTTCCGTTGGCTGAACAACGCCAACGGCGACGACTCGGCCGGCGCGGGCGCGATCAACCGGTTCGGCCTCGGCGCCCTCGACCCGATCAACGGCCTGCCGCTGGTCTGGAACCCGGGCCGCTCGGGCGCGCCGTCGGGCACCACCACCTGGGGCCCGATCATGTGGGAGCTGTGGCGCGGCAGCACCGGCCTGTACGCCGGCTTCGACTCCGACGGCCTGGGCAACGAGTACCACGGCCGGATGGGCCTGTTCCCGCTCTCCGGCGGGCGTACGGTCGCGGCCACCAACGCGCCGTCCGCCGCGTCCGGCTACCTCTACGTCTCCGCCACCGCCGGGCAGGCGACCAAGGTGCCGTTCGACGGTACGACCCTCGGCACCCCGGTCGGCACCAGCCAGCCGAACCTCACCGCCGCCGGGGCGTCCTTCTCGGTCGGCAACAAGCTCTACTGGTCCAAGACCGACGCGAGCGCGCCGAACGGCAGCTACCTGGAGGTGTCGATCTTCTCGGGCGGCTCGGTCGGCGCGCCCTGGATCAGCAGCGGCTACAACGACTGGTTCAAGCCGGCGACGATGACCGGCGCGTTCTACCTCGACGGCAGGATGTACTACACCCGGTCCGGCACGAACAGCCTGTTCTACCGGTACCTGGAGCCGGACGGCTACATCGTCGGCTGCACCGAGTTCACCCTGCCCAGCACCGGCCTGGCCTGGGGCAGCGTGCGGGGCATGGCCTGGGTCAACGGCAAGATCGTGTACGGCTGGTCGGACGGCTCGTTGCGTACCGTGCCGTTCACCGGGTCGGCGGTGGACGGTGCCGCCGCGGTCCAGCTCGCACCGGCCGGCGGTGCGGTGAACTGGTCCAGCCGGACGCTCTTCTTCGCCACCTCCTGACGGTCCGGCCCGGTGGTCCGCCGGCGTCCCGCTGGACGCCGGCGGACCGTCCGCCCGGACACCCACCCCTCATCGTGCAAGGACCTGACTGATGGACGTGACCGACGTCGCCGCTCGGCAACACCCGGTCGGCCTGGCCGAGCTGGCGCGCATCCCGGTACGGCGGTGGCGGACCGTGCTCGCCACGGCCGCGTCGGTGCTGGCGGCCGTGCTGGTCTACCTGTTCGTGCTGCCGGCCAGCTACACCGCGACCACCGCCGTGGTGGTCCGCCCGGTGGTCACCGACCCGTTCTCGGTGCCCTCCGGGGGCGCCGACCGGGCGGTGAACATGACGGCCGAGAGCGGCATCGCGACCAGCAACGAGGTCATCGACAAGGTCGCCGCCATCACCGGGCGGGACACCGAGGAGGTGGCCGACGCGCTCCAGGTGGAGACCCCGGTCGGCGGTCAGGTGATGCGCTTCGCGTACGCCGCGCACAGCGAGCGGGAGGCCGTCGACGGCGCCAACGGGGCGGCCCGGGCGTACCTGGACCTGCGCCGGGGCATCTACGAGAACCAGCGCGCGGCGGTGCTGAAGTCCTACGACGACACCATCGCGGTGGTGACCGCCCAGCGCACCACCACGCAGAAGTCGCTGCCCGCCAACCAGTCGGCGGAGAGCCCGTCGCCGCGTACCAGCGCCCTGCTGGACCAGTTGCGGGCGCTCAACGACCAGCTCGCCACGCTGGCCGAGCAACGCTCCAAGATCGCCTCCGCGGATCTCAGTCCCGGTTCGATCACCAGCGCCGCCCGCGCGCCCGTACCGTCCAGCCGGGACGGCGCCCCGCTGATCCTCGTCGGCGGCCTGCTCGGCGGGCTGCTGCTCGGCGGGCTGCTGGCCTTCGTGCGGGAGTCCCTGGACCGGCGGCTGCGGACCACGGCGGAGGCGGTGTCGGCGATCGGCGCGCCGCTGCTCGGCACGGTCCGCCGGCTGCGGGGCGGGCAGCCCGACGAGGCCGACCTGCGTTACCTGGCGCTGGCGCTGGCCCGCTGGGTGGACGGCCCGCAGCGCGGCCCGCTGGTGGTGCTCTCCTCGGCCGCGGACGAGGGGCGTGAGCAGGTGACCGCCGGGCTGGCCGCGGTGCTCGCCGGCGGCGGCCACGAGGTCCGGCTCGGGGTCACCCCGGAGAGCCTGGAGCGGATCCGCCCGCTGATGCTGGAGGCCCAGCGCCGCAACCCGCCGGTCGAGCCGACGCCGGCCCCGCTGCCCCGGCAGCGGCCGGTGCCGACGGCCGCGCCGGTCGCCGCCGGTGGCCCGGCCGTCGCGGCCGGCGGTGGCGACCCGGACGAGACCGCGGTGATCCCCGCCGTCCGCAAGCCGCGTCCGTTCCCCACCCCGGACGCGAAGAACGGCGCGGTGTACCGGTCCACCCCCAACGAGGAGCAGACCCAGGTGATCCCGCCGCCCCGCCCCGCCACGGCGGGCGTCGCGCCCGGCCGGACCGACGGGCAGGAGCTGCGGATCGGGCCGGGCAGCGTCATGCTCGTCCCGCTCGACGCCCCGCCGGCCGACGGACTCACCCTGCTGGACGGGCCGCCCGCGCTGCACGACGAGCGGGGCGTACGGGCCGCCCGGGAGGGCCGGGCGGTGCTGGTCGCCGCCCGGGACCGGACCCGGCTGTCCCAGCTGACCCAGCTGGTGGAACGGCTGCGCTCGGTCGGCGTGGAGCCGTTCGGATTCGTGCTGACCGGAGCCGACCGTGGCTGACCACGACCGGCCGGACGTCGCCGCGCAGGCGTTCCCGCCGGTGACCGTGGTGGTGGCCACCCGGGACCGTCCGGGACTGCTGGAACGCGCCGTCGGCGCGGTGCTCGACCAGGACTACCCCGGTTCGGTGGAGTGCCTGGTCGTCTACGACCACACCGAGGTCCGGCCGCTGGACCTCCCGGTGCCGGCCGGCCGGACGCTGCGCCACGTCACCAACAGCCACTCGCGGGGGCTGCCGGGGGGCCGCAACACCGGTGCCGCCGAGGCGTCCCACGACCTGCTCGCCTTCTGCGACGACGACGACCGCTGGTTGCCGGGCAAGCTGCGCCGCCAGGTGGAGCTGTTGACCGCCCGCCCGGACGCCGCCGCGGTCAGCTGCGGCATCCGTCTGGAGGGCCCGGGCATCGCCAAGGAGCGGCGGCTCGACGCCACCGAGGTGACCCTCGCCGACTTCGTCGAGGACCGGATCATGGAGGTGCACTCGAGCACCATCCTGCTGCCCCGGGCCACCTGGGACGCGGTCGGTCCGGTCGACGAGGAACTGCCCGGCGGATACGGCGAGGACTACGAGTGGCTGCTGCGGATCGCCGCCCGTGGGCCGGTGGTCATCGTGCCCGAGGTGCTGGTGGTGGTGGACTGGCACGGCGGGTCGTTCTTCTTCGGCCGGTGGGCGATGATCGTCGAGGCCACCCGGTACCTGATCGACAAGCACCCCGAGCTGGCCGGCAGCCGCACCGGGCTGGCCCGGCTGCACGGGCAGATCGCCTTCGCCCTCGCCTCCGGGCGGCGGCGCCGGGAGGCGGTGCGGGAGCTGGGCCGGGTGCTCCGGCTCAACCCGCGGGAGAAGCGGGTCCTGGTGACCGTGCCCGTGGTGCTCGGGCTGCTCTCCGGGGAACGGGTGCTCCGGCTGGCCCAGCGGACGGGGCGGGGTGTCTGACCGAGGGGCCGGGACGGCCGCGCGGCCGGTCACCGGCGGCCGCGCGCGACCCGCGTGCGCGCCGCCGCCGCTGCCCGTCTGGCCGTTGACGGTCATGTTCGCGCTGGTGCCGCTCTGGTGGGCGCTCGGCGCGTTCTACCTTGGCTGGTCGGTGTTCGGCGTTGCCCTGCTCGCCCTGCTGGTGACCCGGGGCCGGGTCCCGCTGCCCGCCGGCACCGCCTGCTGGCTGGTCTTCCTGATCCTGGTGCTGCTCAGCGCCACCCGGTTGGACCGGGCCACCGCGTACCTCACCTTCGGGCTGCGCTACGGCTTCCTGGTGACCGCCCTGGTGGTCTGCGTGTACGTCTACACCCTGGTCCGGGAGGGCACCCCCTGGGACCGGGTGCTGCGCCCGCTCGGCTGGTACTGGCTGGGCGTCGTGGCGTTGGGCTGGCTGGCCGTGCTGATGCCCACCCTCGCCCTGACCACGCCGGTGGAGCTGGCCCTGCCCGGCGGGGTGGCCGGCGAGCGGTACATCCAGGCGCTGACCCACGTCCACGCCAACGAGTTCAACTCGCTGTCCCGGGCGCCGATCTACCGCACCGCCGCCCCGTACCCGTACACCAACAACTGGGGGACGGCGTACGCGCTGCTGGTCCCGTGCGTGCTGGCGTACCTGACGTCGGTGCGGACCGGGCGGTTCCGGGCGGCGCTGTGGGTGTCGCTGCCGCTGTCGGTGGTGCCGGCGTTCCTGACGCTGAACCGGGGCATGTTCCTCGGCCTCGGCGCCGGGCTGCTGTACCTGGCGCTGCGCGCCCTGGTCCGGGGCAACGCGCGGCTGATCCTGTCCATCGGCGGGCTGGTCCTGCTGGTCTGGGTCGTCAGCCTGGTCGTCCCGGTGCAGGAGATGATCAACGCGCGGGTCAGCAGCACCGACACCAACGTCGACCGGATGGACCTGTACGTGCGTACCTGGCAGGCGGTGGAACGGTCGCCGCTGCTCGGCTACGGCGCGCCGAAGAGCGTCGACACCACCCTCGCGGAGGAGCCGCTGGGCACCCAGGGACTGGTCTGGCAGATTCTCTACAGCCACGGCATCCCGGCGCTGCTGGTCTTCCTGGCCTGGCTGGTGCTGGTCGCCCGGCGGCTGGCCGCCGCGGTCTCGCCGGCCGGGCACTGGCTGAGCACGGTGCCGGTGATCGCGCTGGTGGTCATCCCGGTCTACGCCTACATCGACCCGAACCTGTCGCTGATCTTCTTCGCGGTCGGGGCCGGGCTGGCGGCCGTCGCCGGGCCGGTGAACCGGGCCGCGCTCGGCCCGTCCCGCCTGGCCCGGCCGGCGCCGCTGGCGCCGTGGCGGATCCGGGGCTTCGGCCGGGCCGCCGTGCCGGACCGCCCGCCCGGCGCGACGACCGGCGTCGCGGCCGTCCCGCTGCGCACCGCCGCCGTGGACCGCCCGCCCGCCGCGCCGCAGCCGCCGTCGACGGATACGACGCCGGGGGAGGGGACGACATGACCGTCTCGGGTACGCCGATCGTGGCGACCGCCACCAGCGGCGAGCGGGAGGTACGCCGCAGCACCCGCAGCGGGATGATCGGCCTGGCCGGGGCGGCCGTCAACGGACTGCTCGGCTTCGTGCTGACCGTGGTGATCGTCCGGGGGCTCGGGCCGGCCGGCTCCGGCGCCATGTTCACCGCCATCGGCGTGGTGGCCATCATGGGCGTGCTCTGCGGCGCCGGCGCGGACACCGCGCTGGTCTGGGCGCTGCCCCGGCGTACCCCCGGTCGGGACGGCGACGCGGCCCGGCTGCTGCCGGTGGCGCTGGGGCCGGCGCTGCTGTTCAGCGTCGCCGTGGCGGCGACCGGCGTCGCGCTCTCCGGAGCGCTCGCCCCGGTGCTCTTCGATCCCGGCACCACCGACGGGGACGACCTGCTCCGGCTGGCCTTCGCCGGGCTGCCGTTCGTGGTGGCGATGACCGTGCTGCTCGCCGCGGTCCGGGCGGTCCGCCCGGTCGCCGCGCTGGTGGCGGTCCAGTACGTGCTGGTGCCGGCCGCCCGCCCGGCGCTGGTGGCCGCCGCGCTGGTCGCCGGCGCCGGGGTGACCGTCGCCTTCGCCGGCTGGCTCACCCCGGTGGCCCTGGCCGTGCTGGCCTGCGTGGCGTTGCTGGTCCGCCCGCTCGGCCTGGGGCCCGGGGCGGCGCTGCGCCCGGCGCGGGCGGACTGGCGCACCTTCTGGGGCTTCGCCCTGCCCCGGGCCGCGTCCGCGACCATCGACGCCAGCAGCATGTGGCTGACCGTGCTGCTCACCGCGGCCCTCGCCGACCAGGCCGAGGCCGGGGTGATCGGCGCGGTCGGCCGGTACGCGCTGGCCGGCCTGCTCGTCATGCAGGGCCTGCGGGTGGCCGTCGCGCCGCAACTGTCCCGGCTGCTCGGGCAGGGCCGGACCGTCGAGGCGGCGGCGGTCTACCGGCGGATCACCGCGGTGATCATCGCGCTGTCCTGGCCCGGGTACCTGCTGCTGGCCGTCTTCGCGCCCGGCTTCCTGCGGCTGTTCGGGGCGGAGTTCACCGCCGGGAGCGGGGCCATGGCGGTCCTCGCCGGGGCGATGCTGGTCAACTCCGGCACCGGCATCGTGCAGACCCTGCTGTTGATGAGCGGCAGCAGCGGCCGGCACCTGCTGGCCGCGGCCACCGGCCTGGTGCTCAACGTGGGGCTGGCCCTGCTGCTGATCCCGCCGCACGGCGCGCTCGGCGCCGCCGTGGCCTGGACCGTCGGCATCGTGGCGGAGAACCTCATCGCCACCGCCGCCGCCCGCCGGATGGTCGGCGAGCCGCTGGTCACCCGTACCGTGCTGCGGGCCGCGGTGTTGGCCGCCGCCGGCACCGCCGTGGTGGCCGGCGCGGGCGCGGCCGTCGCCGGCCGCGACGTGGCCGGGCTGCTCCTCACCCTGGGGGTCGCGGCGCTGCTCGCCGTCGCGCTGCTGCTGCATCCCCGGGTACGCCGACGGGCGCGGGCGGCCGTGCCCACCCTGCCGGGACGGGGACCGCGATGACGAGGAGGACGCGATGACGACGCTGCGGGACCGGGTCAAGGCGCTGGTGCCGGCGCCGGTGCTGACCGGGGTGCGCGAGTCCCTGGTGCGGTACGGGGAACGCACCAGCGACCGGCGGCCGCTGCCGGACTTCCTCATCATCGGCACCAAGCGCGGCGGCACCACCTCGCTCTGGCGCTACCTGCTGGAGCACCCGCTGGTGCCCCGGCTCTTCCCGGCCTGGAACACCAAGACCTCGCACTACTTCGAGGACACCTTCGCCCGGGGCGAGGCGTGGTACCGGTCGCACTTCCCCACGCGACGGCAGCGGGAGGCCCTGGAGCGCCGGCACGGCGGGCCGACCCGGGTGGGCGAGGCGGCGCCGCTGTACATGTTCCATCCCCTGGCCCCGGGCCGGGTCGCCGACCTGATCCCGGCGGTGAAGCTGATCGTCCTGCTGCGCGACCCGGTGGAGCGGGCGTACTCGCACTGGAAGGAGCGGCGGACCGAGGGGGTGGAGTCGCTGGGCTTCGCCGAGGCCCTGGCCGCCGAGGAGGAGCGGACGGCGGGGGAGCGGGAGAAGCTGATCGCCGACCCGACGTACGTCAGCACCGCCTACGACTGGTACAGCTACCGGGCCCGGGGCCGCTACCTGGAGCACCTGACGCCCTGGCTGGACCGGTTCGACCGGGCGCAGGTGCTGATCCTGCCCAGCGAGATGCTCTACCGGGAGCCGGCCGCCAGCTACGCCCGGGTGCTGGAGTTCCTCGGCCTGCCGCCGTACCGGCTCGACCGGTACGAGGTGTTCAACGACCGGCGCAGCAGCGCCATGGACCCGGCGGTCCGGGACGAGCTGACCCGGTACTACGCGCCGCACAACCAGGCCCTCGCCGACCGGCTGGGCATGACCTTCAACTGGGGGAGCTGACCGTGGCGAGCGGGACCCGCACCACCGACGAGCACACCGCGACCCGCCGCGACCGCCGGGGGTCCCTGCACGCGCTGCGGTTCCGCCTGGTCGACGCCCCGGACTCGTACGGGGCGAAACGCCGGGCGAAGCGGGCGCGCTGGCTGTCGGAGACCTTCCCCGACCTGGCCGAGATGTCCGTGCTGGACCTCGGTGGCCGGCTGGGCAGCTGGACGAAGGTGCCGGTCCGCCCGAAGCACGTGCACGTGGTCAACCTGGAGCCGCTGCCGGCGGAGCTGCCCGACTGGGCCGAGGCGGACCACGCCGACGCCTGCGAGCTGCCACCGGCCATCCTGAACCGCCGCTACGACCTGGTGTTCAGCAACAGCGTGCTGGAGCACGTGGGCGGCCACGAGCGACGCCGCCGGATGGCCGAGGCGATCCGGGAGCTGGCCCCGCGGCACTGGGTGCAGACCCCGTACCGGTACTTCCCGGTGGAGCCGCACTGGGTGGCGCCGGGCATGCAGTTCCTGCCGGTGCCGGCCCGGGTGGCGGTGGCCCGGAAGTGGCCGCTGGCCTACACCCCGGGCAAGTCCTGGGAGGCGGCGATGAAGCAGGTGCTGACCACCGAGCTGATCGGCCGGGCGGAGCTGCGCTACCTGTTCCCCGACTCGACGATCCGGGCGGAGCGGATGCTCGGCCTGACCAAGTCCATCATCGCGGTCCGGACGGCCTGACCGGCCCCTGCCTCGCCCTGCGGACGGCCGTGTCCGCAGGGCGGGACGGGACGGGCGGCGCATCGGGGCGGCCACCGGGCGTGACAGACTGACCGCTGTGTTGCGCTGGTTGACCGCAGGTGAATCGCACGGACCCGCCCTCGTCGCGCTGCTGGAGGGGGTGCCCGCCGGCATCGCGCTGACCACCGGGGAGATCGCCGGTGAGCTGGCCCGGCGCCGGCTCGGCTACGGCCGGGGCGCCCGGATGTCGTTCGAGCAGGACGAGGTCGAGATCATCGGTGGTCTCCGGCACGGGCTGACCATCGGCAGCCCGGTGGCGATCCGGGTGGGCAACTCGGAGTGGCCCAAGTGGCAGACCGTGATGGCCGCCGACCCGGTCGACCCGGAGGAGCTGGCCGGGCAGGCCCGCAACGCCCCGCTCACCCGGCCGCGACCGGGCCACGCCGACCTGGCCGGCATGCAGAAGTACGGCCACACCGACGCCCGGCCGATCCTGGAGCGCGCCAGCGCCCGGGAGACGGCCGCCCGGGTCGCCGTCGGCACGGTGGCCAAGGCCCTGGTCAAGCAGGCCCTGGGCATCGAGATCGTCTCGCACGTGGTGGAGCTGGGTCCGGTGGCGGCGAAGCCGGGCCTGCGGCCGACCCCGGAGGACGCCGCCCGGATCGACGCCGACCCGCTGCGCTGCCTCGACCCGGAGGCCAGCGCCCGGATGGTCGCCGAGGTCGACGCCGCGAAGAAGGCCGCCGACACCCTCGGCGGCGTGGTCGAGGTGCTCGCGTACGGGGTGCCGCCGGGCCTGGGCAGCCACGTGCAGTGGGACCGCAAGCTCGACGCCCGGCTGGCCACCGCGCTGATGTCCATCCAGGCCATCAAGGGGGTGGAGATCGGCGACGGCTGGCAGCAGGCCCGCTCCCGGGGCTCCGCCGCGCACGACGAGATCATCCCGACCGCCACCGGCGTCCGCCGGGTGACCGACCGGGCCGGTGGCCTGGAGGGCGGCATCACCACCGGCGAGCCGCTGCGGGTGAAGGCGGCGATGAAGCCGATCTCCTCGCTGAACCGGGCGCTGGCCACCGTCGACGTCATCACCGGCGAGCCGGCCACCGCGATCAACCAGCGGTCGGACGTCTGCGCGGTGCCGGCGGCGGCGGTGGTCGCCGAGGCCATGGTCGCCCTGGTGCTCGCCGAGGCGGCGGTGGAGAAGTTCGGCGGCGACTCGGTCACCGAGATGCGCCGCAACCTCAGCGGCTACCTCGAAAGCCTGGTGATCCGGTGAGCGCGAGGAACGCAGCGGAGCGGAGTCCCGCAGTCGCGAACGAAGGGTGGCTCAGATGAGCACCCGGCCGGTCTGCGTGCTGGTCGGGGCGCCCGGCTCCGGCAAGACCACGGTGGGGCAGGCGCTGGCCGAGGCGCTCGGCGTCGAGTTCCGGGACACCGACGCGGACATCGAGGCGCTCGCCGGCAAGCCGATCCCGGAGATCTTCGTGGACGAGGGGGAGGAGCACTTCCGTACCCTCGAACGGGCGGCGGTGGCGGCGGCGCTGGCCTCGCACGCCGGGGTGCTCGCCCTCGGCGGCGGCGCCGTCCTCGCCGAGGAGAACCGCGCCGCGCTGATCGGGCACACCGTCGTACACCTGTCGGTGGAGCTGCCCGACGCGGTCAAGCGGGTCGGCCTGGGCGCCGGCCGGCCGCTGCTGGCGCTCAACCCACGGGCCACCCTCAAGCACCTGATGGACCAGCGCCGCCCGCTCTACGCCGAGGTGGCGACCGCGACCGTGGTCACCGACGGGCGTACCCCGGAGGAGCTGGCCACCGAGATCGCCGCCCTGCTCAAGCCCTGACCCGCCACGGAGTGGACATGGACGAGGTGACCCGGATCCCGGTCGGCGGCGAACGGCCGTACGACGTGCTGGTGGGACGTGACCTGCTCGACCCGCCGCCCCGGCTGCTGCCCGACGCCGAGCGGGTGGCCATCCTGCACGCGCCCCCGCTGAAGGCCCTGGCCGAGGGGCTCGCCGAGCGGGTCCGCGCGGCCGGGGTGACGCCGCTGCTGATCGAGGTGCCGGACGCCGAGGCGGGCAAGCACATCGACGTGGCCGCGGCCTGCTGGGACCGGCTCGGCGAGGCGGGCTTCACCCGTACCGACGCGGTGGTCGGGGTGGGCGGGGGCGCGGTCACCGACCTGGCCGGCTTCGTCGCGGCCTGCTGGCTGCGTGGGGTGCGCTGGGTGCCGGTGGCGACCTCGCTGCTCGGCATGGTCGACGCGGCCGTGGGTGGCAAGACCGGGATCAACACGGCGGCCGGCAAGAACCTGGTCGGCGCCTTCCACCCGCCGGCCGGGGTGATCTGCGACCTGGCGACCCTGGACAGCCTGCCCGCGGCCGACCTGGCCGCCGGCATGGCCGAGGTGGTCAAGTGCGGGTTCATCGCCGACCCGGCGATCCTCGACCTGGTCGAGCGGGACCCGGCCGCGGCGCTGGACCCGACCGGGCCGGTGGCCCGGGAGCTGATCGAGCGGGCCGTGCGGGTGAAGGCGGAGGTGGTCTCCGGGGACCTGCGCGAGTCGGGGGTACGCGAGGTGCTCAACTACGGGCACACCCTGGCCCACGCGATCGAGAAGGTCGAGGGCTACCGCTGGCGGCACGGGCACGCGGTGGCGGTGGGGCTGGTCTACGCGGCCACCCTGGCCCGGCTGGCCGGCCGACTCGACCCGGCCACCGCCGAGCGGCACCGCACCGCGGTCGCCGCGCTCGGCCTGCCGACCGGCTACCGGGCGGACGCCTGGCCGGAGCTGCTGGCCGCGATGCGGGTGGACAAGAAGGCCCGGGGGAGCCGGCTGCGGTTCGTGGTGCTGGACGGCCTGGCCCGCCCGGCGATCCTGGACGGCCCCTCCGACGAGCTGCTGCACGAGGCGTACCGGGAGATCAGCGCATGAGGGTGTACGTGCTCAACGGGCCGAACCTGGGCCGGCTCGGCACTCGCCAGGTCGACGTGTACGGGCTGACCAGCTACGCCGACCTGGCGCAGATGTGCGTGGACACCGGCCGGGAGCTGGGGCTGGACGTGGTGGTCCGGCAGACCGACGCGGAGCACGAGCTGCTCGGCTGGCTGCACGAGGCGGCCGACGAGGGCGCGGCGGTGGTGCTCAACCCGGCTGCCTGGTCGCACTACTCGATCGCGGTGCGGGACGCCTGCGCGCTGCTCCGCGGTCCGCTGGTCGAGGTGCACATCTCCAACATCCACGCCCGGGAGGAGTTCCGGCACCACTCGGTGGTCTCCGCGGTGGCCACCGGGGTGATCTGCGGCCTCGGCGTGGACGGCTACCGGCTGGCCCTGCACCACCTGGCCGGCCGCCGGGCTGAGCCGGCTCCGGACTGAGCCCGCGGTGGGCTGAGCCGGCGGTGGGGACCGGCGGCCGCGATGGCCACTCTCCGTGCTCTCACTTCTCGTAGCTCTGCGTGATGGTGCCGGCTGGCCGGTGCGGGTGCACGCCGCCGCCTTTGCTCTGCAGCCATCCGCGCATCACCCCACTGAGCTGCTGGGATGTGATTCTCGTCGGCCGGCTGCGGAGGCGGATCTGGTCGCGGACGGTGACTGCTGCGCCGGTGGCTGCAGAGCAAAGGCGGCCATGGTGGGTGTCGGAGGCCACACCAGCCGTTACTCTCTGTGATGTTTGGCACGTCAGCGGCGCGGGGCCCCGGTACGCCGGCCGCCCCGGCCCGCAGCACGGCGGACCCGGTTCGACACAGCTAGTAGACTTTCCAGGTCTGTCCGCCAATTGATGATCAAGGCAGGAAATGGCCACCACCAACGACCTCAAGAACGGCCTGGTACTCAACCTCGACGGCGAGCTGTGGTCCGTCGTCGAGTTCCAGCACGTCAAGCCCGGTAAGGGCGGCGCCTTCGTGCGTACCACGCTGAAGAACGTGCTGTCCGGCAAGGTGGTCGACAAGACCTTCAACGCGGGCACCAAGGTCGAGACCGCGACCGTCGACAAGCGCACCATGCAGTACCTCTACGCCGACGGCGAGGACTTCGTCTTCATGGACCTGGAGACGTTCGACCAGATCACCGTCCCCGGCGGCACCGTCGGCGAGGCGGCCAACTACCTCCTCCCGGAGGCCGAGGCGACCGTCGCCACCCACGAGGGCGTGCCGCTCTACATCGAGCTGCCCACCTCGGTGGTGCTCGAGGTCACCTACACCGAGCCGGGCCTGCAGGGCGACCGCTCGACCGGCGGCAACAAGCCGGCCACCGTCGAGACCGGCGCGACCGTGCCGGTGCCGCTCTTCATCACCACCGGCGAGAAGATCAAGGTCGACACCCGCGACGGCCGTTACCTCGGCCGAGCCTGATGGCCGAGGGTCCCAAGCAGCAGATGCCGGCGCGCCGCAAGGCGCGCAAGCGGGCGCTGGACGTGCTCTTCGAGGCCGACCTGCGGGACCGGCCCCCGGTCGAGGTGCTCGCCGGCTACATCGAGCGGATCGAGAAGCCCCGCCCGGAGCACCTGGGCTACGCGGTCGGCCTGGTCGAGGGCGTCGCGGCGCACCTGGACCGGATCGACGAGGTGATCGCCAGCTACGCCGAGGGCTGGACGCTGGACCGGATGCCGGTGGTCGACCGCAACCTCGCCCGGATCGCCGTGTACGAGCTGCTCTACGTCGACGAGATCGACGACGCGGTGGCGATCAGCGAGGCCGTCGAGCTGGCCCGCCAGATGTCGACCGACGATTCCCCGCGCTTCCTCAACGGCCTGCTCGGCCGGATCGCCGAGTACGCCACCCGCTGAGGTCACGGCAGTACGACAGACACCGAGGGCCCGTGCCGGACGGCACGGGCCCTCGGTGTGCGACAGCGGTCGGTCAGGACGCGAAGAACGCCCGCGGGTCGGCGACCAGCACACCGTGCTCGGTGAGCCGCTCGATCAGGCCCGACGGCGAGGCGTCGTAGACGATGGCCAGGGCGCGCAGGTCGTCGGCGCGGATGGAGAGCACCCGGCCGTTGTAGTCGCCGCGCTGCTGCTGGATGGCGCGGGCGTACCGGGCGACGTAGGCGAGGTCCTCGGAGGCCTCGTCGTAGAGCCGCTCCAGGTCCAGCACGATCTTGCTGGTGGGCTCGTGGCGCACCCCGCTGCCGTCGGGCAGCAGCTCCGAGACGGGAACGCGGTAGAAGTCGGCCAGCTCCGCCAGGCGGGACACGGTGACGGCCCGGTCGCCACGCTCGTACGAGCCGACCACCACGGCCTTCCACCGCCCGTTCGACTTCTCCTCCACCCCCTGCAGGGACAGGCCCTGCTGCTGGCGGATGGAGCGCAGGCGGGCGCCCAGCGACTTGGCGTATTCAGAGGGCATTCGGACACTCCCAGTGCTGCTCGGGGTTCTCCCAGCTATCGCTACGGAGCGTGACGGTACGGGGATTGCGACACGCGGTCAAGTGTTCGAGAGGGCCGGGTGTGGAAGCACGCGAGGCTTGTCCACATTTCTCCACCCTGATCGGGGGGTCAGTACCGGCGGCGGTTGGCCCGGTGACCGCTGGTAACGTGGCGTGAAGCCCCGGTCCGGGCCCCACGGGGCCCGCCCGGTCATCCAGACGTCCTTTAACGACCCGTCCCGTGAGGCGGGGAAGGAGGTCCGCCGTGGCCTACCCACCGGCTGCCCACTCGTCGCCGCCGCGACAACCCTCGGTGAAGGTGATCCTCGCCGCCGCCGACGTGTCGCGGGTGGTCGACCGCATCGCCCACCAGATCCTGGAGAAGACCCAGGGCGCCGCCGACACCGTGCTGCTCGGCATCCCCACCCGGGGCGTGCCCCTGGCCCGGCGGCTCGCCGCCCGGATCGCCACCTTCGAGGACGTCACCGTCCCGGTCGGCGTGCTCGACATCACCCTCTACCGCGACGACCTGCGCCGGCACGCCACCCGCGCGGTCGGCCCGACCGACCTGCCGGCCGACGGGATCGACGGCCGGCGGGTGATCCTCGTCGACGACGTGCTCTTCTCCGGCCGCACCGTGCGGGCCGCGCTGGACGCGCTCAGCGACGTGGGCCGCCCGGCCTCCGTGCAGCTCGCCGTCCTGGTCGACCGCGGCCACCGCCAGCTGCCGATCCGCGCCGACTACGTCGGCAAGAACATCCCGACCGCGCTCGCCGAGAGCGTCAAGGTCACCCTCGCCGAGACCGACGGTGCCGACGAGGTCAAGCTGTACGGGGGGACCCCCTCATGATCAGGCACCTGCTCTCCGGGGCCGACCTGGACGCGGCCACCGCCACCCAGATCCTGGACACCACCGCCGAGATGGCCACCGTCGCCGGCCGCGAGGTCAAGAAGCTCCCCGCCCTGCGCGGCCGGACCGTGGTCAACCTCTTCTACGAGGACTCCACCCGGACCCGGATCTCGTTCGAGGCGGCCGCCAAGCGGCTCAGCGCCGACGTGATCAACTTCTCGGCCAAGGGCTCCAGCGTGGCCAAGGGCGAGAGCCTGAAGGACACCGCGCTCACCCTCCAGGCCATGGGCGCCGACGCGGTGGTCGTCCGGCACCCCGCCTCCGGCGCCCCGCACCGGCTGGCCAACTGGGTCGACGGGTCCGTGGTCAACGCCGGCGACGGCACCCACGAACACCCCACCCAGGCGCTGCTCGACGCGTACACGATGCGCTCCCGGCTGGGCCGGCTCGCCGGCCTGCACGTGGCGATCGTCGGTGACGTGCTGCACTCCCGGGTGGCCCGCTCCAACGTGCTGCTGCTCTCCACCCTGGGCGCCAAGGTCACCCTGGTCGGCCCGCCCACGCTCATCCCGGTGGATATCGCCGCCGCGCTCGCGCCGGGCACCGACGTCTCGTACGACCTCGACGCCGTTCTTCCCGGTGTGGACGTGGTGATGATGCTGCGGGTGCAGCGGGAGCGGATGAACGACTCCTACTTCCCCTCGGCCCGCGAGTACGCCCGCCGCTACGGCCTCGACGGCCCGCGCATGCGCCGGCTGCCCGAGCACGCGATCGTCATGCACCCCGGCCCGATGAACCGGGGCATGGAGATCACGCCCGAGGTGGCCGACTCGCCCCGCTCCACCATCGTCGAACAGGTCGCCAACGGGGTCTCCGTGCGGATGGCCGTCCTCTACCTGCTGCTCGGAGGGAACAACCGGTGACCGCGTACCTCATCAAGAACGTCAGCGTGGTCGGCGCCGCGCCGGCCGACCTGCTGCTCCGCGACGGCGTCGTGGCCGAGACCGGCGCGGGGCTCACCGCGCCGGACGCCACCGTCATCGACGGCACCGGCCTGGTCGCCCTGCCCGGCCTGGTCGACCTGCACACCCACCTGCGTGAGCCCGGCCGGGAGGACGCCGAGACGGTCGAGTCCGGATCCCGGGCCGCCGCGCTCGGCGGCTACACCGCGGTCTGCGCGATGGCGAACACCTCGCCGGTGGCCGACACCGCCGGCGTGGTCGAGCAGGTCTGGCGGCTCGGCCGGGAGGCCGGGCTGGTCGACGTGCAGCCGATCGGCGCGGTCACCGTCGGCCTGGCCGGCGAGCAGCTGGCCGAGCTCGGCGCGATGGCCGACTCGGCGGCCCGGGTGCGGATCTTCTCCGACGACGGGCACTGCGTCGCCGACCCGAAGCTGATGCGCCGGGCGCTGGAGTACGTCAAGGCGTTCGACGGGGTCGTCGCCCAGCACGCCGAGGAGCCCCGGCTCACCGAGGGCGCGCAGATGCACGAGGGCGAGGTCTCCACCCGGCTCGGGCTGACCGGCTGGCCGGCGGTCGCCGAGGAGGCGATCATCGCCCGGGACGTGCTGCTGGCCGAGCACGTCGGCAGCCGGCTGCACATCTGCCACGTCTCCACGGCCGGCAGCGTGGCGGTGCTGCGCCACGCCAAGGCGCGCGGCGTGCAGGTGACCGCCGAGGTGACCCCGCACCACCTGCTGCTCACCGACGAGAAGGCGGAGACCTACGACCCGGTCTACAAGGTCAACCCGCCGCTGCGGACCGCGAGCGACATCGCCGCGCTCCGGGCGGCCCTGGCCGAGGGCGTGATCGACATCATCGCCACCGACCACGCCCCGCACGCCGTGGAGGACAAGGAGTGCGAGTGGGCGTACGCCCGGCCGGGCATGCTCGGCCTGGAGACGGCGCTCTCCATCGCGCTGGACGTGCTCGGCCCGCAGTGGGACCTGATCGCCGAGCGGATGTCCCGCACCCCGGCCCGGATCGCCGGGCTGGACGGGCACGGCCTCGACCCGGCCCCCGGCGTGCCGGCCAACCTGACCCTGGTCGACCCGGCCGCCCGCCGCGTCATCGAACCGGCGGAGCTGGCCAGCCGCAGTCGCAACACCCCGTACGCCCGCATGACGCTGCCGGGTCGCATCGTGGCGACCTTCCTGCGCGGCGAGCCGACGGTCCTGGACGGAAAGGCTGTTAAGTGAAGAGGCGTCCTGCGATTCTCGTCCTCGAGGACGGGCGCACGTTCCACGGCGAGGCGTACGGCAGCGTCGGGGAGACCTTCGGTGAGGCGGTCTTCAACACCGGCATGACCGGTTATCAGGAGACCCTGACCGACCCCTCGTACCACCGCCAGGTGGTGGTGCAGACCGCGCCGCACATCGGCAACACCGGCGTCAACGCCGAGGACGACGAGTCCGGCCGGATCTGGGTCGCCGGGTACGTGGTCCGCGACCCGGCCCGGATCGGCTCCAACTGGCGCGCCACCGGCGGCCTGGAGGACCGGCTCGCCGCCGAGGGCGTGGTCGGCATCAGCGGCGTCGACACCCGGGCGCTCACCCGGCACCTGCGGGAGCGGGGCGCCATGCGGGTCGGCATCTCCAGCGTCGACGACGACCCGCGCGCCCTCCTGGACCGGGTCCGCCGGTCGCCCCAGATGGTCGGCGCGGACCTCTCCGCCGAGGTGACCACCGCCAAGCCGTACGTGGTCGAGGCGCAGGGCCCGCACCGGTTCACCGTCGCGGCGCTGGACCTGGGCATCAAGCGCAACGTGCCGCGCCGGCTCGCCGCCCGCGGCGTCACCACCCACGTGCTGCCCGCCGGCTCCACCATCGAGGACCTGCTCGCCACCGGCGCGGACGCGGTCTTCTTCTCGCCCGGCCCGGGCGACCCGGCGACCGCCCACGGCCCGGTGGCCCTGGCCCGGGAGGTGCTCGGCCGGCGGATCCCGCTGTTCGGCATCTGCTTCGGCAGCCAGATCCTCGGCCGGGCGCTCGGCTTCGGCACCTACAAGCTGGGGTACGGCCACCGCGGCATCAACCAGCCGGTGCTCGACCGGGCCACCGGCAAGGTCGAGGTGACCAGCCACAACCACGGCTTCGCGGTGCAGGTGCCGGGCGCGCAGGCCGGGGCGGTCGTCCCCGACCAGGTGATCGACACCGAGTTCGGCGGCGTCCAGGTGTCCCATGTCTGCCTCAATGACAACGTGGTCGAGGGGCTGCGGGCCAAGGACGTGCCCGCCTTCACCGTCCAGTACCACCCGGAGGCGGCGGCCGGCCCGCACGACGCGGACTACCTGTTCGACCGTTTCGCCGAGCTCATCGAAGGCGGAAAGAATGCCTAAGCGGACCGACCTCAAGCACGTCCTGGTGATCGGCTCCGGGCCGATCGTGATCGGGCAGGCCTGCGAGTTCGACTACTCCGGCACCCAGGCCTGCCGGGTGCTGCGCAGCGAGGGGATCCGGGTCAGCCTGGTCAACTCCAACCCGGCGACGATCATGACGGACCCGGAGTTCGCCGACGCCACGTACGTCGAGCCGATCACCCCCGAGTTCGTCGAGCTGGTCATCGCCAAGGAGCGCCCCGACGCGCTGCTGCCCACCCTCGGCGGGCAGACCGCGCTGAACACCGCCGTCGCCCTGCACGAGGCCGGCGTGCTGGAGAAGTACGGCGTCGAGCTGATCGGCGCCAACATCGAGGCGATCAACCGGGGCGAGGACCGGCAACTGTTCAAGGACATCGTGGCCAAGGCCGGCGTACGCCTGGGCCTGGACGACCCGTCCTCGCTGGTGCCGCGCTCCCGGGTCTGCCACTCCATGGAGGAGGTCCAGCAGACCGTCGCCGAGCTGGGCCTGCCGGTGGTGATCCGGCCGTCGTTCACCATGGGCGGCCTCGGCTCCGGCATGGCACACACCGAGGAGGACCTGGCGCGGATCGCCGGCGCCGGCCTGGCCGCCAGCCCGGTGCACGAGGTGCTCATCGAGGAGAGCGTGCTCGGCTGGAAGGAGTACGAGCTCGAACTCATGCGCGACCGCCACGACAACGTGGTGGTCGTCTGCTCGATCGAGAACGTCGACCCGATGGGCGTGCACACCGGCGACAGCGTCACCGTCGCCCCGGCGATGACCCTCACCGACCGGGAGTACCAGCGGCTGCGCGACCTGGGCATCGCCGTGCTGCGCGAGGTCGGGGTGGACACCGGCGGCTGCAACATCCAGTTCGCGGTGAACCCGGCCGACGGCCGGATCGTCGTGATCGAGATGAACCCCCGGGTGTCCCGCTCCTCGGCCCTCGCGTCGAAGGCCACCGGCTTCCCGATCGCCAAGATCGCCGCGAAGCTGGCCATCGGCTACACCCTGGACGAGATCCCCAACGACATCACCCTGAAGACCCCGGCGGCGTTCGAGCCGACCCTGGACTACGTGGTGGTGAAGATCCCCCGGTTCGCGTTCGAGAAGTTCCCCGGCGCGGACCCGGAGCTGACCACCACCATGAAGTCGGTGGGCGAGGCGATGAGCCTCGGCCGCAACTTCACCGAGGCGCTGAACAAGGCGATGCGCTCGATGGAAACCAAATCATCGGGTTTCTGGACCACCCCGGACCCGGAGGGGGCAACCAGGGAGAACACCCTCGCCGCGCTGCGCGTGCCGCACGACGGCCGGCTCTACACCGTCGAGCGGGCGCTGCGCCTGGGCGCCTCGATCGCCGAGGTGGCCGAGGCGTCCGGCGGCATGGACCCCTGGTTCCTGGACCAGATCGCCGCGCTGGTCGAGCTGCGGGCCGAGATCGTCGACGCCCCGGTGCTCGACGCCGACCTGCTGCGCCGGGCCAAGCGGGCCGGCCTCTCCGACCGGCAGCTCGCCGCGCTCCGCCCCGAGCTGGCGGCCGAGGACGGTGTCCGCACCCTGCGCCACCGGCTCGGCGTCCGCCCGGTCTACAAGACCGTGGACACCTGCGCGGCCGAGTTCGAGGCCACCACGCCCTACCACTACTCGACGTACGACCAGGAGACCGAGGTCGCGCCCTCGGCACGCCCCAAGGTGATCATCCTGGGCTCCGGGCCGAACCGGATCGGCCAGGGCATCGAGTTCGACTACTCCTGCGTGCACGCGGTCATGGCCCTGCGGGAGGTGGGCTACGAGACGGTGATGGTCAACTGCAACCCGGAGACCGTCTCCACCGACTACGACACCGCCGACCGGCTCTACTTCGAGCCGCTGACCTTCGAGGACGTCCTCGAGGTGTGGCACACCGAGGACTCCTCCGGCAAGGCGGCCGGCGGGCCCGGCGTGGTCGGGGTGATCGTGCAGCTCGGCGGCCAGACCCCGCTCGGCCTGGCGCAGCGGCTGAAGAACGCCGGCGTGCCGGTGGTCGGCACCTCGCCGGAGTCGATCCACCTCGCCGAGGAGCGGGGCGCCTTCGGCGCGGTGCTGGCCCGGGCCGGGCTGCGCGCGCCGGCGCACGGCATGGCCACCTCGTACGACGAGGCGAAGGCGATCGCCGACGAGATCGGGTACCCGGTGCTGGTCCGCCCGTCGTACGTGCTCGGCGGGCGGGGCATGGAGATCGTCTACGACGACGCCACGCTGCGCGACTACATCGGCCGGGCCACCGACATCTCGCCCGACCACCCGGTGCTGGTGGACCGCTTCCTCGACGACGCCATCGAGATCGACGTGGATGCCCTGGTCGACGCCGACGGCGACGTCTACCTCGGCGGGGTGATGGAGCACATCGAGGAGGCCGGCATCCACTCCGGCGACTCGTCCTGCGCGCTGCCGCCGATCACCCTGGCCGGCTCCCACCTGGCGCAGGTCCGCCGCTACACCGAGGCGATCGCCCGGGGCGTCGGGGTGAAGGGCCTGCTCAACGTCCAGTACGCGCTCCAGGGCGACATGCTCTACGTGCTGGAGGCGAACCCGCGTGCCTCCCGGACCGTGCCGTTCGTCTCCAAGGCGACCGCGGTGCCGCTGGCCAAGGCGGCCGCCCGGATCGCGCTCGGCGCCACCATCGCCGAGCTGCGCGCCGAGGGGATGCTGCCGCCCACCGGGGACGGCGGCACCATGCCGGCCGACGCCCCGATCGCGGTCAAGGAGGCGGTGCTGCCGTTCAAGCGGTTCCGCACCCCGTCCGGCAAGGGCATCGACGTCCTGCTGGGCCCGGAGATGAAGTCCACCGGCGAGGTGATGGGCATCGACACCGGCTTCGGTCAGGCCTTCGCCAAGTCGCAGGCCGCCGCGTACGGCTCGCTGCCCACCGCCGGCAAGATCTTCGTCTCGGTCGCCAACCGGGACAAGCGCGGCATGATCTTCCCGATCAAGCGCCTCGCCGACCTGGGCTTCGAGATCGTCGCCACCACCGGCACCTCCGAGGTGCTGCGCCGGCACGGCATCGCCTGCGAGCAGATCCGCAAGCACTACGAGTCGGGCGAGGGCGAGGACGCGGTCTCGCTGATCCTAGGCGGCGACGTGGCCCTGGTGGTGAACACTCCGCAGGGCTCCGGCGCGAGCGCCCGCTCCGACGGCTACGAGATCCGCAGCGCCGCGGTGACCGCCGACATCCCCTGCGTCACCACGGTGCCCGGCGCCGCCGCGGCGGTCATGGGCATCGAGGCGAGGATCCGCGGCGACCTCCAGGTCCGCCCCCTCCAGGACCTCCACGCCGCCCTGCGGGCCGGCGAGTGACCGCCCCGCTTGCGTCGATCATGAAGGTGTCGCCCGCCGCCCCGGCGGGTCGCGGCAACACCTTCATGATCGACGGGGCCGGCCGTGGAGGCGTGGCGTGATCTTCGAGAAGGTGGTGCGGCCGGGGCTGTTCCGGATCGGGGGCGGGGACGCCGAGGCGGCGCACGAGTGGACCCTCGACCGGCTGGCCGCGGTGTCGCGGCGGCCGGCCGTGCTGGCGGCGCTGCGCGCCCGGTACTTCCGGTCCGCGCCGCGCACCGTGTTCGGAGTGGACTTCCCGAACCCGGTCGGGCTGGCGGCCGGCATGGACAAGAACGGGGTCGCGCTGCCGGCCTGGCCGGCGCTCGGCTTCGGCTTCGTCGAGGTGGGCACCGTCACCGCGCACGCCCAGCCGGGCAACCCCCGGCCCCGGCTGTTCCGGTTGCGCGACAGCGAGGCCGTGGTCAACCGGATGGGCTTCAACAACGCCGGCGCCGAGGCCCTGGCCGCCCGGCTGGCGGTGTTGCCGCGCCCGCTCGGCGTACCGCTGGGCATCTCGCTCGGCAAGTCCAAGGTGACCCCGCTGGACGAGGCCGTCGCGGACTACCTGGCGTCCTACCGGGCGCTGCGGGAGCACGGCGACTACTTCGCGGTCAACGTGTCCTCACCGAACACTCCGGGCCTGCGGTCCCTTCAGGACCGGTCCCACCTGGACGCGCTGCTCGCGGCCCTGGTCGGGGAGAAGCCGGTGCTGGTGAAGATCGCCCCGGACCTCACCGAGCCGGCCATCGCCGAGCTGCTGGAGGTCTGCCTCGACCGCGGCGCGGCCGGGGTGATCGCCACCAACACCACCCTCGCCCGGGAGGGGCTCGCCCCGGCCGACGTGGCGCGGGGCGCGGAGACCGGTGGCCTCTCCGGGCGTCCGCTGGCCGGGCGGGCCCGCGAGGTGGTCGCCTTCGTCCACCGGGAGACCGGCGGCCGGCTGCCGGTGGTCGGGGTCGGCGGCCTCCTCGACCCGGACGACGCGGCCCGGATGTTCGACGCCGGCGCCAGCCTGGTCCAGCTCTACACCGGGTTCATCTACCGGGGCCCGGCCCTGGTCCGGTCGGTGGCCCGGGCGGCCGCCCGGCCCTGACCCACCGTCGGACGACGACTCCAGGTCGCGGCGCGGCGGCAGACGCGCCGAGCTGGAGTTGTCGAACCGCGAGGACACCACGAAGGAGAACCGTGACCCCTGAGGAGATCCTCGCCGCCGACCGGGCGCACGTCTGGCACCCGTACGCGGCGCTGCCGCCGGCCAGCCCGCCGTACGTGGTGGAGAGCGCCGCGGGCGTACGGCTGCGGCTGGCCGACGGCCGGGAGCTGGTCGACGGGATGTCGTCCTGGTGGGCGGCGATCCACGGCTACCGGCACCCGGTGCTGGACGCCGCCGTCACCGACCAGCTCGGCCGGATGAGCCACGTGATGTTCGGCGGCCTCACCCACGAACCGGCGGTACGCCTGGCCCGGACCCTGGTCGAGCTGGCCCCGGACGGCCTGGAGCACGTCTTCCTCGCCGACTCCGGCTCGGTCAGCGTCGAGGTGGCGGTGAAGATGTGCCTGCAGTGGCAGCGGGCCACCGGCCGGCCGGAACGCCGCCGGCTGGGCACCTGGCGGGGTGGCTACCACGGCGACACGTTCCACCCGATGAGCGTCTGCGACCCCGAGGGCGGCATGCACCACCTCTGGGGGGACGTGCTGCCCCGGCAGGTCTTCGCGCCGGTGCCGCCGGGCGGCTTCGACACCCCGCCGGACCCGGCGTACGAGGCGGCCCTGGTGGACGCGGTCGGGCGGCACGCCGACGAGCTGGCGGCGGTGATCGTGGAGCCGGTGGTCCAGGGGGCCGGCGGCATGCGCTTCCACCACCCGCACTACCTGCGGGTGCTGCGCGAGGTGACCCGGGCGCACGGCATCCTGCTGGTCTTCGACGAGATCGCCACCGGCTTCGGCCGCACCGGGACGATGTTCGCCGCCGAGCACGCCGGGGTCGCCCCGGACGTGCTCTGCGTCGGCAAGGCGCTCACCGGCGGGTACCTCACCCTGGCCGCCGCCCTGTGCACCGCCGAGGTGGCCCGGGGGATCTCCGCGGCCGGGGTGCTGGCCCACGGGCCGACCTTCATGGGCAACCCGCTGGCCTGCGCGGTCGCCAACGCCTCCCTGGGGCTGCTGACGGCCGGGGACTGGGCCGGGCAGGTGCGGAGGGTCTCCGCCGGCCTGCGGGCCGGTCTGGAGCCGCTGCGGGGCCTTCCCGGGGTGGCCGACGTCCGGGTGCTCGGCGCGATCGGCGTGGTCCAGCTCGACCACGAGGTGGACCTGCCCCGGGCGACCACCGCCGCCGTCGCGCAGGGTGTCTGGCTGCGGCCGTTCCGCGACCTGGTCTACACCATGCCGCCGTACGTGACCGACGAGGCCGACGTGGCGCGGATCGTGGCCGGCGTCGAGGCGGCGGTCAAGGCGGGCTGAGCCCCGCACCGGGCCCTGGCGGCCCGACGAGCCGGCCGCGGCCGGCGACCGGACGACAACGGGCGACGGCGTACCCGTCGCACACCGGCGCGGCGCGAGGCCGCGCCCAGGAGAGGGAGAGTCGCGATGGAGAGCTTCGGCGCCCGTCTGCACCGGGCCGTGACCGAGCGGGGACCGCTCTGCGTGGGCATCGACCCGCATCCCGGCCTGCTGGCCCGCTGGGGCCTGTCCGACGACGTCGCGGGCCTCGACCGGTTCAGCCGGACGGTGGTGGACGCGCTCGGTGACCGGGTCGCGGTGGTCAAGCCCCAGTCGGCCTTCTTCGAGCGCTTCGGGTCGAGGGGCGTAGGAATTCTTGAGTCAACTATCCGACAGTTGCGAGATTCTGGCGCGCTCGTTCTCCTCGACGTCAAGCGGGGTGACATCGGCTCGACGGTCAGCGCGTACGCCTCGGCGTACCTCGATCCATCCAGCACGCTGTATGTCGACGCGGTCACGGCGAGTCCCTACCTGGGAGTAGGTTCGCTCGCGCCGATGTTCGAGCTGGCCGCCGCGAACGGGGGCGGTGTCTTCGTCCTGGCGCTCACCTCCAACCCCGAGGGCGCCGCGGTGCAGCGGGCCGTGGCGGCCGACGGGCGGACCGTCGCGCAGACCGTCATCGACGAGATTTCCCAGCTCAACCGGGGTGCGGAGCCGCTCGGCAGCTTCGGTCTGGTGGTCGGCGCGACGATCGGTGACACCGGTCACGACCTCTCCGGCGTGCACGGTCCGCTGCTCGCTCCAGGGCTGGGCGCGCAGGGCGCCACGGCGGCCGACCTGCGCACCGTCTTCGGGTCCAGCCTCGGCTCGGTGCTGCCGTCGTACTCCCGGGAGGTGCTGAACGCCGGTCCCGACGTGGCCGCCCTGCGGGCCGCCGCCGAGCGGGCGCTGGCCGACTGCCGGGCCGCCCTGGCCGGCGCGTGACTGACTGACGGCTCGGTCACTTTACGTTGATCTTCGCGCGTCCACGTTGCCGAAAACTCCGTTGACCGCTAGTTTTCCCCGCGCTGGGAACCACGGACCCCTTTGGTTGCCAGCGTCACCACGTTTCACAGCAGCGACGGCGCGTCCCGCCCGTCGCATGAGGGACCTGAGGAGAACTGGTGCCGCTCCCGTCACTGACCCCCGAGCAGCGCGCTGCCGCGCTGGAGAAGGCCGCGGAGATCCGCAAGGCCCGTGCCAAGCTGAAGGAGGACCTCAAGCAGGGCAAGACCAGCCTCGCCACCGTCCTTGAGCAGGCCGAGTCCGACGACGTCGTCGGCAAGCTGAAGGTGTCGGCCGTGCTGCAGGCGATGCCGGGCATCGGCAAGATCCGGGCCACCCAGATCATGGAGAAGCTCAAGATCGCCGACAGCCGCCGCCTGCGCGGCCTGGGCGAGCAGCAGCGCAAGGCTCTGCTTGGAGAGTTCGCCGCCAACTGAGCGCCCCAGGCGTGTAGAAACAAGCGGTGAGCACGGATGACGAGGCGCGCCCGGCGGCTCGGCTCACTGTCCTGGCCGGACCTTCGGGGGACGGCCGGGAGAGTGTCGTCGAGCTGGTCCGGGCGCGCTTTCCGTCGGTGTGGCGGCCCGTGGCCGCCACCACCCGGTCCCGCTGCCCGGGCGAGGTGCCCGGGGTGGACCGGCTCTTCCTCGACCCGGCCGAGTTCGACCGGATGGTCGCGGCCGACGAGCTGCTGGAGTGGAGCCGGGTCGGGCCGTACCGGCGCGGGGTGCCGCGCGCGGGCGTCCGGTCCCGGCTCGCCGAGGGGCGGCCCGTGCTGCTCCCGCTCGACCTGCCCGGCGCGCTCGCCGTCCGGGCCGCCGTGCCGGACGCGCAGCTGGTGCTCCTCGCCCCGCCGGCGTACCGGCCGGACCCGGCGGTCGCGGCCGCCTTCGCACACGCCGTGCGGCACGACCGGACCGAGCGGGCGGCCGACGAGCTGGTAGGCTTGCTCGGTTCTTCCTTCCTGGCTCCGGCCCAACCGCGCCCGAGCGGTTGAGAGCCACCGCTTCCGGGCGGTGCACACAACGCAGAGGTTTATTCGTGGGATCCATCGCCACCAACCCCGAGGGCATCACCAACCCGCCGATCGACGAGCTCCTCGAGAAGACGACCTCGAAGTACGCGCTGGTGATCTTCGCCGCGAAGCGCGCGCGCCAGGTCAACGCCTACTACAGCCAGCTCGGCGAGGGCCTGCTGGAGTACGTGGGCCCGCTCGTGGAGACCACTCCCCAGGAGAAGCCGCTCTCCATCGCGATGCGCGAGATCAACGCCGGTCTGCTCACCGCCGAGCCGACCGACCAGCCGTAAGTCCCACCCGCGCCGATGACCGCCGAGATCGTCCTCGGGGTCGGCGGCGGCATCGCCGCCTACAAGGCGTGTGAGCTGCTCCGGCTCTTCACCGAGTCGGGCCACCGGGTCCGGGTCGTGCCGACCGCGTCGGCGCTCCGCTTCGTCGGGGCGCCGACCTGGGCGGCGCTCTCCGGCCAGCCGGTCGCCGACGACGTCTGGTCCGACGTGCACGAGGTGCCGCACGTCCGGCTCGGCCAGCACGCCGACCTCGTGGTGGTGGCCCCGGCGACCGCCGACCTGCTCGCCAAGGCCGCCCACGGCCTCGCCGACGACCTGCTCACCAACACCCTGCTGACCGCCCGCTGCCCGGTCGTGCTCGCCCCGGCGATGCACACCGAGATGTGGGAGCACCCGGCCACCGTGGCCAACGTGGCCACGCTGCGCGCGCGGGGGGTCCGGGTGATCGAGCCGGCCGTCGGGCGGCTCACCGGCGCCGACACCGGCAAGGGCCGGCTGCCGGAGCCGGCGGAGATCTTCGCGGTCGCCCGCCGCGCCCTCGCCCGGGGCGTCGCCGCCCCGGCCGACCTGGCCGGCCGCCACGTGGTGGTCACCGCCGGCGGCACCCGCGAGCCGCTCGACCCGGTCCGGTTCCTGGGCAACCGCTCCTCCGGCAAGCAGGGGTACGCGTTCGCCCGCGCCGCGGTCGCCCGGGGCGCCCGGGTCACCCTGATCACGGCCAACGTCGCGCTCGCCGACCCGGCCGGGGTGGACCTGGTCCGGGTCGGCACCACCGAGGAGCTGCGCAAGGCGACCCTGGCGGCGGCCGCGGACGCGGACGCCGTGGTGATGGCCGCCGCCCCCGCCGACTTCCGCCCGGCCACCTACGCGCCGGGGAAGATCAAGAAGGCGGACGACGGCAGCGCGCCCACCATCGAGCTGGTCACCAACCCCGACATCGCCGCCGAGCTGGGCCGATGTCGCCGGCCGGAGCAGGTGCTGGTGGTCTTCGCCGCCGAGACCGGGGACGCCGAGGCGAACGGGCGGGCCAAGCTCGCCCGCAAGCGGGCGGACCTGATCGTGATCAACGAGGTGGGCGTGGACAAGGTCTTCGGCGCCGAGACCAACGCCGCCACCGTGATCGGGGCGGACGGGTCCGTGCACCGGCTGCCCGAGCAGCCCAAGGAGGACCTGGCCGACGCCGTCTGGGACCTCGTCGTGGCCCGCCTGACCGAGCCGTCCTGACGACTGGTCACGTGGCCGTTCCCGGGGTCACCCTGGATCACGGTGACTAAACTGCCGCCGAGTGACCTTTCAAAAGTTTTCACATGCTTAGGAGTGCCGTGACACGTCTCTTCACGTCCGAATCGGTCACGGAAGGCCACCCGGACAAGATCGCCGACCAGATCAGTGACGGCATTCTCGACGCGCTGCTCGCCAAGGACCCGCACAGCCGGGTCGCGGTCGAGACCCTGATCACCACCGGGCAGGTGCACGTCGCCGGCGAGGTCACCACCAAGGCGTACGTCGACATCCCGACCATCGTCCGCGAGACGATCCTGGAGATCGGGTACGACTCGTCGAAGAAGGGCTTCGACGGCTCCTCCTGCGGCGTCAGCGTCTCCATCGGCGCCCAGTCCCCGGACATCGCGCAGGGCGTGGACAACGCGTTCGAGCTGCGTACCGGCGGCTCGGAGAGCGCGCTGGACGCGCAGGGCGCCGGCGACCAGGGCATGATGTTCGGCTTCGCCTGCTCGGAGACGCCCGAGCTGATGCCGCTGCCGATCGCGCTCGCCCACCGGCTGGCCCGGCGCCTGGCCGCGGTGCGCAAGGACGGCACCGTGCCGTACCTGCGGCCGGACGGCAAGACCCAGGTGACCATCGAGTACGACGGCCTGCGCCCGGTCCGCCTCGACACGGTCGTGGTCTCCAGCCAGCACGCCGCGGACATCTCGCTCGAATCGCTGCTCACGCCGGACATCCGCGAGCACGTCATCACGCCCGAGCTGGAGGGCCTCGGCCTGGAGACCGAGGGCTACCGGCTGCTGGTCAACCCGACCGGGCGGTTCGAGATCGGCGGCCCGATGGGCGACGCCGGCCTCACCGGCCGGAAGATCATCGTCGACACCTACGGCGGCTACGCCCGCCACGGCGGCGGCGCCTTCTCCGGCAAGGACCCGTCCAAGGTGGACCGCTCCGCCGCGTACGCGATGCGCTGGGTCGCCAAGAACGTGGTCGCCGCCGGCCTCGCCGAGCGCTGCGAGGCGCAGGTCGCGTACGCGATCGGCAAGGCGCACCCGGTGAGCCTGTTCATCGAGACCTTCGGCACCGAGACCGTGCCGGTCGCCTCGATCGAGAAGGCCGTCGCCGAGGTCTTCGACCTGCGCCCGGCCGCGATCATCCGGGACCTCAACCTGCTCCGCCCGATCTACCAGCAGACCGCCGCGTACGGCCACTTCGGCCGCGAGCTGCCGGATCTGACCTGGGAGAGCACCGACCGGGCCGCCGACCTCAAGTCGGCCGCGGGAGCCTGACCGGCACCAGGCACAGCGACCGGCGACCCGCCCCGGGGTCGCCGGTCGCTCGTGTCTGCGTGGACCTGCCCCTGGCCCACCTCGACCGGCCGTTCGACTACCTGGTCCCCGCCGAGCTCGACGACGCGGCGCAGCCCGGCGTACGGGTGAAGGTGCGCTTCGCCGGCCAGCTCGTCGACGGCTGGCTGCTGGCGCGGGCCGAGCGGTCCGACCATCCCCGGCTGGCGTACCTGGAGAAGGTGGTCTCCCCGGTCCCGGTGCTGGCCCCGGAGGTGGTCCGGCTGGCCCGCGCGGTCGCCGACCGGTACGCCGGCAACCTCGCCGACGTGCTCCGGCTCGCCGTCCCGCCCCGGCACGCCCGGGTGGAGAAGGAACTCACCGCCGCCCCGGCGGCCGACGGCGCGGCCCCGGCGGAGGGCACCGGAACGGCCGACGGCGCGGCCCCGGCGGAGGGCACCGGAACGGCCGACGGCCCGGACCCGGCGGAGGGCGCCCGCCCGGCCGCCGGCGGTGCCTCGTCCGGAGCCGCGTCGGCCGCCGTCGCCGGTGGGCCGGTCGACCCGCGCGGCTGGCGGGACTACCCGGCCGGGCCGGCCCTCCTGCGCGCGCTCACCGACGGGCGGGCACCCCGCGCGGTCTGGTCCGCGCTGCCCGGCGAGGACTGGGCGGCCCGGTACGCCGACGCCGTCGCCGCCACCGTGGCCGGCGGCCGGGGCGCCCTGCTCGTGGTGGCCGACGCCCGGGACCTGGACCGCCTCGACGCCGCGCTCACCGACGCCCTCGGGCCGGGCCGGCACGTCTGCCTCTCCGCCGCGCTGGGCCCGGCCCGCCGCTACCGGGCCTTCCTCGCCGCGCTGCGCGGCGACGTGCCGGTGGTCGTCGGCACCCGGGCGGCCATGTTCGCCCCGGTCGACCGGCTCGGCCTCGTGGCGATCTGGGACGACGGCGACGACCTGCACGCCGAGCCCCGGGCGCCGTACCCGCACGCGCGTGAGGTGCTGCTCACCCGGGCCCAGCTCGGCGGGGCGGCCGCCCTGGTCGGCGGGTACGCCCGGACCGCCGAGGCGCAGCTGCTGGTGGAGACCGGCTGGGCCCGGGAGGTGGTCGCCGACCGGACGACCCTGCGGGCCCGGGTGCCGGCGATCGCCCCGACCGGGGACGACCCGCAGCTGGCCCGCGACCCCGGCGCCGCCTCCGCCCGGCTGCCCAGCCTGGCCTGGACCACCGCCCGGGACGCGCTCCGCGCCGACCTGCCGGTGCTGGTCCAGGTGCCCCGCCGTGGCTACCTGCCCTCGGTGTCCTGCGCCGACTGCCGTACCCCGGCCCGCTGCCCGCACTGCGCGGGGCCGCTCGCCCTGCCGGCGGCCGACGGCGCGCCGGCCTGCCGCTGGTGCGGCCGGGGCGTCGCCGCGTACGCCTGCCCGGAGTGCGGAGGCCGCCGGCTGCGGGCCGCGGTCACCGGGGCCCGGCGGACCGCCGAGGAGCTGGGCCGGGCCTTTCCCGGCGTGCCGGTGCGCACCTCCGGCCGCGAGGAGGTGCTCGGCACGGTGCCCGGTGGCGCGGGCCTGGTGGTCGCCACCCCGGGCGCCGAGCCGGTCGCCGAGGGCGGGTACGGGGCCGTGCTGCTGCTCGACTCGTGGGCGCTGCTCACCCGGGCCGACCTGCGGGCGGGGGAGGAGGCGCTGCGCCGCTGGCTGGCCGCCGCCGCGCTGGCCCGGCCCGGCCCGGCGGGCGGCCGGGTCGTGGTGGTGGCCGACGGCGGCCTCGCCCCGGTGCAGGCGCTGCTGCGCTGGGACGCGCCCTGGTTCGCCGCCCGGGAACTGGCCGAGCGGCGCGAGCTGGGCTTCCCGCCGGCGGTGCGGATGGCCAGCGTCACCGGACCGGCGGAGGCGGTGGCCGACCTGCTCGCCGGGGCCCGGCTGCCCGACGGCGCCGAGGTGCTCGGCCCGGTGCCCGCCGACGAGGGGCGGGAGCGGATGCTGGTCCGGGTGCCCCGGGCCCGGGCCGCCGCCCTGGCGCAGGCGCTGCACGTCGCCGCCGGGCAGCGCAGCGCCCGTAAGGCCGCCGACCCGGTCCGGCTCCAGGTCGATCCGCTCGCCCTGTTCTGAGCCGGCCCCGGCGTGGCGTGCGTGCCGGCCCGGCTGGTCGCCGACGGTCGTGACCAGGGGTTTGTCGCACACCTCGTGCGGCAAATCGGGAAACAGCCCGTGATAACCTTTCCCGTCATGCCCGGGTGAACGACGGCTCCAGGTCGCGGCGCGGCGTCAGACGCGCCGAGCTGGACTTGTCGGAGGGTCGCGCGCACAGGCGGCAGCGCGGGGAGCCGAGGCCAAATCGATGATGTCAATCAGCCGGTGAGCAGGGGTGGACCAGTCGTGACCGTTCGTCAGTCGATCGTCTTCAACGGTGACCTCGGCAGCGGCAAGAGCACCGTCTCCGTCGAGATCGCCAAGCGGCTGAACATGCGCCGGGTCAGCGTCGGCGACCTCTACCGGCAGATGGCCGAGGAGCGGCAGATGACCGCCCTCCAGCTGAACCTGCACGCCGAGCTGGACCAGGCCGTCGACGGCTACGTCGACCAGCTCCAGCGGGACATCGCCGCCTCCGGCGAGCGCCTGGTGATGGACTCCCGGCTGGCCTGGCACTTCTTCACCGACGCGCTCAAGGTGCACATGATCACCGAGCCGACCGAGGCGGCCCGCCGGGTGCTCGCCCGGCCGTCCGGCCCGGCCGAGAGCTACACCTCGATCGAGGAGGCGAAGGCCAAGCTCCGGGAGCGCAGTGAGAGCGAGCGCGGTCGGTTCATCGTGCGGTACGGCGTCGACAAGGCCCGGCTGCGCAACTACGACCTGATCTGTGACACCACCCGGGCCACCCCGGAGCAGGTGATCCAGCACGTCATCGACGTGTACGAGGGCCGGCTCGGCGCGGACGTGCTGCGCGACGGGCAGCCGCTGCTGCTGCTCGACCCGGCCCGGGTCTACCCGACCGAGGACGTCGCCGCCCTGCGCGGGCTCTGGGACTCGGAGTTCGTCGGCGACGTGGCCGGGGCCGGCGACGAGGCCCTGGCGCCGCTGACCATCGGCTACACCGGCGAGTACTTCTTCCTGGTCGACGGGCACCGCCGGCTCAGCGCCGCCCTGCAGAGCGGGTTCCCGCTGGTGCCGGCCCGGCTGGTCGCCGAGGTGGAGGAGCCGGTGGTCGGCGGGATGAGCGCGGTCGACTACTTCGCCGCCCAGGTCCGCCCCAGCCTGATCCACGACTGGGAGGCCGCGCACGGCCTCCAGCTCCCGCTGCCCGAGCACGCCCTGCTCGGCGGGGACGCGGTGCTGGCCGGGGAGCCGGGCACCGGCGCCTGAGCCGGCCTCCGGGCGGCGCGCGGGATCGCCGGACCGGGCGTACCGGAGCATGATGAAGGTCTCCGACCCCTGGGGAGGCCGACCGTGGACCCTGCCGACGCCCTCGCGCTGCTGATGTCCCCCGCGGGACGGGTCGACCCGTACCCGACCTACGAGCAGCTGCGCGCGCACGGGCCGGTGGTCCAGGCCGGGCCGGTCTTCTACCTGGTCACCGGGTACGCCGAGGCCGACGCGATCCTCCGCGACGCCCGGTTCGGGGTGATGGACGACGCGCTGCGGGACGAGTTCCTGCCCGGCTGGCGGGAGAGCCCGGCCGCCCTGTCCATCTCCCGGTCGATGCTGCGCACCAACCCGCCCGACCACAGCCGGATGCGGCGGCTGGCGGCCGGCGCGTTCACCCCGCGCCGGATCGCCGCCATGCGGGACGTGGTCGTCGCCCAGGCCGACGAGCTGATCGACGGGATGCTTGCCCGGGGCCGGGACGGCACGCCCGTCGACTTCCAGGCCGAGTTCGCGTACCCGCTGCCGGTGGGGTGATCTGCGCGCTGCTCGGGGTCCCGGCGGCCGACCGGCCGCTCTTCCGGCGCTGGGCGACCGACCTCACCGGCATCCTGGAGCCGGAGATCACCCCGGAGGAGCTGGCGGTGGCCGACCGGGGCGCCAGCGAGCTGCGCGACTACTTCACCGAGCTGGTCGCCGCCCGCCGCCGGGCCCCGGCCGACGACCTGACCACCGCGCTGGTGCAGGCGCACGACGCCGATGGCGGCCGGCTCTCCGGCGACGAGCTGCTGGCCAACCTGATCGTGCTGCTGGTGGCCGGCTTCGAGACCACCACCAACCTGCTCGGCAACGGCCTGGTGGTGCTGCTGGACCACCCCCGCGCGGCGGCGACCCTGCGCGACCACCCGGAGTTCGCCTCCGGGTACGTGGAGGAGCTGCTGCGCTACGACTCCCCGGTGCAGCTGACCTCCCGGATGAGCACCGCCCCGAGCCGGCACGGCGACCTCGACCTGCCCGCCGGGAGCTGGACGCTCGTGCTGCTCGGCGCCGCGAACCGGGATCCCCGCCGCTACCCGGAGCCGGGCCGCTTCGACCCGTGGCGCCCGCAGGTCCACCCGCTCTCGTTCGGCGCCGGCCCGCACTACTGCCTGGGCGCCGCGCTGGCCCGGCTGGAGGCGCAGGTGGCCTTCCCGCTGCTGCTGCGCCGGCTGCCCGCGCTGGCCCTGGCCGGGACGCCCGAGCGGCGGGTCCGGCTGACCCTGCGCGGGTACGCCACCCTGCCGCTCACCGTCGGTGACGAGGCGCCGCCGGCCGCCGATCGCGGTACGCCGGCCGGGACGGCGGGGGCGACTCCGTAGACTGGTACGGCACCACTCGTCCCAGTTGAAGGAGCCACCCCGCGTGACCGTCCAGCCCATCCGTCTGTTCGGGGATCCGGTGCTGCGCACGCCGGCCGATCCGGTCGTCGACTTCGACGCCGAGCTGCGCAAGCTGATCGCCGACCTGACCGACACGATGCGCGAGCAGAGCGGGGCCGGCCTGGCCGCGCCGCAGCTCGGGGTGGGCCTGCGCGTGTTCACCTTCGACGTCGACGACGTCCTCGGGCACCTGGTCAACCCGGTGCTGGAGTTCCCGGACGAGGAGGAGCAGGACGGTCCGGAGGGGTGCCTCTCCATCCCCGGGCTCTACTTCGACACCAAGCGCCGGCAGAACGTCATCGCCAAGGGCTTCAACGGCTACGGGGACCCGCTGCAGATCGTCGGCACCGGCCTGATGGCCCGGTGCGTCCAGCACGAGACCGACCACCTCGACGGCGTGCTCTTCGTGGACCGGCTCGACCCGGCCGGCCGCAAGGCGGCCATGAAGGCGATCCGCCAGGCCGAGTGGTACGACCCGGCCGCCCCGCCCACGGTCAAGGTCAGCCCGCACGCCGCCGGCAACCCGTTCGGCCTGGGGCGGTGACCCGGATGCGCCTGGTCTTCGCCGGTACGCCGGCCGTCGCCGTCCCCGCCCTGGACGCCATCGCCGCGTCCGGCCACGAGCTGCTGGCCGTGGTCACCCGACCCGACGCGCCCGCCGGCCGCGGCCGGGGCCTGGTCCGCTCGCCGGTCGGCGCCTGGGCCGACGCGCACGGCGTCGAGGTGCTCACCCCGGCGAAGCCCCGCGAGCCGGAGTTCCTGGACCGGCTCCGCCAGCTGGCCCCGGACTGCGTGCCCGTGGTCGCGTACGGGGCGCTGGTGCCGCCGGTTGCGCTGGAGATCCCCCGGCACGGCTGGATCAACCTGCACTTCTCGCTGCTGCCCGCGTGGCGCGGCGCGGCGCCCGTGCAGCACGCCGTGCTGCACGGCGACGAGCTCACCGGCGCCAGCGTCTTCCAGCTGGAGGAAGGGCTGGACACCGGCCCGGTGTACGGCACGGTGACCGACGAGATCCGCCCCACCGACACCTCCGGCGACCTGCTGGAGCGGCTGGCCCACTCCGGCGCCGGCCTGCTGGTGGCCGTGCTCGACGCGCTGGCGGCCGGCACCGCCCGGGCCGAGCCGCAGCCCGTCGACGGGGTGTCCCTCGCGCCGAAGCTGACCGTCGAGGACGCCCGGGTCCGCTGGGCCGACCCGGCGTTCGCGGTCGACCGGCGGATCCGCGCCTGCACGCCGGCCCCCGGCCCGTGGACCATCTTCCGCGGCGACCGGGTGAAGCTCGGCCCGGTCACCCCGGTGGCCAACGGCCCGGAGCTGAAGCCGGGCGAGCTGCTGGTGGAGAAGTCCCGCGTCCTCGCCGGCACGGCGACCGTGCCGGTGCAGCTCGGCGAGGTGCGGGCGGCCGGCAAGAAGGCCATGTCGGCGAGCGACTGGGCGCGCGGCGCCCGGGTCGCCGCCGGCGAGGTGCTCGCGTGACGGGGCCGTCCGAGCCCCGGGGTGAGGGCTCCTCCGCCGACGGCCCGCGCGGCGGGTCCGCCGGCCGCCCCTCCGGCGACCGCGGCGAGCGGCCCGCCGGGGGCGAGCGGAGCCAGCGGTACGCCGGTGGCGGGCGGTCCGGCGACGGCGGCCGGTTCGCCGGCCGTGACCGGTCCCGCGAGGGCGGTCGCCCGACGGACGGGCAGCGCGGTGAACGCCCCGGCCGCCGGGCCGACGGGGGCCGCGAGGGGCGCTTCGGCGGTGGCCGCCGGCCGCCACGACCCGCCGTCGACCTGCCCCGGCACGTGGCGTACCAGGCGATCGCCGCGGTGCACCGGGACGACGCGTACGCCAACCTGGTGCTGCCGACGATGCTGCGCGAGGAGGGGCTGATCGGCCGGGACGCCGCCTTCGCCACCGAGCTGACCTACGGCACGCTGCGCCACACCGGCACCCTGGACGCGATCATCACCGACGCGGCCGGCCGGGACGTGCAGCGGATCGACCCGCCGGTACGGGACGCGCTGCGGCTCGGGGCGTACCAGCTGCTGCACACCCGGGTGCCGGCGCACGCGGCGGTCTCCTCGACCGTGGACCTGGTCCGCGCCGTAGGCCCGGGCGCCACCGGCTTCGCCAACGCCGTGCTGCGCGAGGTGGCCACCCGGGACGCCGACGGCTGGGTGGACAAGCTGGCCCCGTCGGCCGAGACCGACCCGATCGGCCACCTGGCGCTGGCGTACAGCCATCCGCAGTGGATCGTGCGGGCGTTCGCCGAGGCGCTCGGCGGCGACCTGGGGGAGACCGCCCGGCTGCTCATCGAGGACAACGAGCGCCCGCCGGTGCACCTGTGCGCCCGGCCGGGGCTGGCCGACCCGGTGGAGCTGGCCGACGAGGTGGGCGGCGCGCCCGGCGCCTTCTCGCCGTACGCGGTCTACCTGTCCGGCGGCGCGCCGGGCGAGCTGCCGGCGGTGGCCGAGGGACGCGCCCACGTCCAGGACGAGGGTTCCCAGCTGGTGGCGAACGCCCTCGCGGTCGCGCCGCTGGACGGGCCGGACGGCCGGTGGCTGGACCTGTGCGCCGGGCCGGGCGGCAAGGCGGGCCTGCTCGGCGCGCTCGCCGCGCAGCGCGGCGCCCGGCTCACCGCGGTCGAGGTGGCCGAGCACCGGGCCCGGCTGGTCGCCCAGGCCACCCGGGGCCTGCCGGTGAACGTGCTGAACACCGACGGGCGCACCGTCGGCGCCGACCCGAAGCTGCCGGAGGGGCACTTCGACCGGGTGCTGGTCGACGCCCCGTGCACCGGGCTGGGCTCGCTGCGCCGCCGGCCGGAGTCCCGCTGGCGCCGCCAGCCGGCCGACCTGCCGCCGCTGACCCGGTTGCAACGGGAACTGCTCACCGCGGCGTTGCGCGCGGCGCGCCCGGGCGGCCTGGTCGCGTACGTCACCTGCTCGCCGCACACGGTGGAGACGCACGTGACGGTGACCGAGGCGTCCCGCCGCTGCGGCTTCCCGGTGGACTTCGTCGACGCCCGGACGCTGCTGCCCGCCGGCATGCCCGGCCTCGGCGACGGCCCGACAGTGCAGCTCTGGCCCCACCGCCACGGCACCGACGCCATGTTCCTCGCAGTCCTCCGCAAGGGCTGACCCCCACCCCCCAGCTCCGGCCGAGGTGATCAAGGAGTTTGCGTCGCCGCGAGGCGTTTTTCTGACGCGAACTCCTTGGTCACCGGGCGCGGGGAGTCCGGGGCGCCCAGGGGGAGGTGGGGGAGGGGTGTTCGTGCGGGATGTGTGACAGCCGGTTGACTCTTATATCGATACATGTAACTGTTCCGATCACCGGTCCGTCGACGCCGAGGCTTCCACCGGAGCCCACGGGTCGCGCCCACCCCGCCCGTCCACCCCGCCGACCCCCACGAGGAGTCCCCATGAGACGTAGCACCCCGACCGCGGGCCTCGCGCTCGCGCTCTTCGCCGCGATGACGGCGACCCTGGCCGGCACCTCCGCGTCCGCCGCCCCCGCCCCGGTGGTCGCGGCCCCCGCGCTCGCCGCCGCCGCGGCACCGGACATCTCGGTGACCAACGTCCAGGCCCACCTCACCCAGTTCAACACCATCGCCACCAACAACGGCGGCAACCGGCGGGCCGGCTCGGCCGGCTACACCGCCTCCGTGGCGTACGTGAAGGGCAAGCTCCAGGCCGCCGGCTACACGGTCACCGAGCAGACCTGCACCACCTGCACCTACCCGGGCAACAACCTGATCGCCGAGTGGCCGCAGGGCCCCGCCGACCAGGTCATCATGTTCGGCGCCCACCTCGACAGCGTCTCCGCCGGCCCGGGCATCAACGACAACGGCTCCGGCTCGGCCACCCTGCTGGAGAACGCCCTGGTGCTGGCGAGCCAGAACCCGACGATGACCAAGCGGGTCCGGTTCGCCTGGTGGAACGGCGAGGAGCAGGGACTGCAGGGCTCGAAGTTCTACGTCAACCAGCTCAGCGCCACCCAGAAGAGCTACATCAAGGCGTACTACAACTTCGACATGGTGGCCTCGCCCAACGGCGGCTACTTCATCAACCGGATCACCTCCGCCACCGCCGCGCCGCTGAAGGCGTACTGGGACTCGTTCAACCTCCAGCCGGAGGAGAACACCGAGGGCCAGGGCCGCAGTGACGACTACTCGTTCGCCAACGCCGGCATCCAGACCTCCGGGTACGCGGCGGGCGCCAGCTACACCAAGACCTCCGCGCAGGCCAGCAAGTGGGGCGGCACCGCCGGGGCGGCGTACGACTCCTGCTACCACCGGGCCTGCGACACCACCAGCAACATCAACGCCACCATCCTCAACCGCAGCGCCGACGGGGTGGCGTACACGATCTGGCAGCTCGCGGTCGGCGGCACGCCGACCAACGACTTCTCCGTCTCGGTGAGCCCGACCTCCGGCAGCGTCGCCCAGGGCGCCGCCACCACCGCCACCGTCAGCACCGCCACCACCAGCGGCAGCGCCCAGACGGTGAGCCTGTCCGCGTCGGGTGCCCCGAGCGGGGTGACGGTGAGCTTCAGCCCGTCCTCGGTGACCTCCGGCGGCTCGGCCACCATGACGGTCAGCGCCTCCTCGACGGCCGCCACCGGCACGTACACCATCACGGTCACCGGCACCGGCGCGGTCACCCACAGCGCCAGCTACAGCCTCACCGTGACCGGCACCGGCGGCTGCGCCGGCGGCCAGCTCATCGGCAACAGCAGCTTCGAGTCGGGCACCACGCCGTGGACCGCCACCTCGGGTGTGATCACGAACGATTCGAGCCAGGCGGCCCGGACCGGGTCGTACAAGGCGTGGCTGGACGGGTACGGCAGCTCGCACACCGACACCCTGTCGCAGTCGGTGACCCTGCCGGCCGGGTGCGCCAGCTACACCCTCGCCTTCTGGCTGCACATCGACACCGCCGAGACCACCTCGTCCATCGCGTACGACAAGCTGACCGTGCAGGTCGGCAGCACCACGCTGGCGACGTACTCGAACCTGAACAAGGCCACCGGCTACACCCAGCGCACCTTCAACCTCGCCGCGTACGCGGGGCAGACGGTGACGCTGAAGTGGACCGGTGTCGAGGACGCCTCCCTGCAGACCAGCTTCGTCATCGACGACGTGACGTTGCAGGTCGGCTAGATGGCGCCCCCGGGGCGGGTCGGGCCGTCGGGCCCGCCCCGCCCCGCTCCGCTCACCGGACCGGCAGCGCCCTGCTGCCGCCGCCCTTGACCGAGCGGGTCAGCGTGCTGTCCGACAGCCACAGGAAGCACTGCACGCCCCGGTTGCCGTCCTTCCACTCCTCCTCGAGCGGGTGGTAGACGATCGTGCCGGCGCGGTACTGCATGTCGCTGTTGTCGGGCACCTTGGCGTACTTGGCGATCAGGCTGCGGCACGCCTTGTGCGTCCGGACCGAGGAACGCTGGAACTGCGCGTACGGGACGTCCGGGAACTGGTAGACGCCGACGAACTCGGCGTGGTGCTTGGCGGTGCAGGCGACCGGCGCCATCTCCTCGATGTCGTCCTTGACCAGCTTCGGATTGAAGCACCCGAAGGCGAGCGGGGAGCCCGGCTTGAGCGCGCCCCGCACGCTGGCGGTCCGCGTGGTGATGCTGCCGTCGTCGAGGCTGGCCACCTCCGACACGTCGCAGCGGAACCAGCGGGCGCCGCCGGTCCAGGCCGACGCCGAGGGGAAGATCACCGAGAGGATCAGCCGGCCCGAGCGCCAGTCCGCCCCGACCGCCTTGTTGACCTGCCGGTCGCACTCCGACCGAGCGGCGCGCATCCCGGTCGACCCGGTCCGCGGCGGCGCGGACCGGTCGGCGTCCGGGCCGGCCAGGGTGCCGACATGCAGGGTCTCGGCCCGGTGCGAGACGGTGCAGTCGACCGGGTTGTAGCCGCTGAGGTAGCCGACGTCCTGGACGGTGGCGTGGCAGACCCCGGCCGCCGGCACGAACGCCTTCGCGGCCGGCAGCGCCGGCCAGTCGTCGGCCAGGTCCCGGTCCACCCCGCCCGGCGCGCCGCAGCCGGCGAGCGCCAACGCCGCCGTCACCCCCACGGCGGCCGCCGTCCACCATCGCCGCATCGCACCGACCTCCCCGTCGTCGTGGTCGCGCCGACCGGCACGTATGCCACGGCGCTGCAGCATACGGCACCGGGGCTCAGGTGACGGGTAGTCCCTCCGGGCCGACCCCGCGCATCGAGCGGGTCAGCTTCCGGTCGTCGCTCCACAGGAAACAGCGCACCCCCCGGTCGCCCTCCGCCCACTCACGCTGGGACGGGGGATAGAAGATCGAGCCGGCCCGGTACGGCAGGTCGCTGTTGTTCGGCACGTTGGCGAAGGCGGCGATCAGCGCCATGCAGCGGCGGTGCGTCTGCGGCGCGTTGCGGGTGAAGTCCGCCCAGCTCATGTCGCGTTCCTCGTAGACGCCGACGAACTCGGCGCGGTGCGGCTCAGTGCAGAGCACCGGGGCCATGTAGTTGAGGTTGTCGTCGATCAGCTTCGGGTCGAAGCAGCGGTGGACGAGGGGGTTGTCGCCGACCAGCGCGCCGCGCAGGCTGCCCACCCGGTTCACCGGACGGGTGTTGTCGATGCTGTCGGTCTCGGCGACGTCGCACCGGTACCAGCGTGCCCCGGCCCGCCAGGCGGCCACCGTGGGCAGCGCGATGTTCATGGTGAGCCGGGCGGCGTGCCAGTCCCCGCCGATGACCTCCCGGGCCCGCTGGTCGCACTCGGCCCGGGCGACCCGCAGCGCGGGGGAGCCCGGCTCGGGGCGGGCGCCGGCCGCGGCGGCCCCGGCGAAGGTGCCGACGTGCACCACCTCGGACAGGTGACTGCGCGCGCAGTCCACCGTCTCGTACGTGCCGGCCTGCACCACGGCCGTGATCCGGGGCAGGCAGGCGTTGGTGGCGGGAATGAACATCCGGGGCGCCGGGAGCGCGGGCCAGTCGTCGGTCAGGTCACCGTCGGCCCGGTGTGTCCGGACGCAGCCAGCCAGGACCATCGTCGCCGTGCCGGCCAGCGCCAGCGCCAGGAGCCACCGTCGCATCGTCCGCCCTTTCCGGGAGATGACAGCGGTCGCCGCGGCCCGTCGGGCGTTCTCCGCCACCGGGCGCGCAGCTTACGTGACCGTCCCCGTTGGAGTGTCGCTGTCTTTCCACCGATCGGCCAGTCGCGCCTGGCTCCTCGTCCCGGATTTTTCTCCGGACGGACGCATTCTGCACCGGGGGTCACGTCTGGATCACAGCGAGTCCCGTCGGTGCCGCGCTGCGAGCGGTGGGTGACCGCGTTCGTACACTGGCCCCGTGACCGTACCGCCGCCGATCGTCGCCCCCAGCATCCTGGCCGCCGACTTCGCTCGCCTCGCCGACGAGGTGCGCGCCGTCGAGCACGCCGCCGACTGGTTGCACGTGGACGTCATGGACAACCACTTCGTGCCGAACCTGACCATCGGGCTGCCCGTGGTGCAGAGCCTGCGCGCGGCGACCGAGCTCCCGTTCGACGTGCACCTCATGATCGAGGACCCGCGCCGCTGGGCGCCCGGGTACGCCGACGCCGGGGCGTACAACGTCACGTTCCACGCCGAGGCGTGCGACGACCCGGTGGCGCTGGCCAAGGACCTCCGCTCGGCCGGCGCGAAGGCGGGGCTGGCCATCGACCGGGACACCCCGATCGAGCCGTACCTGGAGCTGCTGCCCAGCTTCGACACGCTGCTGATCATGACGATCAAGGCCGGCTTCGGCGGCCAGCGGTTCATCCCGCAGCTGCTGGACAAGGTGCGCACCGCGCGCCGGCACGTGGCCGGCGGCCACCTGGAGCTGCGCATCGAGGTCGACGGCGGGATCGCCGCCGACACCATCGAACAGGCCGCCGAGGCGGGTGCCGACGCCTTCGTGGCCGGCACCGCGGTCTACGGCGCCGACGACCCGGCCGAGGCGGTACGCCGGCTGCGCGGCCTGGCGGAACGCGCGATGACCGGGGCCTGACGTGGACCCGGCCGGCGACCGTCCCGACGTCATCCTGGTCGTCGACGACGACGCGGACATCGCCCGCTTCGTCGAGTTCAACCTGCGGCTGCACGGCTTCGAGGTGCTGCACGCCAGTGACGGCCAGGAGGCGCTGGAGGTCATCGAGCGGCAGCGGCCCGACCTGGCCGTGGTGGACCTGATGATGCCCCGGATCGACGGGCTGGAGCTGACCCGCCGGCTGCGCGCCGACCCGATGACCTCGGCCCTGCCGGTGATCATGCTGACCGCCAAGGGCATGACCGTGGACAAGGTCAACGGGCTCGCCGCCGGCGCGGACGACTACCTGGTCAAGCCCTTCGACACCGCCGAACTGGTCGCCCGGGTCAGCTCCACGCTGCGGCGCAACAAGGAGTTCCGGGAGGTCTCCCCGCTGACCGGACTGCCCGGCAACAGTCGGATCCGCCGGGAGATCAGCGACCGGGTGCGCAGCGGCGTGGACTACGCGGTCGGCTACATCGACATCGACCGGTTCAAGAGCGTCAACGACCGGTACGGCTTCGTCCGCGGCGACGAGTTCATCTCCGCCCTGGCCCGCAGCCTGCACCGGGCGGTGGTCTCGATCGGGCTGCCGCCGGCCTTCCTGGGCCACGTCGGCGGCGACGACTTCGTCATCGTCTGCACCCCCGCCCAGATCCGGCCGCTGACCAGCCGCGCGGTGGTCGACTTCGAGAAGGCCGCCGACGCCCTCTACGACCCGACCGACCGGGAGCGCGGCTTCGTCGAACTGAAGGACCGGCGCGGCAACATCCGGCGGGCCGCCCTGGTCACGCTCTCCATCGGGGTCTCCCTCTCCGACGCCAACAAGCGGTTCACCGACCCCCTGGAGGCGATCGCGGTGGCCTCGGAGATGAAATCGGTCGCCAAGAGCCAACCCGGGTCGTACGTCGCGGTCGACCGGCGTAGGGGCGTACCGTGACACCCCTGTTCTCCCTGTGAGGTACCTCGCCTCTGTGGCGCCACCCCCGGCAGAACGTGTAAGACTTCCCGTGTACCCACCACGCGCTGGCGGGGCTCGGTGAAATTCCGAACCGGCGGTGATCCACGGTCCGACCGTGGTAAGCCCGCGACCCGGACGGCTTCGGCCGGACGGTGGACCTGGTGAGAATCCGGGGCCGACGGTTGGGGTGCGGCTCGTCCGCCCCCAGACAGTCCGGATGGGAGACAGCGCGCGGGACGGGGAGGCCTCTGCCGGCCGCCGCGTTGTCGGCCGCCGTCCGGGCCCCCCGGGGTCGGCGCCGCCGTCCCCGGATCTCCGCCGCCGCCTGTCCGCGGCACCCGTGCCGCCACTCCCGCCCCCGCCCGCGCGCGACCGGCGAGCGAGAGGGCAGGGGCAGGCGATGGCGAGCGTCTCCGTCGACGAGGCGATGCGTCGCGCGATCGCGCTGGCCGCCCGCGGCCTCGGCACCACCAGCCCCAACCCGGTGGTCGGCTGCGTGCTCCTCGATCCGGACGGCGAGGTCGTCGGGGAGGGATTCCACGCGTACGCGGGCGGACCGCACGCCGAGATCGTCGCCCTCGCCCAGGCCGGCAAGCGCGCCCGCGGCGGCACCGCCGTCGTCACCCTGGAACCCTGCGACCACACCGGCCGCACCGGCCCGTGCAGCCACGCGCTCATCGCCGCCGGGGTCGCCCGCGTCGTGGTGGCCGTCCCGGACCCCAACCCGGTCGCCTCCGGCGGCGCGGCCACCCTGCGCGCCGCCGGAATCGAGGTCGAGATGGGGGTGCGCGCCGAGGAGGCCGAGGCCGGCAACATCGCCTGGCTCACCTCGATGCGGCGCGGCTGGCCGTACGTGATCTGGAAGTACGCGGCCACCCTCGACGGGCGGTCCGCCGCCGCCGACGGCACCAGCATGTGGATCACCTCGGAGGCGGCCCGGATCGACGTGCACGCCCTGCGCGGCACCGTGGACGCGGTGATCGCCGGGGTGGGCACCGTGCTCGCCGACGACCCCCGGCTCACCGCCCGCAACCTGCGCGACGGCACCCTGGCCATCCGGCAGCCGCTGCGCGTGGTGGTGGACAGCTCGGGGCGTACCCCGGTCGAGGCCCGGGTCCGCGACGGCGCCGCCCGGACCTGGATCGCCACCGCCGCGGAGGTCGGGGCCGGCCCGGACGGCCGGGTCGACCTGCCGGCGCTGCTCGCGGAGCTGCACCACCGCGGCGTCCGGGCCGCCCTGCTGGAGGGCGGTCCCCGGCTGGCCGGCGCGTTCCTCGCCGCCGGCCTGGTCGACAAGATCATCGGGTACGTCGCGCCGAAGCTGCTCGGCGCCGGCCCCACCGCGCTGCTCGACGCGGGCGTGACGACCATCGCCGACGCCATCGAACTCGAACTCACCGACGTTACGCAGGTCGGTCCCGACCTGCGGATCACCGCGCTGCCCCGGAAGAGGGAGGCCTGACATGTTCACCGGCATCGTCGAGGAGCTGGGCGAGATCGTCCGGACCACCGAGACCGGGGGCGACTCCGCGCTGGTCGCGATCCGCGGCCCGCTGGTCACCTCCGACGCCCGGCACGGCGACTCGATCGCGGTCAACGGGGTCTGTCTGACCGTGGTCGACGTCGACGGCGGCGTCTTCACCGCCGACGTGATGGGGGAGACCCTGCGCCGCACCGCGCTCGGCGCGCTGCGCCCGGGCGACCCGGTCAACCTGGAACGCGCCGCCGCGCTGAACAGCCGGCTCGGCGGGCACCTCGTCCAGGGCCACGTCGACGGGGTCGGCGAGGTCGTCTCCCGGGAGCCGGCCGCGCAGTGGGAGACGGTCCGCTTCCGGCTGCCGGCCGGGCTGGCCCGGTACGTGGTGGAGAAGGGCTCGATCACCGTGGACGGCGTCTCGCTGACCGTCGCCCAGGTCGGCGACGACTGGTTCACCGTCGGGCTGATCCCGACCACCCTCAAGCTCACGACCCTCGGCGCCAGGGGGGTCGGCGACCCGGTCAACCTCGAGGTGGACGTGCTGGCCAAGTACGTCGAGCGGCTGCTCGGCGACCGGGCCGCCGGAGGTGCCCGGTGATGGGCCCGCTCGGCTGGCTGCTCGACGCCCAGGTCGTCGTCGCCGGCTCGCCGGTGCTGGTCCGGGAGATCGTCGGCAACGTCTTCGGCCTCGCCTCCGCGCTGCTCGGGCTGCGCCGGCTGGTCTGGGCCTGGCCGGTCGGCATGATCGGCAACGCGCTGCTGTTCACCGTCTTCCTCGGCGGCGTCTTCGCCACCCCGCAGGCGCACGACCTCTACGGCCAGGCCGGCCGGCAGGTCTTCTTCTTCGCGGTCAGCGTGTACGGCTGGTGGCGCTGGTCGCGCAACCGGCGGGCCGGCGGTGGGGAGCAGTCGGCGGTCACCCCGCGCTGGGCCACCTGGCGGGAGCGGCTCGGCCTGCTCGCCGCCGCCGTGATCGGCACCGCTCTGGTGGACCCGGTGCTGGCCGCGCTCGGCTCGTGGGGGCCGCTGCCGGACGCCTGGATCCTGGTCGGCAGCCTGCTCGCCACCTACGGCATGGCCCGCGGCTGGGTGGAGTTCTGGCTGATCTGGATCGCCGTCGACGCGGTCGGCGTACCGCTGCTGCTGCAGGGCGGGTTCTACCCGTCGGCCGCCATGTACCTGGTCTACGGCGGGTTCTGCGTGGCCGGCCTGGCCGCCTGGTGGCGCACCTCCCGGGCCACCCCGCCCGCCCGCACCCCGATCCCGCCGACGTACTCGGAGGCTGTGGCATGAGCACATTCGGCTCCATCGAGCAGGCGGTGGCGGACATCGCCGCCGGCCGGCCCGTCGTCGTGGTGGACGACGAGGACCGGGAGAACGAGGGCGACCTGATCTTCGCGGCCGAGCTGGCCACCCCGGAGCTGGTCGCGTTCATGGTCCGCTACACCTCGGGGTACATCTGCGTGCCGCTCACCGAGAGCGAGTGCGACCGGCTGGACCTGCCGCCCATGCACCACACCAACCAGGACCGGCGGGGCACCGCGTACACGGTGACCGTGGACGCCCGGGAGGGGATCAGCACCGGCATCTCGGCCGCCGACCGATCGCACACCATCCGGCTGCTGGCCGACGCCGCGACCGACCCCACCGACCTGGCCCGCCCCGGGCACGTGGTGCCGCTGCGCGCCCGCGAGGGCGGGGTGCTGCGCCGGCCCGGGCACACCGAGGCGGCCGTCGACCTGACCCGGCTGGCCGGGCTGCGTCCCGCCGGGGTGCTCTGCGAGCTGGTCAACGACGACGGCACCATGATGCGCCTGCCCGACCTGGAGAAGTTCTGCGCCGAGCACGGGCTGACCCTGATCACCATCGCCGACCTGATCGCGTACCGGCGGCGCACCGAGAAGCAGGTGGAGCAGGTCGCCGACGCGCGGATGCCCACCCCGTACGGGGTGTTCCGGGCGCTCGGCTACCGCAGCGACTTCGACTCGGCCGAGCACGTGGCGCTGGTCATGGGCGACCTCGGCGACGGGCGGGACGTGCTGGTCCGGGTGCACTCCGAGTGCCTCACCGGGGACGTCTTCGGCTCGCTGCGCTGCGACTGCGGCCCGCAGCTGCAGGCCGCCCTGGCCCGGGTCGGCCAGGAGGGGCGGGGCGTGGTGCTCTACGTGCGCGGCCACGAGGGGCGGGGCATCGGCCTGCTGCACAAGCTGCAGGCGTACCAGCTCCAGGACCAGGGCCGGGACACCGTGGACGCGAACCTCGACCTGGGGCTGCCCGCCGACGCCCGCGACTACGGCACCGGCGCGCAGATCCTCTACGACCTCGGCGTCCGCTCGATGCGGCTGCTGACCAACAACCCGGCCAAGCGGGCCGGCCTGGAGGGGTACGGCCTCACGGTGAGCGGCCGCGAGGGGCTGCCCATCCGGTCGAACCCGGAGAACGTGCGTTACCTGCGGACCAAGCGGGACCGGATGGGCCACCTCCTGGAGGGGCTGGACGAGGTGACCGAGGCGCCGATGGGCCGCCCGGTCGCCGGCGACGAGATCGGAGCATAGGCATGGCGGGTTTCGGGGAGCCGGGCGTCACCGCGGTGGACGCCGCCGGTTTGACCGTCGGCATTGTGGCGGCGCGCTGGCACGGCGACCTCACCGACCACATGGTCGACCGGGCGGTGGCGGCCGCCGAGGCGTGCGGCGCGCGGTCGGTGGTGGCCCGGGTGGCCGGGTCGGTCGAGCTGCCCGTGGTGGCCCAGGCGATGGCCCGCCGGTACGACGTGGTGGTCGCCCTCGGCGTGGTGGTGCGGGGCGCCACCGCGCACTTCGACTACGTCTGCCAGTCGGTCACCGAGGGGCTGACCCGGGTCGCGCTGGACGAGGGCAAGCCGGTGGCGCACGGGGTGCTCACCGTGGACACCATCGAGCAGGCCCGGGACCGGGCCGGCCTGCCCGGCTCGGCGGAGGACAAGGGCTGGGCGGCCACCGTGGCGGCGCTGGACGCCGCCCTGGCCATCCGTGGCCTGGACGCCACCAACGGCCACCGCGTCGGCTTCGCCTGACCACGCTGCCACTCCCGCCGCCCGCTTACCAAGATCACGCACGACCACGGGGCCGCCGGGGTGTCCAGGATGTGGTCGGCGTCCCTTCGGGGCGGACCCGGGGGGCGTGGTCACCCGGGGCGGCTGGAAGAATCGCCTTCCGTGAAGACGTTCGAGGAGTTGTTCGCCGAGCTGCAGGCCAAGGCCGCCGCCGGCACCCCGGGCTCGGGCACGGTCGCCGCGCTCGAGAAGGGGGTGCACTTCATCGGCAAGAAGGTGGTCGAGGAGGCAGCCGAGTCGTGGATGGCCGCCGAGCACGAGGGCCCGGAGCGGGCCGCCGAGGAGATCTCCCAGCTGCTCTACCAGGCCCAGGTGCTGATGCTCGCCACCGGTCTCGAACTGAAGGACGTCTACCGACATCTGTGAGTGCCCCCATCCGCTGATCACCTGATCGATCGAAGGAGCACTCCCATGCTGCGTGTCGCCGTACCCAACAAGGGCGCGCTGGCCGAGTCGGCCGCCCAGATGCTGCGCGAGGCGGGCTACCGCCAGCGCACCGACCCGAAGGACCTGGTCTGCCGGGACGAAGCCAACGACATCGAGTTCTTCTACCTGCGCCCCAAGGACATCGCCACCTACGTCGGCTCGGGTGACCTCGACGTCGGCATCACCGGCCGGGACCTGCTGGTCGACTCCGGCGCCCCGGCCGAGGAGATCGTCGACCTCAACTTCGGCCGGGCCACCTTCCGGTTCGCCGCCCGCCCCGACGACGTCGACTCGGTGCAGCAGCTCGGCGGGCACCGGATCGCCACCGCGTACCCCGGGCTCGTCGAGCGGCACCTGGCCGAGCTGGGCGTCAAGGCCGAGGTGATCCGCCTGGACGGCGCGGTGGAGAACGCCATCCGGCTCGGCGTCGCGGACGTGGTCGCCGACGTGGTGGAGACCGGCGCCACGCTGCGCCAGGCCGGCCTGGTGGTCTTCGGCGAGCCGCTGCTGCGCTCCTCGGCGGTGCTGGTCCGCCGGGTCGGCGCGCCCGGCTCCGCCCAGCAGGAGCAGCTGCTGCGCCGGCTGCACGGCGTGCTGGTCGCCCGCCGGTACGTGATGCTCGCCTACGACGTGCCGGCCGGCCTGCTGGACCGGGCCAGCTCGCTCACCCCGGGTATCGAGTCGCCGACCGTCTCCCCGCTGCACCGGGAGGGCTGGGTCGCGGTGCAGGCGATGGTCCTGCGCGACGACGTGCACCGGATCATGGACGAGCTCTACGAGCTGGGCGCCCGGGCGATCCTGGTCACCAACATCCACGCCTGCCGGCTGTGAGGCCGCTGCCGGTTCCGGCCGCCCTGTCCGTGGTCGTCCTCGGCGGGGTGGCCTCGGCCGCGCAGGGGCTGGTCAACGCCGAGCTGGGGGAGCGCGCCGGCGATCCGATCGTCGGCGCGGTGGTCAACAACCTCGGCGGCTGCCTGCTCGTCCTGCTCGGGCTGGTCGCCGTGCCGTCGATGCGGGCCGGGCTGGCCGGGTTGCGCCGGTCCGGGCTGCGCTGGTGGGCGTACCTGGGCGGGCTGGGCGGGGCGGCGATCGTGGTGATCGCCCCGTTCGTCGTGCCGGCGCTGGGCGTGGCGATCTTCACGATCGCGCAGGTGGCCGGGGGCAGCCTCGGCGGGCTGGCCGTCGACCGGGCCGGGCTGGCGGCGACCGGCCGGCTCCCGCTCACCGGGCCGCGGGTCGTCGGGGCGCTGCTCGGGATCGCCGCGGTGACCCTCGCCCAGCTCGGCCGGCCGGTCGGCGACCTGGCGGTGGGGCTGGTGCTGCTCTCGGTCGCCGGTGGCCTGGCGGTGGCGCTGCAGTCCGCGCTCAACGGGCGGGTGGCCGCGGCCGTCGGCCCGGCCGCCGGGCTGGCGGTGAACTTCGCGGTCAGCACGTCGGCGATCGCGGTGGTGGCGGGGCTGGCCGGCGTGCTGGTCACCCACCCCAGCTGGCCCGCGCAGTGGTGGCTCTACGGGGGCGGCCTGCTCGGGGTCGGCATCGTGCTCTCCCTGCTGGTCGGCGTCCGCGCCGCCGGGGTGCTGCGGACCGGCCTGGCGCTGGTGGCCGGGCAGCTCGGCGGGGCGCTGCTGCTGGACGCGGTGCTGCCCGGCGGGGCCGGGGCCCGGCTGCCGGTGCTGGCCGGCGCGGCGCTCACCGTGCTGGCGGTGCTGGTCGCCGGCGTACGCCGACGGCCGCCGGTCCGTGTGGCGGCGGAACGCGAGCCCGAACCGGATGGCAGACTGGTCGGGTGAGCGAGCGAACCATCAGGCCCGGCGGCGGGAGCGATTCCGTGGTGACCGTGCGACCGCGCCGCGTCCGGATTGTCTGCTGGGCGTCGGCCGCGGCTCTGCTGGTGGTGTTCAGCGCGGTGGCCACCTCGCTGACCGGGGCCACCGGCGACGGGTACGGCACCTTCCAGCGGGGCGACCAGCTCGCCATGGTCGGGCTGGGCGTCTTCGGCGCCCTCGGCATCCTGCTCTTCACCCGCCCCCGGGTGGTGGCCGACACCAGGGGCGTCCGGGTCCGCAACGTGATCGGCTCGTACGAGCTGCCCTGGGAGGTCGTCCGCGGGGTCCGGTTCGACCGGGGCGCCCCGTGGGCCAGCCTGGAGCTGCGCGACGACGACCTGCTGCCGATGGTCGCCCTTCAGGCGGCCGACAAGGAGCGCGCCGTCGAGGCCGTCCGCGCCCTGCGCCGCCTGCACCAGGCCCACCTGGCCACCCTCGCCGGCGACCCCGCCCCCCACTGACCGACCCCCTCACCACCGCCGTCGCCCGCGCTGCCCGGCGTCCGGCGAGGCCGCTGTTTCACGGAAATAGTGGCCATCGCGCGCCGGATGACCACTATTTCCGGGAATCAGGCCGCTTGTACGGCGGGCGGGGCGGTTTGGGGGTGGGTGGGGTGGGGGTGTAGTGTTGCTGAGTCGACCAGACTGCCCCCGTCCCTGATGTGCGGGTGGTCCTGAAGCGGAGCGCCTGCTCCCACCCGAGTCGCCCCTGTAGGTGGCCGGGTCCGGTCCCCGGTTCCGGGTACGTCCCGGTCCCGGATGCGCGATCATGTGATCGTGCCGACCGGTCGAGCGGGCCCTGGCATGCGCCAGGGCCTTCTGCTTTCCGGGTCGGCTCCCGCCCGGGAGCCCGCGGAGTCGGCACCGTAGGAGACTCGACTCGAGGAGGCCCCATCAGCGTCGAACCACGCGTGAACGAGCAGATCCGGGCACGTGAGGTCCGACTGGTCGGCCCTGAGGGTGAGCAGGTGGGCATCGTCCCGCTGGAGCGCGCCCTGCAGCTGGCCGCGGACGTCGACCTGGACCTGGTCGAGGTTGCGCCGATGGCGCGCCCGCCGGTGTGCAAGCTCATGGACTTCGGCAAGTTCAAGTACGAGAGCGCACTGAAGGCGCGCGAAGCGCGGCGTAACCAGCAGCAGACCGTCATCAAGGAGATGAAGCTCCGGCCGAAGATCGACCCGCACGACTACGAGACCAAGAAGGGTCACGTGGTGCGGTTCCTCAAGGCCGGCGACAAGGTCAAGGTGACGATCATGTTCCGCGGTCGCGAGCAGAGCCGCCCGGAGCTGGGTTACCGGCTCCTGCGTCGGCTCGAGTCCGAGATCTCGGAGCTGGGGTACGTCGAGGCCGCGCCGAAGCAGGACGGCCGCAACATGATCATGGTGCTCGCACCGCACCGCGCCACCAAGGCGGCCGCCACGGCTGCCCGCGGCAGCGCACTACCGCGGGGCGAGCGGGAATCCGGCGCCCCCGAGGCGGCGCCGCCGGCCGAGGCGGCCGGGCCCGCCGGGACCACCGGCGAGTAACAGGGGAGAAGACGTTCCAATGCCGAAGATGAAGAGCCACACGGGTATGGGCAAGCGGGTCAAGGTGACCGGCAAGGGCAAGATCGTTGCCCAGCAGGCCGGCCTCCGCCACAACCTGGAGAAGAAGGCCTCCACCCAGACCCGCCGGCTGACCGGCACCGTCGAGCTGGCCAAGGCCGACGTCAAGCGAATCAAGAAGCTGCTCGGCCGCTGACGCGCGCCACCTGAACCGAAGAAGGAGTTGAGATGGCACGCGTCAAGCGGGCTGTGAACGCCCAGAAGAAGCGTCGTACCCTGCTGGAGACCGCGAGCGGCTACCGCGGTCAGCGCTCCCGCCTCTACCGCAAGGCCAAGGAGCAGGTGCTGCACTCGATGCAGTACTCCTACCGGGACCGTCGCGACCGCAAGGGCGACTTCCGGCAGCTCTGGATCCAGCGGATCAACGCCGGCGCCCGGGCCAACGGCCTCACCTACAACCGGCTGATCCAGGGCCTGCGCCTGGCCGGCATCGAGGTCGACCGCAAGATCCTGGCCGACCTGGCCGTCAACGACGCCGCGGCGTTCGCCGCGATCGTCGAGCTGGCCCGGGCCGCCGTGGCGGCCGAGGGCACCGGTGGCGCCGCGGCCCAGGCCGCCTGATCCACCCGTACCGGCAGATCGAGGCGTCTCCCATGCAGTCACCAGCGCGCGGGAGGCGCCTCGACGCTGTCTCCGGCCCGTTCACCCCGCGTACCCCCAGGGTGGTGGCGGCCCGCCGGCTCCAGCGCCGCCGGGACCGCGAGAACGCCGGCCGCTTCCTGGCCGAGGGGCCGCAGGCCGTCCGGGAGGCCCTGGCCCGCGCGGGCACGGTGGTCGAGCTCTTCGGTACCCCGGCCGCCCTCGACCGGTACGCCGACCTCGCGGCCCGGGCCGCCGGGGCCGACGTGCCCGTCTCCGAGGTCACCGACGAGGCCCTGGCGGCGCTCACGGAGACCGTCGCCCCGCAGGGCCTGGTGGCCGTCTGCCGGCACCTCGACGTACCCCTGGAGCGGGCCCTCGCGCACGGGCCGCGGCTGGTCGCGGTGCTCGCCGAGATCCGCGACCCGGGCAACGCCGGCACCGTGTTGCGCACCGCCGACGCGGCCGGCGCGGGCGCGGTGATCTTCGCCGGCGAGGCGGTCGACCCGTACAACGGCAAGTGCGTGCGGGCCTCCGCGGGCAGCCTCTTCCACGTCGACGTGGTCCGCGCCGCCGACCCGCTCCACGCCGTCGACGCGCTGCGGGCCGCCGGGCTCACCGTCTTCGCCACCACCGGGTACGGCGACAGCGACCTGGACGACCTGGCCGACGCCGGCCGGCTCGCCACCCCCACCGCCTGGCTCTTCGGCTCGGAGGCGCACGGCCTGCCCGCGGAGTTGACCGAGGCGGCCGACGCCCGGGTCCGGGTGCCGCTGCACGGGCGCGCCGAGAGCCTCAACCTGGCTGCGGCGGCGGCCGTCTGCCTGTACGCTTCAGCCAGAGCACTGCGCTGACCGCCGGCCGGTCGCGCGGCACACACAGCAGGGGAGTCGTCCACGTGATGAACGCGCCACGGCGTTCGTTTAGCCAGCCCGCCGGTGTCGGCGGGCGGCGGGCCTGACCCTCCCCCCTGCGTAACTCCCACCGGCGGGCTGCGGCGAAGCCGCGCGTCCGTAGACTCGCCTAGCCGCCCGTGAGGGCCGGCGCCGCCGTGAGGGAGTGCCCGTTCACCATGAGCTACCGCAACGATCCGTACGACCCGAAGCAGGTCGCCCTGCTCGACCCGGACGCCCTGGCCGGCGCCGTCGCCGACGCCGAGAAGGCGTTCGCCGCCGCCGCCGACCCGGACGCGCTGACCGCGCTGCGCCCCGCGCACCTCGGGGACCGCGCCCCGGTCTCGCTGGCCCGCCGGGAGATCGGCGCGCTGCCGCCGGCCGCCAAGGCCGACGCCGGCAAGCGGGTCAACGAGGCCCGCCGCGCCATCGAGACCGCGTACGCCGCCCGGCAGGAGACCCTGGAGCGGGAGCGGGCCGAGCGGGTGCTGGTCGAGGAGCGGGTCGACGTGACCCTGCCGTACGACCGCCGGCCGCGCGGCGCCCGCCACCCGCTGAGCACCCTGATGGAGCAGATCAGCGACCTGTTCATCGGGATGGGCTACGAGATCGCCGAGGGCCCCGAGGTCGAGCTGGAGTGGGCCAACTTCGACGCGTTGAACATCCCCGCCGACCACCCGGCGCGCGGCCTGATGGACACCTTCCACATCGCCCCGCCGCCGGGCGCGGAGAGCTCCGGTCTGGTGCTGCGCACCCACACCTCGCCGGTGCAGGCGCGCACCATGCTGTCCCGCAAGCCGCCGATCTACGTGGTCGTGCCGGGCCGGGTCTACCGCACCGACGAGCTGGACGCCACCCACGCGCCGGTCTTCCATCAGGTCGAGGGGCTGGTGGTGGACAAGGGCATCACCATGGCGCACCTGCGCGGCACGCTGGACCACTTCGCCCGGGCCATGTTCGGCGAGGGCGCGAAGACCCGGTTCCGGCCGCACTACTTCCCGTTCACCGAGCCGTCGGCCGAGTTCGACGTCTGGTTCCCCGAGCACCGGAACGGTCCGCAGTGGGTCGAGTGGGGCGGCTGCGGCATGGTCAACCCGCGGGTGCTGCGCGCCTGCGGCATCGACCCGGAGGTCTACTCCGGATTCGCGTTCGGCATGGGCATCGACCGGACCGTGATGTTCCGGCACGGGGTCAGCGACATGCGGGACATGGCCGAGGGCGACGTGCGGTTCACCCGCGCGTTCGGGGTCTGACGGTGCGGGCACGAGTTACGGAGACGGTGGTTTAACAGTCATGCGAGTTTCTGTCAGTTGGCTGCGGGAGTACGTCGACCTCCCCGCCGACCTGCCCGCCAGCGACCTGGAGCAGGCGCTGGTCGATCTCGGCATCGAGGTCGAGTCCATCGTGGACCTGCGGGAGACCGTGACCGGTCCGCTGGTGGTGGGTGAGGTCCTGGAGATCGAGGAGCTGACCGGCTTCAAGAAGCCGATCCGGTTCTGCCGGGTGGACGTCGGGGCCGCCAACGGCACCGGGGAGCCGCAGGAGATCGTCTGCGGGGCGCGCAACTTCGCCCCCGGCGACAAGGTGGTGGTGATCCTCCCCGGCGGCGTGCTGCCCGGCAACTTCGCCATCGGCGCGCGCAAGACGTACGGGCGCACCTCCGCCGGCATGATCACCTCCGCCAAGGAGCTGGGTCTGGGCGACGACCACTCGGGCATCATCGTGCTGCCCGAGGACACCCCGGCCAAGCCCGGCGACGACGCCCGCCCGGTGGTCGGCCTCGACGACGTCGTGGTCGAGATGGAGATCACCCCGGACCGCGGGTACGCGCTCAGCGTGCGGGGCATCGCCCGCGAGCTGTCGCACGCCCTCGGCGTGCCGTTCCGCGACCCGGCCGCGATGCCGGCGCCCGGCGCGACCGCCGAGCCGGCGTACCCGGTGGAGGTGCGGGACACCGTCGGCTGCGACCGGTTCGCCGCGCGGATGGTCCGGGGCGTCGACCCGACCGCGGAAACCCCCGGCTGGATGGCCCGGCGACTCACCGTGGCCGGCATCCGCAGCATCTCGCTGCCGGTCGACATCACCAACTACCTGATGCTCGAACTCGGCCAGCCGATGCACGCCTTCGACGCCGACCGGATCAGCGGCCCGCTGGTGGTCCGCCGCGCCGAGCCGGGGGAGAAGCTGACCACCCTGGACGGGGTGGCCCGCACCCTGGTCGCCGAGGACATGGTGATCTGCGACGACACCGGGCCGATCTCGCTGGCGGCGGTGATGGGCGGCGAGACCAGCGAGGTGGTGGCCTCCACCACGAACGTGCTCTTCGAGGCGGCGCACTGGGACCCGGCGATGGTGGGCCGCACCGCCCGGCGGCACAAGCTGTTCAGCGAGGCGGCCAAGCGCTGGGAGCGGGGCGTCGACCCGGCCCTCCCGCTGGTCGCGCTGGAGAAGGCGGTACGGCTGCTCACCGAGCACGCCGGCGGCACGGTCGGCGACGAGATCCTCGACCTCGACCATGTCCGGCCGCGTACCCCGATCACCCTGCCGGCGGACCTGCCGTCGCGGCGGGTCGGGGTGGCGTACGCCCCGGAGCGGGTGGTCGAGCTGCTGGAGCAGGTCGGCTGCACGGTCACCCGGGGCACCGACCGGCTCGGCGAGGACCCGGGCGAGGTCGGGGTGGCCGCCCCCGGCGGCGGGTACGTGCTCAGCGTGACGCCGCCGACCTGGCGGCCCGACCTCACCGACCCGGCGGACCTGGTCGAGGAGGTGGTCCGCCTCGACGGGTACGACCGGGTGCCGTCGAAGCTGCCCACCGCGCCGGCCGGCCGGGGCCTCACCTGGCAGCAGGTGCGCCGGCGGGCGGTCGCCCGCTCGCTCGCCGAGCGCGGGTACGTCGAGGTCCTCGCCCACCCGTTCGTCTCCGCCGACCTCGCCGACCAGCTCGGCCTGCCCGCCGACGACCCGCGTCGGGCGGCGGTCCGGGTGGCCAACCCGCTGTCCGAGGAGGAGCCGCTGCTGCGGACCACGCTGCTCGGCCCGCTGCTGGGCATCCTCAAGCGCAACATCGGCCGGGGCCAGCGCGACGTGGCGATCTACGAGATCGGCACGGTGTTCCACCCGCGTCCGGGCGCCGGCGCCCCGCCGGCGATGGGAGTGGACCGGCGGCCCACCGACGAGGAGTTCGCCCGCGCCGACGCGGTGGTGCCGGACCAGCCGCGGCACGTCGCGGTGGCCCTCGCCGGCGAGATGGAGCCGACCGGCTGGTGGGGTGCGGGCCGGGCGGGCGGCTGGGCGGACGCCGTCGAGGCCGGCCGGATGGTGCTGGCCGCCGCCGGCATCCCGGCCGACCGGGTCACCGTCCGGGCCGCCGAGCGGGCGCCCTGGCACCCCGGCCGCTGCGCCGAGTTGCGGGTGGACGACACCACCGTCGGCTACGCGGGCGAGCTGCACCCGGTGGTGGTGGCGACGCTGGAGCTGCCCCGCCGGACCAGCGTGATGGAGCTGAACCTGGATGCCCTGCCCGCCGCGCCGCTGGTGGCCGGGCCGGCCATCTCCACCTTCCCGCCCGCGCTGATCGACGTGGCGCTGGTGCTGGACGAGTCGGTCCCGGCCGCCGAGGTGGAGCGAACCCTCGTCGAGGGGGCCGGCGAGCTGCTCGAGAGCGTCCGGCTCTTCGACGTGTACGCCTCGGAACAGCTCGGCGCGGGGCGCAGGTCGCTGGCGTACAAGCTCACCTTCCGGGCCCCGGACCGGACGCTGACCGTCGAGGAGGCGGTGGCCGCCCGGGACGCGGCGGTCGCGCTCGCGGCGGAGCGCTTCGGCGCCACCCTGCGCGGCGCCTGACCGGTCGGGAGGGTCTGGGCACCACCTGCCCAGGCCCTCCCGTCAGGCACCCGCGCCGCGCAGCCCGCGCCGGTCGACGCCGATGTCCGCCGACAGCTCGCGCTGCCTCGTCTCGCGGGACAGCAGCACCGCGATGATCGTGATGATCGCCGAGCCGGCGAGGTAGATCGAGATCGGTGTGGCCGACCCGTAGCGGGCCAACAGGGCGACCGCGATGAGCGGAGCCAGGCTGCCCGCGATGACGGACGGGCTGTCCTGGACCGCCGCAGCATTCTCGGCGGCGCCCTTCCTGAACCTCCGGCCACTGCGCGCTGCCCGGCGTCAGCCGAGGCGTCCGCGCCCGAAGGCGTCGGCACGGCCCCACCGCCCGGGGACGCGCAGCAGTTCGATCCGGCCGATCTGGCTCGGCACCGCGGGCCTGACCACCAGGTGCTCGCCGCGTGGCTCCATGCCGAGCATGGTCCGCAGCAGCAGCAGGGGAGCCCCGGTCGACCAGGCCTGCGGGCTGCACGCGGTCGGGTACTGCACGGGATACCGGGTCAGCTCCCGGTCGTATCCCCCGAAGGCCTCCGGCAGCCGGCCGTCGAAGCACTCGGACGCGTCGATGATTCCCGCGGCGATGCGGGCGGCCTCCTCGGTGAAGCCGTAGCGGCGCAGCCCCCAGGCGATGAACGAGTTGTCGAAGGGCCAGACGGTGCCGACGTGGTACCCGATCGGGTTGTACCGTCCCTGCCCGGTGGCGAGGGTCCGGACGCCCCAGCCGGAGAAGAGCCGCGGGCCGAGCAGGTGTTCGGCGACCTTCTTCGCGCGGGACTCCGGCACGATGCCGCTCCAGAGCAGGTGGCCGGTGTTGGAGGAGAGCGCGTCGACCTGGTTTCCGTCGCGGTCGAGGGCGAGCGCGTAGTACTCGCCGTCGGCGACCCAGAAGTCCCGGTTGAACCGATCCTTCAGCTCGGCGGCCTCCCGCTCCAGCCGGTCGGCGTACGCGGGGTCGCCCCAGAACTCCCGCGCCAGGCGCGCCCCGCGCCGCTTGGCGTCGTACGCGTAGCCCTGCAGCTCACAGGTGGCCCGGGGCGCGGCGGGCAGCCGGCCGTCCCGGTAGCAGATGGCATCGGGGGAGTCCTTCCAGCACTGGTTCTCCAGCCCGACGTGCTCGTTGCGGCGCCGGTACCAGATGTAGCCGTTGCCCATGATGTCGGCGTACTCGTCGATCCAGTGCAGGGCGCGGCGCGCGGCGCGCTCGTAGGACCGCACCGCCCCGGCGTCGCCGGTCCAGCGTTCGTACTCGTCGAGCAGGATCACGAACAGGGGCGTGGCGTCCGCCGTGCCGTAGTACGGCGAGTGCGGCTGCTCCCGGAAGCCGGTCGACTCCCCGTACCGCAGCTCGTGCATGATCTTGCCCGGTTCCTCCTCCCGGAAGTCGTCGAGGACGACGCCCTGCGTGAGCGCCAGCAGTTGCAGCGTCGTCGCGGCGAGTCCTGGTGCGAAGGGCAGCGCCTGCAGGCTGGTGAGGATGCTGTCCCGGCCGAAGATGGCCATGAACCACGGCAGACCGGCCGCCGGCAGGGTCCGACCGCCGCCGGTCAGCGGCGCGAACCGCAGCGCGGCGAGGTCGACCAGGCTACGCCGGTACGTCCTGGTCAGGGTCGCGGAGTCACAGGCGAGCCGGGGCGCGTCGGCGAGCCACCGATCCAGATCACCCTGCATCTCGTGCCGGATCCGGCCGGGCCGGCCCTGGAGGCTCTCCCGCAGATCACGCCCGTCCACGCCCAGGGTCTGCACGTGCAGGTCGGTCAGCCAGTGGCCATGCGGCTCGATCCGGACGTCGTACGTCAGTCCACCCTCGTCGACCCGGGCGGGGACGGTGGTGGAGACGGTGGTCTCCCGGCGGAACGACTCCCGCTGGTAACCGATACGGAGGCGCCCGTCCTCGACCAGGGTGTAGTGCGCGCCCTTCTTGCGCCGCACGTCCTTGACCTCGAACAGGTCGGCGAAGTCACTGCCGACCTCGATCCGGACCTGCACGTTCACCGGTTCCGCCTCGTGGTTGATCACCGTCAGCCGTTCGTGGAAGCTGCCGGCGATCGCGCGTTCCCGGATGACCGAGATGCCGGTGTCGACGAAGGGCGTCGGAGTGCCCGGGACGAGGAAGAACCGGGTTTCGTAGTACTGAATGTCATCGATGGTGAGGGGGTTGAGCCGGTTGCCGTCGATGCTCAGGATCCATTTCGACAGGAACCGGGTGTCGAACGAGAACAGCCCGGTGGGCTTGGCCGGCGACGCGTCGATGTCGCCGCTGGCCTCGCTGAGCACGAACGTGTTGCCGTCCAGCTGCCGGACGAGGTTGGCGGTCATGCCGATCGACTCCCCTCGCCGGCGAATGCCCGCGGGTGGTGCGCGTCGGGCGGTCCCGGCAGGACCCGCAGGAAGACGTAGCCCAGGACCACGTCGCCCTCGACCCGCAGCGCGTTTCGGGCCCACGCCGCATACACGTACTGCTCTCCGCTGGCGAAGCGGTCGAAGAGCGTGCGGCTGGTGCGCCACACGCAGCCGGCCTCGCGCTCCTCCCGCGAGACGTGCAGGTCGCCCTGGTCGATCAGCACGAACCACCGGTCGATTCCGTGCTCGTGCTCGAGGTCGAAGCGGATCGTCCCGGTCACCCCTTCCAGCAGGGGTTCGTGGCCGCGACGACCAAGTCCGGCGAAGAACTCGGCCGTGGGATCGGACATCGGTCTCCCCTCAAACCGCTGACCGACTCACCATGACCCCGGGCACGGCGTGCCCGCATCACCCTGACCGGGTGAAGTTCGCCCCGCCCACGTGCTCCGCCGGCAGGACCACCCGATCCGGGTGATGCCACCGGACCAGGTACCGGGTGACGCTGCCTGTGGGCCCGTCAATTCGCCGGAGGTGGTGGTGTGTCCGCTACGACCGAGAAGTTCTTCGCCGAACTCGACCGCCGCGGCGGGGAGCGCCTGCTGCGGAAGACCAGCGGCACGATCCGCTTCGACCTCGAGCACGAGGGCCGGACCGACCACTGGCTGGTCACCGTCGTCAACGGTGAGGTCCGGGTCTCGCGGGAGGACCGCGAGGCCGACACCGTCGTCCGTACGGACCTCGAGTTCTTCGAGCGGATGGCGCGCGGTGAGGCGAAGCCGCTGTCCGCGTGGTTGCGGAACGACATCACGAGCGAGGGGAAGTTCCGGTTCCTCGTGCTGCTGGAGCGGTTCTTTCCGGCGTCCCCGGGGGCACGCCACCCGCGGACCCTGTCCCGCGTCGACCGGGGGCCGGCATGACGGCGGAACCGGTCCGCATCCTCGACGGCAACATCTTCGTCCTGAGCGACCACCGCGGGGACATCGAAACCGACCCGGGGACGCCGCGCGGGTACTTCTCCTTCGACACCCGCTTCCTGTCGCTGTGGCGGTTGACGGTCAACGGCGAACGGTTGAACCCGCTGGCCATCGACCACCCGCACTACTTCAGCGTCCGCTTCTTCCTGGTCCCGGGTGAGCCGACCCAGTACGTGGACGCCAAGGTGTCGGTGATCCGGGAACGGACGGTGGCGGGCAGCTTCGAGGAGCGGCTGACCATCCTCAACCACCGCGAGGAGGCCAGCGACTTCACCGTCCGCCTGGACGCGGGCAGCGACTTCTCCCCGCGCGGCACGGTCCGGGAGCAACGAGCGCCGATCGGCCGGATCTACCGACGGGTCGAGGACGGGCGCCTGCGCCTCGGCTACCAGCGGGAGAAGTTCCAGCGCGAGACGGTCATCTCCAGCACCGAGCCGGCCGAGATCGACGAGGAGGGATTCACCTACCACGTCCGGGTCGGGCCGCACGGATCGTGGAGCACGATGCTGCACGTCCGTGGTCTGGTGCTGCGTCCGGACGGGGAGGACGTCCGGGAGCGCCTGGACCGCCGTCGCCAACGGACCGGGCCGCAGCTCGAACGCGACCTCGAGCGGTGGCTCGCGGAGGCGCCGAAGCTGACCTGCGACTGGGACACGATGACCACGGCGTACCAATGCAGTCTGACCGACCTCGCCGCGTTGCGGTTCTCGCCACTGACGCTCCCCGACCAGGCGATGCCCTCCGGTGGCCTGCCGTGGGCCGCCGGCCTCCTCGGCCGGGACAGCATCCTCACCAGCCTGCAGTCGCTGCCCTTCACCCCGAGCCTGGCCGCCGCGACGGTGCGCATGCTCGGGATCGACCAGGGCGCGGCGCTGGATGACTTCCGCGACGAGGAACCCGGGAAGATCCTGCGCGAGTTCCGCTACGGCGAGCGGACCGCGTTCGAGGAGCGGCCGCAGTCCCCGTACTACGGCGCGGCCGACCTCACCCCGCTCTACGTGATCCTGCTCGACGAGTACGAGCGCTGGACCGGGGACGTCGCCCTGGTCCGGGAGTTCGAGGAGGAGGCCCGAGCGGCGCTGCACTGGATCGACGAGTACGGCGACATCATGGGCAACGGGTACGTCTGGTACCAGCGCCGCAACGAGACGAGCGGAGTGGTGAACCAGTGCTGGAAGGAGGCGGAGAACTCCATCTCCTACCGGGACGGGCGGCTGCCCGGGCTGCCTCGGGCCACCTGTGAGCTGCAGGGCTACGCGTACGACGCGAAGATCCGCGGGGCGCGCCTGGCGCGGGAGTTCTGGAATGATCCCGCGTACGCCGACCGGCTGGAACGGGAGGCGGCCGAGCTCAAGGAGCGGTTCAACCGGGACTTCTGGATCGCCGACGGCGAGTACTACGCGCTCGCCCTCGATCGCGACGGAAACCAGGTGGACGCGCTCGCCTCCAACATGGGCCAGCTGCTCGGGAGCGGCATCGTGCCGGAGTCCCGCGCGAAGCGGATCGTCGAGCACCTGCTCGGCCCGCGGCTCTTCTCCGGTTGGGGGGTGCGCACGCTGGCCATGGGGGAGGGGCGGTACAACCCACTGGGGTACCACGTCGGCACCGTCTGGCCCTGCGACAACTCCTTCATCGCCTGGGGCCTGCGCCGCTACGGCTTCGCCGAGGAGGCCGGGCGGATCGCCGAGAGCATCATCGAGGCGGCCCGGTACTTCGACGGCCGGCTGCCGGAGGCCTTCGGCGGCTACGACCGGGAGCTGACCCGCCATCCCGTCCCGTACCCCACGGCGAACAGCCCGGCCGCCGGGTCCACCGGGGCGCCGCTGCTGCTGCTCCGGGTCCTGCTCGGCCTGGAGCCGTACGGGGACGACCTGGTCGTGGCGCCGGCGCTGTCCAGGCGGTTCGGCCGGCTCGAACTGTTCGACATCCCAGGCCGATGGGGCCGGATCGACGCCGTCGCGCCCGCACCGCAGGAGGTACACGACGGCCGTTGATCCGGTCCGGGCCCACCGGACAGGGCCGGCTCCGCCCGCCACGGCCCTGACCACCCGTCGGCGCCGGTCGAATCTCCCGACCGGACGCCCCCTGCCCGCTGCCGTGGGATACTGGATCGAACGGGGCGAAATTAGGGCAAAGCCACATGGTTAGGCAGGATGAGGCGGCTGAGCTGCCGGGGAGCCGTCAGCCCCCGCAGCGGGCCGGTTTCGTCGAACTGCTCTTCGACGTGGTGCTCGTCTTCGCCCTCACCCGGCTCTCCGACCGCCTGGTCGAGCACCTGGACTGGCGCGGGTTCTACTCGTCGCTGGTGCTGACCCTGGCCCTGTGGTGGCTCTGGTACCGGATGGCCTGGACGGCCAACCGGTACGACCCCACGCGCCCGATGGTCCAGGTCATGGTCATCGTGACCATGCTCGGCGCCCTGTTGATGGCCGCCGCGTTGCCGGCGGCCTTCGAGGCGTACGGGGCCGTCTTCGCGGGGGTCTACGTCGCCGTCCAGATGCTCCGGCACGTCTGGCTCGTCCTGTTCGGCGGGGACGGTTACGCGCGCGGGGTCAGCATCCGGATCCTATTCTGGTTCGGCATCTCGGCGGTGCCGTGGATCGCCGGGATCTTCGCGGCCGACGGCCCCCGACTGGTGTTGTGGAGCGTGGCGGTCCTGATCGACTACGCCGCTGGAGTGCTCGACTTCCCGACGCCCTGGCTGGGGCGCGCGGGACTCCGGGGTCACGCGATCGCCGAGGAGCACCTGACGGAGCGCTACCGGCAGGTGCTCATCATCGCCTTCGGCGAGACCATCCTGACCTCCGGCATCCAGATCAGCCCGTACGGTTTCGAGCGCGTCCGAACGGCCGCGTTGCTGGTGGCGTTCGTGATCACCGTGCTGCTCTGGCAGATCTACTACTACCGGGCGGGCGAGTTGCTCCCCGCCGCCATCGCGGCGTCCCGGGCGCCGGCCTTCGTCGGTGAACTCGCGTCGTACGCGCACCTGGTCATGGTGATCGGCGTCGCGGTCAGCGCCGTGGGCGACCGGCTGATCATCACGCAACCCCTCGGCGAGGCGCAGCTGTCGCGGATCGTGGTGATTCTCGGCGGCCCGGCGCTGTTCCTGGTCGGCCGCGCGATGCTCGACTACGCCACGTTCAGCCGGGTCTCCTGGTCGCGGCCGATCGGCGTGCTGGCGCTCGTCGTCCTGGCCCCGCTGAGCATCGCGCTCCCGCCGCTGCTGGTCGCCGTGGCCGCCGCCGCGGTGCTGGCCGGCGTCGCCACGTCGAACGTGCTCTCCTGGCGGATGTACCCGAGGCGGATGTCCCCGCCGCCCGAGGTGCCACGCCGGTGAGGGGCGGGCATGCGCCCCGCGGGCGGCAGGGCTCCAAGTTCATGCAGTGGGCTGCATGAACTTGCACTCGGCGATCATCGCTGCTAGCCTTCTCTGCATAGTCATGCGGAGGTGAGTATGGGCATCCGAGTCGCGGTCGCCGGGGCCAGCGGATACGCCGGCGGCGAGCTGCTGCGGCTGCTCGCCGGTCACCCCGAGTTCGACCTGGTCGCCGCCACCGCCCACTCCTCGGCCGGCCAGCCCGTCACCGCCGTGCACCCGCAGCTCGCCGGGCTGGACCTGGTGTTCGGGGCGACCGACCCGGCCACCCTGGCCGACGCGGACCTGGTCTTCCTGGCCCTGCCGCACGGCCAGTCGGCGGCCCTGGCGGCGGACCTCCCCGCCACCGTCAAGGTGGTCGACCTCGGCGCCGACCACCGGCTGCGCGACGCGGACGCCTGGGCCCGCTACTACGGCGGCCCGCACGCCGGCGCCTGGACCTACGGCCTGCCCGAGCTGCCCGGCCACCGGGCCGCGATCGCCGCGGCCACCCGGGTCGCCAACACCGGCTGCTACGCGGTCGCCACCACGCTCGCCCTCGCCCCGCTGATCACCGCCGGCGTGGTCCGCCCCACCGACGTGGTGGTGGTCGCCGCCTCCGGCACCTCCGGCGCCGGCCGGGCCGGCAAGGCCCACCTGCTGGGCAGCGAGGTGATGGGGGACCTGTCTCCCTACAAGGTCGGCGCGCACCAGCACGTGCCGGAGATCAAGCAGGCCACCGGGGCGACCAGCCTCTCCTTCACCCCGGTGCTCGCCCCCATGCCGCGGGGCATCCTGGCCACCATCACCGCCGTCCCGACCGGCGACGCGGACCCGCGCGAGGTGCTGGCGCGGGCGTACGCGGACGCGCCGTTCGTGCACCTGCTGCCCGAGGGGGCGTGGCCGCACACCGCCGCCACCGCCGGCTCGAACTCCTGCCACCTCCAGGCCGCCGTCGACGTCGACTCCGGCCGGGTGATCGTGGTCAGCGCCATCGACAACCTGGGCAAGGGCGCGGCCGGCCAGGCCGTGCAGAACGCCAACCTGATGTTCGACCTCCCCGAGACCACCGGACTCTCCGCGTTTGGAGTGGCCCCATGAGTGTCACCACCCCCCGGGGCTTCCGGGCGGCCGGCGTGGCCGCCGGGCTCAAGGCCAGCGGCGCCGCCGACGTCGCCCTCGTCGTCAACGACGGCCCCGACGCCGGGATCGCCGGCGTGTTCACCGCCAACCGGGTCAAGGCCGCCCCGGTGCTCTGGACCCAGCAGGTCGTGCGGGGCGGCGTGGTCCGTGCCGTGGTGCTCAACTCCGGCGGGGCGAACGCCTGCACCGGCCCGGCCGGCTTCCAGGACACCCACGCCACCGCCGAGCACACCGCCGCCGCGCTCACCGGCAGCAGCCCCCGGCTGATGGTCGGCGCCGGCGAGGTCGCGGTCTGCTCCACCGGCCTGATCGGCGAGCGCCTCCCCATGCCCGCCCTGCTCTCCGGCGTGGGCAGTGCCGTGCGCCGGCTCTCGCGCGACGGTGGGCAGCCGGCCGCCGAGGCGATCATGACCACGGACACCCGGTCGAAGACCACGGTGGCCAGGGGCAGCGGCTGGACCGTCGGCGGCATGGCCAAGGGCGCCGGCATGCTCGCCCCGGCGATGGCCACCATGCTCTGCGTGCTCACCACCGACGCGGTGGCCGGGCCGGAGACCCTGGACGCCGCGCTGCGCGCCGCCACCCGGGTCACCTTCGACCGGATCGACTCCGACGGCTGCATGTCCACCAACGACACGGTGCTGCTGCTGGCCAGCGGCGCCTCCGGCATCGAGCCCACCGAGGCCGAGCTGACCGCCGCGGTGACCGCCGCCTGCCACGACCTGGCCCAGCAGCTGATCGCCGACGCCGAGGGCGCCACCAAGCAGATCGCCATCGAGGTGGTCGGCGCCGCGAACGAGGACGACGCGGTCGAGGTCGGCCGCTCGGTGGCCCGGAACAACCTGGTCAAGACCGCGCTGTTCGGCAACGACCCGAACTGGGGGCGGATCCTCGCCGCCGTCGGTACCACCGCCGCCGCGTTCGAGCCGGACGGGGTGGACGTCGCGGTCAACGGGGTCTGGGTGTGCCGGGGCGGGGCCGCCGCCGAGGACCGGTCCAAGGTGGACCTCGCCGGCCGGGACGTCACCATCCGGATCGACCTGCACGCCGGCGACGCCGCGGCGGCCATCTGGACGAACGACCTGTCGCACGCGTACGTCCACGAGAACTCGGCGTACTCCACATGAGCCGCGCCGCCGACCTCACCCGGGCCCAGGCCAAGGCCGAGACGCTGATCGAGGCCCTGCCCTGGCTGGCCCGCTTCTCCGGCGCCACCGTCGTGGTCAAGTACGGCGGCAACGCCATGGTCGACCCCGAGCTCCAGCGCGCCTTCGCCGCCGACATGGTCTTCCTCCGGTACGCCGGCCTCAAGCCGGTCGTGGTGCACGGCGGCGGGCCGCAGATCTCCGCCATGCTGGGCCGGCTCGGCATCGCCAGCGAGTTCAAGGGCGGCCTGCGGGTCACCACCCCGGAGGCGATGGACGTCGTCCGGATGGTGCTGGTCGGGCAGGTCGGCCGGGAGCTGGTCGGGCTGATCAACGCGCACGGCCCGTTCGCGGTCGGTCTCTCCGGCGAGGACGCCGGCCTGTTCACCGCGGTGCGCCGCCCGGCGTACGTGGACGGGGAGCCGGTCGACGTCGGGCAGGTCGGCGACGTGGAGTCGGTGGACGTCTCCGCGGTGACCGACCTGATCGCGGCCGGCCGGATCCCGGTGATCTCCACCGTCGCGCCGGACGCCGACGGGGTGCTGCACAACCTCAACGCGGACACCGCCGCCGCCGCGCTCGCCGTCGCGCTGGCGGCCCGCAAGCTGGTCGTCCTCACCGACGTCCCCGGCCTGTACGCCGACTGGCCCGACACGTCCAGCCTGGTCAGCGAGATCACCACCGACGAGCTGGCGAAGCTGCTGCCGTCCCTGGAGTCGGGGATGGTCCCGAAGATGGAGGCCTGCCTGCGGGCGGTGCGCGGGGGAGTGCCCGCCGCGCACGTCGTCGACGGCCGGGTCGCCCACTCCACGCTGCTCGAGGTCTTCACCTCGGAAGGGTTCGGAACGATGGTGATCGCGTCATGAGCACGCTGGTGGAGCGCTGGGGCGCCGCCATGATGGACAACTACGGCACCCCGCCGCTGGCCCTGGTCTCCGGCGCCGGCGCCGTGGTGGTCGACGAGGCCGGCCGGGAGTACGTCGACCTGCTCGGCGGCATCGCGGTCAACGCCCTCGGCCACGCCCACCCGGCCGTGGTGGCCGCCGTCTCCAGGCAGGTCGCGACCCTCGGACACGTCTCCAACCTGTTCGTCGCCGAGCCGCCGGTGGCCCTCGCCGAACTGCTGCTGGCCCTCGCCGGCCGCCCCGGCCGGGTCTTCTTCGCCAACTCCGGCGCGGAGGCGAACGAGGCCGCGTTCAAGCTCTCCCGGCTCACCGGCCGCACCCACGTGGTCGCCACCCAGGGCGGCTTCCACGGCCGGACCATGGGCGCCCTGGCGCTCACCGGCCAGCCGGCCAAGGCCGACCCGTTCCGGCCGCTGCCCGGCGAGGTCACCCACGTGCCGTACGGCGACGCCGCCGCACTGGCGGAGGCGGTCACCGACGCCACCGCCATGGTGATCATAGAGCCGATCCAGGGGGAGAACGGCATCGTCGTCCCGCCGCCCGGCTACCTCGCCGAGGCCCGGCGGGTCACCGCCGCGCACGGTGCCCTGCTGGTGCTCGACGAGGTGCAGACCGGGATCGGCCGCACCGGGCACTGGTTCGCCCACCAGGCCGAGGGCGTCGAGCCGGACCTGGTCACCCTGGCCAAGGGGCTCGGCGGCGGCCTGCCGATCGGCGCCTGCCTGGCCTTCGGGCGGGCCGCCGACCTGCTCGGCCCGGGTTCGCACGGCACCACCTTCGGCGGCAACCCGGTCAGCTGCGCCGCTGCCCTCGCGGTGGTCGCCACCATTGCCAACGAGGGGCTGCTCGACCACGTCAAGCGGATCGGCGAGCGGCTGCGGCGGGGGATCGAGGCGCTCGGCCACCCGCTCGTCACCGAGGTACGCGGCGCCGGCCTGCTGCTCGGCGTCGTGCTCGACCAGCCGGTCTCCGGCGCGGTGGCGACCGCGCTGCGCGACGCGGGTTTCCTGGTCAACCCGGTGCAGCCCGGCGTGATCCGGCTCGCCCCGCCGCTGATCCTCAGCGCCGAGCAGGTCGACGGCTTCCTGGCCGCCCTCCCTGCCGCCCTCGACGCCGCCCGCCCGACGGAGGTCCCCGCATGATCCGGCACTTCCTGCGCGACGACGACCTGTCGCCCGCCGAGCAGTCCGCGGTCCTCGACCTCGCCGCCCGGATGAAGGCCGACCGGTTCGCCCAGAAGCCCCTCGCCGGGCCGAAGTCGGTGGCGGTGCTCTTCGACAAGCAGAGCCTGCGGACCCGGATCTCGTTCGACGCCGGCATCGCCGAGCTGGGCGGCCACCCGCTCGTGGTGGACACCCAGGTCACCCACTTCGGGCGGGGCGAGACCCTGGCCGACGCCGGCCGGGTGCTCTCCCGCTACGTCGCGGCGATCGTGCTGCGCACCCACGGGGACGACCGGATCGCCGAGGTCGCCGCGCACGCCACCGTGCCGGTGATCAACGCGCTGACCGACACGTACCACCCCTGCCAGCTGCTGGCCGACCTGCTCACCGTCCGGGAGCGGTGCGGCGGCACCGCCGGGCGCACCCTGGCGTACGTCGGGGACGCGGCGAACAACATGGCGCACTCCTACCTGCTGGCCGGGGCGGCCGCCGGAATGCACGTCCGGGTCGCCGGGCCGGTCGGCTTCCAGCCCGACCCCGACATCGTGGCCCGGGCCGAGAAGATCGCCGTCGGCACCGGCGGTTCGGTCCGGGTGCTCACCGACCCGGTCGAGGCGGTCCGCGCCGCCGACGTGGTCGCCACCGACACCTGGACCTCCATGGGGCAGGAGTCCGACGGCCTCGACCGGATCACCCCGTTCCTGCCGTACCAGGTCAACGACGCGCTGCTCGGCCACGCCGCGCCGGACGTGATCGTGCTGCACTGCCTGCCGGCGCACCGGGGTGAGGAGATCACCGACGAGGTGCTCGACGGGTCGCGCAGCGCCGTCTTCGACCAGGCGGAGAATCGCCTGCACGCCCAGAAGGCGCTGCTGACGTTTCTCCTGGCGGCATCCGGGAGCGCGAGGAGTGAGCTGGCGAGCCCCGCAGTCGCGACCAAGGAGGCTCAGCCATGACCGCCCCGCTGACCCGCGCCGCGCGGCACGCCCGCATCGTCGAGCTGATCCGCGACAAGGCCATCCACTCGCAGACCGAGCTGGCCGACCTGCTCGCCACCGACGGCATCCAGGTCACCCAGGCCACCCTCTCCCGGGACCTCAAGGAGCTCGGGGCGGTCACCGCGCGCGGCGGCGACGGGCGGGGCGTCTACCTGATCCCCGAGGACGGCCACCGGCCGCTGCGCGAGGCCGAGGCCGCCCCGGCCCGGCTCGTCCGGCTGCTGCGCGAGCTGCTCAACGGGGTCGACTCCAGCGGCAACATCGCCGTGCTGCGCACCCCGCCGGGCGCAGCCCACTACCTGGCCAGCGCGTTGGACCGAGCGGGCCTGTCCGAGATCGTCGGCACCATCGCCGGCGACGACACCATCCTCGTCGTGGCCCGCGAGGCCGACGGCGGCGCCGCGTTGGGCGACAAGCTCGCCGCGTGGGCCCGCCGGGAAGAGAACGTTGAAGGGAGCACCACACCATGACCGAGCGGGTCGTCCTGGCGTACTCCGGGGGTCTCGACACCTCCGTCGCCATTCCCTACCTGGCCGAGCAGACCGGCGCCGAGGTGGTCGCGGTCGCGGTCGACCTCGGCCAGGGCGGCGAGGACATGAACGTCATCCGGCAGCGCGCGCTGGACTGCGGCGCGGTCGAGTCGGAGGTGGTCGACGCGCGCGACGAGTTCGCCGCCGACTACTGCCTGCCGGCCATCCGGGCCAACGCCCTCTACATGGACCGCTACCCGCTGGTCTCGGCGCTGTCCCGGCCGCTGATCGTCAAGCACCTGGTGGCGGCGGCGAAGAAGCACGGCGGCACGATCGTGTCGCACGGCTGCACCGGCAAGGGCAACGACCAGGTCCGCTTCGAGGTGGGCCTGGGCGCGCTCGCCCCCGACCTGAAGATCATCGCCCCGGCCCGGGACTTCGCCTGGACCCGGGACAAGGCGATCGCCTTCGCCGAGGAGAAGGGCCTGCCGATCGACGTCTCGGCCAAGTCGCCGTACTCGATCGACCAGAACCTGTGGGGCCGCGCCGTCGAGACCGGTTTCCTCGAGGACATCTGGAACGGCCCGATCGAGGACCTCTACTCGTACACGGCCGACCCGGCCGAGCCCCGGGACGCCGACGAGGTGGTCATCACCTTCGACGCCGGCGTGCCGGTCGCCATCGACGGCGAGACCGTCACCCCGTACCAGGCGATCCTGGAGCTCAACCGGCGCGCCGGCGCCCAGGGGGTCGGCCGGCTCGACATGGTCGAGGACCGCCTGGTCGGCATCAAGAGCCGCGAGGTGTACGAGGCCCCTGGCGCGATCGCCCTGATCACCGCCCACCAGGAGCTGGAGGCGGTCACCATCGAGCGGGACCTGGCCCGGTTCAAGCGCGGTGTCGACCAGCGCTGGGGCGAGCTGGTCTACGACGGCCTCTGGTTCTCGCCGCTGAAGAAGTCCCTGGACGCCTTCATCGACGACGCCCAGCAGCACGTCTCCGGCGAGATCCGGCTCACCCTGCACGGCGGCCGGGCCACCGTCACCGGCCGGCGCTCCGAGGCCAGCCTCTACGACTTCGGCATGGCCACCTACGACACCGGCGACACCTTCGACCAGTCCCTCGCCAAGGGCTTCGTGCAGCTGTGGGGCCTGCCCAGCAAGCTGGCGGCCGCGCGGGACGCCCGGGTCGGCGGCGCCTGATCGTGAGCACCACAATGGGTGGGGTGGACGACAAGAGCCTGACCGAGAACAGCGCCGCCGCCAACCGGACGAGCCTCTGGGGAGGCCGCTTCGCCGGCGGCCCCTCCGAGGCCCTGGCCCGGCTGTCGGTGAGCGTCCAGTTCGACTGGCGCCTCGCCCCGTACGACATCGCCGGCTCCCGGGCGCACGCCCGGGTGCTGGCCGGCGCCGGCCTGCTCGACCCGGAGGAGCTGGGGCAGATCCTGGCCGCGCTGGACGACCTGGAGGCGGCCTGCGCCTCCGGGGCGTTCCGGCCCACGGTCGACGACGAGGACGTGCACACCGCGCTGGAGCGCGGCCTGCTGGAGCGGCTCGGCAGCCTCGGCGGCAAGCTGCGCGCCGGCCGCTCCCGCAACGACCAGGTCGCCACCGACCTGCGGCTCTACCTGCGCGACCACGCCCGTGGCGTGGCCGCCCGGCTGGTCGAGCTGGCCGAGGCCCTGGTCGAGCAGGCGGAGCGGCACGTGGACACCGCCGCCCCCGGCATGACCCACCTCCAGCACGCCCAGCCGGTCACCTTCGGGCACTGGCTGCTCGCCCACGTGCAGCCGCTGCTGCGCGACCTCGAGCGGCTGCGCGACTGGGACCACCGGGCCGCGATCAGCCCGCTCGGCGCGGGCGCGCTCGCCGGCTCGGGCCTGCCGCTGGACCCGGTGGCGGTCTCCAAGGAGTTGGGCTTCCGCACGTCCTTCGCCAACTCGATGGACGCGGTGGCCGACCGGGACTTCGTCGCCGAGTTCCTCTTCGTCACCGCGATGATCGGGGTGCACCTGTCCCGCCTCGGCGAGGAGGTGGTGCTCTGGACGTCGCAGGAGTTCGGCTGGGTCGAGCTGGACGACGCGTTCGCCACCGGGTCGTCGATCATGCCGCAGAAGAAGAACGCGGACATCGCCGAGCTGGCCCGGGGCAAGTCCGGCCGCCTGGTCGGCGGGCTGATGAGCGTGCTCACCATGCTCAAGGGCCTGCCGATGACGTACGACCGGGACATGCAGGAGGACAAGGAGCCGGCCTTCGACGCGGTCGACACCCTGGAGCTGCTGCTGCCGGCCCTCGCCGGGATGATCTCCACGATGACCGTACGCGTCGACCGCCTGGTCGCCGCCGCGCCGGTCGGCTACTCCCTCGCCACCGAGGTGGCCGACTGGCTGGTCCGCCGGGGCGTGCCGTTCCGCGACGCCCACGAGATCACCGGCAAGCTGGTCGCGCTCTGCGTGGCCCGGGACTGCGCCCTCGACGAGGTCTCCGACGACGACCTCGCCGCGGTCAGCGCGCACCTCGACCCGTCGGTGCGGGACGTGCTCTCGGTGCGGTCGGCGCTCGCCGCCCGGACCACCCCCGGCTCCACCGGTCCCGGGCCGGTGGCCGACCAGCTCGCCACCGCCGCGGACAAGCTGGTCGGCTGGCGGGACTGGGCCGCCGAGCGGGTCGTGCCGCGCTGACCCGCTGATCCACGCCGGCGCCCGCCGGTGGCCGCCCCGGCCGCCGGCGGGCGTCCGTTCATCCGGCGGAAACCAGCGTCCGGTCCGCGCCGGCCCCCTCGGGTACGGCCGGCCGGGCCCGCCGGCCCCAGGCCCGATCGCCGAGCACGGCGAGCGCCGCCGGCAGCAGCACGCCGCGGACCACAGTCGCGTCGATCACGATCGCGGCGGCCATGCCGAGGCCGAGCATCTTGTACTCGATCGCGGAGAGCGCGAGGAAGACCCCGAAGACCGCAGTCATGATCACGGCTGCGCTGGTGACCACCCCGGAGCTGCCGCCCACCCCCGCGACGACCGCCTGCCGTGGCTCCGCGCCGGCCGCCCAGCGCTCCCGGACTCGACTGAGGATGAACACGTGGTAGTCCATGCTCAGCCCGAACAGCAGCACGAACATGAACAGCGGTAGCCAGCTCACCACACCCCCGTACGAGGTGAAACCGAGCACCGACTCCAGATGCCCGTCCTGGAAGACCCAGGTGAGCACGCCGTACGCCGCGCCGATCGAGAGCAGGTTGAGGCCGATCGACACCACCGCCACGGCGGGGGAGCGGAACGCCGCGGCGAGCAGCAGGGCGGCGAGCACCAGCACGACGCCGAGGACCAGCGGCGCCCGGTCGACCAGTTGCCGGACGAAGTCATGGGCGAAGGCCGTCCGGCCCATCACGGCGTAGTCCACGCTGTCGAGCCCACCGAGCGTCTCCGGTAGCGCCCGGTCCCGCAACAGGGCCAGCGCCCGCTCCGATGTCCGGTCGGTGCCGGAGCCGGCGAGGGGCACCCGGATCACCACCACGTCGTCCACCCGAACGGTGGAGATCGGTTCGGCGAGCAGCCCGCCGCTGTGCCGGACCTGCGACCGCAGCTGCTCGACGGCGGCGTCGACCGCGCCGGCGTCGACCGGGCCGCCGCCCCGCTGCCATGCCACGACCCGGGCCGGGGTGGGTGACCCGGGGAACGCCGCCTGCATGCGGAGCGCGGCGTCCACCGCCGGCACGCTGCGGGGGAGGCTGTCCACCACGGACGCGTCCTGCGGGTGCATCCGCAGGGCGGGGAGGGCGGCCACCAGCAGCGCGGCGGTGGCGAGGCCACCCCAGAGCAGCGGACGGCGGACCACCCGTCGCGCGGTGGCGATCCAGAAGCGGGAGTCGGTCGGCGTCGTGCGCCGCCGACCGAGGAAGGGCACCCGGAGTCGGTCGACCCGGTCGCCGAGGAGCGCGAGCAGGGCGGGCAGCGCGGTCACCGAGCCCAGCACCGCCAGCCCGACGACCAGGAACGTGCCCAGGGCCACACCCCGCAGCGTGCCGATCCCGGTCAGCAGCAGGCCGCTGACGCACAGCATCACGATCAGTCCGGAGACCACCACCACCGGGCCGGAGGTGCCGGCGGTACGCCGCAGCGCCTCGGCGAGGTTCGTGCCGGCGGCGCGTTCCTCGCGGACCCGGCGCAGGTGGAAGAGACAGTAGTCGACGCCGACAGCGGTGCCGATGAGCAGCACGATCGCCGATGTGGCGCTGTTGATCGGCAGCCAGTGGTCGATCACCTGAAGCAGCGCGAACGTGGTCACCGTGGCGGTCAGGGTGAGCACCAGGGGCAGCGCCGCCGCGACCAGCGAGCCGAAGACGAGCACGAGAATCAGCACGGTCAGCGGCAGGGACAGATTGTGCGACACCTGGAAGTCGTCCTTGACGCCCTGGTCCACCGCCCGCGCGAGGCTGCGGTCCCCGGCTCGGGCCAGCCGTACCTCGGGGTGACGGGCGGCCACCGTGTCGACGGCGCGGACCGCGGCGTCGTCGTGGTCGTCCCAACTCTCCGCAGGGCCGGCGAGCGTCCAGCTCACCAGGCCGGAGCGGCCGTCCGCCGAGATCCGGTCGGCGTCGGTCAGCGGGGACCGGATCTCGGTGACGGCGCCACCCTGGGCGAGTGCGGCGACCAGATCCTCGGTGGCCTGCCGCAGCCGGCGGTCGGACCGGAAGGGGAGCCCGCCGTCGCGCGCCTGGACCAGCACGTTCTCCACCGGTGGCTCGTACGCTCGCTGCGCGTCCAGCACCCGTCGGGCTCGCCCGGCCTCCCCGGGGTCGCTGGGCCTCGCCCCCGGACCCGTGACCAGGCTGCTGGCGAGCAGTGCGGCGGCCATCAGCCCCAGCCAGCCGACCAGGGCCAGGGCCCGGTGCCGGACGGACCAGAGCACGATCCGCTCCACCAACGGAGACCCGGACCGGCCACCGGGCGTCCCCGATTTGCGTTTACCCATGACGAACTGTTGTCCTTCCTGTGGGTGGACACTGCGCTGAAGACTCGCCCGCGGGCGAGGTGGTGTTCCCCTACCTGGGTCGTCGAGCTGCAACTCGACGACCCAGGGCCCTGATCCCGCCTACTCGACCTCCTTGAGCACCCGCTCGACCGAGGTCATCCGCGACGTCAGCTCGCTGAGCTGCTCCCGGGTCTCCGCCAGCCGTGCCGCCGTCTCCTCCTGGGCACGCGTCGCCGTGTCGGCGAGCGTGCGGTACTCCTGTTCCCGGGCGAGCGCGGCCTTGGCCCGCCACGTCGCTCCGAGTTGGGTGATCGCCACGGCGATCACTGTGGTTACCAGCGCGAAGATGCCGATCGCGCCGGCCACCTCCGCCAGCTCGTGCCCGTCCATCACAGCGCCTCCTGTCCCTCGTCGACCGCGCCCGTCGAGCCCGGCGTGGTGAGCGATGCGGTCGCCTCCGCCACCAGTTCCGGCGTCAGCGCGATCGCGAATGGGGTGACCTCGTAGAACTTCATCGCCTTCCCGTCGTCGGAGAGTTCGAGCCGGCCGGCGACCAGCCCGGCCGCCTCCAGCTTTTTGAGGTGCAGCTGCAGCAGCGCCCGACTGAGCCCCAGCTCGCGGGCCAGCCGGCTGACGTAGTCGGGTGCCCCGGCCAGGGCGGCCACGATCCGGAGCCGGTGTGGATTCGCCAGTGCGGCCAGCACCCGCAGCAGCTCGTCCCCGGAGAGCGGGGGCGATGTCATAGCGAGAACCTGCACATGCCAAAGAAATCTAGCAGGTGCCGGCACGAAGATCCAGACCGGTCACCACACTGGTCGGACCGGTCTCGGTCGGGTGAGGACGGTGGGGGCGGTGGGGCGGCCCACCCGACGGGTACCTGGTGCCGGCTGGTGGCGAAACCGGTCAGGTCGTCGGGCGTTCCCGCCTGGGCAGCTTCGCCACCACCGCCTCGTACGACCCCTCGACGGCCTCGATCAGCTCGTCGTCCGGGATTCCGCCGTCCAGCCGCAGGGTGTTCCAGCCGGACCGGCCGATGTAGGGGGAGGGGCGGGCGTCGGCCGGGAAGCGGTGCAGCCACTCGTCGGCCATCTCCCGGGACGGGCCGCACTTCACCCCCACCCGGGCCTCGCCCTCGGCGGAGCCGAGGAAGGCGAAGATTCTGCTGCCCACCTTGACCACCTCGTCGCCCTCCCAGGGCCGGTCCAGCCAGGCGCCCGGTTTCTGAAGGCAGTACGCCAGCATCTCCTCGCGCGTCATCGCATCCTCCCGTGCCGGTTGCCCGGTCAATCTCGGCCCGCGGCCCGACAACCCACGCCGAACCCGGTGACTGGCATACTGCCGTGCGTGACCACCGACCTGCGCCGGCTCGCCGAGGAGGTGGCCGCCGTTTCCGACCGGTACGCGCAGTGGCACGGCATCGACCGCAGCGGCCCCTGGTATCTGCTGAAGCCTTAGGAGGAGGTCGGCGAGCCGCCCAGGCGTACCTGATGCGCTCCGGCCAGGCCCGGGACAAGGGGCTCACCGCGGACGAGCGCGAGGCGGCGTACCGGGCGGAGTTGGCCGACGTGCTCTGCCACGTGCTGCTGCTGGCCCGCCGGGACGGCGTGGACCTGTCCGCCGAGGTGGAGCGGAAGTGGCTGTCCCGGCTGCCGGGTCGGGCCGGCTGAGCGGACCGGGTTCGACGACGCCGCTCCGGCCGCCCGCCGGCCTGGCCGCCGCACGGCGCCCGGCTCAGTCCCCGGTGCCGGTGCGCACGGTCAGCCGCTCGTAGCGCTGCCGGGCCGCCTGGGCGCTGCCCAGCCCCAGCCCGAAGGCGATCGCCTGCCAGGTCATGCCCCGGCTGCGGGCCGCCTGCAACAGGCCGGCCTCCAGCGCGTCCACCTCGGCGCGGACATGCGGGATCAGGGTCAGCGCGGCCATCAGATCGGCCTGGTCGACCGGCTCCTCGCCCGCCTCCAGCTCCGCCCCGCCGGCCAGGGCCATCACCAGGGTCGCCGCCTCGTACGCGTCGGGGACGTCCGGGTGGGCGTAACGCCGGCGCCGGGCGTTCGTGCCGGCGTGCCGCTCCGCGATCCGCATCAGCGCCGCGTAGTTGCGGTGCGCCCGGGCCTGGGCCGCGTCCGGAGCGGTGAACGGGTCGTTGTCCAGCGTGTCCATGCGTTCCATTCAAGGGCCTTGAACAACCTCTTGTCAACATCCTATTGACATCGGATCGTGCCCACCGCCCGCGCCGCCGGGTAGGGTTCTCTCGTGACCGGCACCGACCTCGCCACCCTGTCCGACCTGCTCGCCGGCCCGGTGGTTCCCGCCGCCCGCGGACTGCTCGGCTGCCGGCTCACCGGCAACGGCGTCACCGTCCGGATCACCGAGGTCGAGGCGTACGCCGGCACGGCCGGGGACCCGGCGTCGCACGCCCACCGGGGCCGTACCCCGCGCAACACGGTGATGTTCGGTCCTGCCGGCCACGCTTACGTCTACTTCACGTACGGCATGCACTGGTGCGTCAACGTGGTCACCGGGCCGGACGGCGAGGCCTCGGCGGTGCTGCTGCGGGCCGGCGAGGTGGTCGACGGCCTGGACCTCGCCCGGGCCCGCCGACCCGCCGTACGCCGGGACGTGGACCTGGCCCGTGGGCCGGCCCGGCTCTGCGCGGCGCTCGACATCGACCGCTCGGTCTACGGCGCGGACCTGCTCGGCGACGGTCCGGTCCGGCTGCGACCGCCGCTCACCCCGGTTCCGGAGACGGCCGTCGCGGCCGGTCCCCGGGTCGGCGTCACCGGGGCGCACGACGTGCCGTGGCGGTTCTGGGTCGCCGGCGATCCGACGGTCAGCGCCTACCGCCGGCACGTGCCGCGCGTCCGGCGTTGACCCGGAGGCCCCCGCACGACCTCGGGTGAGCCGGGCCACTCGGCGGCCAGGCGACGACGGAATAGTTGACTCGTCAAATATGTTGTGGGGTGCGATCCCGGGCCGCACCGGTCCGGACGTCACGCGAGGAGCTGGTCATGCAGTTCGGAGTCTTCACCGTCGGCGACGTCACGGTCGACCCGACCAACGGGCGGCTGCCGTCCGAGCGTGAGCGGATCAAGGCCATGGTGGCCATCGCGCTCAAGGCCGAGGAGGTCGGCCTTGATGTCTTCGCCACCGGCGAGCACCACAACCCGCCGTTCGTGCCCTCGTCGCCGACCACCATGCTCGGCTACATCGCCGCGCGTACCGAGCGGCTGCTGCTGTCCACGTCGACCACGCTGATCACCACCAACGACCCGGTGAAGATCGCCGAGGACTACGCGATGCTGCAGCACCTGGCCGACGGCCGGGTCGACCTGATGATGGGCCGGGGCAACACCGGCCCGGTCTACCCGTGGTTCGGGCAGGACATCCGCAACGGCATCCCGCTCGCCATCGAGAACTACGACCTGCTGCGCCGGCTCTGGCGGGAGGACGTCGTCGACTGGAAGGGCCGCTTCCGCACCCCGCTGCAGTCGTTCACCTCGACCCCGCGCCCGCTCGACGGCGTGCCGCCGTTCGTCTGGCACGGCTCGATCCGCAGCCCGGAGATCGCCGAGCAGGCCGCGTACTACGGCGACGGCTTCTTCGCCAACCACATCTTCTGGCCCAAGGAGCACACCCAGCGGATGGTCGACCTCTACCGGCAGCGGTTCGCCCACTACGGCCACGGCTCCGCCGACCAGGCCATCGTCGGCCTGGGCGGGCAGGTCTTCATGCGGAAGAACTCCCAGGACGCGGTCCGCGAGTTCCGGCCGTACTTCGACAACGCCCCGGTCTACGGGCACGGGCCGTCGCTGGAGGAGTTCACCCGGGAGACGCCGCTGACCGTGGGCAGCCCGCAGCAGGTCATCGACCGGACGCTCGGCTTCCGCGAGTACGTCGGCGACTACCAGCGCCAGCTGTTCCTGATCGACCACGCCGGGCTGCCGCTGAAGACCGTCCTGGAACAGCTCGACCTGCTCGGCGAGGAGGTCGTCCCGGTGCTGCGCAAGGAGTTCGACTCGCTGCGGCCGGCGCACGTGCCCGAGGCGCCGACGCACGCCTCGCTGCTGGCGGCGGCCGGCGGCGCGAAGGACAGCAGCGTCCACGCCGTCGACGACGTCACCGGCAAGGCGCCCGAGGAGGGCCGATGAGCCGCCGTACCCTGGCCGTGGTCTCGGCCGGTCTCGGCCAGCCCTCCTCGACCCGGCTCCTCGCCGACCAGCTCGCCGCGGCGGCCCGCGACGAGCTGGCGCGGCGCGGCGCGGCGGTGGAGATCCGTCCGGTGGAGCTGCGCGAGCACGCCCACGACGTGGTGAACCACCTGCTCACCGGCTTCCCGTCGACCGCCCTGCGGGAGGCGCTGGACACCGTCGCCGGGGCGGACGGCCTGATCGCCGTCACCCCGATCTTCAACGCCTCGTACAACGGGCTGTTCAAGTCGTTCTTCGACGTGGTCGATCGGGACGCCCTGGCGGACCGGCCGGTACTGATCGGTGCCACCGGCGGCACCGCCCGGCACTCGCTCGCCCTGGAGCACGCGGTCCGGCCGATGTTCACCTACCTGCGGGCGCTGGTCGTGCCGACGGCGGTCTTCGCGGCCCCGGAGGACTGGTCCGGCGAGGGTGCCGACGGAGCGCTGCGGGCCCGCATCCGGCGGGCCGGCGGCGAGCTGGCCGAGCAGGTGGACCGCCGGCCGGCGGCGACCGGCCCGGCCGACCCGTTCGCCCTCACCACCAGCTTCGAGGAGCTGCTCGCCGGCCGCGACCCGGCCTGACCGGCGCTCCCGAGCGGGCCCCCGCTGCGGGCCGGCGGTCAGTCGGCCGGCTCGTACGGGTGGGCCACCAGCACGGGGCAGTGGGCGTGCTGCACCAGGGCCTGGCTGACCGAGCCGAGCAGCAGCCCGGCGAAGCCGCCCCGGCCCCGCGACCCGACCACCACCAGGGCCGCCTCCCCGCTCGCCGCGATCAGCGCCTCCCCGGGCGAGGCGGCCCGCACCGGCCGCTCCTGCACGGCCAGCACCGGATGGTCCGAGCGGATCCGGGCGGCCGCCCCGGCCAGCAGCTCCACCGACTCGGCCTGCCCGGCAGCGGTGGCCTCGGCCGCGGCGTCCGGCGCCACCGCGCCGCGCTCCGGCGTCCGGACGTGCACCAGCACCAGGTCGGTGTCGCGGCGGACGGCCTCGTCGGCGGCGAGCCGGACGGCGAGCGCCGCCGACTCCGAGCCGTCCACCCCGACCAGCACCGGCCCGTCCACCGGGATCGGCTGTTCGGCGGGGCGCACCACCAGCACCGGGCAGTGCCCGTGCTGCGCCACCTGGCCGCTGACCGAGCCGAGCAGCAGCCCGGTGAAGCCGCCCACCCCCCGGCTGCCCACCACCACGAGGTCCGCCCGGCGGGACTCCTCGACCAGCGTGGCGCCCGGACCGCCGGCCACCTGGCGCACCTGCACCGTCAGGGTGGGATGCCGGTCGGTCAGCTCGGCGGTCACCTGTTCGAGCATCTTCCGCGCCTCCTCGGTGGGCGCCGGCACCCCGAGGTCGTACGGGTTGAGCGGCACGCCGTAGCCGAGCGGGTGCAGGTAGCCGTGCACCAGGTGCAGCGGCCGGGACCGCTGGACGGCGGCCCTTGCGGCGTGTTCGGCGGCGGTCAGGCTGGTCGGCGATCCGTCGACACCCACCACGACAGGTCGGTTCATCGGTATCCCTCCGGTCGGCTCAGGCCATTGTCGACGGCCAGGCCGCCGGCGGACCACATTTGCCCCGACGAGCCGGTGCCGAGCCGTGATCCGGTGCGGCACCTCGCGGTGCCGGCCCTGCCGGACACCACGAGCCGCCGCACCTCCAGTGGATCAGCCGTCAGTCGCGGCGCGGTCCCTGCGGTGCCGAACGATGGCCAGTGGGCTGCGGGAGTGGTGCAGCACCGCGTGGCTGACCGAACCGAGCAGCAGGCCGCCCAGGCTGCCCCGGCCGTGCGCGCCGACCACGGTCAGCTGCGCGTCCGTGGACTCCTCGACCAGCGCCCGGGCCGGGGCGGCGGCCACCAGCTTCCGCCGTACCCGGACCTGCGGGTACCGCTCGGCCCACCCGGCCACCGCCTCCGCGAGCACCCGCTCCTCCTCGGCGCGCAGCTGCTCCGGGTCGTACACCAGCGGCACGATGTCGCCGGGGCCGACCGGGGCCGGGTAGAGCCAGGCGTGCACCGCGACCAGGTCGGCGCCGCGCTGCGCCGCCTCGGCGAAGGCGAACCCGATCGCCTCGCCGGAGAGCGCCGAGCCGTCCACCCCGACCACGACCGGACCGTCGGCGCGCGGCTCGCCGCGCACCACCAGCACCGGGCAGTCGGCCCGGGCCGACAGCTGCACGGCCGCCGAGCCGACCAGCAGCTCGGCGAAGCCACCCAGCCCACGGTGGCCGAGCACCAGCAGCGCCGCGTCCCGGCTCTCCCGCAGCAGCACCGCGACCGGGCCGCCGTCGACCACCGCCCCGGTCACCGGGAGCTCGGCGTCGATCTTGCGGGCCTCGCCGACGGCCTCCTCGACCAGCTTCTCCGCCTCCTGCCGCAGCTCGTTGTCCGGCAACGCGACGGCGACCGGGCCGAGCGGGGTGCCGAGCAGCGGCCACAGGAACGCGTTCACCACCCGCAGCGGCCGGTGCCGGGCCGCCGCCTCCCGCGCGGCCACCCGCACCGCGTCCAGCGCCGAGGGGGAACCGTCCACGCCCACCACCACGGGGGCACCGGATCTGTCGGTCATCACGTCCTCCTTCGTCCACCTCCAGCGTTCTCCGGGCGGCGGCCGGCCGGCAGAGGCCATGCGCCCGCGGGTCCCGGGACCATCGGCCCTGACGGTCCGGGCCGTACGGGAGTGGGATGGAGGCGGGACGATCGACAAGGAGGTCGAAGATGTCCACTGTCACCAAGTTCCGGGGCGGCACCCTCGCGCCGTTCGACTGGACGAACCTCTCCTGGCTGCCCATGCTGGCGCCGAGCATCCGGGTCGAGGACTACCTCGACGGCGACCGGTACGTGGTGCGCGCCGAACTCCCGGGCGTGGACCCGGCGAAGGACGTGCGGATCACGCGTACCGGCGAGAACCTGCGGCTGGACGTGGTCCGCCGGGAGAGTCACGCGGACAAGGTCCACTCCGAGTTCCACTACGGCTCCTTCTCCCGGCTCATCCCGCTGCCCGCCGGGGTGAAGGAGGAGACCATCGCGGCCCGCTACGCGGACGGCATCCTCGAGATCACCGCGACCGTCGGCGCGACCGAGCCGACCGCGCGGGAGATCCCGATCACCGTGGCGCCCGCCGCCGAGAAGTGACCCCACCCGCGAGGGACCCGGTCACAGGCCGGGTCCCTCACCCGATCGTGGAGGCGTGATGACCCCGCTGGAGATGCTCCGGGCACACCCGTTCCTCGCCGGGCTGCCGCAGGAGTGGCTGCCCCCGCTCACCGGCTACGCCCGCCCGGTGGTCTGGCACCCCGGGCACCGGCTGTTCCGCGCCGGCCAGTCCGCCGAGCGGTTCTGGCTGGTCCGTGCCGGCGAGGTGGCGCTGGACTTCCCGGTGCCCGGCCGCGGCGACGTGGGGATCGAGACGATCGGCCCGGGCGGGGTGCTCGGCTGGTCCTGGCTCTTCCCGCCGTACCGCTGGCAGTTCGGCGCGGTCGCCGTGCAGCGCAGCACCGCCGTCGAGTTCGACGCCGCCGGGGTACGCCGGCTGATGGAGTCCGACGACGCGCTCGGCCGCCACCTCACCACCCGGTTCATGAGCGTCGTGGTGGACCGGCTCCACGCCTCCCGGGTACGCCTGCTCGACCTGTACGGCTATCCGACGTCCCAGGCGAGCTGAGCCCGGGGCCCGCCCTACGGGCGGCGCGACCGCCGGCCGAGGCCACGCCACAGTGGCTGCTGTCCGCTATCCGCCCGTGCCCGGGTCGATGCGTCTCCGGACGACCAGCTCCGCCACCTCGAGCCGGCCGATGCGCAGCTCCCGGATCACCGCCCGCCGGATGGCCAGGCGGCCGATCGCCAGCGCGCCCACCGCCACCGCGCCGAGCGCGGCCGCGCCGAGCGCCAGGGGCGCCGCCGCCGTGGGCCCCAGCGCCCGTGGTCCGGCCGCGGTGGGGCCCACCACCCGTGGTCGGGCGGCCCGCCCCTGGTGTGTGGCGGCGGCCAGGGCACGGACGCGGGCCGCCGGGCCGTGGCGATGGGCACAACGCCGGAAGCTGGTCATGCCCCGATTCCTGGTCATGCCCCGATTCTCCGAGGCGTTCCGGTCGCCGGCGACGCCCCGGACGGGCCGTCCCCCGTCCGGGTGAGCCGGCGCCCGGGCCGCGCCCGCGCAGCCGCCGGACCGGCGGTACGCGCCCACCCCGGCGGGACGGGCGCGTACCCGGGTGCGGGTCAGCGCTCGACCACCAGCCGGCGGGCCCGCAGCAGCCGTGCCCACCACGGCCGCCGGCCCGGCTTCAGCGCGGGTGCCGGGACGCCGCGCAGGCTCACCCAGCCGCCCGGCCCCATGCGTACCGTGTTTATGGCGGGCGGCCGGCGCCGGGCCACCACCGCCACGGCGGCGGTGAGGGCGGCGACGGCGAACGCCCCGGCGGCGGCCGCGACGAGCTGGTCCGGGTCGACCACCCGCCGGTAGCGGACCCGTCCCCCGGAGAGGACGAACGCGCCGACCGGCCGGCCGTCGTGGGTCACCGGCACCAGCGCGGTGGCCGGGGTGCCGGGCAGCTCCAGCACCGGGCCGACCGGCCCGGGCGGCGGCACCGGGGTCGCGGCGGGCGCGGGCCGGGGGACCGGGGCGAGCCCGGTCGGGTTGAGGATGGCGGTCATCGTGCTGCCTCCTAACGGGAGTCGGACGTGCCGGTGGTGGGTTCGACGGCCGCCCGGCCGGCGGCCAGCCGGGCGATCGGCACCCGGTACGGCGAGCAGGAGACGTAGTCCAGCCCGGCCCCGGCGAAGAACGCCACCGAGTCGGGGTCCCCGCCGTGCTCCCCGCAGACCCCGACGGTCAGCTCGGGTCGGGTCGCCCGCCCCTCGGCGACCGCCAGCCGGATCAGCCGCCCGACGCCCTTCGCGTCGATGCTCTCGAACGGCGACACCGGGAAGATCCCGCGCTCCAGGTACGCCCCGAAGAACGAGCCCTCCACGTCGTCCCGGGAGAACGCCCAGGTGGTCTGGGTCAGGTCGTTGGTGCCGAAGGAGAAGAAGTGGGCTTCGGCGGCGATCTCCCCGGCGGTCAGCGCCGCCCGGGGCACCTCGATCATCGTGCCGATCGGGATCTCCGGCGCGCCCTCGACGGCGGCGAGCACCCGTTCGGCCTCGACCCGTACCGCGGCGAGTTCCCGGACGTCGCCGACCAGCGGCACCATGATCTCGGGGCGGGGATCGCCGCCGGCCCGCCGGCGCTGGGCGGCCGCCTCGGCCACCGCCCGGACCTGCGTCGCGAACAGGCCCGGCACCGCCAGCCCGAGCCGTACGCCGCGCAGCCCCAGCATCGGGTTGGCCTCGTGCATCCGGCGCACCGCGGCCAGCAGCGTGGCGTCCCGGCCGGGATCCTCGCCGAGCGCCTCGGCCCGGGCCACCCGGGCGGTCAACTCGGCCAGCGGCGGCAGGAACTCGTGCAGCGGCGGGTCGAGCAGCCGGATGGTCACCGGCAGCCCGTCCATCGCGGCGAGGATGCCGACGAAGTCGGCCCGCTGCAACGGCAGCAACGCGGCCAGGGCGGCCTCCCGCTCGGCCGGGCCGTCGGCGAGGATCAGCCGTTCCACCAGTGCCCGGCGCGCGCCGAGGAACATGTGCTCGGTGCGGCACAGCCCGACGCCGGTGGCGCCCAGGCGCCGTGCGAGCCGGGCGTCCTCCGGGGTGTCCGCGTTGGCGCGGACGCCCAGCTTCCGGACCGCGTCGGCGTGCCCGAGCAGCCGGTGCACCGCGGCGACCAGCGGATCCGCCTCGGGGCTCAGCTCGCCGGCCAGGTAGCGGGCCACCGGGGAGGGCCGTACGGGCACCGCGCCGAGCCAGATCCGGCCGGTGGCGCCGTCGATCGAGATCACCTCGCCGGCCCGGACCACCCGGTCGCCGACGGTGAACTCGCCGCGCCCTGGGTCGATGTCGAGCGCCTCCGCCCCGCACACGCAGGTCCGGCCCATGCCCCGGGCCACCACGGCCGCGTGCGAGGTCTTCCCGCCGCGCGAGGTGAGCACCCCGGCCGCGGCGATCATGCCGGGCAGGTCGTCCGGGTTTGTCTCGCGGCGGACCAGGATCACCGGGTCGGTGGCGGCCGCGGCGGCGGCCGCATCGAACACCACCCGCCCGACGGCGGCGCCCGGCGAGGCGCCCACCCCGACGGCGACCGGCTCGGGCGCGCCGGCGAGGTCGAACGCGGGGAACATCAGCTGGGCCAGCTGCGCCCCGGTGACCCGGGTGAGCGCCTCGTCGGCGGTGATCAGCCCCTCGTCGACCAGCTGGGCGGCGATCACGAACGCCGCGGCCGGGGTCCGCTTGCCGACCCGGGTCTGCAGCATCCACAGCGTGCCGCGTTCGACCGTGAACTCGATGTCGCACAGGTCCCGGTAGTGCCGCTCCAGCGTCGCCATGATCTCCCGCAGCCGGCGGAAGCTCACCGGGTCGGTCCGCCCCAGCTCGGACAGGGGGACGGTGTTGCGGATCCCGGCGACCACGTCCTCGCCCTGCGCGTCGGCCAGGTAGTCCCCGTACACCCCGGGGGCGCCGGTGGCCGGGTCGCGGGTGAACGCCACCCCGGTGCCGGAGTCCGGGCCCAGGTTGCCGAAGACCATCGCCATCACGTTGACCGCGGTGCCGAGGTCGTCCGGGATGCGCTCCCGCCGCCGGTAGATCCGGGCGCGTTCGGCGTGCCATGACTCGAAGACCGCGCGGATGGCCAGGAAGAGCTGCTCGTGCGGGGCCTGCGGGAACTCGTGCCCGACGTGCCGGGCGAAGATCTTCTTGTCCGTCTCGACCAGGTCGCGCAGCTGGGCGGCGGTCGGCCCGGCCGGCCCGGCGGTGGCCCGTACCGCCGCCAGCTCGTGCTCGAACTCCTCGGCCGGCACGCCGTGCACGGTGCGGCCGAACATCTGGATCAACCGCCGGTACGAGTCCCAGGCGAACCGCTCGTCGCCGCTGCGGGCGGCCAGCCCGCTCACCGTGACGTCGTTGAGCCCGATGTCGAGGATCGTCTCCATCATCCCCGGCATCGAGTACCGGCCGCCGGAGCGGACCGCCAGCAGCAGCGGGTCGTGCGGGTCGCCGAGCCGCCGGTCCAGCCGGGCCTCGATCTCCCGCAGGTGCGCGTTGACCTCCTCGAACAGCCGCGCCGGCGGCGACCCGGTGGCCAGGAACACCCGGCAGGCGTCGGTGCTCACGGTGAACCCGGGCGGGACGGGCAGCCCGAGGCGGGTCATCTCTGCCAGATTGGCGCCCTTGCCGCCGAGCAGGTCGGCCCGGCTCCGGTCACCCTCGATGAAGTCGTGGACGTACTTCGGCATGGCCCGGCCTCCTCGGCTGCGTCGTTCCCCCCTTCTTCGTAGCGGGACGGCCGGGGGGCCCGGCAGGGCCGGACGGGACCGGCGCCGGGCCAGAGGTCCCGAGTGTGTCGGCGGGTCCGCGTATCCTCCGGCGGTGACCAGTGAGGTGCGGCTCCGCCCGGTACGCGACGACGACCTGCCCCTGTTCTTCGCCCACGAGCAGGATCCCGAGGCCAACTGGATGGCCGCCTTCGGCCCGAAGGATCCCTCCGACCGGGCCGCCTTCGACGCGCACTGGGCCCGGATCCGGGCCGACGAGCGCATCGTCAACCGCACGGTGACCGTCGACGGCGCCGTGGTCGGGCACGTGGCCGCCTTCCCGGTGGGGGAGCGCACCGAGGTCAGCTACTGGATCGACCCGGCCCGCTGGGGCCGGGGCCACGCCACCGCCGCCCTCGCCGCGCTCCTGCGCGAGCTGCCGCAACGGCCGGTGCACGCCCGCGCCGCGAAGGACAACGCCGCGTCCCTCGCCGTGCTCCGCAAGTGCGGGTTCGTCGTGATCGGCGAGGACTCCGGGTACGCCAACGGCCGTGGCAAGGAGGTCGAGGAGTACGTGCTGGAGCTGCCCGCCGAGGCGGCTGACCAGCGCAACCACTAGTCTCCCCCGGGTGAACTGGCTGGAAATCGTCGGCTGGGCCGGCTCCGCGCTGCTGGTCTGGTCCCTGCTGCAGACGCGCATCCTCCGGCTGCGCGCCCTCAACCTGCTCGGCTGCCTGATCCTGATCGGCTACAACGCGGCCGTGCACGTCTGGCCCATGGTCGGGCTGAACGTGGTGCTCGCCGTGATCAACATCTGGTACCTGCGGAAGATGCTGGCCACCCGGCACGACGAGCAGACCTACCAGGTGGTCGAGGTGGGCACCGGCGACGCGTTCCTGGCCCACACGCTGCGGGTGCACGCCGCCGACATCGCCCGGTTCAACCCGGACTTCCGCTGGGACCCGGCCGGGGACCGGTCGGCCTTCCTGGTGGTCCGCGCCGACGAGGTGGTCGGCGTCGTGGTGTCGCACGCCGAGGCCGGCGGGGTGGCCCAGATCGACCTGGACTACGTCACCCCGCCGTTCCGCGACTTCACCCCGGGCGAGTTCGTCTACCGGCGCAGCCGCCTCTTCACCGACCGGGGCTTCCGCCGGGTGGTCAGCCCGCCCGGCATGATCGCCCCGTACTACCACCGCCTCGGCTTCCGCCCCGAGGGCGACACGTACGTGCTGGACCTGCCCACGACCGGGTGACGGGAGCTCCGGCCCGGGAGGATTCAGCACGCCGTCGGCGGGGCACAGAGGGGCCCTACGCCGGCCGGTCCCCGGACGGCGGCCGGTCGGCCGGCGCGGCCGACCGGGGTCGGGTCGAGGGAGAGAGCCGGGCGTGCAGAGCTACTGGAGCCAGCTGGCCCTGGTCGGAGTTCTGGTGATCGTCAACGCGGCCTTCGCCGGCAGCGAGATGGCCCTGGTCTCGCTGCGGGACAGCCAGCTCCAGCGGCTGGAACGCGGCAGCCGCGCCGGCCGGACCCTGGCCCGGCTCGCCAAGGACCCCAACCGGTTCCTGGCCACCATCCAGATCGGCATCACCCTGGCCGGCTTCCTGGCCTCCGCCGCGGCGGCGGTCTCCCTGGCCAGGCCGCTCGTCCCGCTGCTCGGGGTGCTGGGCGACGCCGCCGAGACGGTCGCCATCGTCGCGGTCACCCTGGCGCTGACCTTCGTCACGCTGGTCTTCGGGGAGCTGGCGCCCAAGCGGATCGCCATGCAGTCCGCCGAGCGGTGGGCACTGGTCGTGGCCCGCCCGCTCGACCTGCTGGCCACCCTCACCCGGCCCGCCGTCTGGGCGCTGGGCGCCACCAGCGACCTGGTGGTACGCCTCTTCGGGTTGAACCCGACGCACCAGCCGGACGAGATCGGCCCGGACGAGCTGCGCGACATCGTGGCCGGCAACCACGGCTTCACCAAGGAACAGCGGACGATCATCGCCGGCGCGGTGGAGATCGCCGACCGGCAGTTGCGCGCGGTGCTCGTACCCCGGTTGCAGGTCTTCACCCTGGACAGCGGGACGACCGCGGAGGCCGCCCGGCTGGTTCTCGCCGCGACCGGCCACTCCCGGGCGCCGGTGGTCCGGCACGGCGGGCTGGACGACGCGGTCGGCGTGATCCACCTGCGCGACCTGGTCGGCGTCCCCGACGACCGGCCGGTCGACGAGATCACCCGCCCGCCGATGCTGCTGCCCGACTCGCTGCCGGTGGTCGACGCGCTGCGCCAGTTCAAGGCGGAACGCCAGCACATCGCCCTGGTGGTGGACGAGCGCGGCGCGGTGGACGGCATCGTCACCCTGGAGGACATCCTCGAGGAGATCGTCGGCGAGATCTACGACGAGACCGACCGGGACCTCAGCTCGGTCCGCACCGAGGAGGACGGCACGTTGGTCCTGCCCGGCACCTTCCCCGTGCACGACCTCACCGACCTCGGCGTGGAACTGCCCAACCGGCCGGCCGGCGACTACACCACCATCGCCGGGCTGGTGCTGATCTGCCTCGGGCACATCCCCACCGTGGCGGGGGAGAGCGTCCGGGTGGACGGTTGGGACCTCGCCGTCGGCGGCGTGGACCACCACGCCATCACCGAGGTGCGGGTCCGCCGCCGGACCCGCCGGCACCGGCACGACGGGGCCGACGACACCGACGTCGACGGCAGCGACGCCCCGGCCCTCGACGAGGCCCGGGGCTGACCCCGCCCGTCAACCGGCCCGCTCCGGTGGGCCGAACGGGAAGCCGGGCACCGGCGGGAGGAGCAGCACCGCGTCGGCGGGGTACTGGTGGGTGCTGCGGCCCAGCACCCGGGCGACCGCGCGCAGCAGCCACGGCCCCGACGGGTGCAGCTCCGGGCCGATCAGCCGGCTCGTCACCCGGGTCCACCAGTGTCCGGCCACGATCACGTCGGTGATCCGCAGCCGCTCCGGGGGCCACCCGCCTCGGACCACCACGTCGACCACCCGGCCCAGCCGCCGCCCGTGCAGGTCGTACGCGGTCCGGCCGAGCAGCTCACCCGCTCGCACGGTGGGACCCCGGAATCCGGTCGACGAGGTGTCGGCGCAGCCAGACCTCCACCGGCGCGGGCGGCAGGTCGGCGGCCGGGCAGCGCAGCCGTACCGCACTGTCCAGGTGGGCGACCAGGGCGAGCGGGATCCGCAGCGGTGCCACCGGCGGCTCGTCGGTGAACCGGTTGGCGATCGCCACCAGGACGCGCCCGACCCGGCCGCCGATCCGCTCGCCGAGCGCCCCCTGCCCGGTGAGCAGACAGTCCACGTACGGAAAGCCCTCCGCGTCGACGGCGAACGCGATGTCGTCGACCCGGCCGACCAGCCGCCCGTCGACGTCGACGATCTGCCGGTCGAGCATCTGCTTGGCGAGCTGGATCCTCACTGTCCCATCCTCGTGATGATCGCCAACGGGATCGCCGCCACCGACGCGGCCACGATGAGCAGCAGGAACAGCGCGCCGAGCAGGTTGTTCCACCGCCCGTTGACCCGGTCGCCCAGGTAGTTGCGGTCGTTCGCCACCACCAGGATCGGCAGGTAGGTCAGCGGCAGCACGACCGCGCTGAGCACCAGCATGTACTCGGTGAGCCGGACCGGGTCCACGGTCGTCATCAGTAGCAGCACCCCGAGCAGCACGCTGACCAGCAGCACGCTGTGGAACCGCGCCGCCTCCCGCGGGCTGACCCGCTTGCCCCACTGCCAGCCGAAGTACTGCGCCGCCGCGTACGCGGCCGACAGCCCGGTCTCCAGCGCGGCGCCGAAGGTCACCGCGAAGAACGCCAGCGCCGCGATCGCCAACCCGGCGCCGCCCAGCGCGGTCACCACCGGCCGCGCCACCTGCTCCAGGGTGTCCAGCGACGCCCCCGACGGGTGGTACGCCACGGTCGCGACGGCGATCAGCGACAGCGCCAGGAACCCGCCCACCGGGAAGCCGATCAGGACGTTCGAGCGGGCGTGGGCCAGGTCCGCGGCGCTCCACTTCTCCTCCACGCCCCCAGAGGAGAAGAAGAAGACCTCGTACGGGCTGACCGTGGAGGCGAACAGCGCCACCGCCACGAACCAGTAGACCGACCAGCTCTCCCCGGCGGAGCTGACGTGCAGCGCGCCGTGCCCCAGCTTCGCCCAGTCGGTCGGCAGCGCGAACAGCGCGACGGCGAAGACCAGCAGCGCCAGCCCGGCCAGCCCGAACACCCGTTCCATCAGCTCGAACCGCATCCGCCACAGCACCAGCCAGACCGCCACCGCGGCCACCGGCACCCAGAGCAGGTAGCTCAGCCCGCTGGCCAGTTGCAACGCCAGCGCCACGCCGCCCAGCTCGGCGGCGAGGGTGATCACCGTGACCAGCCAGGAGGCGACCAGGTTGAGCAGCGCCACCCGCGGGCCGAGCCGTTCCCGCACCAGGTCGAACACGGCCCGGCCGCTCACCGCCGCGATCCGGCCGGCCATCTCGGCGTACGCGCAGATGCCGAGCACGCCGACGAGCAGCACCCAGGCGTGGGCCATGCCGAAGCGGGCGCCGGCCTGGCTCGCCGCCACCAGATCCCCGATGTCGACGAAGCCGCCGATGGCGGAGAGGACGCCCAGGGTGGCGGCGAGGAGCTTCTTCACGGCGGGTCGGGTGCGGGCGGTCTCATCGACGCGACGATATCCGCGCCAGATGCCTCTTTTCGGGCGAATCGACCAGGCTGCCGCTCCCGGCTCAGGCGCCGGTGAGGTTCTGCAGCCGCACCTGGCCGCGCGACACCAGCCGGCCGCCCTCGTCGGTGATCTCCACCAGCCAGAGCTGCTGGCTACGCCCGCGGTGGATCGGGGTGCCCACCGCGGTCAGCTCGCCGTCGCGCACCGCGCGCAGGAAGTCGGTCTGGTTGGACACCCCGACCACCTTGCCCTTGTCGCCGAGCCAGAGCGCGCCACCGACGCTGGCCGCCGTCTCCACCACCGAGCAGTAGACCCCGCCGTGCTGGATCCCGTACGGCTGGTGCAGCTCCGGGCGGACCTGCCAGCGGATCACCACCCGGTCCCCGCTGGCCTCGTCGAACTTCAGCCCCAGCAGGGCGACGAAGCCCCCGGTCAGGTCCGGCATCTCCACGGCGGTCCCTCCTCGCGCTCGGTGGCGCCGACAGCCTAGTCGCCGCCTCCGTGGGGCAAACCCGGTACGGGTCGGGGCCGGGGATGGGGGAGAATCGGTGACCGTGACCGACAGCAACCTCCCGCACGGGCGGGACTCCCTGACCGAAGACCTGCTGTGGCGGGGCCTGATCCAGGACTCGACCGGCCTCGACGAGCTGCGCGCGCTGCTCGACGGCGGGAGCGCCACCTTCTATGTGGGCTTCGATCCGACCGCCCCCAGCCTGCACGTCGGCCACCTCATGCAGGTCACCACCGCGCGCCGGCTCCAGCTCGCCGGGCACCGGCCGCTGCTGCTGGTCGGCGGCGCCACCGGCCAGATCGGCGACCCGAAGGAGAGCGCCGAGCGGACCCTGAACCCGCCCGAGGTGGTCGAGGGCTGGGTCCGGCGCATCCATGACCAGCTCGCGCCCTTCGTCTCGTACGAGGGGGAGAACGCCGCCCGGCTGGTCAACAACCTGGACTGGACCGGCGAGATGTCGGTGGTGGAGTTCCTCCGGGACGTCGGCAAGCACTTCCCGGTGAACAAGATGCTGGCCCGCGAGGTGGTCAAGGCCCGGCTGGAGACCGGCATCAGCTTCACCGAGTTCAGCTACCAACTGCTCCAGGCCAACGACTTCTTCGAGCTGCACCGCCGCCACGGCTGCGAGCTCCAGTACGGCGGCTCTGACCAGTGGGGCAACATCACCGCCGGCGTGGACTACATCCGGCGTCGCGGTGCCGGGCCGGTCGAGGCCTTCACCACGCCGCTGGTCACCAAGTCGGACGGCACCAAGTTCGGCAAGACCGAGGGCGGCGCGGTCTGGCTCGACCCGGAGATGACCAGCCCGTACGCCTTCTACCAGTTCTGGGTCAACGCCGACGACCGGGACGTCACCCGCTACCTGCGCTACTTCAGCTTCCGTCCCCGTGAGGAGCTGGAGGAGTTGGAGAAGGCGACGGCGGAACGCCCCCAGGCGCGGCTGGCCCAGCGGGCCCTCGCCGAGGAGCTGACCGCGCTGGTGCACGGCGAGCGGGAGATGGCCCAGGCGGTGGCGGCGAGCCAGGCCCTCTTCGGCCGCGGCTCGCTCGAGGAGTTGACCCCGGAGACCCTGCGGGCGGCGCTCACCGAGGCTGGCCTGGTCCACCTGACCGAGCTGCCGGACGTCGCCGGCCTGCTCAAGGAGTCGGGTCTGGTCTCGGGCATGAAGGAGGCTCGGCGGGTGATCGCCGAGGGCGGCGCGTACGTGAACAACAACCGCATCTCCGAGGTGGACGCCACCGTCTCGCCGGCGGACCTGCTGCACGGGCGGTACCTGGTGCTGCGCCGCGGCAAGCGCTCCTTCGCCGGCGTTGAGCTGCGCAAATAGTCGTACGTCGACAGTGTGACGCGGGACGCGCCCAGCGGATTTGACGATCAAACCGCTGGGCGCGTAACTTTCTCTCTGCCAGCGCGGAACGGACGAAACAGGGCGAAAGACCTGGAGGCCGGAGCGCGGGAATGACCTCCAGGCAAGGATGGTTGACTCCATCGGACCCTGGACCGGGCGGTGCCCCGGATTCGCCGGGAGGCGGATTTGGCGAGGCGGAACCGACCGGGTAAGGTTGTCGGCCGGCAGGGATACGGGCGAGCGAGCGGGAAAACCGCGGCGGCCGTCCTGCCGAAATCCCCGGAACATCCGACGGAAGTCGGCGGAATCGGGGTGCCCGGGAAATGGGTGGAAGCACGACAAACCGCGAAACAGCGGTTTGACACGGCAGAAACCACCGGGTAACGTAGTAAAAGTGCCCGGCGCGAGAGCGGTGGGTGCGGGTGAACGAAATGCCCCGGACGGGGGCCCTGTGGATGCGGGGTTTCTGGATGGTGTGTGGTTGTTCTTTGAGAACTCAACAGGGTGCTTGATAAGCCAGTGCCAAATTGTTTTATACCCCGGACTGGTCGAGCC
>NZ_JBICUB010000014.1:0-181369 GCF_043197935.1 Micromonospora sp. NPDC048930
CATTCCGAACCCGGAAGCTAAGCCCTCCAGCGCCGATGGTACTGCACTCGGGAGGGTGTGGGAGAGTAGGACACCGCCGGACAATCTTTCCAGTCGAGGGCCGCCCCAGCAGGGTCGGCCCTCGACTGCGTTAGCGTCCTGGGGGACGCAATCAGGAAGGATGTACCTGTGAGTTCAGGACCGCAGGGCGGAGATCGCCCCCGTCGTTACGAGGACCGCGCCGACCGCCGGCCGGGGCGCGACGACGCCCGCCGCGACGACCGTCCCTCGTACCGGGGCAACCGCGACGACCGCTCGGGCGGCCCGCGAGGCGGCTTCGGCGGTGACCGCCGCGAGGGTGGCTCCCGCCGTGACGACCGCGAGGGCGGCTTCCGTGGCGGGGAGCGCCGTGAGGGCGGCTTCCGCCGCGATGACCGCCAGGGCGGCTTCCGCCGCGATGACCGCCAGGGCGGCTTCCGCGGCGACGACCGCCGCGAGGGTGGTTTCCGTGGCGGCGACCGTGAGAGTGGTTTCCGTGGCGGGGAGCGCCGTGAGGGCTTCCGCCGCGATGACCGTCAGGGCGGGGAACGTCGCGAGGGTGGCTTCCGTCGCGAGGACCGCGAGGGCGGTTTCCGTGGTGGTGAGCGCCGTGAGGGTGGCTTCCGCGGTGGTGACCGCGAGGGTGGTTTCCGAGGCGGGGAGCGCCGTGAGGGCTTCCGCCGCGATGACCGTCAGGGCGGGGAACGTCGCGAGGGTGGCTTCCGTCGCGAGGACCGCGAGGGCGGTTTCCGTGGTGGTGAGCGTCGCGAGGGTGGCTTCCGCGGTGGTGACCGCGAGGGTGGCTTCCGTGGCGGCGAGCGTCGCGAGGGCGGTTTCCGTGGTGGTGAGCGTCGCGAGGGTGGCTTCCGCGGTGGTGACCGCGAGGGCGGTTTCCGTGGCGGCGAGCGTCGCGAGGGTGGTTTCCGTGGTGGTGACCGCGAGGGTGGCTTCCGTGGCGGCGAGCGTCGCGAGGGTGGTTTCCGTGGTGGTGACCGCGAGGGTGGCTTCCGTGGCGGCGAGCGTCGCGAGGGTGGCTTCCGCGGTGGTGAGCGCCGCGAGGGCTTCCGCCGCGACGACCGCCAGGGCGGCTTCCGTGGCGGTGAGCGCCGTGAAGGCGGTTTCGCCGGTGGCGAGCGCCGCGAGGGCTTCCGCCGCGACGACCGCCAGGGCGGCTTCCGTGGCGGTGAGCGCCGCGAGGGCGGTTTCGCCGGCGGGGAGCGCCGGGAGGGCTTCCGCCGGGAGGACCGTGAGGGTGGCTTCCGGGGTGGCCGGGAGCGCACCGAGCGGGGCGGTGAGCGTCGCGGTTACGGCGAACGTCCCCGCCGGGACGACGGCCGGCCGGGCGGCCACGGGCCGCAGCGGGAGTGGCGGGACGACCGGCGCGAGCGCGCCGAGGGTCGTGAGGGCGAGCGGGTCGCCGCGCCGGCGCTGCCGGACGAGGTGGTGGCGAGCGACCTCGACTCCAGCGTCCGGGCCGAGCTGCTGTCGCTGGCCAAGCCGGTGGCGGAGTCCGTCGCCCGGCACCTGGTGGCGACCGGCCTGCTGATCGACGACGACCCGGCGGAGGCGCTGGCGCACGCCATGGCGGCGCGTCGGCTCGCTTCGCGGATCGCCGCGGTGCGGGAGGCTGTCGGGCTGGCGGCGTACCACGCCGGGGAGTGGCAGACGGCGATCGCCGAGCTGCGGACGTACCACCGGATGACCGGGCTGCAGAGCCACCTGGCGGTGCTGGCGGACTGCGAGCGGGCGCTGGGCCGGCCGGAGCGGGCGATCGACCTGTTCCGCGGCGCGGACCGGGAGAAGCTCGACCAGTCCGTGGCGGTCGAGCTGCTCATCGTGGCGGCCGGCGCGCGTGGCGACCTCGGGCAGAAGGACGCGGCCGTGGCGATGCTGCAGGTCCCCGAGCTGACCGCCGACTCGTCCGAGTCGTGGGCGGCGCGGCTGCGCTACGCGTACGCGGACGCGCTGCTCGCCGTGGGGCGGCGCGAGGAGGCGCGGGAGTGGTTCTCCCGGGCCGCCGACGTGGACGCCGAGGGTGAGACGGACGCCGCCGAGCGGCTGCTGGAGCTCGATGGCGTGATCATCGAGGGCGACGAGGACGAGGACGAGGAGTTCGCGGCCGGACCCGGTGCGCCGGGGGCCGTGCCGGCCCGCCCGAACGCCGACCTCACCGGCGACGACGAGGACGACGACCTCGACGGCGACGACGAGGACAGCGACCTCGACGCGGACGAGCTCGACGCCCGCTACGCCGACGACGAGGACGACGACCTCGACACGGACGACGAGTTCGAGGACGACGACGAGGACGACGAGTTCGAGGACGAGGACGACGACCTGGACGGCGACGCGCGGCTGCGTGACGACGAGGACCGGGTCGGCGGGGACCTCGACCGCGAGGAGCGGGGCGGCGAGCCGACCGGGTACCGGGACCGGGACGCCGCGGACCTCGCCGACGACGAGCTGACCGACGCGCAGGCGCGGTCACTCGCCGACGACACCCGTGCCGCCGCGACCGACAGTGCCTCCGCGACCGCGGGTGGCGCCGTGACCGACGGTGAGGCCGTGGGCGACGGTGAGGCCGTGGGCGAGGGCGCGGACGGGAAGACCCGCGAGGCGGAGACGGACCAGCGGTGACCGGGAGCGCCGGGGACGCGCGTGCCGGGGCGGCCCACGCGGCAGCCGGACCGGCCGGCACGCGCGGACGGCTGGTCGACGGGTACACCCTGGTCGTCTTCGACCTGGACGGGGTGATCTACCTGATCGACCGGCCGATCCCCGGCGCCGTCGAGGCGGTGGGCCGGCTGCACGCCGAGGGCCGGTCCGTGGCGTACGCGACGAACAACGCCTCCCGGCGCTCCAGCGAGGTGGCCGCGCTGCTCACCGGCATGGGCGTCCCGGCCCGGCCGGAGGAGGTGCTCACCTCCGCGGCGGCCACCGCCGAGCTGCTGCGGGACCGGCTGCCCGCGGGCGCGCCGGTGCTGGTGGTCGGGGCGGAGGCGCTCCGCGCGGAACTGCGCGCGGTCGGCCTGCGGCCGGTGACCACGGTCGAGGAGAAGCCGGCCGCCGTCGCCCAGGGGTACGGCCCCGACGTCTGCTGGGCCGACCTCGCCGAGGCGTCGCTGGCGGTCCGAGACGGCGCGCCCTGGTACGCGACGAACACCGACCGCACCCTGCCCAGCCCGCGTGGTCCGCTGCCGGGCAACGGCTCCCTGGTGGCGGTGCTGCGCACCGCGCTGGGCCGCGACCCGGACGTGGTGGTCGGCAAGCCCGAGCCGGCGTTGTTCGCCACCGCCGCCCGCCGGGCCGGGGCGGGGCGGACCCTGGTGGTCGGCGACCGGCTGGACACCGACATCGAGGGCGCCCGCCGGGCCGGGCTGGACAGTCTGCTGGTGCTCACCGGCGTCAGCGACGTACCCGAGCTGCTGACCGCCCCCGAGGAGCGCCGGCCGACGTACGTGTCGCTGGATCTGGCCGGGCTCTTCGAGCCGGCGGCCGTGGTGCGGGTGCCGGGCGCCCCCGACGCGGGCGGCTGGTCGGCGACGGTGGCCGACGACGCGCTGCTCCTCGACGGCAGCGGACGCCCGCTCGACGCTCTCGCCGCGCTCTGCGCGGTGGCCTGGACGACGGGGGTCGGCGGGCGGGTGCGGGCGGCGTCCGCGGCGGCGGGACCGGCCCTGTCCGCGCTGGGCCTGGCCGACTGACCGGGCCGGTTCAGAGCAGCTTGCGGAGCTTCATCAGGTCGAACGGGTTGGCCTTGATGGACACCCGGCGGGAGCCGACCGCCTTGGCGATGTCGAGCTGACCGTGCACCAGCGCCACCAGGTCGTCGCTGCTGGTGGAGAGCGCGATCTTCGCCTTCGGGTCGTCGCCGTCGCTCAGGTCGACCAGCCGCCCGCCCTCGATGCGGCCGTGGAACGCGGTGTCCAGGTCGGTGATCCGGCAGGCCAGGGTGCGGTCCAGGTCGATCCGCCCCTGCAGCTCGGCGTGCCGGTCCAGCCGGGTGGCCAGCTCCTGCAACGCCTGCCGGCACTCGTCCACGCTGGCCACATCATCTCCTCGTCACGCGCCACGCCGTTCCCCGGCACCGTACCGCAATGGGGCGTCCCAGGCGCCCGGTAGCGTGACACCTGCACATCCCCGCCCCGCGGAAGGACTCAGGCATGCAGGACGCGTGGCGCGCCTACCTCGAGCTGGCCATGGGCCTGACGGAGGCGCCCCGGAAGAGGGCCCAGGACGCCGTGCGGCGCGTGGTCGGCCAGGGCGGCGCGACCGCCGCCCAGCTCCAGGCGCTCGCGGAGGAACTCGTCGCCACCGGGACGGCGAACCGGGAGGCGCTGACCAAGTTGGTCCGCTTCGAGGTGGACCGCGCCCTGGGCGCGGTCGGGCTGGCCACCGCCGACGAGGTGGCCGAGCTGACCCGCCGGGTGCACGAGCTGGAACGGCAACTGCGCGAGGCGAAGGCCGCCGCGCCGACCGGCCCCGCCGCCGCGCCGACCGGCCCCGCCGCCGCGCCGACCGGCCCCGCCGCCGCGCCGGGCGGCGCGGAGCCGGCCGCCGCCCAGCCCGCCCCGACCGGGGCCGCGCCGACCGGGACGGAGCCGACCGGGGCCTCGCCGACGAAGGCCGAACCGACGAAGGCCGTGGCGAAGCGGACCGTGGCGAAGAAGGCGATCGCGAAGAAGCCGCCGGCGACGGTGTCGCGTACCCCGGCGGAGGAGTCGCCCACGCCGGCGGTCCGGCGGGCGAAGAAGGCCACCGGCCGCAAGCAGGCCGGAGGTGCCGCGTCGTGACGACCCCCTACCGCCCCGGCCCGCCGCCGGGTCCGCGCCCCGGGCCGCCGCCGGGTGGCCCCCGTCCCGGCCCGCCCCCGGGGGTACGCCCGGCGCCGCCGGAGGAGGTCGGCGAGGCCCGGCACCCGGCCGTGGACGCGGCCGTGCAAGCCATGATCAACGCCGAAGGACTTTCCCCGGCCGACCAGATCGCCCAGTACGAGGCGGCGTACGAGACGCTGCGCGAGACCCTGGCCAGCATCGACCAGGCCTGAACCGACCGGAGAAGAACCACCGATGGCACGTCGTACCCGGCTGGATGCCGAACTCGTCCGCCGCGGCCTGGCCCGCTCCCGCGAGCAGGCCGCCGCGCTGGTGGAGGCCGGCCGCGTCCAGCTGCGCGGGGTGCCGGCCCGCAAGCCCGCCGCGATGGTCGACCCCGCCGACCCGCTGCTGGTCACCGGCGCGGACCCGACCGAGGAGTACGTCTCCCGGGGCGGCCACAAGCTGGCCGGCGCCCTCGCGGCGTTCACCCCCGGCGGCCTGACCGTCGCCGGCCGGCGCTGCCTGGACGCGGGCGCCTCCACCGGCGGCTTCACCGACGTGCTGCTGCGCGCCGGCGCCGCCGAGGTGGTGGCCGTCGACGTCGGGTACGGGCAGCTCGCCTGGTCGCTGCGCAACGACGACCGGGTGCACGTCTTCGAGCGCACCAACGTGCGTACCCTCACCCCCGAGGCCATCGGCGGGGAGGTGGATCTCACGGTCGCCGACCTGTCGTTCATCTCGCTGCGCCTGGTGCTGCCGGCCCTCTCGGCCTGCACGCGGCCCGACGGCGACCTGGCGTTGATGGTCAAGCCGCAGTTCGAGGTGGGCCGGGAGCGGGTCGGCGCGGGCGGCGTGGTCCGCGATCCGGAGCTGCGCGCGGAGGCCGTGCTCGACGTGGCCGCCGCGGCGGCGCAGCTCGGCCTGGGCCTGGCGGACGTGGCCGCCAGCCCGCTGCCGGGGCCGAGCGGCAACGTCGAGTTCTTCGTATGGTTACGCCGGGACGCGCCCGCCGCGGACCCCGAGCGGGTACGCGCGGTGGTGGCGGCCGGCCCGCAGGGATTCCCGTCGGAGCCCACGAACGAGGAGGTGTCCGGGTGAGCCGGACCGCTCTGCTGGTGACCCACACCGGCCGTCGACGCAGCACCGAGCACGCGCGGGCGGTGGCGGCGGACCTCATCGCGGCCGGCTTCGAGGTGCGGGTGGTCGCCGAGGAGGCCGACGACCTGGACCTGCCCGGCGTGGTGCCGGTGACCGGCCCGGAGGCAGCCGAGGGCGCCGAGATCGTCTTCGCGCTGGGCGGCGACGGCACCTTCCTGCGCGCCGCCGAGCTGGCCCGCCCGGCGAAGGCCCCGCTGCTCGGCATCAACCTCGGCAAGGTCGGCTTCCTCGCCGAGGCCGAGATCGACGACCTGGACAGCGCGGTCCGCGACGTGGTCGGGCGTAACTACACCGTGGACGAACGGCTCACCCTCGACGTGACCGCCGAGTTCGACGGCGGCCCGACCATCGAGTCGTGGGCGCTCAACGAGATCAGCGTGGAGAAGGGCGAGCGGGCCCAGATGCTGGAGCTGCTCGTCGACGTCGACGGCCGGCCGCTGTCCCGGTACGGCTGTGACGGCGTCGTCTGCGCCACCCCGACCGGCTCCACCGCGTACGCGTTCTCCGGCGGCGGCCCGGTGGTCTGGCCGGAGGTGGAGGCGCTGCTGCTGGTGCCGATCAGCGCGCACGCGTTGTTCAGCCGCCCGCTGGTGACCGCACCGACGTCCACCTTCGCGATCACCGTGGACCCGTTCACCACCCTGGCGGTGCTCTGCTGCGACGGCCGGCGGGTCTACGACCTGCCACCGGGCGCCCGGGTCACGGTCCGCCGGGGCGCGCTGCCGGTGCGGATCGTCCGGCTCAAGGCCCGCCCGTTCACCGACCGGCTGGTGGCCAAGTTCGACCTGCCGGTGCAGGGCTGGCGGGGCAGCCGCCGCTGACCCCACAGTCAGCGGTGGCCCGTGGGGCCGACCCCAGGTCGGCGGTTCGGGGTACCCGGGTGGCGGGCCGATCGGGTTACGGTAGGAGCCTCCCCCGACGACGACGTGCCGGCGGGGCGTCCCCGGAATGCCGGGGAGCGCCTGCCGTGGGCCGGTCGCCGCGGGGCCGGCCGGCCGCCGATCGGGTGGCCATCGGAGCGTGCGGGCTGCGCTGAGGTGGAGTCCGGGCGGGCGGTGAGGCCCGTGTCGCCCGGACGCGCGGTCCGGCGGTCGTGGCCCTGGCCAGGGGGTGGTCGGGACCACGACGGTCGGGGTGCCGGAGGAGTCGCGGCCGGCCGCGGCGGGCGGACCGGTGTGCCGGACCGGACCGGGTTTCGACCCCGGTCAGGTCGGTCAGGTCGGCGAGCCGCCGCCGGAGGAAGCGGCGGCTCACGGGCTGAGTGGCGAGCGACTCGTCCGGCACCCCGACCATCGACCGCCCCGGTCGTTCCCCGCACGCCAGCAGCCCGTCCCCCATGGACCGCCGTGCGGCGGCAACCGGCCGGACACCCGGCGGACCGGTCGCGGCCCGCCCATGTCCACCTGGCGACATGTCGCCGATGCGGCGCGCCGCAGCTAGTGACCGTTGATGATCTCCGTCGCAGACTCCGATCGGTCGACCTCCCCCGGCCGAACCCTGGAGTGAAGGAGCGCATCGCATGCACTGGCCCCCACGCTGGCTGACCGCCGGCGCGGTCGGCGCACTGGTCGTCGGACTCGCCGCACCGGCGTCCGCCGCCCTGCCCGCCCGGCCCACCGGCTCGATCCCGGCCGCCCCCGCCCCGGGCGGCGCGCCCGTCCGTATCACCCTGATCACCGGCGACCGGGTCGACCTGGCCCAGGCCGCGCCCGGCCGGGTCGCCGCCACCGTCCACCCCGGCCCGGGCCGCGAGCGGATCACCTTCCACACCGTGGAGGCCGACGGCGGGCTGCGGGTGCTGCCCAGCGACGTCGTGCCGTACGTCTCCGCCGGGGTGCTCGACGCCGACCTGTTCGACGTGGAGGAGTTGGCCGCCGAGGGCTACGGCGACGCCGCGCAGGGCGCGCTGCCGCTGATCGTCCGCTACCAGCAACCGGCCGCCGGACGCGTCCGGCCGCTCGCCGGCGCCACCGCGGCCCGCCCGCTGGAGAGCATCAACGGCGCGGCGTTGCGGGTCGGCAAGGCCGACCTCGGCGGCCTGTGGACCACCCTGCGCGGCACGTCGGAGGCCCGGACCACCGCCGGCACGCCTCGGCTCGGCGGCGGCATCGCCCGCGTCTGGCTGGACGGGCGGGTCCACCCGGCGCTGGAGCACAGCGTGCCGCAGATCGGCGCCCCGGCGGCCTGGGCGGCCGGCCGGGACGGCAGCGGCGTCCGGGTCGCGGTGCTGGACACCGGCGTCGACGCCACCCACCCGGACCTGGCCGGCCGGATCGCCGAGGCGCAGGACTTCACCGGCGCCGGCAGCGCCCGCGACGGGCACGGCCACGGCACCCACGTGGCGGCCACCATCGCCGGCAGCGGCGCGGCCTCGGACGGGCTGCGCAAGGGCGTCGCGCCCGGCGCGCAGCTGCTGATCGGCAAGGTGCTGGACGACGGTGGCCGCGGCTACGACTCGGGGATCATCGCGGGCATGGAGTGGGCCGCCCACTCCGGCGCGAAGGTGGTCAGCATGAGCCTCGGCGGCCCGGCCACCGACGGCACCGACCCGATGAGCCAGGCGGTCAACGACCTCACCGCCGAGACCGGCGCGCTCTTCGTCATCGCGGCCGGCAACGAGGGTGCGGCCGGTACCGTCGGCACCCCGGGCGCGGCCGCCGCGGCGCTCACCGTCGGCGCGGTGGACCGCGACGACAACCTGGCCGACTTCTCCAGCCGCGGTCCGCGCCTGGGTGACAACGGCCTGAAGCCGGAGATCACCGCGCCGGGCGTCGGCATCGTCGCCGCCCGGGCCGCCGGCACCACCATGGGTACGCCGGTGGACGACCTCTACACGCGGGCTTCCGGCACCTCGATGGCGACCCCGCACGTCGCCGGCGCGGCCGCGATCCTCGCCCAGGAACACCCCGACTGGACCGCCGGGAAGCTCAAGGACGCGCTGGTCAGCACGGCGAAGTCGAACCCCGCGCTGACCGTGTTCGAGCAGGGCGGCGGCCGGGTCGACGTGGCCCGCGCGCTGAGCCAGCGGGTGTACGGCTCGGCCACCGCCGACTTCGGCCGGGTGAACACCGGAGGTGCGGTGGCGGAGCGGACGGTGACGTACACCAACGGCACGTCCTCCCCGCGCACCCTGCGCCTGGCGCTGGAGCTGCGCAACCTGGACAGCGGCGCGGCGGAGCCGGACGGGGTGTCGCTCGACGCCACCGAGGTGACCGTGCCGGCCGGCGGCAGCGTGAACGTCCCGCTGCATGCCGATCCGGCGAAGCTGGACCGGGGTGTGCACGGCGGCTGGCTGGTGGCCACCGGCGCGGACGGTGTCGCGGTACGCACCGCCGTCGGCCTGACCCTCAGCGGCCCGATGCACCTCGTCACCGTCAAGGCGCTGGACATGCAGGGGCAGCCGGGCGCGGCACCGGTGGTCACCCTGTTCGGCGAGCACTCCGAGTCCGATTGGCTCGGCTTCCTCTTCCCCGGCATGGAGTGGCAGGTGCAGGTCGAAGAGGGCCCGTACCTGCTCGAGGGCCTGATCGAGCACGGTGCCCCGCTGGACGAGCAGCTCACCCTGGTCACCGACCCCGAGCTGACGGTCGACCGGGACCTCACCGTGGTGCTCGATCCGCGCAAGGGCACCCCGGTGCGGATCGAGACGCCGAAGCCGACCGAGCAGCGGGCGGTGCTCAGCTTCTACGAGCACCGGATCTTCGGCAACGGCCGGGAGGTCGACCACGGCGTGATGGCCTTCAGCACGGTCCAGCAGGTGAACGTCACGCCGACGCGGCAGGTGCGCCAGGGCGAGTTCGAATTCTCCTCCCGCTGGCAGCTGGTCGCGCCCATGGTGGACGCCCAGGTCAGCGACGTGTCCGGTCCGCTCGACATCAACCTGCTGGGCCAGTCGCCGGCACCGGCCGGACGGCGGAAGCTGCCGCTGGTCTGGGCGGGCGACGGCACCGCCGCCGAGCTGGCCCGGGCCGGGGTGCGAGGTGCGGCCGCGCTGGTCGCCGGCAGCTACGACCGCGCCGAGGAGGACCAGATCGCCGACGCCACGGCGGCCGGCGCCGCGATGGTGCTCATCGTCCGCCCGGCGGACCGGAGCGCGTGGACGGTCTGGCGCCCCGACGGGGACCGCCTGCCGATCCCGTCGCTGGTGGTCGCGTACGACGACGGGCAGCCGATGGTCCGGGCGGCGAAGAGTGGCCGCGCCACGCTGGACCTGACGCTGACCGTCGACAGCCCGTACCTGTACGACGTGTGGCAGGTGTCGAAGGGGCGGGTCCCGGACCGGATCGTGCACCGGGTCAGCGCGGACAACACCGCCGAGGTGACCACCCGCTACGCGGACACCGGCGGGTTCGACTGGGCCAGCGAGCAGCGGTTCGGCTGGCGCCCGTGGCAGGAGTACTCCTGGAACGACGACCAGCGGATGGTGCGTACCGGCACCTCCCGGGAGGAGTTCGTCAGCGCCGGGGACTCCTGGTGGCAGCAGCGGGTGCTGCACCGGCTCACCTGGTCCTGGGGGCCGCTGCTCGGCGGGCTCACCCAGCAGCCCCGGCGGTACGCGGCCGACGACCGGGTCACCGAGACCTGGCACGCCCCGGTGGTCCGGCCGGCCGTTCCGGCGGGTGCCGGAGCGCCGGTGCCCACGCGCACCGGCGACACGCTGAACCTGCGGGTGGCCGAGTTCGTCGACGCCGATGGTCACTACGCCTCGGCCGGCTGGGGCGAGGAGCAGGACACCGTCGAGCGCCGGCTGAGCCGGGACGGGCAGCAGCTCGCCGACCTCTCCGGCGGCTGGGCGCCGGTGGCGACCACCCCGGGTGCGGCCCGCTACCGGCTGGACGTCACCACCGCGCGGTCCTCCGAGGAGTGGTGCTACGCCACCCGCACCGAGACGGCGTGGCAGTTCGCCTCGGCTCGGCCGGCCGGGGAGGCCGCCCAGCCGCTGCCGCTGCTGCAGGTGGACTACCAGGTCCCGGCGGACCTGCGCGGCCAGGTGCCCGGCGGCCACCCGCACCAGCTGGGGCTGACGCTGCGCCAGCCGGCGGGCGTACCGGCGCCGACCGGCACGGGCGTCCGGGTCGAGGTGTCCTTCGACGGCGGGCAGCACTGGCAGGCGGTGCCGGTGAACGGCTCGGGCACCCGGTTCACCGCCGTGGTGCCGGCCGGACACGGCGCGGTGTCGCTGCGGGTGCATGCCGGTGACGGGGCCGGCAACACCGTCGACCAGACCGTGCTCGACGCGTACGGGTTGCGCTGAGCCGACGTCCGCGCGGGACGAATCCCCCCTCGCCCGCGCGGACGTCACCCTCGGTCCGTCCGGGGTGCCTGCCAGGGGGTGGTGGGCACCCTGACGGCGCCGCGGCCGTCGCTGCCGCCGGCACCATCCTCCGGAGGCGGCGGCAGCGCGGCCGGTGGCGGGGGTGCCGGGCAGGTCAGAGCCAGCCGTGGCGGGCGGCCTGGTAGGCCAGACCCGGCCGGGTGTCGACCCCGGCCAGGGTCATCAGGTCGGCGAGGCGCCGCTGGACGGTACGGCGGCTCACGCCGAGCTGGGAGGCGATGGACTTGTCCGGCACCCCGGCCACGAAGAGCGACAGCAGGCGGACCTCCTCGGCGTCCGGCCGGTAGCCGTCCGCGCCGGGGTCGACCGGTGGGGCGGACGAGCGCAGCGGTGTCGCCATCAGCCAGTGGCTCTCGAAGAGGGCGAGCAGGGCGTCCAGCAGCTGGCTGCGGCCGATCACCGCGGCGGTCGGTTCGCCGCTGCTGTTGTCCCGTACCAGCGGGCAGACGGCCGTCCGGCCGTCGACGATGGCCAGCCGGACCGGCAGCCGGTCGAGGACGCGGGCCTGCTCGCCGGCGCGTACGCCCTGCTCGACGTCCGCCAACGCGCCCGGTTCGAGGAGCATCTCCCGTTCGTAGATGGCCCGGTAGTGGACCCCGCGGGCCAGCGCGTCGAACTCCTCGACGTTCTCCTGGCCGGGCATGGCCAGCGGGTTCGCCCGGCAGAACCACAACACCTCGACCCGGGCGGCGTTCTGCAGGTCCCGCAGGCGCTCGCGGAGCGCCCGGGCACCGGTGATCACCTCGACCAGGTGGTCGGCGGAGCGCCGGCGCATCCCCGCCCGGTACTCCTCGGTGAGCTGGGTGACCGCCGCGCGGGCCACCTCCAGCGCCTCCTGCCGGCGCAGCAGCGCCGCACCGAGCGGGACGTCCGGCGCCAGCGGCCGCAGCGGGGCGTCCGGCTCCGGCCCGGTCGGCAGCACCAGTCCCTTGCCCCGCAGGGCCTCGAGCTGTACGAGGATCTCCTCGCGCGGTCGGCCCAGCCGCTCGGCCAGTTCCGCCGCCCGAGCCGTGGTGAGCCGCACCAGGCAGCGGTAGAGCTGCTCCTCGCCCGGGTCCAGGCCGATCATGTCCAGCACGGGGCAGAACTGTACGACGTCACCAGCGGTTGTCCACAGCCCCGCCCGCGCCGGCTGGTCAACTGTCGCAGGGCGCGTCTACTGTCAGGTGCTGTGCTGGAAGAGCTGCGCATCACCGGACTGGGCGTCATCGAGGACACCACGCTCCCGTTGACGGGCGGGATGAACGTCATCACCGGCGAGACCGGTGCCGGCAAGACCATGGTGGTGACCGGCCTCGGCCTGCTCTTCGGCGGCCGGGCCGACGCGGGCCGGGTCCGGGCGCAACCGGGTCGCGCGGTGGTGGAGGGGCGGCTGCGCCTGCTCGGCCGGGTGGCCGAGGCGGTGCACGCCCGGATCACCGACGCCGGTGGCGAGCCCGACGAGGACGGGTCGCTGCTGCTGAGCCGCACGGTCACGGTGGAGGGTCGGTCCCGGGCCCACCTGGGCGGCCGGAGCATGCCGGTGTCGATGCTGGGCGAGGTCGGTGAGCAGGTGGTGGCCGTGCACGGCCAGTCCGACCAGCTGCGGCTGCTGCGCCCGGCCGAGCAGCGGGCGTCGCTGGACCGGTTCGCCGGGCCGGAGCACGAGAAGCTGCTCGACGCGTTGCGCGAGGCGTACACCCGGTGGCGGGCCGTGGTCGACGACCTGGCCGACCGGCGGCGCAACGCCCGCGAGCGCAACCAGGAGGCCGACCTGCTCCGGCTCGGCCTCGACGAGATCACCCGGGTCGACCCGCAGCCCGGCGAGGACGACGAGCTGAAGGCGGAGGCGCAGCGCCTGGAGCACGCCGAGGGGCTGCGCACCGCGGCCCAGCTCGCCCAGCAGTGCGTGGCCGGCGGGGTGGAGGCGGCCGACGACACCCCCGACGCCGGCGCGCTGCTCGGCACCGCCCGGCGCACCCTGGAGGCGCAGGCCGGCACCGACCCGGCGCTGGGCGAGCTGGCCCTGCGGCTGGAGGAGGCGGCCACCCTGGTCAGCGACGTCTCCGCCGAGCTGTCGACCTACCTGGCCGGGCTGGACGCCGACCCGGCCCGGCTGCAGGCCGTCTACGAGCGGCGGGCCGCGCTGCGCGGGCTGACCCGCAAGTACGCCGACGACGTCGACGGGGTGATCGCCTGGGCCGAGCGGGCCCGTACCCGACTGTCCGACCTGGACACCTCCGACGAGCTCCTCGACGAGCTGGACCGGGAGGCGGCCCGGCTGGCGGGCGAGGTGGCCGAGCTGGCCGGCCGGGTCTCCACCTCCCGGCAGGAGGCGGCGGTCCGCTTCGCCGAGCAGGTCACCGTCGAGTTGGCCGGGCTGGCCATGCCGCACGCCCGGATCGAGGTGGCGGTGCTGCCCCGGCCGGCCGGCAAGACCGAGCCGAGCCTGACCGTCAACGGCGTCGAGGCCGGCGTCGGCCCGGACGGCGCCGACGAGGTGGAGCTGCGCCTGCTGGCCCACCCCGGCGCGCCGGCGCTGCCGTTGCAGCGGGGCGCCTCCGGCGGCGAGCTGTCCCGGGTGATGCTCGCCATCGAGGTGGTCTTCGCCGGCTCGGGCGGGCCGCCCACCCTGGTCTTCGACGAGGTCGACGCGGGCGTCGGCGGCCAGGCGGCGGTGGAGATCGGCCGGCGGCTGGCCCGGTTGGCCCGCAGCCACCAGGTCCTGGTGGTCACCCACCTGCCGCAGGTGGCCGCGTTCGCCGACCGGCACCTGGTGGTGGCGAAGGACACCGGGGGAGCGGTGACCACCAGCGGGGTGCGGGTGGTGGAGGACACCGAGCGGGCCCGGGAGCTGGCCCGGATGCTGGCAGGTTTGCCCGATTCCGACCTGGGTATCGCCCATGCCGAGGAACTCCTGGCCGTGGCGGCCAAGGAAAGGCGTCCGTGACCCCGGGTTTGTGAGCGCAAGCACACCAGCGTGCGCTCCGGTGTGCTTCCCTGGGTAGGCGGCCCTGCTCAGGCATGTCGCGACAGCAAAACCTGCCTCACATGCCAGGATGGTCACGATGCGTCTACCCACGTTGCGCCGGAACCGGAACGCGGAACCGGGCTCGATCCTCGGCACCGCGCGCCTCGACCGCCGGACGAAGCGGCTGGTCGGCCGGCTCCGGCCGGGGGACATCGCGGTCATCGACCACGTCGACCTGGACCGGGTGGCCGCCGACTCGCTGGTCGCCGTCGGGGTCGCCGCCGTGCTCAACGCCAAGCCGTCGGTCTCCGGGCGGTACCCGAACCTCGGCCCCGAGGTGCTGATCGCCGCCGGCATCCCGCTCCTGGACGACCTGGGTGAGAGCGTCTTCGAGCAGGTCCGCGAGGGTGATCTGGTGCGGATCGAGGGCAACACGGTCTTCGTCGGCGAGGAACCGGTCGCGCACGGCACGCTCCAGGACGCCGAGACCGTGGCCAAGTCGATGGCGGACGCCCGGGAGGGGCTGTCGGTCCAGCTGGAGGCGTTCGCCGCCAACACCATGGACTACCTCAAGCAGGAGCGCGACCTGCTGCTCGACGGGGTCGGCGTGCCGGAGATCCAGACCCAGATCCAGGGCCGGCACTGCCTGATCGTGGTCCGGGGGTACGACTACAAGGCCGACCTGGACGTGCTGCGCCCGTACATCCGGGAGTTCAAGCCGGTGCTGATCGGCGTGGACGGCGGCGCGGACGCCCTGGTCGAGGCGGGCTACACGCCCGACATGATCATCGGCGACATGGACTCGGTCACCGACGACGTGCTGCGCTGCGGCGCCGAGGTGATCGTGCACGCCTACCCGGACGGCCGGGCGCCCGGCCTGGCCCGGGTGAACGGGCTGGGTGTGCCCGCGGTCACCTTCCCGGCCGCCGCGACCAGCGAGGACCTGGCCATGCTGCTGGCCGACGAGAAGGGCGCCTCGCTGCTGGTCGCCGTCGGCACCCACGCCACCCTGGTGGAGTTCCTGGACAAGGGCCGGGGCGGCATGGCCTCGACCTTCCTGACCCGGTTGAAGGTGGGCGGCAAGCTGGTCGACGCCAAGGGGGTGAGCCGGCTCTACCGGCAGAGCATCTCCGGCTCCTCGCTGCTGCTGCTGGTCCTCTCGGCGGTGGCCGCGATGGCCTCGGCCGTGGCGGTCTCCACCGTCGGGAAGGCGTATTTGGGCGTGGTCTCCGAATGGTGGGACAATTTCGTGTTCCAGCTCGGCCAGCTCTTCTAGCTCCCCGACGATCAAGAGGCTGCAAGCGTGATCAACTTCCGCTACCACGTGGTGTCCCTGACCGCGGTCTTCCTGGCGTTGGCGATCGGCCTGGTGGTCGGCACGGCCGCCCTCAACGGGCCGGTCGCCGACTCGCTCAAGGAGAACGTCAACGCGCTGCGCAAGGACAACTCGCAGATGCGCCAGTCGGTCAACAGCCTGCAGAAGGAACTGGACATGGAGGAGGACTTCGCCGCCGAGATGGCGCAGGTCGTCCTCCCCGGCAAGCTGGCCGGCCGCCGGGTGCTGGTGCTCAGCCTGCCCAGCGGGCGCGACCACACCGAGGGCGTGGTGAAGATGCTCCAGCTCGCCGGTGCCAACGTCACCGGGCGGATCGACATCCAGGACAAGTTCATCAACCCGGACAGCAACAACAACCTGCTGGAGCTGGCCAACAACGTCCAGATGTCCGGTCTGCCCGGCAACGGGCACGGGGTGGAGACGTCCAGCGCCCTGCTCGCCAGCGTCCTGCTGGACCGCCCGCAGGGCAGCGCGGCGGTCACCGACGCCGAGCGCCGGGCGGTGCTCCAGGCGTACGCGACCGCCGGCTACCTCACCCCGGAGGACAAGATCTCCGGGGTCGCCGAGGCGGTGGTGCTGGTCAGCGGGCAGCCGTACGTGGACAAGGACTCGGCGAAGAAGGACGAGTCGGTGGTGAAGGTCGCCGAGCAGTTCGACCGGACCGGTGCGATCGTGGTCGGCGGCATGGGTTCGGCCGGCGGCAACGTGGTGGCCGTGGTCCGCGGCGACCCGGTGCTCTCCCAGACCATCTCGACCGTCGACAACGCCAACACCGTGCAGGGCCAACTGGTCACCACGCTCGCCCTGGTGCAGCAGGTGACCGAGAAGAAGGCCGGCCAGTACGGCGTCGGTGACAACGCCGCGTCGCTGCTGCCTAAACTGCCCCAGTGACGCTGTCCGGTCTGCACCGGGTCGCGCTGGACATCCGGATCGGAGGGGTCGCGTGAGACTGGGTCGGCTGCTGGCCGTCGGCGCGGGGGCGGTCGCCGCCCGCTATGTGCTGCGGGAGGTGTGCGCGTCCCCGGGCGCGCCGGCCCTGGAGCGGACCAACTTCCGGGGCCGCACGGTCACCCTGGCCGCCGGGCCGGCCCTGGCCGTCGGGGCCGCCACCGCCGGCGCCCTCGGCGCGGGCAGCGCACCGGCCGGCGCCGCCGCGCTGCTCGCCGGGGTGGGCGCCGGCACCGTCGGGCTGTACGACGACGTCGTCGGCGCGCGTCCCGAGCAGAAGGCCGCCAAGGGCTTCGCCGGGCACCTCGCCGCGCTGCGCGAGGGCCGGGTCACCGCCGGCCTGGTGAAGATCGCCGGGGTGGGCGCGGCCGGGCTCGGCGCGGCCGCGCTGCTCGCCGCCGACCAGCGGGTCGCCGCCCACCCGCGCCGGCAGCGCGCCGGCACCCTCGGCCGCGGGCTCGACCTGCTGCTCGGCGCCGGCGTGGTGGCCGGCACCGCCAACCTGCTCAACCTGCTCGACCTGCGCCCCGGCCGGGCGCTCAAGGCCGGCATGCTGCTCGGCGCGCCACTCAGCCGGGGCCCGTACGGCGGCATCGCCGCCGGTGCGGTCGGGGCCGCCGCCGGGCTGGTCCGGGAGGACCTCGACGAGCGGGTGATGCTCGGCGACAGCGGCGCCAACGCCCTCGGCGCGCTGCTCGGCGTCAGCCTGGCCGCGCGGACCGGCCCCCTCGGCCGGGCCGGCATCCTCGCCGTGGTCGCCGCGCTCACCGCGGCCAGCGAGAAGGTCAGCTTCACCCAGGTGATCCAGCGGACCCCGGGGCTGCGGGAACTCGACGCGCTGGGCCGGCTCGACGACTGACGTGACGAAACCGGCACCCCTCGCCGGCGCCGGCCGTGTGGCCGGAGCAGCCGTCCTCATCGCCGTCCTCACCGTGGTCAGCCGGCTCGCCGGCTTCGGCCGTACCGCCGTCTTCACCTGGGTCGTCCAGCGCAGCGATCTCGGCGGCATGTACGTCATCGCCAACACTGTCCCGAACATCATCTTCGAGATCGTGGCGGGTGGCGCGCTCGCCAGCCTCGTCGTGCCGCTGCTGGCCCGGCCGGTCGAGGCCGGCGACCGCCGTGAGGTGGGCGCGATCACCGGTGCCCTCCTGACCTGGACGCTGACCCTGCTGGTGCCGCTCGCCGTGCTGGTGGCCCTGCTGGCCGAGCCGATCATCGGCCTGCTCGGCGAGGGCCGCTCGCCCGCGGAGTTGGCCGCCGGCGCCCGGATGCTGCGGGTCTTCGCCCCGCAGTTGCCGCTGTACGGCGTCGGCATCGTGCTGACCGGCGTGCTCCAGGCGCACCGGCGGTTCGCCTGGCCGGTCATCGCCCCGCTGCTGTCCAGCGTCACGGTGATCGCCGTCTACCTGACGTTCGGCGCCAGCCAGGGACACGGCGCGACGATCGCCCAGGTGAGCCGCGGCGGCGAGTTGATCCTCTCCGGCGGCACCACGCTCGGCGTGGTGGTGCTGTCGCTGTCACTGCTGGTGCCGCTGCGCCCGCTGCGGCTGACGTTGCGCCCCGGCTACGCCTTCCCGGCCGAGGCGCGCGCCAAGGTCGGCGGTCTGGCCACCGCGGGCGCCGTGACGGTGACCGCGCAGCAACTGGCGCTGGCGGTGATCCTCAGCCGGGTGTCGGGCGGGCCGACCGGCTCGCCCCAGGTCTTCAACCTGGCGCAGACGATGTACCTGCTGCCGTGGTCGGTGCTGGCCGTACCGCTGGCGGTCGCCGCCTATCCGAGCCTCGCCGCCACCGCCGCCGGCGGGGACGCCGACGGCTACCGCCGGACCCTGGCCCCGGCCACCCGGGGCGTCCTGCTGTTCAGCTTCCTCGGCGTGGCGGCCCTGGTCGGCACGGCCGAGGCGGTCGGCCACTTCTTCCCGCTCGGGGCCACGGAGACCGCTGCGGCGATCGTCGGCTTCGCGCCCGGTCTGATCGGTTACGGACTGTTCGCCGTCCTGTCCCGCGCCCTCTACGCGCGGGGTGCCACCCGGGTGGCCACCGCCGCCATCACCGTCGGCTGGCTGGCGGTCCCGCTGACGGCCGTACCGTTGGCGGCCCTGCTGCCCCGGGACGACCGGGTGCTCGCGGTGACCCTGGCCAACTCGGTCGGCATGCTGCTGCTCGGCGGCCTGCTGATCGCCGCCGTGCTGCGCTCCGCCGGCCGGGCCGCCCTGGCCGGGATCGGCCGGGCCGGCGGCGCCGGGCTGGTCGCCGCCGCCGTAGCCGCGCTCGGCGGCGTGGCCGTCTCCCGGTGGTTCGCCCGGCTCGCCGGGACCCCGACGGCATCGGAGGCGCTCGTACAGGGCATGCTGTCCGGGGTCGTGGTCGGCGCCCTGTTCCTCGCCGTCGCCTGGCTGACCGACGAACGGGACGTCCGGCCGCTGCTCGCCGCCGTGGCCCGCCGGCTCCGGCGGCGCCGCCCACCGGGCGGATCCGACGACACGCCGACCGACCAAGCTTCGGGACGGGGCGACGGGAAGGAGAGCATGTCCTCATGACGGACGCCTCGTCGGCGCCGCACTGGCCCGGCTCGGTGGCCCTGGTGCTCGCCTCCAGCACCGGCGGCGTGGGACAGCACGTCCGCTCGCTCGCCCGGGGGCTGACCGAGGCCGGCGCGTCCGTGCTGGTCTGCGGCCCGGCCGCCACCCAGGACCAGTGGAACTTCACCGCGGTGGGGGCCCGGTTCGCCCCGGTGGAGATCCCCGCCAGTCCCACCCCGGCCGACGGCCGGGCGGTCGCCGTGCTGCGCCGGGCCCTGGCCGACACGCCGGTGGACGTGGTGCACGCGCACGGGCTGCGGGCCGGCCTCGTCGCCGTCCTCGCCCGCCCGGCCGCGCCGCTCGTGGTGACCTGGCACAACGCCGTCCTGTCCGGGGGGCTGCGGGGCCAGATGTCCCGGCTCGCCGAGCGGATCGTCGCCCGGAACGTGCGGGTCGCCCTGGGCGCCTCCGCCGACCTGGTGGAGCGGGCCGCCGCGCTGGGCGCCGCCGACGCCCGCCTCGCCCCGGTCGCCGCGCCGACGCTGCCCCCGCCGCGCCGCCGCCGGCCCGCCGTCCGCGCCGAGTTCGGGGTCGCCCCGGACCGCCCGCTGATCGTCTCCGTGGGCCGGCTGCACCCGCAGAAGCGGTACGACGTGCTGGTGGACGCCGCCGCCCGCTGGCGTACCCGGAACCCGGCGCCGGTCGTGGTGATCGCCGGCAGCGGGCCCGCGTACCTGCAACTGGCCGCCCGGATCTCGGCGACCCGCGCCCCGGTGACCCTGCTCGGGCACCGCACCGACGTGGCCGACCTGCTCGCCGGCGCCGACCTGGCCCTGGTCACCAGCGACTGGGAGGCCCGGCAGCTGTTCGCCCAGGAGGCGATGCGCGCCGGCGTACCCCTGGTGGCGACCGCCGTGGGCGGGCTGCCGGAGCTGGTCGGTGACGCCGCGGTGCTGATCCCGCCCGGCGACGTCGACGCGGTCGACGCGGCCGTGCGCGACCTGCTGGACGACGAGGCCCGCCGGACCGACCTGGCCCGCCGGGCCGCCGCCCGGGCCGCGACCTGGCCCACCGAGACGGACACCGTGGCCGCGCTGGCCGACCTCTACGCCGAACTGGCGCCCGAGCCGTCGACGAGGACGCGGTGATGCTGCGCCGACTCACCCCGGTCCTGCTGACGCTGCTCGTGGTGGCGCTCGGGGTCACGGCGCTGGCCGCCCGGCCGGACACCGGCGGCGCGAAGCGCAGCGCCGACTTCGTGGTGCTGGCCGGGGTGGCCGGGCTGCGCTGGGAGGACGTGGACCCGCAGACCACCCCCACGCTGTGGCGGATGGCCGAGCAGGGGTCCATCGGCTCCCTCTCGGTACGCTCCGCGCACCGGCCCACCTGCCCGGTCGACGGCTGGCTCACCCTCGGCGCGGGCAACTTCGCCGCCTGGCAGGGCAGCGGCCGGGTGGGCGACTGTCCGGCCGCCGGGGTGACCGTCGAGCAGCCCGACGGGATCGGCGCCAACCTGCCCGACCAGGAGAGCGTCGTGGCCTACAACCAGGACAAGCTCGCCTGGGGTGCGACGCCGGGGGCGCTCTCCGAGTCCGTCCGCTGCTCGGTCGCGGTCGGTCCGGGCGCGGCGGTGGCCGCCGCCCGGCCGTTCGGCCGGGTCGACCGGTACGCGCCGGTCCTGCCCGCCGACCCGGCCGGCCTGCTCGGCTCCTGCGTGCTCAGCATCGTCGACCTGGGCACCGTCGACGGCACGGACCCGACGGTCCGGGCGGCCCAGGCCCGGCAGGCCGACGCCCAGCTCGCCCGGGTGCTCGCCGCCCGGCCACCCCGCTCGCTGGTCCTGGTCGCCGGCGTCTCGGACACCGACGAGCCGTCCCGGCTGCACGTGGCGGTCGCCGACGGCCCCGGCTGGGAGCGCGGCTGGCTGACCTCGCCGAGCACCGCCCGCGAGGGCTACCTGCAACTGGCCGACCTGGCGCCCACCGCGCTGGCCGCGCTCGGCCGGCCGATGCCCGAACAACTCTTCCTCGGCCGTCCCGCGGTCTCCGTCGGCGGCCGACCGGCCGACCTGTGGGCCGCGATCGACCAGCCGGCCGACGCCGACCGGGAGGCCGGCGCGCAGCGCCGGGTGGCCGGCTGGTTCTTCACCCTGCTCGCCGCCGCCCAGGTGGCCCTCGCCATCGCGGTGCTGCCGCTGCTGCGCCGGGCCCGCCGGCACGCCGGCCCGCACGGCCCCGAACCGGTGTCCCGGCGGGTGGTGGCGGTGGTGGAACTGCTGCTGATCGCCGCCGCGCTGGCCGTGCCGGCCGCCCTGCTCGCCGACGCGGCGCCCTGGTGGCGGGGGTCGCACGCCGGCTGGTGGTTCGGCGTGGTCACCGCGCTGCTGATCGTCGGCGGCACGGCGGCCGTCCGGTTCAGTCCCGGGCACGGCAGCACCCTCGGCCCGCTCGGCGCGGTCGCCGGCCTGGCCACCCTGGTGGTCGGCGTGGACGTGGTGACCGGTTCCCGGTTGCAGCTCAACGGCGTGGTCGGCTACTCGGCGCTGGAGGGCGGCCGGTACGCCGGCCTGGGCACCGTCGGGCTGGGCGTGTTCATCGCCGGGTCGCTGCTCTGCGGCGGCTGGCTGGCCCAGCGGGTGCGCCGGCCCTGGCGGCCGATGGTGATGGTGGCCGTCGGCGGCGCCGCGGTGGTGATCGTGGGCAGCCCGTACCTGGGGGCGGACTCGATCGGCGCGATCGCGCTCACCGCCGGGGTGAGCGTCGCGGCCGCGATCTGCTCCGGAGGCTGGTTGACCATCAGCCGGCTGGCCTGGGCCACCATGGCCGGCCTGGCGGTCACCATCGGCTTCGCGGTGGTGGACCTGCGCCGGCCGGAGGCCGAGCGGGGCAGCGTCGGGCGGTTCCTCGCCGCCCTGGGCGACGGCACGGGCGGGCTCACCGTCCACCGGGCCAGCAGCGCCAACGTGGAGACCCTGGTCAACAGCCCGCTCACCGTGCTGGCCCTGGCCGGCGCGGCGCTGGTCTGGCTCGCCCTCTACCAGCCCTGGGGCGGGCTGATGCGGCTGTTCGGCATCTACCCGGCCATCCGGGCCGCGATGGCCGGCACCGCGGTGGCGGCCGGCCTGGGCGGCCTGCTCGGCGGCTCGGCCCTGGACGTGGCGGGGGCGGCGGCCGCCCTGGTGGTGCCGATGGCGGCCCTGGCCGCGCTGCGGGTGCTCGACCACTCCACCGACCGCACCCAGCCCGGCAGCGGACGGCCGGGCGAGGAGGGGCCGGCCGGCGGCCCCACCGGCGGCGGGGACCACCCGGACGGGGGTCGCTCCGCCGGCCCGGCCGGACCCGGGCGGCCGGACGCCGACACCGACCCGGACGGGGCGCCGGACGGTCCGGTCGAGGCCGAAGAGGGTACGGCGAGGCGCGCGCCGACCGGCGCCGACCGCCCGGCGACGGTGCCCGCCCAGGCCCGTCCGGCATCGACGGAGGTCCCCGCCGGCTGAGCCGGAGCCGGATTCACGTGCGGTGACGGCGGGTGCGACGCCGGCCCGGGCCGGGAAAGGTGTTACCGTGGAATCCCGTGGATCGCGTGATCAGTTGGCTGATCGGCACGGCGGTTCGCACGACCGCTACGGACGACACGGGAGCAGGCCTTGGCCCCTTCAGCACGGACGACCAGGCACATTTTCGTCACCGGGGGCGTCGCCTCCTCGCTGGGTAAGGGCCTCACCGCCTCCAGCCTCGGCAACCTGCTGACCGCGCGCGGGCTGCGCGTGGTGATGCAGAAGCTCGACCCGTACCTCAACGTCGATCCCGGGACGATGAACCCGTTCCAGCACGGCGAGGTCTTCGTGACCGAGGACGGCGCGGAGACCGACCTGGACGTCGGTCACTACGAGCGCTTCCTCGACCGGGACCTGTCCGGCAAGGCGAACGTCACCACCGGGCAGATCTACTCGGCGGTGATCGCCAAGGAGCGGCGCGGCGAGTACCTGGGCGACACCGTCCAGGTCATCCCGCACATCACCAACGAGATCAAGTCGCGGATCCTCGGCATGGGCGAGCCGGACGCCGACGGCCAGGTCCCCGACATCGTGATCACCGAGGTCGGCGGCACGGTCGGCGACATCGAGTCGCTGCCGTTCCTGGAGGCGATCCGCCAGGTCCGCCACGACCTGGGCCGGGACAACTGCTTCTACCTGCACGTCTCGCTGGTGCCCTACCTGGCGCCGTCCGGCGAGCTGAAGACCAAGCCGACCCAGCACTCGGTGGCGCAGCTGCGCAGCATCGGTATCCAGCCGGACGCCCTGGTGCTGCGCTGCGACCGGGAGATCCCGGACAAGGTCAAGGAGAAGCTCTCCCTCTACTGCGACGTGGACCGGGAGGCGGTCACCGCCGCCCCGGACGCGCCGAGCATCTACGACATCCCGAAGGTGCTGCACCGCGAGGGCCTCGACGCGTACGTGGTGCGGCGGCTCGGCGTCTCGTTCCGGGACGTCGACTGGACCCGCTGGGACGACCTGCTGGACCGGGTGCACCAGCCCCGCCACACGGTGACCGTGGCGCTGGTCGGCAAGTACGTCGACCTGCCCGACGCGTACCTGTCGGTGAGCGAGGCGATCCGCGCGGCCGGCTTCGGCCACCGGGCCCGGGTGCAGCTGCGCTGGGTGCCCAGCGACGACTGCGTCACCCCGGCCGGCGCGGCGGCCGCCCTGGCCGGCGTGGACGGCATCGTCATCCCCGGCGGCTTCGGCGTGCGTGGCATCGAGGGCAAGATCGGCACCGCCCGGTACGCCCGGGAGAACGGCATCCCGCTGCTCGGCCTCTGCCTCGGCCTGCAGTGCATGACCATCGAGGTGGCCCGCCACCTGGCCGGCCTGGACGGGGCGAACTCGCTGGAGTTCGACGAGGAGGCCAAGCACCCGGTCATCGCCACCATGGCCGACCAGGAGGACATCGTCGCCGGCAAGGGCGACCTGGGCGGCACCATGCGGCTCGGGGCGTACCCGGCGAAGCTGGCCGAGGGCTCCCTGGTCGCCGAGGCGTACGGCAGCACCGAGGTCAGCGAGCGGCACCGGCACCGGTACGAGGTGAACAACGCCTACCGCGACCAGCTCACCAAGGCCGGCCTGCACATCTCCGGCACCTCGCCGGACGGCCGCCTGGTCGAGTTCGTCGAGCTGGACCGCAACCTGCACCCGTTCTTCGTGGCCACCCAGGCGCACCCGGAGCTGAAGAGCCGGCCGACCCGGCCGCACCCGCTGTTCGCCTCGTTCGTCAAGGCCGCCATCGCGTACTCCGAGGCCGACCAGCTCCCGGTCGACCTCCCGGAGGCGGCGGCGGAGGCCCCGGCGGCGAAGAAGGCGAGCCGCAACGGCACCCCCGCCGCGGCGAAGGCGGCGTCCGCGTCGTGAGCGAGCGGAGCGAGCGAACCACTTGGCTCAGCAGCGCGGCGCCTCGCGCCGCCATCGAGCGGAGCGAGGTGGCGGCGTGAGCGGTGTCGAGCACCGGTACGAGGTGAAAGACCACCGGGAGATCTGGTCCGGCCGGATCTTCTCGGTGGTCAGCGACGACGTCACCATGCCCGGTGGCGGCACCGCCTCCCGGGACTACGTGACGCACGTCGGCGCGGTGGCGGTGGTGGCGCTGGACGACGCCGGTCAGGTGGTGCTGATCCGGCAGTACCGGCACCCGGTCGGCCGGCACCTGTGGGAGCTGCCGGCCGGGCTGATGGACGTCCGCGGCGAGGACCTCGCCGCCGCCGCGGTGCGGGAGCTGGCCGAGGAGGCCGACCTGACCGCCGGCACCGTCGACGTCCTGGTCGACCTGCACAGCTCGCCGGGCTTCACCAACGAGGTGGTCCGGGTCTTCCTGGCCCGCGACCTCGCCGACGTGCCCGCCGACCAGCGGCACGACCGCCGCGACGAGGAGGCCGACCTCCAGGTCGTCCGGGTCGACCTCGACGAGGCGGTCCGGATGGTCCTCGCCGGGGAGATCACCAACGCCTCCTGCGTGGCCGGGCTGCTCGCCGCCGCCCGGGCCCGGGAGACCGGCTTCGCCGAGCTGCGCCGCCCGGAGGCGCCGCTGCCCCGCTGAGCCGGGGTCCGACGACGAAGGGGCCGCGCGGTGCGGACACCGCGCGGCCCCTTTCCGTCTGTCGGCGCTCAGTCGCGCAGCGGGCGTCCCTGGCCGTCGACGCCGCCGTTGACCAGGATCAGGATGCCGTCGATCAGGCCCCAGATGCCGCCGAGACCGCAGGTCACGATGCTCACCACGAGCTGGAGCACGCCGGTCTTGGTGTCGCCCATGTAGAAACGCCCGGCACCGAAGCTGCCGAGCAGGATGCCGAGGATACCCGCGATGGTCTTGCTCTTGTCCGAAACGCCCTGCGGGTACTGCTGGTACTGAGGAGTGGTCATGAGCGGACACCTTAGTGATCCACTGCCGTCCTGTCCGCACCGCCGCTCCAACGGTGGGACGATGTTTACCCAATAGTGTCCTGACGGCTGAGGCGGTCTCCACCGCCCAGCCCGGTTCATGCCTGACACATCGTCAGGACGACCGGGCACCGGATGTCACTGTGCTGGCCTCCGGCGACTTTCCACGGGCCTAGACTGCCGCCGGCGGGACCGGTGGACCGCGTCGGCAATGGGGCCGTCGCGGCACCGAGCAGTCGGGGGTGAGCAGCCCCGAAGGAAGGTGTCTGCATCGTGAAGGTCGGAATCCCACGCGAGGTCAAGAACCACGAGTACCGCGTGGCGATCACGCCCGCGGGCGTCAACGAGTTCACCCGCCACGGCCACGAGGTGTTCGTCGAGTCCGGCGCGGGCGTCGGTTCCAGCATCACCGACGACGAGTTCGCCGCCGCCGGCGCGAAGATCCTCGCCACCGCCGACGAGGTCTGGGACGCCGCCGAGCTGGTGCTCAAGGTCAAGGAGCCGATCGCCGAGGAGTACCACCGGATGCGCGAGGGGCAGGTGCTCTTCACCTACCTGCACCTGGCCGCCTCCAAGGAGTGCACCGACGCGCTGCTGGACCGCAAGGTCACCGGCATCGCGTACGAGACGGTGGAGCTGCCCGACCGCTCCCTGCCGCTGCTCGCCCCGATGTCCGAGGTGGCCGGCCGACTCGCCCCGCAGGTGGGCGCCTTCTACATGATGCGCACCGGCGGGGGCCGGGGCGTGCTGCCCGGCGGCGTCTCCGGCGTGTACGCGGCCAAGACCGTGGTGATCGGCGCCGGCGTCTCCGGTATGAACGCCGCCGCCATCGCCCTCGGCCTGCAGTCCGAGGTGCTGCTGCTGGACAAGAACGTGGCCCGGCTGCGCCAGGCCGACGCCATCTACCGCGGCCACCTGCAGACCGTGGCCTCCAACGCGTACGAGATCGAGCGGGCCGTGCTCGACGCCGACCTGGTCATCGGCGCGGTGCTGGTGCCCGGCGCGAAGGCCCCGAAGCTCATCTCCAACGAGCTGGTCTCCCGGATGAAGCCGGGCAGCGTGCTCGTCGACATCGCCATCGACCAGGGCGGCTGCTTCGAGGACTCGCGTCCCACCACCCACGCCGACCCGGTCTACAAGGTGCACGAGTCGATCTTCTACTGCGTGGCGAACATGCCGGGCGCGGTGCCGAATACCAGCACCCACGCGCTGACCAACGTCACCCTCCCGTACGCCCTCGAACTGGCCAACCAGGGCTGGCGGCAGGCGCTGCGCAACGACCCCGCCCTGGCGCTGGGCCTGAACACCCACGCCGGCCAGGTCGTCTACGGCCCGGTCGCCGAGGCGCACGGCATGGGCGTGCTGCCGCTGTCCGAGGTGCTGGCCTGACGGGCGACACCCTGACCACGGTAGGGGCCGGCGCGGAACCCGCGCCGGCCCTGCGCCGTGCCGTCCGGGGCTACCTGGACCACCTCACCGTCGAGCGTGGACTTTCCGCGAACACCCTCGCCGCGTACCGCCGGGACCTGGACCGCTACCTCGCCACCCTGGCCGCCGCCGGGGTGACCGAGCTGGCCGCCGTCGGGCCCGCCGAGATCGAGGGACACCTGGCCCGGCTGCGCGCCGGCGACGCCGACCACCCGCCGCTCGCGGTCTCCTCCGCCGCCCGCGCGGCCAGCGCCGTCCGCGGCCTGCACCGGTTCGCGCTGCGCGAGGGGATGGCCGGCGTCGACCCGGCCCGGGACGTCCGCCCGCCCACCCCGGCGCGCCGGCTGCCGCGGGCCCTCCCCGTCGACGACGTGCTCCGGCTGCTGGAGACCGCCGGCCCGGTCACCGCCACCGGCGACGGGGCGCCCCGCGCGCTGCGCGACCGGGCGCTGCTGGAGTTCCTGTACGGGACCGGCGCCCGCATCTCCGAGGCGGTCGGCGCCGTGCTGGACGACCTGGACCTCGACGAGGGCGCCGTGCTGCTGCGCGGCAAGGGCGGGAAGACCCGGCTGGTCCCGATCGGCGGGTACGCCGTCGAGGCGGTGCGCGCCTGGCTGGTCCGGGGCCGCCCGGCGCTGCTCGCCGCAGGCCGGGGCACCCCGGCCGTCTTCGTCAACGCCCGGGGCGGCCCGCTGACCCGGCAGGGCGCCTGGGCGGTGCTGCGCGGCGCCGCCGAGCGGGCCGGCCTGCCGGTGACCGGAGCGGACGCCGTCTCCCCGCACACCCTGCGCCACTCGTACGCCACCCACCTGCTCGACGGCGGCGCCGACGTCCGGGTGGTGCAGGAACTGCTCGGCCACGCCTCGGTCACCACCACCCAGGTGTACACGTTGGTCACCGTGGAACGGCTGCGTGAGGTGTACGCGACGGCCCACCCGCGGGCCCGCGGCTGACCTCTTCGGACCGGGCCGGTGTCCCGGCCCGCCCGACACGCCGACCCGGTACCGAACGCGCTGCTGGCGTGTGGCGTACAGTCGGCATCGGCGCGGACCTCAAGGGGCGACGAACCGCAGGGTGCGCAACGGCGCCGCGAGGGACGTCGGACGGCTCCGACGCCGGGTGGTCGTCGGGAGGGGGCAACGAGGACATGGCAGGCAACGAGGACCGTGCCGAGACCTGGACGTCGGAGCTCCGCGAGCAGCAGGCGACGCTCGGCGCCGACCTCGGTCCGGCCGACCCGTCCGCCTACACCATGCGCAAGCCGATCCCCGAGCCGATGCCGACCGACCGGCACGGCCCGGCGCGGATCATCGCGATGGCCAACCAGAAGGGTGGCGTCGGCAAGACCACGACCACCATCAACCTGGGTGCCGCCCTCGCCGAGTACGGCCGCAAGGTGCTGCTGGTCGACTTCGACCCGCAGGGCGCCCTCTCCGTGGGCCTCGGCGTCAACCCGCACAACCTCGACCTGTCGGTCTACAACCTGCTCATGCAGGACGACGTCACCGCCGAGGACGTCCTGATCAAGACCGACGTGGCCGGGCTGCACCTGCTGCCGGCCAACATCGACCTCTCCGCCGCCGAGATCCAGCTGGTCAACGAGGTCGCCCGGGAGATGGCCCTGGCCCGGGTGCTCAAGTCGGTCCGCAAGGAGTACGACTTCATCCTGATCGACTGCCAGCCCTCGCTGGGCCTGCTGGCGATCAACGCGCTCACCGTGGCGCACGGCGTGCTCATCCCGCTGGAGTGCGAGTTCTTCAGCCTGCGCGGGGTCGCGCTGCTGCTGGACACCATCGACAAGGTGCGCGAGCGGCTCAACTTCGACCTGGAGCTCGAGGGCATCCTCGCCACCATGTACGACAGCCGCACCACCCACTGCCGGCAGGTGCTGCAGCGGGTGGTGGAGGCGTTCGGCGACAAGGTCTACCAGACCGTGATCACCAAGACCGTGAAGTTCCCCGAGTCGACCGTGGCCGGCGCCCCGATCACCACCCTCGACCCGGCCTCCTCGGGCGCGCGCAACTACCGCCAGCTGGCCCGAGAGGTGATCGCCGCCGAGGCCGACCGGTAGGCCGAACGCCGGGGTTCCGGACCGTGGATTACGGTTTGCCGGTGACCGCACCGCCCCTCGACCCGCCCGCGCCGCACGGCGCCGGCGATCCCGTGGCCGCCGCCGAGCTGGCCGCCGAGGTCGACGGCGTGGTGCCCGCCGCGGCGGCCACCGTCGAGGAGGCCAGCGGCTTCACCGTACGGCTGGACAACTTCACCGGCCCGTTCGACCTGCTGCTCCAGCTGATCAGCAAGCACAAGCTCGACGTGACCGAGGTGGCCCTGCACAAGGTCACCGACGAGTTCATCGCGTACATCCGGGCCATGGGCGACCAGTGGGACCTGGACGAGACCAGCGAGTTCCTGCTGATCGCCGCCACCCTGCTCGACCTCAAGGCGGCCCGGCTGCTGCCCGCCGCCGAGGTGGAGGACGAGGAGGACCTGGCCCTGCTGGAGGCGCGGGACCTGCTCTTCGCCCGGCTGCTGCAGTACAAGGCGTACAAGGAGGCGGCGGCGCACCTGGCCGAGCTGGAATCGGTCGGCGGTCGCCGCTACCCCCGCGCGGTCACCCTGGAGCCCCGGTACGCCGAGGCCCTGCCCGACCTGGTGCTCGGGATCGGCCCGGAGCGGCTGCTCAAGCTCGCCCTCAAGGCGATGACCCCGAAGCCGGTGCCCGAGGTGTCGATCGCCCACGTGCACATGGTCCGGGTCAGCGTCCGGGAGCACGCCGAGATCATCACCGGGCGGCTGCGCCGCGCCGGCACCGCCACCTTCTCCCTGCTCTGCGCCGACTGCGAGATCACCCTGGAGGTGGTGGCCCGCTTCCTCGCCCTGCTGGAGCTCTACCGGCAGGGGCTGGTCGCCTTCGTGCAGGAGCAGGCCCTGGAGGAGCTGACGGTCCGCTGGACCGGTCCCGCCGAGGGCGGCACCGAGCTGACCATCGACGAGTACGCCGGCTCCCCGGAGCCGCCCGCCGACGCCCCACCCGCCCCGGCGGCTGACGCCCCGCCCAGCCCGGCCGACGCCCCGCCCGCCCTGGCGGACGAGCCCGCACCGACGCAGGAGTGACCCCGATGAGCGACGAGGAGCGCCGCGACTCGCTGGCCGACCAGGCCGCCGCCTGGATCCCCCCGTGGGAGCGCCCCGCCCCGCCCAAGCCGCGCGCCGACACCGACCCCGCCGCCAATGCCGAGCCCCCCGTCGACGCCGGGCCCCCCGCCGACGCTCCACCCGCCGACGTGGCGCCGGAACCCTCCGCGGATCTTGGGCGGAAATGGCCCCTGGAGGGGCCGAATTCTTCCAAGATCTTTACGCCTGAGACGGCGGCGGAGGCCGGCGGCGAGGTGGCGGCAGAGCTGACCGGTGCGGCGGAGCCGACCGCTGCGGCCGAGCTGGCCAGTGCGATGGAGCCCACCGACGCCACGGAGCTGACCGGGGCGGTGGAGCCGAGCGGCGCGGGGGAGCCGGGGGACGCGGCGGAGGAGAGCGCCCCGGTCGGCGTACCCGGAAACCGGGGGCGGCGGCGGGCGGCGCCCGCGCCGGAGCCCGCGCCCGAGCTGGATGACGCCGAGCTGCGCGGCGCGCTGGAGGCGATCCTGCTGGTGGTGGACCAGCCGGTCAGCGAGCTGACCCTGGCCCAGGTCCTCGAACAGGCACCGGAGCGGATCGGACCGATGCTCGACGAGATCGCGGCCGGCTACACCGCCGCCGGGCACGGCTTCGAGCTGCGTCGGGCCGCCGGTGGCTGGCGTCTCTACACCCGCCCGGAATACGCCACCTACGTCGAGCGGTTCGTACTGGACGGGCAGTCGGTACGGCTGACCCAGGCCGCGCTGGAGACCCTGGCCGTGGTCGCCTACAAGCAGCCGGTGACCCGGTCGCGGATCTCCGCCATCCGGGGTGTCAACTGCGACGGGGTGATCCGTACCCTGGTTTCCCGCGGCCTGGTCGAGGAGTGCGGCACCGAAGCGGACAGCGGGGCCTTCCTCTACCGGACCACCACGATGTTCCTGGAGAAGCTGGGGCTGAACTCGGTGGACGACCTGCCGCCCCTGGCCCCCTTCCTCCCCGACGACGTAGAAGAGCTTGCCGATGCGACGTGACGACCGTGCCCCGAAGCCCGATGCCCCCGTGTACGAGGGTGCCGAGCGCCTGCAGAAGGTGCTCGCCGCCGCGGGGGTGGGATCGCGGCGCGCCTGCGAGGACCTGATCTTCCGACGCCGGGTCACTGTCAACGGCCGGGTGGCCCAGCTCGGCGACAAGGCCGACCCGGCGCGCGACGTGATCCACGTCGACGGTGAGCGGTTGCAGGCCGACGTCCGCCTGGTTTACGTGGCGATGAACAAGCCGCGCGGGGTGGTCACCACCATGGCCGACGAGAAGGGCCGCACCGAGCTCGCCGACTTCATCGGCGCGCGGCTGGAGCAGCGGGTCTACCACGTCGGGCGGCTCGACGCCGACAGCGAGGGCCTGCTGCTGCTCACCAACGACGGCACCCTCGCCCACAAGCTCATGCACCCGTCGTACGAGGTGCTCAAGACCTACCTCGCCGAGGTGGCCGGGCCGATCCCGCGCAACCTGGGCAAGCGCCTGACGGCTGGCGTCGAGCTGGAGGACGGGCCGGTCAAGGTCGACTCGTTCAAGGTGGTGGACAGCCTGGGCAAAACCGCCCAGGTGGAGCTGACCCTGCACGAGGGGCGCAAGCACATCGTCCGGCGCCTGATGGCCGAGATGGGACACCCGGTGTCCCGGCTGATCCGTACCTCGATCGGGCCGATCAAGCTCGGCGACCTGCGCACCGGGCGGCTGCGGCGGCTGACCAACGCGGAGGTCGCCGCGCTGTTCAAGGCGGTGGGTGACTGACCCCGTCCTTCGGGGTACGGCTGCCGGTAGGCTTCGACGCGGCCCACGGCCGACGGGTGGCGCGGGTCGCCCCCGCCGGCGTCGCGCGCGGCCGACCCGCGCGGTGCGGGCATGATTGAGGATGGACAACCGCTCAACGGCGCCGGAGACACCGGCGACCCGCGAGGTACGGGCTGAGGAGGACAACGGTGGAGGAAAACGTACCGGCCGGGCGCTGCGTGGTCGCTGTGGACGGGCCGTCCGGTTCGGGTAAGTCCACCGTGTCGCGGCGGCTCGCGGTCAGCCTCGGTGCCCGCTACCTCGACACCGGCGCGATGTACCGGGCGCTCACCTGGGCGGTGCTGCGCTCCGGCGTCGACCTGACCGACGCCGAGTCGGTGGCCAAGGTCGCCGGCGAGGTCGACCTGCGCATCGGCACCGAGCCCCAGGGGTACGCGGTGACCGCCGACGGCGTGAACGTGGAGAAGGAGATCCGGGGTCCCGAGGTGACCGGCGCGGTCTCCGCGGTGGCCGCCGTGCCGGCCGTCCGCGAGCTGCTGGTCGCCCGGCAGCGGCAGGTGATCGAGAACGCCGGCCGGATCGTGGTCGAGGGCCGCGACATCGGCTCGGTGGTGGCGCCGGACGCCGACCTGAAGGTCTACCTGACCGCCTCCGAGGCCGCGCGTGCCCAGCGGCGCAGCGCCGAGGACGCCGCCGACGTGGCCGCCACCGCCGCCGACCTGGCGCGCCGGGACAAGCTCGACTCGACCCGCAAGGTCAACCCGCTCCAGCAGGCCCCCGACGCGGTGGTGCTGGACACCACCGAGCTCGGCATCGACGAGGTCGTCGCCCGGCTGCGCGAGCTGCTCACCGAGCGGGGCGTGGCGTGACCGACGACATCAACGGCTGGGTCGAGCTGCGCGAGCCGGAGCTCGACTCCGGGGAGCCGTCCGGCCCGCAGCCCGTGGTGGCCGTGGTCGGCCGCCCCAACGTGGGCAAGTCGACCCTGGTCAACCGGATCATCGGCCGCCGCCAGGCGGTCGTCGAGGACATTCCCGGGGTGACCCGCGACCGGGTCCCGTACGACGCGCAGTGGAACGGCCGGGCGTTCACCGTGGTGGACACCGGCGGTTGGGAGCCCGACGCGAAGGACCGCGCCGCGGCGATCGCCGCGCAGGCCGAGGCGGCCGTGGCCACGGCCGACGTGGTGCTCTTCGTGGTCGACGCCATGGTCGGTTCGACCGATGTGGACGAGGCCGCGGTGAAGATGCTGCGGCGCAGCGCCAAGCCGGTCATCCTGGTGGCCAACAAGGCCGACAACACGACCATCGAGATGGAGGCGACGGCGCTCTGGTCGCTCGGCCTCGGTGAGCCGTACCCGGTGTCGGCGCTGCACGGCCGGGGCTCCGGCGACCTGCTGGACGCCATCATGGACGTCCTGCCCGAGGCTCCCAAGGTGGTGGAGCACCGGCCGCGCGGCCCGCGCCGGGTGGCCCTGGTCGGCCGCCCGAACGTCGGCAAGTCCAGCCTGCTCAACCGCTTCTCGGGAGAGGAGCGGGCGGTGGTCGACTCGGTCGCCGGCACCACCGTCGACCCGGTCGACAGCCTGGTGGAGATCGGCGGGGAGACCTGGCAGCTGGTGGACACCGCCGGCCTGCGCAAGCGGGTCGGCAAGGCCAGCGGCACCGAGTACTACGCCAGCCTGCGGACCGCGTCGGCGATCGAGGCGGCCGAGGTGGCCGTGGTGCTGCTCGACGCCAGCGAGGTGATCAGCGAGCAGGATCAGCGGATCCTCTCCATGGTCGTGGAGGCGGGCCGCGCCCTGGTCATCGCCTTCAACAAGTGGGACCTGGTCGACGGCGAGCGCCGGTACTACCTGGACAAGGAGATCGACCGGGAGCTGCGGCGCATCCCGTGGGCGCTGCGGCTGAACCTGTCGGCCAAGACCGGCCGGGCCGTCGACAAGCTCGCCCCGGCGCTGCGCAAGGCCCTGGCGAGCTGGGAGACCCGGATCCCGACCGCGCAGCTCAACCAGTGGCTCACCGCCCTGGTCCAGGCCACCCCGCACCCGGTGCGCGGTGGCCGGGCGCCGCGCATCCTCTTCGCCACCCAGGCCGGGGTGGCCCCGCCGCGCTTCGTGCTCTTCACCACCGGGCCGCTGGACGCCGGCTACCAGCGCTTCGTCGAGCGCAAGCTCCGCGAGGAGTTCGGCTTCGAGGGCACCCCGATCGACATCTCGGTACGCGCCCGCAAGAAGGTCGGCCCGGGCGGTCGCGGCAAGGCCCACGGCTGACCCGCTGTCCCTGAAGCCGCCGGGCTCACCCCCGGCGGCTTCACACTTCCTAGGACGCTCTAGGGGGAGTGGCGCGGGGCACGCGCGGCACGGGAGGGGCCTGTGCGCAGGTGCGAAGATCCTGCGCTAAGCTGTACCGGCTGCCGCGGGGAACACCGCGCGGGGGCATCGGGACGTGGCGCAGTTTGGTAGCGCACTTGACTGGGGGTCAAGGGGTCGTCGGTTCAAATCCGGCCGTCCCGACGCAGCTCAGGGGGCATATCCGATGGATGGATATGCCCTCTCGTCGTAGCTGGGTGTCTAACTGAGTGACTACGCCTCAGTGCCGAAGATCCGATCCATGGCGACTGCACCGCGCAGGACCACCGGCCGCAGCTGGTGCCGGTAGACGGTCGTGCCGGAGTGGCCGCAGAGGTCGGCAATCTGCTCGATGCTCGTGCCGCTGTCGGACAGCACGGACACGAAGCTGTGCCGCAGCTCGCGGGGAGTCCAGTCGCGCGGGTCAAGGCCCGCTTTGGCGAGGACCGGGCGGAAGGCCCGCAGTACGTTGTGCCGATCATGATCACGATGATCTGACCGCCGGAGCTCGCCTGCGGGAAGACCTGCGAACCTTCGCCATGTTCGTTGAGCAGCTCTGGGACTCGTACTTTTCTACAAGGCATCCGGTATCCCACGAGCAGATCCGAGGGGTGCTCCTCATCTGCCTGGTTCTGCTCGACCGGGTGGGCATTCCGGTCACGCCGTCAGACGAGGCGCAGGTGGCCATCATTGAACAGGCAGGGGCGCTGGCGAAGTCCATGTGCGGCGACACCGACGGCCGGCTGCCGGCGATGCCTGGTCTCGCATGACGGTTGACGAAGTGGCGTCGCAGGATGCTGACGCTAGAGCTGCAATCGGGTTCAGGACTGTGAGCCACGCACCGAATGCCACCAGGCTGTGTCGATGACGATCTGTTCCGTTTCGAGGACGTCACGCTCGAACGCTTCCACGTCGACGGGCGCCGGCGGCTGATCCATCAGGTCGGTGACCTCGTCGGGTAGTCGCACGTGGTGCGCGTCGATGTAGTGTGCGAGCCCCTCTGGCCATACGAAGTACTTGCCGTCGGTCAGTTCAGTGGATCCGTTGCGGGTGCCACACAGCCGACACAGTGAGTGGCCCGCTGTAGCCACGAACCATGTGCCGGCACGCAGGTAGTCGCTTACCCGTCGCTGGCTCGCCGCATCGGCCTCGCGGTCTACGAACAGCGCGGGGTCGGGCCAGTGCTCTTCGCCTGGTCCACACCAGTAGCCGATCAGTCGCAAAGTCCGGGAGTTGTCTGCCTCGCTGCTCGACACGGGCATCATCGTTACACGATCGGAGACGGGCCGAGCGTCGAGGATCAGCCGAGGCCGCCGCGTCAACCACCAACCGGCGCAGGACAGGCGGCTGCCGCGTGTCGAGTCCCACTTGACGCTTCTATGGCTCGTCAAGTCCTTCCGGCGGTTTCCATGAGCCGGAACATGTGCCGGGCGGTGTAGCGCTTGAGGCAGCGGCGGATTTCGGTGTCGGATTTCCGTTGTGCGCGTCGGCGGGTGAGGTAGTGCTGGGTGGGTTCGTGGCCGTGGATCATGCGCCAGTTCACGATCGTGTGGAGAGCTCGGTTGAGCTGGCGGTCGCCGAAGCGGTTGAGCCGGTGACGGGTGATGCGGTCGGAGGACGCCTGCAGCGGGCTGACGCCGGCGAGGGCGGCAAAGGCGGCCTCCGAGCGGCAGCGGCCGGGGTGGGACCAGGCGATGACCAGGTGTGCCGCGCTGACCGGGCCGACGCCGGGCTCGGCCAGTAACGCGGGCATGATCGCGTCGACCAGGTCGTGAAGTTGACGCTCGTTGGCGCGGATCTCTTTATCCAGCAGACGGATGCGTTGGGCCAGGCTGCGCAGGGTCTGCCGCAGGACCCGTTCGGCGGGCGTGTGGCGGGGGTGAACGCGTAGCAGGGCGCACGCGGCGGTCTGCCGCGGCGTTGACTGTCGGCGTAGCGGCTCGCGCAGCTGGTCCGGTGCGGTCAGCAGTGCCTTGAATACGTTGATCGCGGCGGTGCGGGTGGCATTGGCGTGTTCGCGGGCTACGAGCAGGATGCGTAACGCTTCCCGGTCGCCGTCGCTACGCGGCTGAGCGTGATGTCCTGCGGCCAGGGCGGTGCGGGCGGCCAGAAGCGCATCGGACGGGTCAGACTTGCCTGGCCGCCGACCGACGCGCTGCGGCCGCCCGGCCTCGATCACCTGCTGTCCTGCAGCCAGGAGCGTGCGCAGCAGCCCGGCTCCGTGCGAACGGCGGCCTTCGACCGCCCAGATCAACCGCGGACCTGGCGCCTGCTGCACGGCCCAGGCGATAAGGTCGCTGCACCCGCCAGGGCTCGCCTCGATGGTGATGGTCGCAATCTTCCGCCCAGCGTGATCGAGCAGGCAGGCGGTGTGCGTGTCGGTGTGAGTGTCCACGCCGATGACGGCATCGACCGATTCTGCGAGCATGGGCATTACACCGTTGCTCCTTCCCAGGGGCGGTGGTTGACGTTGGCACCGGCCTGGGTGGAGACACCTACGGCACATCTGTGATGAGCCACGCCGCAAGGGCGGGCAAGCTTCTGATCAGGCCAGACGGTGGGCCAGGCCGGTGCCGGCGATCAAGACGACAGGTCAAGCGCAAGGCACGCCAGAAGCGGCCAGATGGTTGATGAGTCAGCCCTGATCACCGGCACCGATCCTGGCAACAGTCCACCCAGGACCACCACCGCGAGCCTCACAGATGCGTGACGAATCCGTCCCAGGTGTTGCTTGACGGTTGGTCTAGAGATAAGTGCGGAGATCGTATCGCCGTCCTGGCGCTACGGGGTCCTGGCGGTGGTGAACCGGCCCTCGGTGTGGCCTGACCGATGATTCTTCCGCGCCGTGCTGGTCTGTACGCCGAGTACCGACTCACGGGAGGCTGACACCATGCGAAAACTGACCTTCGGCATGAACCTGAGCCTGGACGGCTACATCGCCGCGCCCGGCGACGACCTCGGCTGGAGTGTGCCGAGCGACGAGCTGTTCCAGTGGTGGTCCGACCGGGTGAGGGCGACAGGCATGGCGCTGTACGGGCGCAAACTGTGGGAGACGATGAGCTCCCACTGGCCGACCGCCGACCAGCAGCCGGGTGCCACACCGGCGGAAATCGAGTTCGCCCGCCGCTGGCGGGACATGCCGAAGGTGGTGTTCTCCTCGAGGACCAGCACGGTCGACTGGAACACCCGCCTGGTCACCGGCGACGCGGTCACCGAGATCACCCGGCTCAAGGCCGAGGACGGCGGCCCCATGGATATCGGCGGCGCCACACTCGCCGCAGTGGCCATGCGGGACGGGCTGATCGACGAGTACGCGATCGTCACCCATCCGGTCCTGGTAGGTGGCGGTACGCCGTTCTTTGCGGCCCTGGACAACTGGGTGAACCTGACCCTGGTGGAGACCCGGACGTTCCCTGACGGCGTGGTCCTGACCAGGTACGAGACCAGGCGCTGAGTACCCCCAACCTCGGATGGGCCCGGGCTACGGGCCGCCCGATCAACGTTCGGTAGCGATGGGCTGGGTTCCTGCGGGACTGGGACCGATCGCTGCGGGCCGGGAACTACCCGGAGACCACCCGCCACAACTACCTCCTCGCTGCCGCGCATTGGGGTCGGTACCTGGGAGAGTCGTCCCCGGATCCGGACGCCAGCCCCCTGGGGGTGCCGGCCGTAGAGCCAGCGCGGGGATCACCCCCGCGTGCGCGGGAAGCCGTCGGCCGCACATACATGTCGAGTGCCCGCCGACCGCTGCGACGGCCACAGACCCGAGTACGCCTCAGCTCGCTCAAACTCCATCTCACCGCCTGCGCGTCGAGTTCTGGCATGATGCCGGACCGGCGTTGACTGCGATTGAAGGTAGATCAGTGCACGTCACTGGTCGCAGCCGGTGATGGTCGGCGATGAGGGAGCGTTGCCGGTCGAGGTCGGCATAGACTGCGGCAACCGCCTCGGCGAGCGCGGCGTCGGCGACCGCCACGCCCGATGCACCGCTGGCCAACAGCAGTACGGTATCGCCGTTCGGATCATGATGCAGCCCCGGGCTCCCGTGAACTGCTGTCGTCCCAGCGGCTACCGCGCTCGCAAGCGTCCTGATGCCAGCGACCGCATCGGTGGTGAGAATGGACAACATGCCAACGCCGGGGTGAGTCGGTGCGGCGAAGATGTGGCCCCACCCTGTCACCGACCAGGCTCCGGTTGTCACGTGGGTCGCCCGCAGCCCATCATCGCAGGGCGGGTCGGCGTCGTCGGCGTGAACAGCACCGACCGGTGGCAAGGCAGCTTTGGCGGCGTCCACCGCCGCCACGAGCGTATCGGTCGAGAGGTCGCCGGCGACCCGCCCCGTTCGGCACACCGCGACCTGGCTGGCGTCGAAGTGGAGCCCGATCACTCCGACACCTCGCAGCGCCCGGGCCGCGTGTGCGGCAACGATGTGCGTGTCTCGCAGGTCCCTTGTGCCGCTTGCAGGATCGAGCACGACAGCACGCAACGGCCCGGCGTACAGCGGCGCCGGCCTCCACGGAATTTTGCCGAGTGCGGCCGGAGCCAGCGATGAGAGGCTGGCTGCCGTGAATTCGGGCCCGTCGTTGACCACCAGTGTCACCGTCGCCGAGCCGTCGACCGATTCGCCGACGGTCGCGTTCCCCGCCCGGAAGCCAGCTGTCGTGATCGCACTCACTCCCAACTTCTCCTCCTCGTACGTCCGGCCCACGCACGGGCCTTCCGGACAACCCACGCCGGATGGAAGAAGGAGTGTCTGCTGACCGTTGCCGGGAAGCCCGACGAGGTGCCTGGGCCGGATGTCACCTGCGGTGCTCGTCCGCGCTCAGCTGACCGGCTTGGCGAGAGCCGACCGCTTCAACGACACGGTCACGGACAGGATCACATACCGGGCGGATCGCTCGTGAACACGCTCGACCGGTGGCCGAACCGGCAGCCGCCCACGCCGGGCTGCACGTAGTCCTGTCGAGACGGGGCTGGCGACGCGTCGGACGACACCCTGCCGGAGTCGGGTGTGGCGGGCCCAACCACCGCAGCGGACCACCATGGCCATGGGCGGGTCGGACGCGCGAGCGCCCGGCCGTCACGGCCCGGCCGGTCTGCTCCTCGCGCGTGCCGTAGCCTCCTCCCTCATCCGCTGATGGTCACCAGACCCCGTGGCACCACTCCAGGACCGCCATGGCGCTGTACATCTTGTTTTCGGCCTGCGGGAACGCGATGCTCGCCGGCCCGTCCAGCACATCGCCGGTCACTTCCTCGCCGCGATGTGCCGGCAGGTCGTGCATGAACACCGCCTTCCGGGCGTGGTCCATCAGTGCCGAGTTCACCTGGAACGGGGTGAAGGCGGCCCGCCAGCCGGGATCCGGCTTGCTGGTGCCGGTCGTCTGCCAGCGCGCCGTGTAGACGACGTCCAGACCCGTCGGCAGGTCGGCGAGATCGTGCCGCTCGTGCACCACCGAGCCGTTGGCTCGCGCCTGGGCCACCGCCGACTCGAGGATGTCGGTGGCGAGTCCGTAGCCGGCTGGCGTACGCAGCTCCAGGTGCACGCCGCGGTAGCGGCTCAAGGCCAACGCCAGCGCGGCGGCGGTGTTGTTGCCCTCACCGACGTACAGGATGCGCAAGCCGTCCACCGCGCCGAAGTGAAGCGTCATGGTTGTCAGGTCGGCCAGCGCCTGGGTCGGATGCTCGTCCGCGCTCATCGCGTTGATGACCGCCATCCGATTCTGGTCGGTCCAGGCACGCATCTGTGCCGGATCACCGGCGGTGCGGGCGACCAGTGCGGTGAGCATCCGGGACAGGACCCGGCCGGTGTCCTCGTTGCTCTCGCCGGTGTTCGTCTGGAGGTCCTGCGCACCGTAGGTGGTCAGGCCGGCGCCGAGGCGCAGCGCACCGGCCGAGAAGGCCGTTCTGGTGCGGGTCGAGGTCTTGGTGAAGTAGATGCCCACCACCGTGCCTGCCAGCGAACCAGACGCGAGGGGGGTTCCGTCCGCGGCCAGCCGGGCCAGGGCCGCCCCTCGTTGGACGATGCCCTGCAGGTCAGAGTCCGACAGGTCACGCAGGGAGATGAGGTGCCTTGCAGGGGCGCTGCGCACGGCTTGCACCTTTCGGGGAGGGTGGGCGACGGTCACGGCACCTACCACCGCTCCGTCTCGGCGAAGAATTCCGGCACCGTCCGCAGGTGGCCGAGTCGCCTACCTGCCTGGAACAGCTCGATGCCCACCGCGATGTCAAGCACCCCCAGGCCGAATGGCGAGAAGATGCGCGGCTTGTCGCCGCCGAGCTGGATCTGGTCCAGGAGCACCTGGCCGATGGTCCCATCGATGAAGTCGCGGTGCCCCAGTTGCTGCTCGGCCAGGTGCGGGGACGTATTGGCGGTCAGACAATGATCGATATCGTCCAGGATGTTGTGGGACGCGGCGATCACATCCGGGTCGATGTCGCGCAGGGACAGGTTCAGCACATTCTGGCCGGGCGCCAGGATGTCGGCGCCGAGGTACGGGGTCGCCGCGGTGGTGGCCAGGACCACGAGGTCCGCGCCGGCGGCGGCGGCACGCAACGACGGCGCCGAGGATGCACCATAGCCCAGCCGTCCGGCGAGGGCTGCGGCGTTGTCGGCGTACGTCGGAACGGTGTCGTAGACGGCGATGTGGCCGATCCTCCAGTCGGCGGCGTGCAGGAACTCCAGCACGTTGCGGGAGATCACGCCCGCCCCCACCACCGCGATCTTGTCGGCCTCCCGCCCGCCCTGCAGTCTTTCGGCGGCGAGCGCCGCCGAGGCGGCCGTCCGGGCGGCGCTGATCTGCGCGGCCTCGAGGCACGCGAACGGATAACCGGTCTCGGCGTCGTTGAGGATCAACACCGCCGATGCTCGCGGCACGTTGCGAGACACGTTGGCCGGGAAGCTGCTGATCCACTTGATGCCGGCGACCGGCGTCTCGCCGGGCAGCAGCGCCGGCAGGGCGATGATCCGCGCCGTGGGATCGTCCGGGAAACGCAGCCAGTGGCTGGACGGATTGACCGTCTCGCCGCGGTGGTGGGCGAGGTAGGTCTGCCGGACCCGTTCGATCAGTGCCGGTCGTGACTCGGTGATGATGGCACGGATGTCCGGGCCGGTCATGACGTGAAAGTCGAACATCTCAGCGCCCCGCAGTGGCCGCAGCCAGGTCGGCGGTGGATGTCGACAGCCATTGCGCACCGAGCCGTTCGGCCACCCACGCGTCGTCGTAGACCGTCTGCGCGTAGCGGTCACCGAAGTCAGGGGCGATACCGACCACTCGTGAGCCGGGGGGCAGTTGGGCGGCGTACCGGAGGATGGCGTACACCACCGAGCCCGTGGAGCCGCCGGCGAAGATGCCGTGCTCGCGCGCGAGCCAGCGGCAGGTACGGACGGCGTCCGGCTCGGGCACCAGCACCAGGTCGTCGACGGCCTCGGGACGCAGGATTTCGGGACGGCGACTGGTGCCGATGCCGGGTATGAACCGCCGTCCGGCCGGTCCGCCGAAACTCACCGAACCGGCCGCGTCGACCGCGACGATCTTCGTTCCCGGGGAGACTCGTCGGAAGTGCCTGACGCAGCCCATCAGCGTGCCGGCCGTGCCCGTGCCGACGAACAGGAAGTCGAGGTCGGGAATCTCGGCGGCGATCGCCGCGGCGGTGGTGTGGTCGTGCACGATCCAGTTGGCCGGGTTCGCGTACTGGTTCAGCCAGACGATGTGCGGATCCTTGTCGATGAGCTGTCGAATGTAGGCGATTCGCACGCCGAGGTAGCCGCCGTTCGAGTCGCGCTGGTCGACCTGCACGACCTCGGCGCCGAGGGCCCGCATCACATCGCGGCTCTGCGCCGAGATGTTCGGGTCGGTCACGCAACGGAACCGGTAGCCTCTGGCGGCGCAGATCATGGCCAGCGCGATGCCGAGGCTGCCCGAGGAGGACTCGACGACAGTGGCCCCCGGCCGTAACACTCCCCGCTCCTCGGCGTCGCGGACCATGCTCACCGCCGATTTCAGCTTGACTGAACCCGCGGGGTTCAAACCCTCGAGCTTGAGGTAGACGTCGACTTTCGGAATCGCATCACCAAGACGCAGAAAAACGTTGTCCACGACGATGTCGTGAGCATGTTCGTATATCACGTTCGCCCATCGCCCTTCGTCGCAAGTGGATCACCGCCGACGGCGAGAGCGAACGTTACATCGACCTTGTCGACCAGGCAACAGACCGGCAGCTTGCCTGGCGGACACCGGGGCGGCCGCGCCGGGACGTTGCCGTCGAACTACCTCGGTCCTCCTCCGCACCTGGTAGCGGCTTGCTGCTGACCACTGTAGACGGCCGCCGGCGGGCCGCGCGTTGCCAGCCACGCAGCAGCCCGATCTCCCGCGCCCGCACGCCCCCGGATCCGGCCGGTGACGGCGTGTCTGCCGGCGTCGGCGGCCGGTCGGGGGCGAGCGCGGACGCGATCAGCCGGTCAGGCGCAGCACTCTTTCGCAGCGTCTTCGAAGTGCCCGATCAGGGACAGGACCTCCGCATGGCTTCTGGCTGAGCCGTGGACGATGGCGAGCATGCTCTGGGTGCCCTCTTGCCAGGTCACCCGCTGGCCGACCTCGGCCCGTACGTCCACCCATTCGACCCCGGGCAGGTTTTCCAACTCCTCGAGCGGAGACAGCGACACGACCTCGCGGCTTCCGAACGGAGGCGCGATGAACCGCTGGTACGCGACTCCGTCGACGGCAGGCGGGGAGACGGTCACGGGCTCGCCGAGGGCGACCTGGAGAACGGTCCGGATCATGTTGGCCCCGGTTGCCAGCCGGAGCAGTCCGTGCAGGTATCCCGCCAACCGCCCGTTGACCTCGATGATGCGCGGTCCGGCAGCGGTCAGCTTGATCTCGGTTTCGCACACCCCCTCCCGTACGCCGAGCGCAGTCAACGCCGCGCGCTCCAGCCGTACGACGTCTTCGGCGAGGGAGTCGTCCAGGGTGTGCGGGATGACGTCACCGGTTTCGCGGAAGGGCTCCGCGAGCGGGTGCTTCCCGGTCACGCAGGCGGTCTGGACCACACCGTCCTGCACGACCGACGACACCGCGACGAAGTCGCCCCAGCCGGCGCCAGCAGCACGTGGGTCGCCCACGAGAAACTCTTCCAGTACGAACGGCAAGCCCTCGCTGGCCGGGGAGTCGGCAAACGCTGATCGGCATTCCTCGACGGATTCGACCAGTCGGGTGTGCGCACTCGCGGCACCGTGGCGCGGCTTGAACACGGCGGGAAACCCGACCTCGACGGCCGCCTTCTCGATATCGGATTCGGCGGCGATCAACGCGCTACGCGTCGACTCGACTCCCGCATCCGACAGGCACCGCCGTTGGAGGTGCTTGTCGGTGAGCAGAGCCGCGGTCTGTGTTCCGTGGCCCCGCCATCCCGCCCTGTGTGCGAGATGAGCGACCAGTCGCTGCTGAAACTCGCTGAACGTGACGACGCCGGCGGCACCGATACCCGACACCTTGTGGTAGACCTCGTCCTCGTCCAGCCCGGTGATGTCCACGACATCGGCCCACTCGCACATGGCGTCGTACTGATCCGCGACGTGCGGCCGCGAACGATCGGCGAGAAAGACGATCCTGCAGAGGCCGCGTGCGGCAGAAGCGATGCCGAGCGGAGAAGCGGCGCCCAGGTCGTAGGCCACCAACAGAACACGAGATTCTTGCCCGAGCACTCCAATGCCCCCAGTTCCACGAATTCCTTGTGCCGACACATGGCTTGCGACGTCAACTCGTTCCCCGGCTCACCAGTCACCCACCGGCTTCTGGGCCAACCGCCTCAGCCTAATCGGCAGCGGGCACAGAGTGCCCGAACGGTGCTGCCGAGCGTCACGGTGAGTGAGGGAGGTTGGTGGGTGGCCGTCGTGAGCGTCCGCACGTCCTGATTGGACGGGGCGACGCGGCCCCGACCGCATTCGCGCCTGACTGATCCCCGAAGACGTCAGCACGCTCCAGGAGGCGTCAGGTGCTCGCCCCGCCGAGGCCGCCTGACGCGGGTCCCTTAGCCGGGGTGCCGACACGCTGTCAATAGGCGAACGTATATCAACTCCGGCACCAAAAGATCACCGGATGTCGACCTCCACAGTGGCCGAACGAGGCAGACCGATGCCAAGATGGGCGATAGGCAACGACGCCGGACGTCGCTGCCTGTCACCGTCGCCGCGCACCCGATGGAGCCTTACTCCGTGATCCGACCAGGCACGCAGCCGTGACCGCCACCGCCACCGCTGCCGCCAGGGGTCGTCCCACGACCATCCCCGCCGCCATACTCCGCCAGGCCGAAGTGGCCCCCGACCAGCCGGCCGTCGTCGATCGGGACGGGGCGCTCAGCTACCGCGATCTGGTCGATCGGGCCGCCGCCCTCGCCGCCGGCCTCCAGGCGGAGCTCGACACACCGGACCGGCCCGCCGAGCCGGTCGTCGCGGTACTCCAACCGCGCACCGCCGCCGTCGTGGTGGCCCACCTCGCCGCCTGGCTCGGTGGCGCGGCTTTTCTGCCGCTGGACGCCGCGCTGCCGGCGGCCCGCCTCGCGCAGATCCTCGCCGAGGCGGACTGCCGCGTCGCGCTCGCCGACGAAAGCCTGGTCGACCGGCTGCCGGACGGCGTGACAGTGGTGCGGAGCGGACCGGGCCAGCACGTCGCCCTCGCACCGGCCGACCGGCTCGCCTACGTGATCTCCACCTCCGGCTCCACCGGCCGGCCGAAGCAGGTCGAGGTCGAGCACGGCAGCCTGGTGAACACCCTCGACTGGTATGCCGAGTTCTTCCGCCTCGGCCCGGGTACGCGTACCGCCGCCTTCGCGGGGCTCGCCTTCGACGCCTGTCTGCTCGACCTGTGGGCACCGCTGATGCGCGGCGCCACCGTGCTGCTCGCCGACGAGACCGTGGTCCGCGACCCGGACCGGATCGCCGCCACCCTGCGCGAGGTCGACCACTGCTTCCTCGCCACCCCGCTGACTGAGCAGCTCCTCCGGAGCGGGGCCGACACGGGTCGGCTGCGAAGCCTCGCCACCGGCGGCGATCGGCTCCGGGTCTGGCCGCCGGCGGATTTCGGCGCGGCGGTGCACAACCTCTACGGGCCGACCGAGGCGACCATCCTGGTCACCGCGACCGACGACCTGCGCCGGGACCAGGACCCCTCGGTCGCGCCGCCGATCGGCCGGCCGGTGGCCGGCGCGCGGCTGCTGCTCGACCCGCCCCCCGCCCGCCCCGGCGACCCGGGTGAGCTGCTCATCGCCGGGCCGGTACTGGCCCGGGGCTACCGCACCGCACCCGCCGAGACCGCCGCGGCCTTCGTCACCGGCCCGGAACCGTCCGACCGCCACTACCGCACCGGTGACATCTGCGGCTGGACCGATCGGGGTGAACTGAGCTACGTCGGCCGGACCGACGGGCAGGTCAAGATCCGCGGCAACCGTGTCGAGCTGCGGGAGATCGAGCTGGCGCTGCTCGCCATGCCCGGGATCACCCAGGCGGCCGCCGACGTGCTGGACGACGCGGATACGGCGCTGCTCGCCACGTGGGTGGTCGGCCCGGTCGACGCCGACGGGGTACGCGCCTGGCTGCGGGAACGCCTTCCCGCCTCGATGGTGCCGCACCGGGTCGACGTCCTGGCCGCCCTGCCGTTGACGGTGAACGGAAAGCTGGACCGGGCCGCGCTCCGTGCCGCAGCCGAGCGGCGCGGACCGCAGGCCGTCGACGAGCCGCCCGCCACGGACAGCTCCGCCGCGGGCGGGACGGGTGTGGCGGGCGCCGTCGCCGCCGCCTGGCAGGCGGTGTTGGGGGTCGAGCCCGGCCCGGACGACGACTTCTTCCTCGCCGGCGGTGACTCCCTGCTGGCCGTACGACTCACCACACAGGTGCGGCGCGGCCTCGACGTGCAGGTGAGGTCGTCGCTCCTCTACGAGCACCGCCGCTTCGCCGACTACCTCGCCGCCGTCACCGCGCTGCACGCCGAGGCGGCGGGGTGAACGGCGCACTGGTCACCCCGCCGCTGGGCGCCGGCGGATGCGCCCCGGACACGGTCGTGTTCCGGGCCGCCGCCGAGGCACTCGCCACCGCGGTAACCGGCCACCTGGAGACCACGATGGAGAGGGTTCGATGAGCCGGATTGCGCTCCGACAGATCGCGGCGGGGACCGGCGCGGGCTGCCTGCTGACCGTCGAGTTCCCCGGCGACTCCGCAGGCCGCGAACTCGCCGCCATGCTCGCCGAGACCGCCCCCGGGCGGGAGGTCTGGCGACTCGACCCGGTCACCACCCTGGACCTCGGCCCGGACCTGTGCGACTACGACGCTCTGGCCGCGCGCTGCGTCGCCGAGTTCGACCGGTTGCGGCCGGACAGCGATACGCCCCTGACCGTCGTCGGCTACTGCAGCGCTGCCCGGTTCGCGTACCACGTCACCGGGGCGCTCACCGCGCTGGGATACGCGCCGCGGGCGCTGATCCTGGTCGCCGGAACCGTCCCGGACGAACGGACGGTCTGGACCGAGTACGACGACCTGCGCCGAAAGCTCGGCGCCGCCGGCCCGAGCGAGCCGCCCTTCCCGCTGCTGGACGACCCGGACGCGACGATCGGCTGGCTGCGGGCGGAATTGACCGGCCACACCCGGGCCTTCGTCGACGAGCAGGACTTCGGGACCGCGGAGGCGGGCGCGGCGGTGGACGAGATCGTCGGCCGCTACCAGGCATGGCTCTGGTTCCTGCTGCAGGCGGCCGCCTCCGACACGCCACCCGTCGGCTGCCCGGCGACCGAGGTCGCCGATCCGGGCGACCTCGACCTCGATCTGGCGCCGCACGCCACACGCCACGCCTGAACACCGAAAAGCACGAGCAACTGGGGGACCTGTGACGAACTACGAGCCGGGGACGGCGGTGCGCGACGTCGTCACGGCGGCGTGGCGCGACGCGCTGCGCGTCGAGCGGGTCGGCGACGACGACAACTTCTTCCGGCTCGGCGGGGACTCGCTCACCGCCGCCCGGCTGGCCGCCACGCTGCGTACCGCGCTCGACGTCCGGGTGCCGATGAGCGCGGTCTTCGAACATCCCACGGTGGCCGAACTGACCGCCGCGCTGCGTGCCGAGCACGGGCCCGCCTTGGACGAGGCAGCCGAGCAGTACCTCACCGTCCTCGGTTACTCCGAATCCGACGCCGCGTCGATCCTCGGGCGGCTGGAGTGACCGAGTTGCTCACGCCGGAGAAGGCCGCGTTGCTGGCCGCCCTGCGCGCCCGACGCAAGGCGTCGGAGTCCGAGGCCGACCGCATCCCGTCGCGAGGCGCGACCGACGGCGCCGTCGCGTCGTACGCCCAGCGGCAGATGTGGTACCTCAGCCAGCTGTCGCCCGGCGCTGCGACGTACCTGGTGCCCACCGCGTACCGGCTGCGCGGCCCGCTGGACGCCGCCGCCCTGGGGTGGGCGGTGGACGCGCTGGCGGCCCGGCACACGCCGCTGCGTACCACGCTCGCCGCCGACGGCGACCGCCTGACGCAGGCCGTCGCCGAGCCCGGGACCGGGCTGCTGCAGGTGGTGGACCTCGCCGACGTGCCGGCGGCCCAGCGGGAGGCGGAGGTGCAGGCCCGGCTGACCGCCGAGTCGACCACCCCGATCGACCTCGCGCACGGCCCGGTGTTCCGGGCCACCCTGCTGCGGATCGCGCCGGACGAGCACGTGCTGCTGCTCACCTTCCACCACGTCGCGGTCGACGAGTGGTCGCTGCGGATTTTGAACGCCGAGCTGGCCGAGCTGTACGCCGCGCGGCTGGACGACCGCCGGCCGAACCTGCCGGAGCTGCCGATCGGGTACGGCGACTACGCCGCCTGGCAGCACGACTGGCTGACCGGGCCGGAGGCCGCCGCGCAGCTCGACCACTGGCGTGACCGGCTGGCCGGCGCGCCGGCGGTGCTGGAACTGCCCACCACCTGGCCGCGTCCCGCCGTCCAGTCGGCCGCCGGGGTCACCCGGCCCTTCCCGCTCGACGTCCCGCAGGACGCGCTGCTCGCGCTCTGCCAGCGCCTGCACGTCACGCCGTACATGGCGCTGCTCGCCGCCTTTCAGGTGTTGCTGTCCCGCTACACCGGAGAGCGGGACGTGGTGGTCGGCACGCCGATGGCCAACCGCCGTCGCGACGAGACCGAGCACCTCATCGGGCTTTTCGTCAACACCGTCCCGATCCGCACCGCGCTGGCGGACAACCCGTCGTTCGAGGCGCTGCTGCACCGGGTCCGGGCCGCCGTGCTCGATGCGCAGGAGCACCAGGAGCTGCCCTTCGAAAAGCTGGTGGAGACGCTGCGGCCGGTCCGGGACCCCAGCCACAGCCCGCTGTTCCAGGTGATGTTCCTCTACGGCGAGGAGCCCGCGTCGCCGCGACTGTCCGCACTGGACGTCAGCCGGATCGAGGTGCCGCTCGGCACCGCCCAGTTCGACCTGACCCTCCTGGTCCGCACCGGGCCGGACGGCCTCGGCATGGCGGTCGAGTACCGCACCGACCTGTTCGACACCGCGGCCATCGAGCGACTCGCCGGTCACTACCGGACCCTGCTCACCGCGCTGCTCGCCGACCCGACCGCCCCGGTCGGGAGCGCTGACCTGCTCACCGCCGACGAGCGGGCGCTGTTGGCGACGTGGAACGACACGGGCGGTGATTTCCCGCACGAGGCCACCGTGCATGGGCTGGTCGAGCGGCAGGTGGTCCGGACTCCGGAGGCGCCGGCGGTGACGTTCGACGGGCGTACGGTGTCGTACGCGGAGTTGAACGCGCGGGCGAACCAGGTCGCGCACCGGCTGCGTGCGGCGGGGGTGGGGCCGGAGACGCTGGTCGGTGTCTGTGCCGAACGCTCGGTGGAGCTGGTCGTCGGGCTGCTGGGCCTGCTCAAGGCCGGCGGCGCGTATGTGCCGCTGGACCCGGAGTACCCGGCCGAGCGGCTGCGGTTCATGGTCGACGATGCGGCGGCGCCGGTGGTGCTGGTGCAGGGGCACCTGCGTGAGGTGCTCCCGCACACGGCGGCCACCGTGCTCGTGCTGGACGACGCGGACACCTGGGCGGGCCAGCCGACCGGTGACCCGCCGGCGTCGGCCGGAGCGGCCGATCTGGCGTACGTCATCTACACCTCCGGCTCGACGGGGCGGCCGAAGGGCGTGCCGAACACGCACCGGGGTGTCGTGAACCGACTGGACTGGATGCAGCGGACGTACCGCCTCGGCGGCGATGACGCGGTGCTGCAGAAGACGCCGGCCAGCTTCGACGTGTCGGTGTGGGAGTTCTTCTGGCCGTTGCAGACCGGCGCACGGCTGGTGCTGGCGAAGCCGGGTGGCCACAGGGACCCGGCCTACCTGCGGGACCTGCTGGTCGCGGAACGGGTCACCACAACACACTTCGTGCCGTCGATGCTGGCCGTCTTCCTCGCCGAGGAGGGTGTCGAGGCGTGCACGGGTCTGCGGCGGGTGATCTGCAGCGGTGAGGAACTGCCGCTGGCGTGCGCGGTCGACTTCACCCGGCGCTTCCCGGGTTGTGAGCTGCACAACCTGTACGGCCCGACCGAGGCGGCCATCGACGTGTCCGCCTGGCACTGCACCCCGCAGGCGCTGGAAGGTCTCAGCAGCGTGCCGATCGGCGCGCCGATCAGCAACCTGCGGCTGCACGTGCTCGACCCGCACGGCAACCCGGTGCCGATCGGCGTCGCCGGGGAACTGCACATCGGCGGGATCGGGCTCGCTCGCGGCTACCACCGGCGGCCCGCGCTGACCGCGGAGCGGTTCGTTCCGGACTCCTTCACCGACGATCCGGGCGCCCGGCTCTACCGCACCGGGGACCTGGCCCGGTGGCGGGTCGACCGGGACGGCGCCGGGGTGATCGAGTTCCTCGGCCGGATCGACCATCAGGTCAAACTGCGCGGCCTGCGGATCGAACTGGGCGAGATCGAGAGTGCGCTACGCGAGCAGGACGGGGTCACCGACGCGGCGGTGATCGTCCGGGAGGACACCCCCGGCGACAAGCTGCTGGTCGCCTACCTCGTCGGCCCGGCACCGGCCGCTGCGCTGAAGGCAGCGCTGAAGGACAGGCTGCCGGAGTACATGGTGCCGAACGCGTTCGTCACCCTGGACGCGTTGCCGCTGACCCCCAACGGCAAGCTGGACCGGCGGGCGCTGCCCCCACCGGCCACACACACGCCCGCCGCCGCCGTGCCGGCTGCGCCTGTCGTGGCCGTCGGTGCGCCAGCCGGCGCGCGCGCCGACCTGTCGCAGCTCGTGGTCGAGGCGTGGCAGGAGGTGCTGGACGTGCCCCGGGTCGGGGTACAGGACAACTTCTTCGACCTCGGCGGCCACTCGATGCGGCTGCTCGCCGTGCACCGCCGGCTGCGGGAGCAGCTCGGTGACCTGATCACGGTCACCGACCTGTTCCGACACCCCACCGTCGACTCGTTGGCGCGCTTCCTGACCGAGCGGACCGGCGGGACGCAACGCGGGCACGTCACCACCGCCGCGCCGGCCGCCGCTGCCGCCACGCCGGCCACCGCGCCGGTCCGCGCCGGCGCGCCGAGCGGCGCGGTCGCGGTGGTCGGACTCGCCTGCCGCTTCCCCGAGGCTCGGACCGTCGAGGAGTACTGGCGCCTGATCCGCGACGGGGCCGAGGCGGTGCGCGAGTTCACGGTCGAGGAGGCCCTCGCCGACGGCGCGGATCCCGGCCTGCTCGCCGACCCGGCGTACGTCCGCGCCGGGACCGTGCTGCCGGACATCGACCGCTTCGACGCGGCGTTCTTCGGCCTCACCCCCCGCGAGGCGCAGATCCTCGACCCGCAGCACCGGCTGCTGATCGAGTGCGCGTGGGAGGCGCTGGAGCACGCCGGCTGCGATCCGCAGGCGTACGCCGGCCAGATCGGCCTGTTCGCCGGCTCCGGCCGCAACACCTACTACCTCGAGCACCTCAGCACGACACCGGAACTGGTCCGGGCCGTCGGCGACCACCAGCTGGCCATGAGCAACGACAAGGACTTCCTGGCCACCCGGATCTCGTACAAGCTCAACCTGACCGGCCCGAGCATCACCGTCAGCGCGGCGTGCGCCACCTCGCTGGTCGCCGTACACATGGCCCGGCAGAGCCTGCTGACCGGCGAGTCGGACATCGCGGTGGCCGGCGGGGCGACCGTCTTCCCCGCGCAGCGGCGCGGCTACCTCCACCACGACGGCGGCCTGCTCTCCCCGGACGGTCACTGCCGGCCGTTCGACGTCGACGCGCGCGGCGCCATCGCCTCCAGCGGTGCCGGCGTCGTGGTGCTCAAGCGGCTCGAGGACGCGATCGCCGACGGCGACCTCATCCACGCCGTGATCCGCGGCTCGGCGGTCAACAACGACGGCGCCCGGCGCGCCGGGTACGCGGCACCGGGCGTGCACGGCCAGGTCGAGGTGGTCAGCCGGGCGTTGGCGACGGCCGGTGTCGACCCGCGGTCGATCGGCTATCTGGAGGCGCACGGCACGGGCACCCAGCTCGGCGACCCGATCGAGGTCACGGCGCTGACCGAGGCGTTCCGCCGCGGCACCACGGACCGGCAGTTCTGCGCCCTCGGCTCGGTCAAGGCGAGCATCGGGCACACCGACGCCGCCGCCGGCGTGGCGGGGCTGATCAAGGCCGTGCTGGCGCTGCGCCACCGGACACTCCCGCCTGCCGTCAACGTCACCCGACCCAACCCGAGCATCGACTTCGGGTCGAGCCCGTTCTACCTCAACGATGCCGCCCGTCCGTGGCCGGCCGAGGACGCGCCACGGCGGGCGGGGGTGAACTCGTTCGGCATCGGTGGGACCAACGTCCACGTCGTCCTGGAGGAAGCGCCGGCGCAGCTCACGCCGCCGCCATCGCAGACCGGCCCCCGGCTGCTCGTCCTCTCCGCCCGCACGGCCGGCGCACTGCACCACCGCACCGAGCACCTGCGCGAGTACCTCGACGCCCACCCGGAGGCCGACCTCGGCGATGTCGCCGCCACGCTGGCCCGACGCCAGCCGATGAGCCACCGGCGGTTCCTGGTCACCGCCGACCGCGAGGACGCCCGCACCGTTCTCGGCGACCCGACCACGCCCCGGCTGCGCACCGCGACGCATGAGGGGGCCGACCGCGGCCTCGCCTTCACCTTCCCCGGATACGGCGCGCAGCACGCGGGCATGGGCGCCGGCCTGTACCGGGCCGAGCCGGCGTACCGGGCGGTGGTCGACGAATGCGCCGAGCTGCTGCTGCCCACGCTCGGTCTCGACCTGCGGCCGCTGCTCTGCCCCGCACCGGCCGGCCTGGCCGAGGCGGAGCGGCTGCTGGAGGAACCCCGGCTGGCTGTGCCCGCGCTCGTGGTCACCGAGTACGCGCTGGCCCGGCTGCTGATGGACCGTGGGGTACGGCCGGCACTGCTGGTCGGCCACGGCGTCGGGGAGTACGTCGCCGCGTGCCTCGCCGGTGTCTTCGCGCCTGCGGATGCGCTGCGGCTGGTGTGCGCGTGGGGGCGGCTCACCGACGGGCGCGACGACGCACCGCCGGAGGCCGTCCTCGCCGAGTTCCGCGACGAGGCGCGCCGGGTGGACTATCGGGAGCCCCAGGTACCCCTCCTGTCGAGCCTGACCGGCGAGCCGGTCACCCCGGGCACCGTCACCGACCCCGAGTACTGGGTGCGGCACCTGCGGGAGTCCGGGAGCTTCGCCGACTGCGCCGCGCTGCTCGCGCAGGATGACCTGGCGGTCGCCGAGGTGGGGCCGGGGCAGGCGCTCGGCGAGCTGGCCCGGCAGGCCGGCGTCGCGCCCGGCCAGGTCGTGCGGCTGATACCCGACCCGGACGCCGACGCCGACGACGTGGCGACCCTGCTGGACGCGGTGGGCCGGCTGTGGCTGGCCGGCGTACCGATCGACGGGGCATGCCTGCACGGCGGTGTCCCGCGCCAGCGGCTGGAACTGCCCAGCTACCCGTTCGAACGGCAGCGCTACTGGGTGGATCGCCCCACCGCCGGCACGACCGTGGGCGGCGCCGCCGGCAGCCTGGTGCCGGGCGGCGACACCGCACCGCACGCCGACCACGTCACCGGGGCCCCGCCCGTCCTCGACGCCGTCGGCAACCGGCCGGCCCTTGGCAGCGCCTACGTGTCGCCCCGCGACGAAGTCGAGTCGCAGGTCGTGGCGATCTGGCAGGAACTGCTGGGCATCGCGCCGATCGGCGTGGACGACAACGTCTTCGAACTCGGCGCTGACTCACTGCTCGTCACCCGCTTCGTGGCGCGCGTGCACGACCGGCTCGGCGTGGCACTGCGGATCGAGACGGTCTTCGCGCATCCGACCGCCGCCGGTGTCGCCGCCGCGTTGCCGGGCACCCCGGCGCCGGTGCTGGCGCCGATCCCACGCGCCGCGGCGGACGCCGGGCCCGCCCCGCTCTCCTCCGGACAGCACCGACTGTGGTTCCTGGACCGGGTGTACGACGAGGTGGCGTACACGATGGGGACCGGGCTGCGGCTCGACGGCGACCTCGACGTGGCGGTCCTGCGCGCCGCGGTGGCCGAACTCGTCCGCCGGCACGAGGTGCTGCGCACCGTCTTCGTCGCCGACGGAGACGGCGATCCGGTGCAGGTGGTGCTGCCGACCAGCGCCATCGAGATGCCCGTGGTCGACCTGCCGGCGGACGCGCCCGTCGAACCGGGCGTCGAGCCGGCGGATCCGGTGTACGCGGCGCTGCTCGCCGAGATCCACCGCCCGTTCGACCTGGCGAGCGGTCCACTGTTCCGCCCGGTGCTCTTCCGGCTCGCCCCGGACCGGCACATCCTGTCGCTGACCATGCACCACAACGTCTCCGACGGCTGGTCCCTCGGGCTCATCAACACCGAGCTGGCCGCGCTGTACGACGCGTTCCTGGCCGGTCGTCCGTCGCCGCTGCCCGAGCTGGCCATCCAGTACCACGACTTCGCGCGGTGGCAACGTGAGCGGTTGGCGTCGCTGGCCGACCACGACGACATGCGCTACTGGCTGCGCCAGCTCGACGGGGTGGCCACCACGCTGGAGCTGCCCACCGACCGTCCGCGCCCGCCGGTGCAGACGTTCAAGGGCGCGGTCTGCGTCCGGGAGCTGGGACAACCGCTGACCGACGGGCTGCGCCGGCTCGGTCAGCAGGCCGAGGCCACCTTGTTCATGACGCTCCTGGCGGCGTTCCAGACACTGATGTTCCGCTACAGCGGGCAGCGCGACATCTGCGTCGGCACCCCGGTGGCGGGGCGGGTCCGGGCGGAACTGGAGCCGATGGTCGGCTTCTTCGTCAACATGCTGGCGCTGCGCACCACGGTCGACGAGAGCTGGAGCTTCACCGACCTGCTGGCCCAGGTGCGCCGGACGTCGCTGGAGGCGTACGACCGCCAGGAGGTGCCGTTCGAGCGGGTGGTCGACGCGATCAACGTGCCGCGCGACCTGAGCCGCAACCCGCTGTTCCAGGTCATGTTCAACCTGCTGAACGTTCCCGAGCAGGGGAAACTGCGGATGGGCGGTCTGCGGGTGGCGCCGCTCGACATCGAACCGGGCATCACCCAGCAGGACCTGGCGCTGTACGCGTACGAGCTCGACGAGGGGCTCCGCCTGCGCTTGGAGTACAACTGCGCGCTGTTCGACGCGGCGACCGCCGAACAGATGATGGCGCACCTGGAGGCCCTGCTGGCCGCGGTGGTGGCCGACCCGTCGGTCCGGCTGTCCCACCTGGACATCCTGACCCCCGCAGACCGGCACCGGCAGTTGGTCGAGTGGAATGACACCGCCCGGCCCGCGCCGACCCTCGGCCTGGTTCAACTCTTCGAGCAGCAGGTCGACGCGGCCCCGGACCGGCCCGCCGTCACGTTCGAGGGCAGAACGCTCAGCTACGCCCAGCTCAACGCCCGGGCCAACCGGCTGGCCCATCGCCTGCGCCGGGCCGGAGTCGGCCCGGACCTGCCGGTGGCCGTCTCGCTGGAGCGCTCCGACCGGTTGCTCGTGGCGCTGCTGGGCGTGCTCAAGGCCGGCGGCGCGTACGTGCCCCTGGACCCTTCGTACCCGTTGGAACGGCAGCGGTACGTGCTGGAGGACAGCGGGGCGACCGTGCTGGTCACCGAGACTGGCCTGGTCGGGCAGTTCCCGGACTTCGTCGGCGAGGTGGTGTTCTGCGACGGACCGGAGCTGACCGCGCCGGACACCGACGTGCCGGACGACAACCCGGAGCCGGTGGCCACACTCCAGCACCTGGCGTACGTGATCTACACCTCCGGGTCCACCGGTCGCCCCAAGGGGGTACGCATCGAGCAGGCCAGCCTGGTCAACCTGCTCGCGGCGATGCGGGACGAACCGGGTCTCGGCGCCGACGACACGATGCTCGCCATCACCAGCTACGCGTTCGACATCTCCACCCTGGAGCTGTTCCTGCCGCTGATCGTGGGTGCCCACGTGGTGATGGCCTCGCGGGAGGCGGCGTACGACGCGAGCCGGCTGGCCGCCCTGATCGAGGCGGAGACCGTTACGGTCATGCAGGCGACCCCGGCGACCTGGCGGTTGCTGCTCGGCTCCGGGTGGGCCGGCAACCCTGGCTTGCGGGCGTTCTGCGGTGGCGAGGCGATGCCGGCGGCGCTGGCCCGGGACCTGGCCGAGCGGGTGGCCGAGCTGTGGAACCTGTACGGCCCGACCGAAGCGACGGTCTGGTCGACGGCGGAGCGCATCGAACGCGGCGCGCCGGAGGTGACGATCGGGCGGCCGATCGCCAACACCCAGGCGTACCTGCTCGACGCGGCGATGCGCCCGGTACCGGTCGGCGTGGTGGGCGAACTCTACCTGGGCGGTCTCGGATTGGCCCGCGACTACCTCGGCAGACCGGAGCTCACCGCCGAGCGCTTCGTGCCCGACCCGTTCCACCCCGGCGGGCGGCTCTACCGCACCGGCGATCTGGGCCGGTACCGGCGCGACGGCAGGATCGAGTTCCTCGGCCGCAACGACTCGCAGGTGAAGGTGCACGGGTACCGCATCGAGCTGGGCGAGATCGAAGCGGTGTTGCAGCGCCATCCGACCGTGCGGGAGTGCGCCGTCGTCGTACGCGAGGACGGCGGTGAGCCGGCCATCGTGGCCTACCTGGCCCTGCAGCCCGACGCCGATGAGGCCGGCACCTCGCAGTGGCGGGCCCACCTGCGGACCTACCTGCCGGACTACATGGTGCCGGTGGCGTTCGTCGTGCTGGAGGCCCTGCCGCTGACGGACAACCGGAAGGTGGACCGGAAGGCGCTGCCGGCGTGGCAGCGCGCCGGCGCCGCGGCCGGCGGGGCCGCGCCGCAGACCCCGCTGCAGCAGGCCTTGGCGTCCCGCTGGGCGCAGGTGCTCGGGTACGACACCGTCGGCATCGATGACGACTTCTTCGACCTCGGCGGCGACTCGTTCAAGGCCATCAACGCGCTGCGCGGCCTCGACACCCCGATCAGCGTGCTGGACCTGTTCCGCTTTTCCACCATCCGTTCGCTGACCGAGCACGTCGAGAGCTCGGACGGCTCGGACGATCGGCTCCTGCACGAGCTCACCCCACCGCGGTCCGGCCGGCCGGCCACCTTGACCGTGATCGGCATACCGTTCGCCGGTGGTGGCGCGGCGACCTTCCGGCCGCTCGCCGAGGCGATGCCTGGAGACGTGGCGCTGTACGCCCTGGAGCGGCCCGGCCACGACCTGAACCGGGCGGACGAGCGGCAGCTGTCCATGGACGAGATCACCGCGCGGTGCGTGGCGGAGGTGGTCGAGGAGATCAGCGGCCCGGTCGTCGTGTACGGACACTGCATTGGTGGCGCCATCGCCGTCGAGCTGGGCCGCCAGCTGGAGGAGGCCGGCGTCGACCTGGTCCAGGTCGTCATCGGCGCCCACTTCCCGGCGCCCCGGCTGCCCGGCCGGCTGGCCCGATGGTGGCACCGGTTGTTCCCGGCGGAGCGCTGGACGTCCAAACGCACCGCCCTGGAGAACCTGCGCGCCCTCGGCTTCTTCACCGACGTCCTCGACAAACGGGAGAAGGAGTTCGTCATGCGGGTGGCCCTCTCCGACTGGGCGGTCGGGGAGGACTACTACACCGACGCCTACGCCGATGGGCTGCCGGGCAAACTGCGCGCGCCGATCGTCTGCGTGATCGGCGACGGCGACCGGGCCACGGAACTGTTCGAGGAGCGGTACCTGGAGTGGGAGTTCTTCGCCGACCGGGTGTCGCTGGAGGTGATCGAGTCCGCCGGGCACTACTTCGCGAAGAACCAGCCCCGCGAGCTCGCTGACATCATCGTCCGTACCGCCCGGCGGTCGGCGGCCGAGGCTGTCGTCGTACCGGCGCCGGCGCTTGCCGTGTCCCCGGCGGCCGGGATGCCGACTGTGCCCGCGCCACGGGCCGCCACGGCGGCTCCGGGTGACCCGCCGGCGGTGCCAGCGCCCACGCAGCGCCCACCGGCCCGACGGGCCCAGGCCAGCTTGACGGTGTTCTACCTGGTCGCCATCGGACAGCTCGTTTCGCTGGTCGGCACCGGACTCACCAGCTTCGGGCTGAGTTTGTGGGTCTACCAGCACACCGGGTCCATCTCGATGTTCGCTACCGCCGCGGTACTCGCGTTGCTGCCCGCGGTGGCGCTCTCCCCGATCGCGGGAGCTGTCGCCGACCGGTGGAACCGGCGTCTGATCATGGTGTGCGCCGACTCGGCGGCCGCCACCGGCACCGTGGCCCTGGGGCTGCTGCTGTGGCTGGGCGAGCTACAGCTCTGGCAGGTCTTCGCCGCGATCACCGTCACCGCCGTCTCCAGCGCCTTCCAGCAGCCCGCCTACCTGGCCGCCGTCACGCAACTGGTCCCGAAGCGGTACTACGGCCGGGCCAACGGCATGGTGTCACTGGGCGGCGCCACCAGCAGTCTGTTGGCCCCGCTGATCGGTGGCGCGCTGGTGATCGCGATCGGGCTGCGCGGCATCGTCCTCATCGACCTGCTCTCCTTCGCGTTCGCGGTGACCATCACCCTCTCGGTCCGGTTCCCCGACAGCATGTTCAAGAAGCGGGAAGAGACGTTCCGGCAGGAGATCGTCGGCGGCTGGCGGTTCATCACGCGCCGGCACGGCCTGCTCGCGCTGATCCTGCTCACCACACTGCTCAACTACTTCTTCTCCATCGTCGAGGTCCTGGCCACACCGCTGACGCTGTCCTTCGGCGATCCGACGCTCCTCGGCACGGTGCTTGCCGCCAGCGGCGTCGGCCTGCTCCTGGGCAGCATCGTCATGAGCGTGTGGGGCGGGACGGAACGGCGGACCACCGGAATCCTGTACAGCGTGCTGTTCCTCGGCATCTCGCTGCTCACGGTGGGACTGCATCCGCACCCGCTCTTCCCGGCGCTGGGGCTGTTCGGCATGGGTCTGGCGACCGCGCTCGTCAACACCCACTGGCTCGCCATCGTGCAGGCCAAGGTCGGCCTGGAGCTGCAGGGGCGGGTCCTGTCGACCGGCCTGATGCTGTCCTGGATGACGGTGCCGGCGGGCTTCCTCACCGCGGCGCCGCTGGCCGACAACGTCTTCAAGCCGCTGGCTTCGAACGGCACCGTGGCGGCCACCCTCGGCGCCGTGATCGGGACCGGCCCGGGCCGGGGAATCGCGATGGCCACGATCGTCGCTGGGCTGTGCACCCTCCTGCTCGGCGCCGCCGGCTTCGCGTACCGGCCGATCCGCCGGCTGGAGGACGAACTGCCGGACGCCGACGCGAGCGTGGTGATCAGCGACAAGGACCGTCTCCAGGAACTGGCCGACCGCCGGTTGGCCGGCCTCACCGGCGGGGAAGCGGACGCGCTGGCACTCGCCGAGGGCCGCGAGCGGTGAGCGCGCCGTATCCCCGGCGACATCGCCGCAGTCGCCGTCCGCGCCGCCTGGACCTGGACGGCCACCCAGCCACCGGTAGACGTGACGTGATCGGCCTCGACTCGCGTTCGACAGCAACGGTGGCAGCCACGGTCGCGGCAGCTTCACCAGTCGAGCTTGCCTTGACCTTGCCAACGCTCAACGCAACAGAGCCCCTCCGGCCACCTTCGCGGGGTGATCGTGGCCGGCTGAGTTTCATCCGCCGGCGAGCAGCTTCTTCTGCACCTTGCCCATCGCGTTGCGGGGGAGCTGTTCCACCAGGTGGATCTGCCGCGGCCGCTTGTGCGCGGAGATCCGGGCGGCCACGAACTCGATGAGCTGCGCCTCGGTGGCCGCGTCGGCGACCACGTACGCGACCACCTGCTGCCCGAGGTCGGGATGGGGCGCGCCGATCACCGCGGCCTCCCGCACCGCGGGGTGGGCGAGCAGCGCGTTCTCCACCTCGCCCGCGCCGATCCGGTACCCGCCGCTCTTGATCATGTCGGTCGAGGCGCGGCCGATGATCCGGTGCCACCCGTCAGGGCCGATGGTGGCGATGTCTCCGGTGCGGAACCAGCCGTCGGAGGTGAAGGATTCGCGGTTGGACTCCGGCCGGTTGAGGTACCCGCTGAACATCATCGGCCCGCGGATCTGCAGCTCGCCCGGGGTCTCGTCGTCGGGGGCGACCTGGCTGCCGTCCTCGCCGACCAGTCTGCTGTCGACTCCGGCGAGCCGGGTGCCGACGAACCCGGGCCGCCGCTCGCCGTCGGCGCGGCTGCTGACGGTGATCAGTGTCTCGGTCATCCCGTACCGCTCGACGGGTGGTCGCCCGGTGAGTTCGGCGAGCCGCTCGAAGACGGGCAGCGGCAGCGGCGCGCTGCCGGAGACCAGCAACCGGGCCGACGACAGGGCTTGCGCCGAGGACGGGTCGGCGCAGACGCGTGACCACACGGTCGGCACGCCGAAGTACAGGCTGCCACCGGCGGCGGCGTACGCGTCCGGTTTGGGTCGGCCGGTGTGGGCCAGCCGCGATCCGACCCGCAGCGCGCCCAGCACACCGAGGACGAGGCCGTGCACGTGGAACAGGGGGAGGCCGTGCACCAGCAGATCGTCGGGCGTCCACGACCAGGCGTCGGCGAGGGCGTCCAGGTCGGCGGCGATCGCCTGGCGCGGGATCAGCGCTCCCTTCGGCGCGCCGGTGGTACCAGAGGTGTAGAGGATCAGGGCGGTGCTGTCCGGCGCGGGCTCCGGGTGGCTGCTCGACGAGCGGGCGGTCAGGTCGACGGCGGCGACCGGGACCGGCACGTCGGCCAGCGGCGCGGTGCCGGTACCGGTCGGGGGGACGAGCAGGAGCGAGGCGGCGGAGTCGCGCAGCACGTGATCCCGCTCGGTCGGGCCGGAGTCCGGTGGCACCGGCACGACGGGCACCCCGGCGAGGAGGCCGGCCACGACGGCCACCACGGTTTCCATGCTGGCGGTCGCCCACACCGCGACCGCGTCGCTGCCGCCGATGCGGTCGGCGAGCGCGGTGGCGGCGGAGAGCACCTCTTCCCGGGACGCCCGCTGGTCGCCGACCCGGATCGCCTCGGCGTCGTCGCCGAACGCCCCGGACAGGGCGGGCAGCAACGCTTCTTCGCTTCCTCGTCGCATCGCGGTCATCGTCCGGTCCAGGTGGTCGTCTGCTTGGTGGTGAAGGCATGGACGGCGGCGCGGAAGTCGTCGCTGCCGTACACCCGGGCGACGATGTCGTCGCCGTCAACGCGGCCCCGGCGCAGCCGTCGGACCGCCTCCTTGGTCGCCCACATGGTGAGTGGGGCATGCCCGGCCAGGCGGTCGACGGTCTGCCCGACAGCCTCGTCGAGATCGTCGGTGGACTCGGCCACGAAGCCCGCCGCGTGCGCCTCCCGGCCGGAGTAGAACGTCGCGTTGAGCAGCAGATCCAGGGTCCGGGCCGGCCCGAGGTGGTGCAGCAGCAGCGCATAGGTGGGCATCGACAGGCAGTTGCCCAGGGTCCGGGCGATGGGGATGCCGAATCGCGCCTCGGGTGTCGCCAGTCGCAGGTCGCACACCGACGCGATCGCCAGGCCCGCGCCGACGCAGTAGCCGCGGATGGCCGCCACCGTCGGCACGTCGACGTCCTCGAGCCGGTCCAGCACCCGCGTGATCTTCTTCTCGTACTCGACCCCGTCGTCTCCGCCGGTGAAGTCGGCGAACTGGCTGATGTCGGTGCCGGCGACGAAGGCGTCGCCGGCACCGCGCAGGACAAGCACCCGTACGTCGTCGTCCGCGTCGGCGCGTTCGCAGGCCTCGTACAGGCCGTCGTACATCGCCCAGGTCATGGCGTTTCGCTGCCGGGGCCGGTTGAAGGTCACGGTGAGGGCGGGGCCCTGCCTGTGCACGAGGATCTCGGCATCGGATCCGGGCGACGAGGGCATGGGGCTACCTCCTGGGCGTCGTTGTCACGGCGGGGCTGGTGGTCGGGTCGCCGACGTCCTCGGTCAGGGCGGCGCCGGAGGCGACGAGGTGATCGATCTCCGCAGCGCTGCAACCGGCGGCGAGCAGCACCTGGCGGGTGTCGGCACCGAGGACGGGTCCTGCGGCGGAGCGCCGCAGCGGGGTCTCGGACAGTCGCATCGGCGAGCCGAGTTGGCGTACCGGCCCGAGGGTTGGGTGCGGGGCGTCCCAGAAGAAGCCGCGGGCGGTGAGGTGCTCGTCGGTGAACACCTCGCCGTAGTCGGCGATCGGTGCGCACGGCACCCCGGCCCGGTTGAGCCGCTCGACGATCTCCGCGGTGCTCAGCGTGCTGGTCACCGCCTCGATGGTCTCGATCAACTCCGCACGGTTCTGCAGCCGGGAGAACGCGTCGGCGTAGCGGGGGTCCTCGAGCAGGCGGGTCAGCCCGAGGGTATGACAGAAGGCCCGCCAGTTGCGTGGGGTGATGGCGCCGATGGTCACGTAGCCGTCGCCGCTGTGCACCGCCTGGTACGGGGCGTTGCTCTGGTGCGCGGAACCCAGTGGGCCACCCACCTCGCCGGTCGCGAAGTACTTCCCCGCCTCCCAGACGGCGAAGGACACGCCGGCCTCGAACAGGGAGACGTCGATGTGCTGCCCCGTGCCGGAGCGGTCCCGTTCCCGCAGCGCGGCGGTGACCGCGAGCGCGAGGTAGAGGCCACAGACCAGGTCGCAGATCGGTACGCCCACCTTCGCCGGTGGGCCGCCGGGATGGCCGGTGATGCTCATCAGGCCGCTGCGCGCCTGCGCCATGATGTCCAGCCCCGGCAGGTCCGCCAGCGGCCCGTCCTGCCCCCAGCCCGACGCCGAGGCGTACACCAGGCGGGGGTTGATCCTGCGCAGCTCCTGGTGTCCGAGGCCGAGCCGGCGCATGGCGCCGGGACGGAGGTTCTCGATCAGCACGTCGGCCCGCTCGACCAGCCGGAGGAACGCCGGACGCGCATCCGGTGACTTGAGGTCGAGGGCGACCGAGCGCTTGTGGCGGTTGATGCGGACGAAGGGCGAGCTCTCGGTGTCGAGGAACGGGCCGGTCTGGCGGACGGGATCCCCGCCGGCCGGGTGCTCGACCTTGATGACCTCGGCGCCGAGGTCGGCGAGTTGCATGGCGGCGAACGGTGCCGCCATGAACGACCCGAGCTCCAGCACGGTCACTCCGGTGAGCGGCGGCGTGCGTTGGGCGGTCATCCATCCACCTCCGGTCGGCGTGATGCCTGGTCGCGGGGGAGCAGTGGGCTGTTCGAATGCGAAAGTTACCGGTAGAGTCGCACGTTGTCTACAGAAGACAGGATGTTGCGACGAGGAGTACGCGATGCCGGAGACGACGAGCGCGACGAGCACGGATCGGACGCTGCGCCGGATCACGCCCCCGCCGAGCCTGTCGCTGCTCGCCGCGGACGCCGTACGGAAGATGATCCTCGCCGGCGAGTTGCGGCCCGGCGATCGCGTGGTGGAGAACCAGCTGACCCATCAGCTCGGCATCTCCCGCCCGCCGTTGCGCGAGGCGTTGCGCGTGCTGGAGCAGGAGGGCCTGCTCGTGCAGCAGCCCCGGCGCGGGGTGATCGTCGTGCCGATCACCCTGCACGACGTGTACGAGATCTTCACCCTGCGCGACCGGCTCGAGCGGATGGCGGTCGAGCTGGGCGTGCCGGTGCGGTCGCCGGACCGCCTCGAGCGCTGCCGGGCGGCGTTGCGCGAGCTGGAGGCGGCGGCCCGCGCCGGCGACGCCGCAACCGTGACCGATCGCGCGTTCGACTTCCATCTGGCCGTGGTGGGGTTGGCCGGGCACCGCCGGCTCGAGGAGTCCTACCGTTCGCTGTCGTTGCAGATGCGCCTCTGCATGGGCATGAACCAGCAGGCCCGGGTGGCGGGCGAGGGACTGTGGGGAAACGTCGAACGGCACCGCGCGATCCTGGAGACCCTGGAACGCGGGGACCCGCAGGAGGCCCTCGACCTGCTCGCCGACCACGGGCAGCACACCTTCGTCCTCGACCTCGGCGACTCGCTCGGTGGCCGCTCCCCGGAGGCGGAGGCCTGGCTGGCCGGGCTCGGCCGTTCCCGCTCCGACACCACGGCAGGACTGGAGACGCCCCGATCGTGAGCACGCAAGCGCTGGTCGTCGACTTCGGCGACCGCACGTCGGACATCCATCCCGACGCCTGGGTGGCGCCGGGCGCCACCATCGTCGGCTCCGTGCGGCTGGCGCCCGGTGCCAGCGTCTGGTACGGCTGCGTGCTGCGCGGCGACACCGAGGACATCACGATCGGCGCCGGCAGCAACATCCAGGACGGTTGCGTCGTGCATGCCGACCCGGGCTTTTCCACGGTCGTCGGCACCGGCGTCTCCGTCGGGCACCGCGCCGTGCTGCACGGCTGCACGGTCGGGGACGACGTCCTGATCGGCATGGGGGCCATCGTGCTCAACGGTGCGCGGATCGGCGCCGGCTCGCTGGTCGCCGCCGGTGCGGTGGTGCTGGAAGGAACGGTGGTTCCGCCCGGCTCGCTCGTCGTCGGCATGCCCGCCCGGGTGCGGCGTGACCTCTCCGCCGAGGAACGGGCGGGCATCGTGCGCAACGCCGAGGGGTACGCCGACCGGGCCCGGGCACACGCCGTGGCGACGTCCCTGCCCTGACGACCTGCCGGGCGGTCAGCCGGCGATCCGATCCGCTCCGGTGACCCGGGGAGCTGAATTCGCCGGCCAGGTCCTCGGCCGCCTGCCGCACCAGCGGCACCGCCCGCTCGACCACTCGGGGATCATGCGTGGCGCCGGCCCGGAAACCGAGACGGCGAGCCGGTTCGCGGTGCCGAGACCGCCGCGGAACGGCATCCCGAGGGCTGGCCGACGGCGGTCAACGGTACGGCGCCGCTATCCGCGGTTCTGCCGGTTACGCCGTCCAAGAGCGACGGCCAGGTCGTAGGCGTGCTGGCTGGGACCGAGGTTGGCGACGCCCTTGCCGACGATCTCGAAGGCGGTGCCGTGCGCCGGGGTCGCGATCGGGACGGGAAGCCCTCCCTGCACGGTCACGCCCCGATCGAAGCCCATGAGCTTCATCGCGATCTGGCCCTGGTCGTGATACATCGTGATTACGCCGTCGAAGTCGCCGTTCCTGGCCCTGATGAAGACGGTGTCGCACGGATAGGGTCCGGTCGCGTCGATTCCCTGAGCCCGGGCCGCCTCGACCCCGGGGGCGATGTGCTCGATCTCCTCGCGGCCGAACTGGCCGTTCTCGCCGGCGTGCGGGTTGAGCGCGCAGACGGCGAGGCGGGGTGCCGCGATCCCCGACCCCTTGACCACGTCGTCGAGGAGGCGGATGGCCGCCAGGACCGAGTTGGCGTTGATCCGCGCGGCGACGTCCTTCAGCGGGATGTGCGAGGTCACCCGGGAGGTGACAAGTCCGGGTATGAAGTTCAACTCGGAGGTGGTGCCCTCGAAGCCGAGGTTCTTGGCGAACCAGCGGAGCTCGTCCTCCTCGTGCATACCGGCCAGATGCAGCGAGCCCTTGTTCAGCGGCGTGAACATGATCGCGTCCACCGTGCCGGACCGGTAGAGGTCGAGCGCCTTGAGCAGGTCGACCATCACCCGTTCGCCCGCCGCCTTGCTGACGGTCCTGCTCTCCACTGGCCGCCCGGACAGCTCGCTGCCGACAAGGACGGCGCGACCGGGAGTCGGCGCGTCGGCCACCGGCACCTCGACGCCGACCTCGGCGGCGACCGCCTTGAGCTCGGCTGCGTCGGTCAGGACGTACACCTCGGCCTTGTGCAGGTTCTCGGGCGTGGCCAGGAGTCGAACGGTGAGTTCGGGGCCGATGCCGGCCGGATCGCCCATCGTGAGCGCGACCCGGGGCAGGGCCTCGGAGACGGTCTGGCGCATCTGCTTCCTCTCTTGGGCGTTCCGGCCGGGAGGTCCGGCACGCCTCCTCCTGGATCCCTGTTTCCTATAGGATCTACTGGCCGCCTCGACCGAGTCAAGGAGCTCCTGCGGCTCCCGCCCGTCCGGGTCAGCTCTCGGCGAGCGAGCGGGCGCGCACGGCCAGCAGGTGCGTCCGCATGGCGTTCTCGGCCCGCTCGTTGTCGCCGGTGGCGATCGCGTCGAGGATGTCGCCGTGCTCGGCCAGGGCCTGGTCCACGTCGGTGAGGCCGTGACCCAGCAGCTGCCGCAGTCGATGCACCTGAGGCGAGAGGAACTCGGCCAGCTGCAGCAGGTACTGGTTTCCGCAGTGGCTGAGGATCACCCGGTGGAACGCCCAGTCCGCGGTGTAGTACCGGTGGACGGCCGACCAGCTCGGCTCGTCGTTTCTCGCCCGCATGCGCTTGACGTGGTCGCCCGCGAGCACGTGGTCCGAATGTGCGGCCTTCAGCTCCAGCAGCGCCGCGTCCGACATCGGTACGGCGCCGCGCACGGCGGCGACCTCGAGGATGGTGCGCGCGTCGACGAGTTCGGACATGCGCTCGGCCGATAGCGGCGGGGCCACCCGGTAACCCTTCAGCGCGGCCCGGGTGACCAGGCCCGTGTGCTCGAGCTGCACCATCGCCTCCCGCACCGGCGTAGGGGAGACACCGAGTTGGCGGGCGAGGGCGTCGATGCTCAGGGATGCGCCCGGTTTGACCCTGCCGGCGAGGAGCAGTTCCAGGATCGCGTCATACACGCCATCCCGCAGGGCGCGTCGCTCGACCGGCCGACCGAGGTCGGGCTCGAGTGGGGCGCCATCGGAAGTCATCGACGTTGTCATGGTGGTGGAGATCCTACCGTCCGCACCTCTGGACACAGCCCGCATAGTCATGGATCCTACAGGATCTATGGGCAACGATGAGGTAACCGCCCGGCAATGAACGGCAACATCGATCGGAGACAGGCATGGTTTGGACGGCAGAGCAGTGGCCCATCGGCGCTGCCCTGATCCAGTTCCCGGCACGCACTCGCGATGGCGTCACCGTCGAGGACGCCGGCCCCGCGGAATGGGCCAGGGTCCTCGGCGAGGTCACCGCCTGCGGGTTCGAGCACGTCGACCTCACCGACACCTGGCTGCGTCCGGGCGACCTCACGGACGGCCAGCGCGAGGACCTGGTCCGCACGCTCAAGGACGCGGACCTAAGGGTGACCGCCATCTCGGTCATCCGGCGGAGCATCCTCGACCCGGAGCACGGCGATGCCAACGTCGACTACGCGCTACGTACGGTCGAGGCCGCGGCGGCCATCGGCACCGGAGTGGTCAGCCTGGGGCTGCACCGGCCGCTGACCGCGCAGCAGCGGGCCGCGGAATGGTTCTGGACCCAACCCGGGGCCGTCGACCAGCAGCGGGACAAGGCCAGTTTCGACCTTGCCGTCGCGCGCTTCTCGCGCATCGGGCGGCATGCGGCAGGCCTCGGTATCCAGCTCTCGCTCGAGATGTACGAGGACACCCTGCTGGGCACGGCGGAGGACGCCGTCGCGCTCGTCCAGGCCATCAACATGCCGAACGTCGGCCTGAACCCTGACATCGGCAACCTCATCCGGCAGCACCGGCCCATCGACGACTGGGAGCAGATGCACCTGAAGACCCTCCCGTACGCCAACTACTGGCACGTCAAGAACTACTACCGCGACCATGACCCGGCCACCGGCGCCTACTTCACGGTCCCCGCCCCCGCGGAGTCCGGCCTGATCAGCTACCGACGCGCGATCGAGATCGCCCTCGAGGCGGGCTTCCAGGGCCCCATCAGTGTGGAGCACTACGGGGGTGACGGGCTGAGCGTGTCGGCGCGCAACCGCGACTACCTGCGCGGCATCCTCCGGGCCAAGCTCGGAGCCCGGCGATGACCCGCCTGGTCAACGCGGCCCCGGACTTCGCCGGGGAGGCGGTCGAAGGATTCGTGGCCGCGCACCGCGAGCACGTCATCCCGGTGCACGGCGGGGTGGTCCGCGCATCGGCCACCCCGCCCGGCAGGGTCGCGGTGGTGCTGGGCGGTGGGTCGGGCCACTACCCGGCCTTCGCCGGTTGGGTCGGCCCGGGCTTCGCGCACGGTGCCGTCTGCGGCAACATCTTCGCATCGCCGTCCGCGAGCCAGGTGTACTCGGTCGCCCGCGCCGCCGACGCCGGCGGCGGCATCATCCTCGGCTTCGGCAACTATGCCGGTGACGTCCTGCACTTCGGCCAGGCCGCGGAACGGCTGCGGGCCGAGGGCATCGACGTCCGTACGCTCGCCGTGACGGATGACATCGTCTCCGCCCCGCCACAGAAACGTGATCAACGCCGCGGCGTCGCGGGCAACATGATCGTCCTCAAGATCGCTTGTGGCGCGGCGGAAGACGGCCTGGACCTGGATGCGGTGGAGGCGATCGGCCGCCGCGCCAACGAGGCCACCTTCTCCTTCGGCGTCGCCTTCGACGGCTGCACCCTTCCCGGAGCCGGTCACCCCCTGTTCACCGTCGAGCCGGGGCACATGGCGATCGGGCTGGGTATCCACGGCGAGCCCGGAATCGGCAAGCAGCGGCTTCTCGGCGCCGACGAGCTGGCGGATCTGCTGGTCGGCGAGGTCCTCGACGGCGCCGGGGCCAGCCGGTCGAGCAGCCGCGTGGCGGTCCTGGTCAACGGCCTCGGCTCGGTCAAGTACGAGGAACTCTTCGTCGTCTACCGCCGAGTCGCCCATCAACTCGGGAAGGCCGGCCTGACCATCGTCAGGCCGACGGTCGGAGAGCAGGTCACCAGCCTGAACATGTCCGGTCTCTCGCTGACCGTCACCTTTCTGGACGACGACCTCGAAAAGTACTGGGTCGCGCCGGCAGACGCCCCCGCCTTCCACCGCGGCCCCGTCATCGACGAACAGCCCCGCCGCGTACTCGCGTCCGCCGGGCCTTCGCGGCGCATCCAGCCAGGGTCGCCCGCCTCGCACGCCTGCGCCGCCCGCGTCGCGCGGGCACTGGCCCATGTGCGGGACGTCGTGCTCCAGCACGAGGCCCGCCTCGGCGAGATCGACGCGGTCGCCGGCGACGGAGACCACGGCATCGGCATGGCGCGCGGCACCGCAGCCGCCGCGGAGGCGGCCGAGGCGGCGGCCGATGAACGGGCGGGTGTCCGGGGACTGCTGATCCAAGCGGCCGAGGCCTGGTCCGAACGGGCCGGCGGAACCTCCGGCGCCCTGTGGGGTGCGGCCCTCACCGCCGCCGCCGCAACGTTGGACGACGAGAATCTGCCGACCCCTGATGACATCGTCCGGGCGACCGGCGCCGCTGTCGCGACCGTCATGCGACTGGGCGGCGCCGAGCCCGGCGACAAGACGATGGTCGACGCCGCCGTGCCGTTCGCGCAGGTGCTCGAGGCCCGGACCCGAGCGGGAACGCCGTTGGGCGCCGCGTGGTCGGCCGCCGCGCGCGCGGCGACGCAGGCGGCAGAGGCAACCGCGCAGATACCCGCCCGTCTCGGCCGCGCGCGCACCCACGGCGACGGCAGCATCGGCACGCCCGACGCGGGCGCGGTTTCGTTCGCCCTGATCGTCAACGCTCTTGCCGTTCACTTCGCCACCGACCACCTTCGGGAGCAGCCATGACTCTTCGGATCGTCGTCGGCGCCGACAGCGCCGGCTTCAGCTACAAAGAGGCGCTCAAGGCCGACCTGGCCGACAACCCGCGGGTGCGCGAGGTCATCGATGTCGGCGTCGCCTCCGGCGAGGACGTCGCCTACCCGCACATAGCGGTCGCCGCCGCGCGACTGATCGCCGAGGGGACCGCCGACCGCGCCCTGCTCGTGTGCGGCACCGGACTGGGCGTGGCCATCGCCGCGAACAAGGTGCCCGGAGTACGGGCCGTCACGGCTCACGACTCGTTCTCCGTCGAACGAGCCATCCGGTCCAACAACGCCCAGGTGCTCACCTTCGGCCAGCGCGTCATCGGGCTTGAGTTGGCCCGCCGCCTCGCCCGGGAATGGCTCACCTACTCCTTCGACCCCAACTCCGCCTCCGCGGCCAAGGTCGCGGCGATCCGCTCATACGAGGGCGACTGACCGTGGTCCTGTGGGTCGGCACCAGCTGGAAGATGAACAAGACCCGGGCCGAGGCCGCGTCGTTCGCCACCCGGCTCAGGGACGCCGCGGCCGGCGGCGGCTGGCCCGGTGTGCAGCCGTTCGTCGTCCCCCCGGCGACCGCGATATCCGTGGTTCGCGACGCCTTGGGGCCGGAATCTCCCGTCGTCGTCGGCGCCCAGAACGCCCATTGGGAAGACGCCGGAGCCTGGACCGGCGAGGTGTCGGTGCCGCAGGTCGCCGACGCGGGCGCGACGCTCGTCGAGATCGGACACTCGGAGCGACGCGAGCACTTCGGTGACACCGATCGGACCGTCAACCAAAAGGTGCAGGCGACTCTCCGCCACGGCCTGACAGCGCTGGTCTGCGTGGGAGAGTCCGCCGAGGTGCGGGCGGCCGGTGATGCGAGACAGCACGTGCTCTCGCAGGTGGCTGCCGCTGTTGATCGGGTGCCCGCCGGATCCCGCGTGCTGCTCGCCTACGAACCCGTCTGGGCGATCGGAGAAAAGGGCCGGGAACCCACAGTCGACGAGATCGCAGAAGTCACCCGGGCCCTCGACGCCGAGTACGGGGCCGTGGTGACCGCCTTGCTGTACGGGGGGTCGGTCAACCCGGGGAACGCGCGGGACCTGCTGCACACCCCCGGCGTCACCGGGCTGTTCGTCGGGCGCAGCGCCTGGGACGTCAACGGATACCTTGACCTGCTACGCATCGCGGCGGACGTGGCCCACAAGGCCGGCCAGGTGTCAGCGATGACCGTCCCACACTGACCCCACGGAAGGACCCATCCCTGCACCAACCGAAGCTCAACCACCACCAACGAAAGGGTCGTCATGAAGCGCAACAGCTTGCTGCTCACCGCGGTCGTGGCCGCGTCGGTTCTCATCCTGACGGCGTGCGGTGAAGCCAAGGGCCAGAAGGCCGGAGGCGACGGAGAGACATTCAAGCCCAAGGGCAACGTCACCATGGTCGTCCCGTACGGGGCGGGCGGCGGCAGCGACATGTCCGGCCGCTCGATCGCGGCCGGCCTGGAGGCCGTCGTTCCCGGCCTCCGGATCAACACGGAGAACCGCGTTGGCGGCTCGGGCGCCGTCGGCTACTCCTACTTCCTGAGCAAGACGGGTGACCCGAACTACCTCCTGCCGAGCGAGACGGCGCTGCTGGCCCTGCCGCTCAACACCAAAGTGGGCTTCGACTACACCAGGTTCACCCCGATCATGAAGGTCGGCGACGACTTCACCCTCGCCGTCGTACCAGCGAGCTCGCCGTGGACGACGTGCGCGGACGTCGTGAACGCCAGCAAGTCCGGACGCGTCGTCGCGGGCATCTCCGGCGTGACCGGCCTGGACAACGTGGTCTTCACGCTCACCGAGCAGGCCACCGGCGCGAAGTTCGACCGGGTCCCGTTCGAGTCGGGCGACGAACTGCTCGCGGCGCTGCTGGGCAACCAGATCCAGGTCGCGTCGCTCAACCCCGGCGAGGTCGTCGAGCAGCTCAAGGCCGGGAAACTCAAGGCGCTCTGCGCGTTCTCCGAGAAGCGGTACGAGTACCCCGAGCTGAAGGACATCCCGACCGCGAAGGAGCAGGGGATCGACGTCGCGTTCGCCCAGTTCCGTGGCCTGATCGCGCCGGGCGGGATCAGCGACGGAGCCAGGAAGTTCTGGATCGACGCGAGCAGGAAGTTCATCGAGTCCGACAAGGCGAAGCAGTACATCGCCAGCAACTACCTGCAGCCGAACGCGCTGTTCGGTGACGACTTCACGGCGTACCTCAAGGAGAACACCGACATGCTCAAGAAGGCCCAGGGCAAGTGAACACGCTGGCTCGTATCCGCAGCAACGGCGAGGCCACGGCGTATGCCGTGCTCGCCGTGGTCGGCCTCGCTGCTGCGGCGGGAGGCACCTATTACGGCGTGTTCGTCGACGGCGGCCGGGTGGGTCCCGGCTTCCTGCCGGTCCTCGCCGGCGGCCTGACCGCCGTCCTCTGCGGCTGGGTCGCCCTCCGGTCCGTGCACGGCCAGCCGAGCCACCGCCCGGACGGGGCTGCTGCCGGGCCGCATGCTGCCGAGGGCACCGACCTGACGGAGAGCGGTGCGGACGACGACGTCGACATCAGCGGGCGCACCAGACGGGAGCGGATCCGCAACCTCTGGAAGGTCTTCGGACTGACCCTCGGGGCGGTCCTACTCGTGCAGGTGATCGGCTTTCTGGCCGCGTTCGGCGGCCTTGTCTTCGTGATCTCCACCTGGGTCGAACGGCAGGCGTTGCTGAAGTCCGCGGTGATCGCGGCCGTCGCCACCGGGCTGATCTACGGCGTGTTCGGGCTGTTCCTCCACGTCCCCCTTCCCGGAGGGCTGCTCGGAATGGGAACGGAAGGCTGAGCGGTGATCGACAACATCATTCTCGGGTTCCAGACCGCGCTGACGCCCCAGAACCTGCTCTGGTGCTTCGTCGGCGTCCTCGCAGGCACCGTGATCGGGTTGCTGCCGGGGTTGGGGTCGACCACCGGCGTAGCGGTGCTCCTGCCACTGACCCTGGACTTCGAGCCCGTGACCGCGCTCATCATGCTCGCCGGGATCTACTACGGCGCGCAGTACGGCGGAACCATCACGTCGGTGCTGATCTCCACTCCAGGTGAGGCGTCGAGCGTCGTGACGACGCTTGACGGCTATCAGATGGCGAGGCGGGGGAGGGCCGGCGCGGCACTGTCCATCGCCGCTATCGGCTCCTTCGTGGCCGCCATCTTCTCGCTGGTCCTCCTGATGGTGGTCGCGCCGCCCTTCGCCGACTTCGCGCTGAAGTTCGGTCCCGTCGAGAACCTGGCGATCATGCTCCTGGGCCTGGCCACCATCGTCAGCTTTTCGGGGGAGTCGAGGATCCGCGGGTTCGCGATGGCCGCGGCCGGGCTGCTGCTGGCGACCGTCGGGCTGGACGCCGGCACGGGCACGTCACGGTTCACGTTCGACAGCGTCAACCTGCTCAGCGGCGTGCCGTTCGTCGAGGTCATGATCGGGCTGTTCGCCGTCGGCGAGGTGATGTACCAGATCCGGATCGGCGCGGCGGCGCCGATCCGGACCCGCTTCCGGGACCTGCTCATCACCAAAAACGAACTGCGCCGCAGCATCGCCCCGATCGGGCGCGGCAGCATCCTGGGCTTCCTCCTCGGCTGCCTGCCCGGCGCCGGTTCGACCCTCGCCTCCTTCATCGCCTACGGCGTCGAGAAGCGGGTCTCCAGGAACAAGGGCCAGCTCGGTCAAGGGGCCATCGAGGGGGTGGCATCGCCGGAGAGCGCCAACAACGCGGCGGCCAACGCGAACTTCGTGCCAACTCTCACCCTCGGCATCCCCGGCGGCGGCACGACCGCCGTCCTGCTGGGCGCATTCACCATCTACGGTTTGCAGCCGGGCCCGCTCCTCTTCCAGAACCAGCCGACGCTGGTGTGGGGGCTGCTCGTCTCGTTCTTCATCGGCAACGTGATGCTCCTGGTGCTCAACCTGCCGATGGCCCCGATTTTCGCCCAGATGCTGCGGATCCCGTACGCGTACCTGTACCCGATCATCCTGTTCACGAGCTTCGTCGGGGCGTACTCGATCGACAACAACATGTTCAGTGTCTGGATCGTCTTCGTCTCGGGCGTCGCCGGATACTTCATGAAGCTCTACGACCTGCCGATGGCTCCCCTTGTCCTCGGCCTGGTCATCGGACCCCTCTTCGAGAAGGCGCTCACCCAGACGTCGGCCCTGGGCGACGGTGACCTGCTGATCGTCCTCTCCCACCCGATCGCGCTCGTCGTGCTCGCCCTGGCCGTCCTGTTGGTGGCCGGACCGTCGCTGGCGAGGTTGCTACCGCGCAACACGCCGGCCGAGGAGCGGGAGCCTGCCGGAGTCTGACGGACGTCCCGGGATCGCGGCAGCGATCCCGGGACGTACCGTCGGACACGCCTGCCTGGGACGATGGGTGAGTGAAGATCACCCGACTCATCACCTCGGAGGATGCGCCGGCCCTGGCCGAGTTGCTCCGCGTCAACCGTGAGTTCCTCGCGCCGTGGGACCCGATCCGGAGCGAGGACTACTTCACGGCAGACGGCCAGCGCGCCGTCATCGAAGCCGATCTCCAGCAGCACGAACAGGGATCGAAGCTGCCCCACGTCATCCTCGACGACTCCGGTCACGTGATCGGCCGCATCACGCTCAACGGCATCGTGCGCGGCCCGTTCCAGTCATGCGCCATGGGCTACTGGGTGAGCGCCGGCCACAATGGCCGAGGGTTCGCGACCAGAGCGGTGCGCGAGATCGTGCGGGTGGCCTTCGAGGAGTTGGGGCTGCACCGGGTGCAGGCAGAGACCCTGCTGCACAACGTCAGGTCGCAGCGGGTGCTGGAACGCAACGGGTTCGTGCGGTTCGGCATGGCGCCGGAGTACCTCAACATCGCCGGCCGGTGGCAGGACCACGCCATGTACCAGGTGGTGAAGCCGTCGTCAGCAGCAGGCTGACCGTCATCGCCCCACCGCAGGCGCTGAAGCCGCGCCTCGCGATCACGGTGCCCAGGCCGTTCGAGGGTCGACGGCGACGATCAGCGGGCGCTGCGCGGTGGCTGGGTCAGATCCGTGGTTGACGAGGCGGTGGTGCGGGCGCCCGGCTCGTCTCGGCACGGGGCCGGTCGGCAGTTGAGGTAGGCGTCCAGTGCGGCAGCGCCGGTGAGCATGGCGCGGCTCCGGGCCGAGAGGCGGCCGCGCCAGTCGCGCAGCATCGACTCGAGCGGCGCGACGCCTCCGGCGGAGCGGACCTGGGCGATCAGCTGGGCGATCTGCTCCAGCAGGTAGCCGCCCCGCCTGAGCTGGTGGGCCAGCCGGGCGTCGCGCACGTCGGCCGCGCGGTAGACCCGGTAGCCCGTCTGCGGGTCGCGGCGGGGCTGCACCACGCCGGCGCGTTCCCATTTACGGAGGGTGGCCGGGCGGATGCCGAGCCTTCTCGACAGGGGACCGACGAACGTGTCGCCGCGTTCCTGCGGCACCGGCTCGAGGTCGCGGAGCGCGGCTTCGACGGCCTGGAGGGTGCGGCAGTCGTCGAGAAGCTGGGCGTGGCTCTCGTCGATGAGCCGGAGCGCGTCCTCGGTCGCGTCCCGGTTGATCGCCTGCATGATCGACGTGGCCGTCTGGTGGCCGTGCCCGGGCACGAGGGCGAGGAACGCGCGCAGGGCCTGCGCGTGCAGTGGCGTGTAGGTGCGGTAGCCGTGCGGGGTGCGGTCGGCGCCCGGAAGGATGCCGGCCGCCTCGTAGTTCCTGATCGCCTGCGTGGACAGCCCGTGCCCACGCGCCAGGTCAACCGGCCTCAGCCGCTCACCATGTTGAAGGTTTCGCCTCATTGCCCTGCCAATAGTGCGGATAAGTTTCAACCGTTGGTTCAACGATAGCGTTGACGGTATGACTCCTGGCATCACAGACACCGCCCACGCCGTCGACGCTGCTGCCGTCATGCGCCTGCTCCCGGCGCGGCCGCGGCTGCTCGCCCTCGGCGAGCCCACCCACGGCGAGGACGTGCTGCTCGACCTGCGCAACGAGCTCTTCCGGCAGCTCGTCGAGCAGGAGAGTTACCGGACGATCGCGATCGAGAGCGACTGCATGATGGGCCTGCTCGTGGACGACTACGTCACCTCGGGCACGGGCACCCTCGACGAGGTCATGGCGGGCGGCTTCAGCCACGAGTGGGGCGCCTTCGCGGCCAACCGCGAGCTGGTGCGCTGGATGCGCGCGTACAACGACGGCCGGCCCGCGTCCGAACGGCTGCGCTTTGCCGGTTTCGACGGGCCGCTGGAGATCACCGGTGCCGCGAGCCCCCGACAGGCCCTCACCGCACTCCACGGCTACCTCGCCGCCCGGGTTGACGCCGACCTGCTTCCCTGCGCCGCGGAAACGCTCGACCGCCTGCTCGGCGCCGACGACCGGTGGACCGATCCCGCCGCGATGATGGACCCGTCCCGGTCCGTGGGGCAGACGCCCGAGGCCAGGCAGTTGCGGCTGCTCGCCGACGATCTGGTGGCCCTGCTCGACGCGCAGACACCCCAGCTGATCGCGGCGTCCTCACCGGAGGACTGGCACCGAGCACGCCTGTACGGGCGTACCGCAGCCGGGCTGCTGCGGTACCACTCCTCGATGGCCGACACGTCACCGAGCCGCATGGCGCGGCTGCTGGGCGTGCGGGATTCGATGATGGCCGCCAACCTCCTCGCCATCGCGGAACGGGGCCCGGTGCTGGTGCACGCCCACAACGGCCATCTCCAGCGGAACAAGAGCACGATGCAGATGTGGGAGGGACCGGTGGAGTGGTGGAGCGCCGGCGCCATCGTCAACGCCCACCTGGGCGAGGCGTACGCCTTCCTCGCCACAGCCCTCGGCACGATCCGCCACCAGGGAGTCGACACCCCGCCTCCGGACACCGTCGAAGGGCTGCTGTACGCGTTGCCGGAGGAGCGTTACCTCGTCGACGCCCGCCGACTGGCCACGGCGCTCGCCACCATGACGCCCGCTGCCCGGATTTCCCCGTGGTTCGGTTACGCCCCGCTCGATCCGGCCCACGTGGCGAGCACCGACGGGATCGTGTTCGTCAAGGACGCCCGGCGGAGCTAGGCTCCCCGGCCCGCTACGGGGCGGCGACGCTGGGTGCCGGGATCACAGCAGGGCCAGTTGGTGCCGGACGGCGGCGGTGACCCGGCGCCGGTCGCCGGTGGCGAGGAGGTCGAGCAGAGCGCCGCGGAGCACCGCCAGTGCCAGGGTGCGGCGGGTGGCGCCCTCCTCGCTGTCCTTCTCGGGCTGTGGTTGGCACGCGGCCAGAACGGCGAGCCAGTCGTTCACCGTCGCCCGGGCGAACCCGGCCCACGCGCCGTCGGGCTCGACCAGGGAGCGGGCGTACGCCTCGACCCACAGCCGCAGCAGCGGCCGGTGCTCGTCGGCCGCGAGCCACGCCCAGACCTGCTCGGCGGCCGGGACCAGGCCGATCGGCGCGCCGTGGCTGGTCTGTGCGAGGCGGTCCAGGAGCGCCAGCTCGTCGGTGCGGGCCCGCGACAGCAGTGCCCGTACCAGGCCGTCCTTGTTGCCGAAGAGGAACATCAGCACCCGAGGGCTGGAGCCGATGGCCGCGGCCAGCGGACGCAGTGACAGGTCGGCCAGGCCGTTCTCGAGCGCGTACCGGTAGGCGGCCTCCAGCAGCTCGACCTGTCGGGCCGACGGGGTGGTCGTGTCCGGGGACATGGGGGTAGCCTACGGCCACTGAAACAGTCGTGTCAGTGGTGGGAGTTGGCAGCCAGCCGTCGGGAGGGCAACCGATGTCACAGCAGGACCAGCAGCCGCGAGTCGTGGTGCGTCCAGCCGACCGTCCCGGCGACCTGGGCTGGGTGGTGATGGCCCATGGTGAGGTCTACGACCAGCAGTTCGGCTGGAACACCGACTTCGAGGCGCTGGTGGCCAGGATCGTGGCCGACTACGCCGCTGACCACGATCCGGCTCGGGAAGCGGCCTGGATCGCCGAGGTCGACGGCGAACGCGCGGGATGCGTCTTCTGCGTCGCCGGCGACGAGCCCGGGGTGGCCAAGTTGCGGATCCTGCTGGTCACTCCGACCGCCCGTGGCCTCGGCGTCGGAACCCGTCTGGTCGAGAGGTGCCTTGCCTTCGCGCGTGACGCCGGCTACCGGCAGGTCACGTTGTGGACCAACGACGTGCTGGTGTCCGCGCGCCGGATCTACGAGGCCTTCGGGTTCGCCCTCGCCGACGCGGAGCCGCACCACAGCTTCGGTCACGACCTCATCGGCCAGAACTGGACCCTCGACCTGCACCAGGGCCTGGCGGAGCGGACCACCGGAGCGGCTTTATCGGTGGAGCCCGGACCGGCGGGCCACTAGCCTCACGCGAATGCCGGTCCGCCCCCATCCCGAAGACCCCGCCGACTCGCTGCTTGTCGCCGACGACGGCACGGCGCTCGCCCGGATGCGCCTCCGCGACGACGCCGGGACGTCGGTCGCGGCGGAGGTACGCCCGGAGGCCGGCACCGCCCTGAGCCGGCTCGCCGAGCAGGCGCGCCGTGATCTCGCCGGGTGCCGGCTGGAGACGCCCGATGAGGGTGTGGCGGCCGCGCTGGTGGCCGGCGGGCTGACCCTGCACCGGGCCGCCACCGACATGCGCCACGACCTGGCCGAGGTGCCGCCGCCGGTGGCGCTGCCGGCCGGGTGGTCGCTGGGCAGCCCGGGCTGGGACGACGAGCTGGCCGAGGGGTTGGCGGCGGCGTACGGGCCGGGTCATCCGGACGGGTCGTGGCTGGCCAGCGACACCGACGAGGTGCGGGCGATGTTCGACCGCGGTGAGCCGGTGCCGCCGCTGCCGCCCGCCTCGGCGCGGCTGGTGGATCCCGACGGGCGCAGCGCCGGCCACGTGCTGTGTGCCGGACCGGTGCCGTGGACCGAGGACGTCTGCGCCTGGGTGCTGAACCTCGCCGTGGCGCCGCGCGCCCAGGGCTGCGGCTTCGGCCGGGCGCTGCTGACGCACGCGTTGCGGGGCGCGCGGGAGGCGGGGCTGCCGGCCGTCGGCCTGTCGGTGGCCGACGGGAACCCGGCCCGCCGGATGTACGACAGCGCCGGCTTCCGCCCGTACACCAGGGTGTTGTCGGTGCTGCTGCCCGCGCCCGCCGACCGGCCGGTCGCGACGGCGGCCGGGTTGTCGGGCCAGCTGGGCGGCTAGCGGTCAGTCGAGTCGTTCCGCTGCCGCGGCGCGGACCTCCGCCACTTCCATCGTGTCATCGCGCAGTTGGTGCAGCCGGTCGCGGGCCGGATCGTCGAGGGCGACCTGTCGGGTCGCCAGGAGCCGTACCTCCGACTCGCAATCCCACAGCCCTTCGAACAGGGCCCGGGCCGCGCCGGCGGGATCCAGGGCGGTTCTCGCCCGCAGGTAGTCGGCCCGCTCGTACGAGTGCGGGCTGAACCAGAGCCGGCGCAACCACGGCAGCACCGCAGCCCCGTCGGGACCGCCCAGCCGAGCCAGGCCGGTCACCAGCACGTCGTAGCCGCACAGGTCATCCGGGCGGCTGTCCAGCCAGTCGAGGCCGGCGAGCAGAGCCGGGCCGTCGGCCGGCCCGCCGTGGGCGGCCAGCAGCCGCAGCCCGGTCCAGAACAGCGGGTGGCGGGGCGTGCGCGCCCACGACCTGGCGGCGGGTACGGCGAGCGCGCCCAACTGGACCACGGCGTCGGCGAGCGGGTGTCCGACCTCCGCCGCGAGCAATCCGTCGACTCGTGCCAGCAGCGCGGGTTCGGGTGGCCGTCGGCGCAGCTCCCGCAGGGCCGGTCGCCAGTCCGCCGCGCGGCCGGGGTCCCCGAGCAGGTCCAGCAGGGCGGTGGACGCGGTGCCGGCGAAGGGCCGGGGCGGCCCGAGCGGGCGGCGGGCGGCATCCACCGCGGCTCCGATGCGGGCGTCGCGGTCGGCCCAGGTAGTCCACGGAGGTGACCGCCAGAGCAGCCGGTCGGGGTTGGCAGTGTCCAGGCGACCGGAGATTGCTTTCCGCAGGTCGTCCCACCACTCGACCGGCCAGGACCGCGCCACGGTCTGAACGACGTCGAGCCATCGCTCGCCGTCGCGGAGGTAGCTGCGGATCTCCTCCACCACGCCGTCGTATCCGGCGCGGCCGAGCACCTCCAGCACGGCGAGGGTGTTGGCGAACTCGTTGTCGTCGTCCGACTCCTCGGAAGGGGCCGCGGACAGACGCGCCACGATCGGCCGTGCGGGTAGCCGCAGGTCCCGTACCAGTCTGGCCAGGTAGACCTCCCGTTCGTCGACCTGCCAGAACCAGCGGTGGTCACGGCGGAGGCAGTCGATGACCAGCGCGGGCGCGGTGGGGTCGACCAGGGCCTGGTAGGCACCGCGGCCGAGGCCGCGTTGCAACGCCCCCGCCAGGGTCCGCGGGCTCGCGTAGTGCCATCCGTGGGCAGGGTCCTCGGTATCGCCGCTCATCGGTGCGCAGTCTGCCCGGACCGGTGACGAAGCGCCTCCGGTTATCTGACTGCCGCCGGCGCAGCTGGTTGACGGTGCTGCGGCGAGCGATGCGGTGGCCGAACAGGACGAAATGCGGCTACTGCGCCGATTAGGCTCAGCGCGTTCGGGCCCTCCGCCAACGCCGGGAGCCACTCGATGTCGCACCAGTTCGACACCCCGCTCGCCTGCGCGGAGCGGCGAGTTCGGCGAAGAGATCGCCGGTTCCACCGGCTTCCCGTACGTCGTCCCCGCCTGACGGCGTCGGCTGCCGCGACGTGACCGGGGACGACTCCACGCCTCGACCGACGGTGCTGCGGCTGCTGGTGGTGCTGGCCGTCGCGTCCGGTGTCCTGGACGTGGTCTGCGTGACCCGGCTCGGCGGCTTCTTCGCCAGCGTGATCACCGGCAACCTGGTGCAGGTCGGCCGGGCCCTGGCCGCCGGGGAGGTCCGCGCCGTCGCCGGGGGAGCGGTCGCGGTCGGCGGGTACGCGGCCGGCGTGGCCGGCGGCAGCCTGGCGTTGCGCGCCGCCGCGTCGGGCTGGCGCCGGCGTACGGCGGTGGTGGCGGCGGTCGAGGTGGTGCTGCTGGTGGTGGTGGCCGTCGGCTGGCTGGCCACCGACGCGCGGCCGGGGTACGCGGCGGGGCTGGTCCTGTTGGGCGTCGCGGCGGCGGCCAGCGGTACGCAGACGGCGCTCACCCTCAACGCCGGGGTGCCGGGCGCCTCGACAACCTATCTCACCGGCTCGTTGACCGACGTGGTGCGGCACGGGCTGCTGGATCCGCACCGGTTCGCCGCCACCCGGGGCGGGCTGTCCCGGCTGGCCGGGCTGCTCGCCGGGGCGGCGCTCGGGGGCCTGCTGCTGCGGGTCGCGCCGGTCTGGGCGCCGGCGCCCGCGGCGATCCTGGTGGCCGCCGTGATGATCGGGGTGCTCGGCAGCGCCGGGCTCGGGCGGCGGTGACCGGGAGGACCGTACGATGCCTGCCATGGCCCGTTCCCGGCCGATCGAGCCGCCCGCCACGCCGCTCAGCGGCGGCGAACTCAGCCTGCGGGTGCGGCGGGCGTCCGACCTCGACGCCATCGTGGCGGCGAGCCACGACCCGGAGAGCCGCCGCTGGCTGGACGACGAGCCGATGGACGACGAGGCCCGGCGGACCAGCCTGGCCCGGGCCGACGCGGCCTGGGCCAGCGGGCGGGCGGCCCCACTGGTGATCGCCGACGCGACGACCGACGAACCGGTGGGGATCATCAACCTCCAGTTCCGGGACGACGCCGTGGCCACCGTCGCCTACAGCGTGTTCCCCGGGCATCGCGGCCGGGGCGTCGCCCCGCGGGCGGTGCGGCTGCTGGTCGGTTGGGCGTTGGCCGAGCTGCGGCTGCGGGAGGTGGTCCTCGAGGCGGACGAGGGGAACACGGCCTCGATCCGGGTCGCCGAGAAGTGCGGCTTCCACCGGGTCGGCTCCCGCACCGAGCCGGGCGGGCACGGCGTCCCCCGTACCGTGGTCGTCTTCGGGTTCGGCGGTCCCGGTCCCGCTCCGGCCTGACCCGCGCTCAGTCCGCGGCGTCGCGGGCGGCCCGGCGGCGTACGGTGCGCAGCATCCGGGCCACCAGCACGCGATGCGCGCCGGAGCCGATCACCAGCAGGCGGTAGAGCCGGCCGGGCAGCCCCGGGAACTCGGCGTACGTGCGGGCGCTGAGCACGGTGCCGCCGGGCCGCGCGGTGAGGGTGAGGACCAGCGCGTACCGGGAGAACCGGTGCCGGCCGGTGAGCCGGACCGACCGGCCGGGCACCGCCTCGGCCACCGCGAAGCCGGGCAGGGTCGCTCCCGGGTCGAAGAGCCTGCCGGCGGCGTGCCGCGGCTCGGCGCCGAGGAGGCGGGCCAGGGCGCCGCCGCCCCCGGCACCCGGCACCTGCCGGGCGAGGGCCCGCCACACGGCGGGTACGGGGGCCGGGGCGAGGACCCGGTGTTCGTCGACGAACGGCAGCGCGTCCGAGGAATCCGTGGTCATCAGGAGTCACCCCTCCGCTCGCCGGCCGTGCTGCCTTCAGCGTGCGTCGTGAGTGCCCGGCCGGGATCCCCCGTGTCGGGGAGTTGGTCCCGCCGCCCGGGGGAGCGACGGCGGTCAGGCCGACCGGAGCAGCAGGTCGGTGACGGCGAACCGGGGCAGGACCGGGCCGCTGCCCTCCCGGAGCACGACGGCGCCGCCCACCGCCCCGGCGGCCCAGCCGGCCCGCAGCCCGTACCGGATCAGCGCCCGCAGGTCCTCGGCCCCCGGGTACGGGTAGGTCTCCGGGCCGTCGTACCGCTCGACGAGGTCGGCCTGGAGCGCGCAGCCGTTCTTTCCCGCGCCCCATACCCGCACCCGGACGATCCGGTGGTAGTGGCCGTCGGGCCCGGTGGCGGCGGTGATGACGGCCCGCCAGGTGTACGCCCGGCCGTCCACATGCAGGCGACGCAGTCGCGTTCTCACCGCCCCATGGTGTCGGCCCGCGAGCACCCCGGCAGCCCGTTTTCGCCACCGGAGGCGCCGTCCGACGGTCAGCGTTTTCGGAGGTCGAGGAGTTCGTCGAGGTACAGCGCGGTGGTGATGAGGGCGAGGTGGCTGAACGCCTGGGGAAAGTTGCCGATCTGTTCGCCGGTGAGGGCGATCTCCTCGGCGTAGAGGCGCAGGTTGCTGCTGAACGTGAACATCTTCTCGAAGGTGAGGCGGGCGTCGTCGAGTCGGCCGGCGCCGGCGAGGGCGGCCACGTACCAGAAGGTGCACATGTTGAAGGTGCCCTCGTCGCCCGGCAGCCCGTCGGGCGCCGCCGCCGGGTCGTACCGGTGGACCAGGCTGTCGGAGACGAGGTCCTCCTCGATGGCCTCCAGGGTCGACCGCCACAGCGGATCGGTGGGGGTGACGAAGCCGACCGCCGGCATGATGAGCAGCGCCGCGTCGAGAACGGGCTCGCCGTAGCTCTGCACGAAGGAGCGGCGGCCCAGGTGGTAGCCGCGCTCCATGATCTGGTTGTAGATCATGTCGCGTTGCTCGACCCAGCGGTTGACGTCCCCCGGCCTGCCGTGGCGGCGGGCGAGGCGGATCGCCCGGTCGAAGGCGACCCAGGACATCAGCCGCCCGTAGGTGTAGTTGCGGGGATGGTGTCGGCTCTCCCAGATGCCCGCGTCGGGCTGGTCCCAGCTGTGGCAGAGCCAGTCGACCATCCGGACGGTGCTGCGCCAGACCTGGTGCGACGGCCGGATGCCCTGCTCGTCGGCGAGGTGCATGGCGTACAGGGCCTCGCCGTGGATGTCGAGTTGCAGCTGGTCGGCCGCGCCGTTGCCGATCCGGACCGGCCCGGAGCCGCGGTAGCCCTCGAAGTGGTCGAGGGTCTCCTCGTGCAGGTCGGACGAGCCGTCGACGCGGTACATGATCTTCAGGGGAGCGGCGTTGTCGCCGGCCTCCCGGATCCGCTCGTCCAGCCAGTCCACGTACCGGCTGGCCTCGTCGGTGAAGCCGAGGCCGAGCAGGGCGTGCACCGAGAAGGACGTGTCCCGGATCCAGGTGTAGCGGTAGTCCCAGTTGCGGGTGCCCCCGATCTGCTCGGGCAGGGCGGCGGTCGGCGCGGCGATCATGGCGCCGGTCGGGGCGTACGTCATGAGCTTGAGGGTGATCGCGGACCGTTCCACCATCTCCCGCCAGCGCCCGCCGTACGTGGAGCGGTCCAGCCACCGGCGCCAGTATTCGAGGGTGCGCTCGAACATCGCCGCGACCTCCTCGGCCGGGACGATGCGCGGTGGCCGGACGGAGCCGGTCTCGAGGACAACGCCGCCGGTCTCGCCCTCCTGGAGGGTGACCCGGCCGACCAGGTCGTGGCCGTCGTTGTCGACGTCCCGCTCGCGCAGCAGCCGCGGGACCGGGCGGACCGGGTTGAGCGTGAGGCTCGCCGTCGGGCTGCGGAAGACGTAGCCCTCGGGGTGCACCTCCAGGTCGTGACCGTCCCGGCCGTAGTTGAACCGGGGCCGGCACTCCAGCTTGAAGCGCATGCTGCCCCGGATCATGCGGACCATCCGCACCACGCGGTGCTGGTCGGTGGGCCGGTCACCGGCGATCGGCATGTAGTCGATGATCTCCGCGACCCCGTCGGCGCTGATGAAGCGGGTGATCAGGATCGGCGTGTCGGGCTGGTAGAGCTGCTTGGTCACGTACCGGACCTCGTCCGGGGCGATGCGGAAGTAGCCACCCTTCAACCGGTCCAACAGGGCGGCGAAGATGCTGGGTGAGTCGAAGCGCGGCGCGCAGAACCAGTCGATGGAGCCGTCGCAGGTCACCAGGGCGGCCGTCTGGAGGTCACCGATGAGCCCGTGGTCCTCGATGGCGGGGTACTTCTCCACGCCAGCCTCCCCACGTCTCCTGCCCTCGATCGGACGGTAGGCGGAGGCGGTGTCCCGCCGTGCCCCGAACGGCCACGGTCACCCGTCGGGGTGGGTGCGGCTGACCTCGATCGCGTCGGCGGGGACCCGGCGCGGCGCGGGCGGCAGTTCGTCGTCCGACCCCCAACCCACGCGGACCACCAGGTAGGGTTCGCCGACCCCGGCGAGCAGGTCGCGCATCATCCGGCGGGGCCAGGCCAGCTCGACGGCGTCGCTGATCGGCGCGGTGGCCAGCCCCTCGGCGGTCGCGGTGAGCAGCAGCGCCGACAGGGCCTCACCGCCGCGCAGCCAGGCCGCCGGGTCGTCCCGCTCGCCGAAGAGGATCACGTACGCGGCGCCCCGGTCGAAGTTGGCGCCGGCGCTGAGCCCGGCCGCGCCGCCCGGCGCGTAGTCGCGCAGCGGCACCCGGCGGGGCGCGGGCCGCACGGCGGTGGCGGTGGGCACGCCGTCGCCGCTCTCCGGCGGCCGGTTGGTCCACCGGCGCAGTTCCTCCCGGTACGCCGGGTCGGCCAGCTCGGCGTCGGCGGCGCGGGCGGTGGCGACGGCCAGCATCGGCATCTGGTCGAGCCGGACCACGTGCAGGCAGGTGTCCTCGGCCTCGACCGCGGCGCGCAGCCGGGACAGCAGCGCCTCCGGCACCGGCCGGTCGCCGTAGGCGCGGCGGTCGGTGCGGCGGCGGGGGATGGCGTCGACCAGGCGGCCGGCGGTGAGGTCCAGGTCGGCCGGGCCGGTGGTGCGCAGCCGGGCGAGCAGCGCCGGGTCATCCGGGTCGGGGAACCGGTCCACGGCCACGCCCCAGCCGGCGGCGGCCAGCGACACCCGGGCGTGGTGCAGGGCGGCGCCGCAGCTGAGGGCCAGCAGCCGGCCGTCCGGATCGGTCGTGGTGAGCTGCCGGTCCGGGTCGGCCCGCAGGTAGAGCGCCGTTGGGGTGACCCGCCAGCGCCAGGGCTGGGTGTTGAACACCGACGGCGCGTGCAGGGACTGCCGGGCCGCCGCCTCCAGCACCCGTACCGTCGCGGTGTGCTCCGTCCGGGTCGATGGCTGGGTCATGGTGGCGCCTCCTCGTTGCTCGTCCCCCTCCGACCCTGCCGGCCTGACGGGGCGGGGGACAGGGCCGGAGGACCCGGAGCCACGGGGCCGCTGGGCCCGGTGCCCGGGCGGCAAGCCGGGTGCCCGAGCGTTAAGAAGGGGCCCTTTCACCGCGCCAGGCGTTAAGAAGGGGCCCTTCCTTACACCGCCGCCGGCGGGGTCGGGGGGACGGCGAGGGCGAGGGTGAGCGCCAGCACGGTGGCCGGGTCGTGCAGCCGGTCCCCGTACAGTTCGCGCAGCTTGCCCATCCGGTAGCGGACGGTCTGCGGGTGCACGAACAGCTCGGCGGCCACGTCCTCGCGCCGGCCCTGGTGCAGCAGCCAGGAGCGCAGCGTCTCGGCGAGGCGGTGGGCGGTGGCCGGGGGGAGCGAGGCCAGCGGGCGCAGCGCCTGGGCGCGCAGGTCGGCCAGCCCCTCCGGGTCCATGCTGAGCAGCAGTTCGGCCAGGTGCTCCTCGGTGTCGACCGGTGCGGCGTCCGGGCTGCCGAGGCCGAGCGTGAGGGCCCGGGTGGCCCGCTGGTACGACGCGGCGACCCGGTGCCACGGCCGGGCGGGCCCGAGCACCGCCCGGTGGCCGTGCAGCAGCCGGGCGAGCTGCCGGCGCCGGCCGCCGTGCATGTCCGGCACCAGCAGGACGGCCATTTCCTCGGCCGGGTCCATGCCGGGCAGGTCCTCGCCGCTCTCCAGCGTGTGCGGGCCGAGCAGGGCGAGGACCGCGCGGAGGTTCGGCCGGGGCAGCAGCACGACGGTGAGGGTGTGCGGCGGGGGCCAGTCCGCCAGTTCGGCGCCGCGGCGCAGGATCTCCTCCGGCTCCCCGGCGAGCAGTTGCTGGGTGAGGCGTTCCAGGTAGCGCCGCCGGACCCGGCCGGCGCTGGCCAGCTCGTCGGAGTGCCCGGCCACGCTGGCCGCGGAGAGCTCGTCGATGTACGCGAACATCAGCTCGGCGAACTCGGCCACGGTCTCGGCGGCCAGCCCGCTGCGTACGGTGGTGGTGGAGACCTCCCGCCAGGCGACCCGGGCCCCCACCCGGTACGCGGCCAGCAGCGCGTCCATGCTCCGCCCGGAGCGGGCCTCCCCGCTGCCCAGGGCGTACGCGGCCTCCAGGGCGGGGGCCAGCGGGGTGCTCGGGTCGGTGGACTGCGCCCCCTCGATGAGCTGGAGGAACGTGCCAAGCGCGATGCGTACCGCGTTCTCGATCTTCTCCCGCATCGCGCCGGTGAGGGCGCGGGAGTAGTCGGGCACCTCGGCGATGATCGCGCTGACGGTCCGTTCGGCCACCACCGGGAGCCCGTCGCGCAGCAGCGCGGCCACCTGCGCGTCGAGTTCGAGGCGGGCGGCGCGGTGGTTCGTCCCGAACTCGTCCGACATCTGTTGTTCTCCCCGAACAAAAACCTGCGGCTGATTCACCTTTGCCGGTCAAGATGTTATGCGATCACGCGACCACCCTGGTCATATGACCACAACTGTCCCGCGTCGCCCACGGAAGGTCTCCTTCCGGGACCGGCTGCTGCGGCTGGCTGGCACGGTCACCACCCCGCTGCTGCCGCAGGACTACCTCGACCTGGTCGCGCCACTGCGCTCCGGCGTCGCGCTGCGCGGCCGGATCGTCGACGTACGCCCGGAGACCCGGGACGCGGCGACCGTGGTGATCCAGCCCGGGCGCGGCTGGCGCGGCCACGTCCCCGGCCAGTACGTGCGCCTCGGCGTGGACGTCAACGGGGTGCGGCAGTGGCGGGCGTACTCGCTCACCTCGGCGCCGGGCAGCGCGGACGGCCGGATCAGCATCACGGTCAAGGCGATCCCGGACGGCAAGGTCAGCAACCATCTGGTCCGCCGGATCCGGCCCGGCACGATCGTCCAGCTCGACCAGGCGCAGGGCGACTTCACGCTGCCGGCGGCGACCCCGGAGCGGGTCCTCTTCCTCACCGCCGGCAGCGGCATCACCCCGGTCATGGGGATGCTCCGCGCCGGCCTGGCGGAGCGGGCCGACGTGGTGCTGGTGCACTCCGCGCCCACCCGCGACGACGTGATCTTCGGCGCCGAGCTGCGGCAGCTCGCCGCGGCGGGCGCGCTGCGGCTGGTCGAGCGGCACACCGAGACCGACGGGCTGCTCGGCGTGCACGAGCTGGACGACCTGGTGCCCGACCACGCCGACCGGGAGACCTGGGCGTGCGGGCCGGTCGGCCTGCTCGACGCGGTGGAGGAGCACTGGGCGTCCCGGAGCGTGTCGGACCGGCTGCACACCGAGCGGTTCCGGCCCACTGTCGTCACGCCGGGCGAGGGCGGCACGGTGACCTTCACCGGCGCCGGGGTTTCCGTCGAGGCAGACGGGGCAACTCCGATCCTCGACGCCGGCGAGAACGCCGGGGTGCTCATGCCGTCGGGCTGCCGGATGGGGATCTGCTTCGGCTGCGTGGTCCCGCTGCGCCAGGGCGCGGTCCGGGACCTGCGCAACGGGGACCTCACCACCGCCGTCCCCGGCGACGGGGTGCTCATCCAGACCTGCGTGTCGGCTGCCGCCGGTACCTGCGACATCGAACTCTGACGGGAGCCACCGACGTGACCGTGATCCAGAAGAAGGCCGACAACCCGATCGCCCACCTCAGCGCCGCGGACATCGAGATCATCGGCAAGGAGCTGGACGCGATCCGGGACCGGGTGCTCGCCGACCGGGGTGAGCGGGACGCCCGCTACATCCGCAAGGTGATCAAGACCCAGCGGACGCTGGAGATCAGCAGCCGGGTGGTGCTGCTCTTCTCGCTGTTCCCGCCGGCCTGGATCGTCGGCACGGCCGGCCTCGCGGTCGCCAAGATCCTGGACAACATGGAGATCGGCCACAACGTCCTGCACGGCCAGTGGGACTGGATGCGCGACCCGAAGATCCACTCCACCACCTGGGACTGGGACCACGTCTCCCCGGCCGACCAGTGGAAGCACTCGCACAACGAGCTGCACCACCGGTACACCAACGTGGTCGGCAAGGACAACGACCTCGGGTACGGCATCATGCGGGTCGACGAGGACCAGCCGTGGAAGCCGGCGTACCTCGGTCAGCCGCTGTACAACCTGATCAACGCCTGCTTCTTCGAGTACGGCATCGCCGCGTACGACCTGGAGCTGGGGGAGAGCCTGCGCGACGGCCGGCACAAGACCCCGGAGTTCCGGGCCCGGCTCCGGGCGGTCGGCCGCAAGATCCGCCGCCAGGTGCTCAAGGACTACGTGGTGCACCCGCTGCTGTCCGGGCCGTCCTTCCTCACCACCCTCGCCGCCACCTTCACCGCGAACCTGATCCGCAACGTGTGGAGCCACTCGGTGATCATGTGCGGGCACTTCCCCAGCGGGGTGGAGACCTTCGAGAAGACCTCCATCGAGGGCGAGACCAAGGGCGAGTGGTACCTGCGGCAGATGCTCGGCTCGGCCAACATCAGCGGCAGCCGGCTGCTGCACATCATGACCGGCAACCTGTCGTACCAGATCGAGCACCACCTCTTCCCCGACCTGCCCAGCAACCGCTACCAGGAGATCGCCCCGCAGGTCCGGGCGCTGTTCGACCGGTACGGGCTGAAGTACACCACCGGCCCGCTGCCCAAGCAGGTCGCCTCGGCCTGGTGGAAGGTGCTCCGGCTGTCGCTGCCGAACCGGCGGAGCAAGGAGCCCCAGCCCCTCGCCCCGGCACCCCTGGTCTCCACCACCACGGCCTGACCGCGGCGGCCGTCGCTCGGGTGCCTCAGCGGCTGTGCCGGGGCACCGCGCCCCGGCTCGCGTGGGCGGACGGCGAGGACGTCGCGACCGGCGCGCAGTCGCCACACTTCTCGTACGCCGTCCAGCTGTTCCCACCCGGGCCGACGTAGAAGAAGAGGAGCCGGACCGGCCCGTCCTGGCGCAGGGCGGTGAGCTCGAACGACCCCTTGCCGGTCCGCGTGCCGGCCAGCTCCTCGACCGTGAGCGCCACCCGGGAACTCGGCCCGTCCGGGTTCCCGAACGGCGCCCGCACCGCCCAGGTGCCCGCGCCGGTGACGTTCGCGTCCCGCTCGAGGCCGACGGGCAGGAACTCGTCGAACACGTCGTAGGGCAGCCACTCCGCGGTGAAGCCGCCCTGGTCGTCGAAGGTGATGACGCGCTGCGGGCCGCTGCGCCAGGTGCCGACCACGTCCGCCGGTCGCAGGTCGACCGGGTCGCCGTAGTCGGCCAGCACCTCGCCGAGGGAGCAGCCGGCGGCGACGACAGCGGCCAGGAGCAGCGCGATCATGCGGCGCACGGGTGCCCCGGGCCTGCGGATCGGCATCCACCGATCATGGCAGAGCGGCCCCGATCCCGTTGTCCCTGCCCGCATCACCGGCCGTGTCCGCCGCCTCTTCTGTGGATCTTGGGCAGTTTCCGCTCGTCCTGAACGGAAACTGCCCAAGATCGCGGTCAGAGCGATGCGGTCACGGGTTGACGAAGTTGCGTACCTGGCCGTAGATGGTGGCGTCGTTCTGCAGGTTGGTGTGGAGGACGCAGGCGGTCTGGGTGTTGGTGGCGCCGGACAGGATCGTGCTGTCCACCGGGTTGATCACGCCGTCGCAGGGCGAGCGCCAGGTGCCGTAGACGAAGGCGCCCGGCGTCTCGCCCCCGGCGTTGAGGGTGGCGAGGAAGGTCGAGCCGATCCGCATCTCCACGCAAGCGGTGCTGGAGCAGGTGTTCGCCGAGCTGGTGCCGTGGTTCGGGCCGCCGAGGGAGACCCAGCGGTCCACCTTGCCGCTGCTGGCCAGGTTCTTCAGGTAGTAGCGCGAGGAGAGCGCGCCCATCGAGTGGGTGATGATGTCCACCTCGGTCGCGCCGGTGGCGGCGAGCAGCTTGTCGACCTCCTGGCTGACCTGCTGGGCGGTGGTCGCGTTGGACTGGCTGGTGTTGTACGAGAAGGCTCGCAGGTGGCTCGACGGCCAGCCGTCGGCCTGGAAGCGGCTGATCATCGTGTTCCAGGTGGAGGCGCTGCTGTTCCAGCCGTGCACGAACAGGATGGGGTTGCTGGAGGGGGTGAAGACGGCTGCCCGGGCGGGGGAGGGGAGCCCGACCAGGGTCGCCGCGGCGACCGTGAGGGCGAGCAGCCATCTCGACATCAGCGGTTTCACGGGGGTGGTTCCTTCCGGGGGTGACGGGCGGCGACGCCGCCGGTCGAGGCGGGGTCGCCCACGGGCCGCCCACGTGCCTGTGCGGCACCTCGGAGGGGGTACGGCACGGGTTCGGGGGTGGCCCGCGCCGCCCGAGGTGCCGGAATGTTACCGGCCGGTTGCCTTCGCATGTCAATACGTCGATGCAGTCACCCGCCGTTCATGCGCCGTTGCGCGAATGTGGGCTATCGCAAGATCGACTGGGTCGGGAATGATAGACGCATCCCTATGCGGTCCGGGCTCGTCCCGGACCGTCCATCCCGCCCGGGCGAACACCCCCGACGCCCGGGCGTCCCGCCAGGAGGCACCATGCGTCGAAATCTGCCGGCCGGCCTCGCGGTCGGCGTCCTCGCGGCGACACTCGTCGCCGCGCCGGCCGCGGCGGCGTCCCCCGACGTCGTCGTCAGCGAGATCTACGGCGGCGGTGGCAACACCGGCGCCACCTACCGGAACGACTTCGTCGAGCTCTACAACCGCTCCGCCACCAGCGTCAGCCTCACCGGCTGGAGCATCCAGTACGCCTCGGCCGCCGGCAGCAGCTGGTCGGTCACCGCCCTCTCCGGCTCTATCGCGGCCGGCGGGTACTACCTGGTCAAGCTCGCCTCCGGCGGCGCCACCGGGACCGCGCTGCCCACCGCCGACGCCACCGGCACCACCAACCTCTCCGCCACCTCCGGCAAGGTCGCGCTGCGGACCACCACCACCGCGCTGACCTGCTCCACCGGCTGCGCGTTCGCCTCCGGCAACCGGGACTTCGTCGGCTACGGTTCCTCGGCCAGCGACGCCGAGGGCACCCGTGCCCCAGGCGGCAGCAACACGTCCTCGGTGGCCCGGACCAACCCGGCCACCGACACCGACAACAACGCGGCCGACTTCGCCGCCGGCACGCCCACCCCGGCCAACTCGGCCAGCGGCGGGGGCGGCGGCGGCACCTGCCCGACCGGCACCCGGATCCGCGACATCCAGGGCGCCGGACACCTCGCCGCGCTCACCGGCACCCGCACCACCCGGGGCATCGTCACCGCGAAGTCCACCGCCGGCTTCTGGCTCCAGGACCCCTGCCCGGACACCTCCGACGCCACCTCCGAGGGGCTCTACGTCTCCACCTCCGGCGCGCCCACCGTCAACGTCGGCGACGACGTGTCGGTGACCGGCAGCGTCAGCGAGGTACGCCCCGGCGGCGCGACCACCAACCTGACCGTGACCACCATGGCGTACGCCAGCAAGAGCACCCTCGGCACCGGCCAGGCGCTGCCCGCGGCGACCGTGGTCGGCGCCGGCGGCCGGGTCCCGCCCGGCGCGGTGATCGAGGACGACGCCACCGGCAACGTGGAGACCTCCGGCACCTTCGACCCGGCCACCGACGGCCTCGACTTCTGGGAGTCCCTGGAAGGCATGCGGGTGCAGATCGCCTCCGCCGCCGTGGTCGGCCCGACCAACCAGTACGGCGAGTTCCCCGTCGTGCCGGGCGGCTCCGGCGTACGCAGCGCCCGGGGCGGCATCGTCACCCAGGCCGGCGACTTCAACCCGGAGCGGGTGATGGTCGGCGACACCCTCGCCGCCGCCCCCACCGTCACCGTCGGCGACACCTTCGGCGCGGCCCTGACCGGCGTGCTCAGCTACGACTTCGGCGACTACTTCCTGCTGCCCTCGTCGTTCCCGGCCGTCGTGTCGGGCGGGCTGGCCGCCGAGACCACCACCGCCGCCGGGACCGGCCAGCTCGCGGTCGCCACGTTCAACGTGGAGAACCTCGACCCGACCGACCCGCAGAGCAAGTTCGACGCCCTCGCCGGCCAGATCGTCACCAACCTCCGCTCACCCGACCTGGTGGCCCTCGAAGAGGTCCAGGACAACAACGGGGCCACCGACAACGGCGTGGTCGCCTGCGACCAGACCATGAGCAAGCTCATCGCGGCGATCAGCGCCAAGGGCGGCCCGGCGTACGCGTACCGGCAGATCAACCCGACCAACGACGCGGACGGCGGCGAGCCGGGCGGCAACATCCGGCAGGTCTTCCTGTTCCGCACCGACCGGGGGCTGACGTTCACCGACCGGCCGGGCGGCACCGCCACCGCCGCCACCACGGTGACCAACGCCGGCGGGGTGCCGCAGCTGTCGTACTCGCCGGGGCGGGTGCAGCCGGCCGACGCCGCGTTCAACGCCAGCCGCAAGCCCCTGGCGGGTGAGTTCCGCTGGAACAACCGGCCGCTGTTCGTGATCGCCAACCACTTCAACTCCAAGGGCGGCGACCAGCCGCTGATGGGCCGCTACCAGCCGCCGGCCGCGTCGTCGGAGACCCAGCGCCATCAGCAGGCCACCATCGTCAACTCGTTCGTCGACTCGATCCGGGCCGTCGACCCGAACGCGGCGATCGTCGTGCTCGGCGACATCAACGACTACGACTTCAGCCAGACGGCGAACCTGCTGGTCGGCTCCGGCGAGCTGGTCGACCTGCCCCGGACGCTGCCGGTGGCCGAGCGCTACACCTACGTGTACGAGGGCAACTCGCAGGTCCTCGACCACATCCTGCTGTCGGCGTGGCTGGCCACCCAGCCGTACGCCTACGACGTGGTGCACGTCAACAGCGAGTTCCCCACCCAGGTCTCCGACCACGAGCCGCAGGTGGTCCGGTTGACCTTCTGACCGGTCCCGGCGCCGCCCGGTGCGGAAAAGCACTGGGCGGCGCCGCCCGGCCCGCGCTACCGTCGGGGCATGCAGATCAGGCGCTACACCGTCGCGGCCGCGCGAGCTTCCCGCTCGCCGGTTGCCGCCGCCTGACGAATCCCACCTCGCCGGCGACCGGAAACGGTCCGCCGGCGTTTTCGTGTCACGCCACCGCCCGCAGCGGCGGACCCTTTCCGGTCGCACCGACCCGGAAAGGCCCACGCCATGACACCCGACGAGATCGTCCGCACCTTCCTCGACCACTACCACCGGCTCGACCATCGGGACGCGCCGGAGAGCTCGCTGGTCCCGCCGCCCGGCGACCCGGTGCTGTTCACCACCTCCGGCATGCACCCGCTCACCCCGTACCTGCTGGGCCGCCCGCACCCCGGCGGACGGCGCCTGGTCGACGTGGCGCTGCCTGCGCACCACCGACCTGGACGAGGTCGGCGACCGTACCCACCTGACCGTCTTCGACATGCTCGGCTCGTGGTCGCTCGGCGACTACGACATCGCGACCAGCCTCCGCTGGGGCCACCAGCTGCTCACCGAGGGCTTCGGCATCGACCGCGGCCGGCTGCACGCCACCGTCTTCGGCGGCGACGAGCAGGTCGGCCCGGACGAGACCGCCTGGACGACCTGGACCGGGCTGGGCGTACCGGTGGAGGCGAACGGCGTGGAGAACTGGTGGTCCAACGGCCCCACCGGCCCGTGCGGCCCCGACTCGGAGATCTTCGTGTGGACCGGCGACGGGCCGCCCACCGGCACACCCGGCACCGACGACCGGTGGATGGAGGTCTGGAACCACGTGCAGATGCGCCACCACCGGCACGACGACGGCCGGCTCACCCCGCTGCCGCTGTCCAGCATCGACACCGGCATGGGCCTGGAACGCCTGGAGATGGTGCTGACCGGCGGCCGGGACGTCTACCAGGGCGCGGGCCTGCGCCCGTGGGTCGAGGCGGTCCGCGACCGGTGGCCGCTCGGCGAGAGCGACCTGCGGATCGTCGTCGACCACCTGCGCTCCGCGGTGGTGGTGCTCGGCGACGGGGTACGCCCCGGCAACACCGGCCGGGAGTACGTGCTGCGCCGGCTGGTCCGGCGGGCGCTCACCGTGCTGTGGCGGGACGACCCGACGCGCAGCCTGGGCGAGCTGCCCGACGACCCGTTCCGCGACGCCGGGCGGCGGTTCCGGCAGGACCCCGACGTCCCGCGGCTGCGCGCGGTGCTCGCCGACGAGGAGCGGCGCTTCCGGGGGCTGCTGCGCCGGGGCCGCCCGCTGGTCGACCGGGTCCGCGCGCGCGGACCGCTGACCGAGCGCGACTACCACTGGCTGCACGACACCCACGGGCTGCCCCGCGACCTGGTCGACGGCCTGCTGGCCGAGGCGAGCTGACCGGTGCCGCCCGGCCGGCGCCGACCGGCGCCGCCGGGCGATGCGGTGGCAGCGGCGGTGGTCCGGTGCCAGACTCGGCAGCGGGGACCGCCGCAGCGAGGGACGGGAACGCATGGGGTACGAGGTCAGGCCGGACGAGGAGACATCGACCCTGCTCGGCGCCCGGGTCACCGTCGTGGACGCTGCTGCGCTGCTCGCCGCCGCCCAGGACGGGCCGGTCGAACTGCTGGCCAGCACCGGCTTCCCGGCTCCGGTCCGGGAGGTCCGCTGCACGCTGCGCGCCGACGGCGGAATGCACCGCTTCGAGGCGTACCTGCGGGTCGACGGTCCCGGCCCGGCCGTCGGGCTGCTCGCCCTCGGCCTGGCCGGCCCGGTCGGGCTGCTGCTCGCCCAGCGGCTCGCCGCGCGTACCGGGGAAGGGCTGGCCGCCGGCGTCGGCCGGATGGCGGCCGAGGCCGGCCGCCGGCTCGGGCTGCGCCCCGCCGGCACCGCGCTCGCCGAACCGCCCCGCGACCAGGCCGGCCAGGACATGCTGCGGCAGGCCGAGGAGCTGGGGCTGCGCCCCCAGGTCAGCCAGGACGACGCCGGGCTGACCGTCCGCGCCGCCGTGCCCAGCGCCGAGATCACCCCGGCCCACCTGCGGGCCATGGCCGGGGTGGTGCTCCAGGCCGTCCGCGAGCTGGCCGGAGACAGCCCGGAGCTGACCGTGCTGCGCGGCCGGTCGTACACCGTGGGCCGGCGGGTGGCCCCCGCGGCGCCGGCCCGCAGCGCGACGGTGACCCTCGACCAGGTCGGCGGCCTGGCCGACGTGGTCGCCCGGTTCCGCGAGGTCGCGGTGTCGTTCCGGCACCCGCAGGTGATGGCCCGCTGGGGCGCGCGCCGGCCGCAGGGCATCCTCCTGTACGGCCCGCCGGGCACCGGCAAGACCATGCTGGCCCGGGCCCTGGCCAACGAGATCGGCGCCGACTTCGTGGAGATCCGCACCCCGGAGATCCTCGACAAGTACCTCGGCGGCTCCGAACGCAACATCAAGCGGATCTTCCGAGAGGCGCGCGGCTACCGGCGGCCCACCGTCATGCTCTTCGACGAGTTCGACAGCATCATCAGCTACGCCGGGGCCGGCGGGGACGCCGCCAGCCAGGCGGTCAACGCGGTGGCCGGCATCTTCAAGCAGGAGATGAACACCCTCTTCGAGGAGAACCCGGACGTCATCGTGGTGGCCACCACCAACTTCCCGCAGCGGGTGGACGCCTCGCTGATCCGCTCCGGCCGCTTCGACCTCAAGATCGCCGTGCCGGCGCCGGACGAGACCGGCCGTGCCGAGATCATCACCAAGATGATCCGCGAGCTGATCGACCGGCACGAGCAGCCCGGCTTCCGGATGTTCGCCGCCGACGTCGACCCGGTCGGGTTGGCCGCGGAGACCCCCGGCCTCACCGGGGCCGACCTGCGCGAGGTGCTGCGGCGGGTGCAACTCGCCAAGGCGATGCGGGAGGCCACGGAAGGTGCGCCGGCGGCCCCGATCAGCCAGGATGACCTCCGGGAGGCCGTCGCCGGGCTGCGCCGCGGCTGACGACGGCCCACGGAAGGAGAACCGTGTCGTCGTCCACCCTGCTGTCCCGCCGCGACCTGGCGTTCCTACTGTACGACTGGCTGGACGTGACCCGGCTGACCGAGCGGCCCCGCTACGCCGAGCACTCCCGGGACACCTTCGACGCCGTGCTGGACCTCTCCGCCCGGGTCGCCGCCGAGCACTTCGCCACCCACAACAAGGCCGCCGACGCCAGCGAGCCGACCTTCGACGGCCGCCGGGTGCACACCATCCCGCAGGTCAAGGCGGCGCTCGACGTCTTCGCCCAGACCGGTCTGCTGGCCGCCAGCCTGGACGAGTCGATCGGCGGGATGCAGCTGCCGCACGCGGTGGCCGCCGCCTGCTTCGCCTGGTTCCAGGCCGCCAACGTGTCCACCGCCGCGTACCCGTTCCTCACCCTCGGCAACGCCAACCTGCTGCTCACCCACGGCAGCGCCGAGCAGATCGAGACCTGGGTCCGGCCGATGGTCGAGGGCCGGTTCTTCGGCACCATGTGTCTGTCCGAGCCGCAGGCCGGCAGCTCCCTAGCCGACATCACCACGCGGGCGGAGCCGCAGGATGACGGGACGTACCGGCTGACCGGCACCAAGATGTGGATCTCCGGCGGGGAGCACGAGCTGGCCGAGAACATCGTCCACCTGGTGCTCGCCCGGATCCCCGGCGGGCCGCCCGGGGTGAAGGGCATCTCGCTGTTCATCGTGCCGAAGGTGCTGCTGGACGACGACGGGAAGCCCGGCCCGCGCAACGACGTGGTGCTGGTCGGCCTCAACCACAAGATGGGCTACCGGGGCACCACCAACACCCTGCTCAACTTCGGCGAGGGCGTGCACCGGCCGTACGGGCGGGCCGGGGCGGTCGGCTACCTGGTGGGGGAGCCACACCAGGGGCTCGCGCAGATGTTCCACATGATGAACGAGGCGCGCATCGGCGTGGGCGCCGGCGCCACCGCCCTCGGCTACACCGCCTACCTCAAGTCGGTGGCGTACGCCCGGCAGCGCCCGCAGGGCCGGCCGGTCGCCGACAAGGACCCGACCGCGCCGCAGGTGCCGATCGTGGCGCACCCCGACGTACGGCGGATGCTGCTGGCGCAGAAGAGCTACGTGGAGGGCGCGCTCGCCCTGATCCTCTACTGCGGCCGGCTGCTCGACGAGGAGAAGACCGCCCCCGCCGAAGCCGACCGCAACCGGGCGCACCTGCTGCTGGACCTGCTCACCCCGATCGCCAAGAGCTGGCCGTCGCAGTGGTGCCTGGCCGCCAACGACCTCGCCATCCAGGTGCACGGCGGGTACGGCTACACCCGCGACTACGACGTCGAGCAGCACTGGCGGGACAACCGGCTCAACCCGATCCACGAAGGCACCCACGGCATCCAGGCGCTGGACCTGCTCGGCCGGAAGGTCACCATGCGCGACGGGGCCGGGCTGGAGCTGCTGCTGGACACGATCCGGGCCACGGTCAGCCGAGCGTGGAAGGCCGACGGGGAGGCGGCGGTACTCGCCGCTGACCTCGGTGCGGCGGTCGACCGGATCGCCCGGGTCACCCGGCGGCTGTGGGGGACGGGCGACCCGGAGCTGGCGTTGGCCAACGCCTCGCTGTATCTGGAGGCGGTCGGGCATGTGGTGGTCGCGTGGATGTGGTTGGAGCAGTTGCTCGCCGTCGAGGCGCTGGGGTCGCCGGAGGGGGCGGAGGGGGAGTTTCTGGCGGGGAAGCGGCAGGCGGCGCGGTACTTCTTCCGGTACGAACTGCCGCGGACAGGGCCGCAGTTCGACCTGTTGGAGAGCCTGGACCGGACCACGTTGGACGCCCGGGAGAGCTGGTTCTGACCGCCCACGCCGGGTTCGGGCTTAGACGATCGATCGTCTTGCCTCGGTCCGGTGGTACGTTCCCGCCTGTGTTTGCACGGTCGGGGGCGCTCGTCGGGGTATCCGCCGCCGTGTTGCTGGCTGGCTGTACCGGAGCAGGAGATCCTGAGTTCGACGGCGATGTCGGCACTACGAAGCGGTGCCCGAACCGCACCGCCTACTGCCCGGCTGAGGGCGCCGGCGTGAGTTGGCCCGGACGACCGTCGCTGTCTCCATCGGGAAAGTTCCGGCTTGACGTGTTCAAAGCCGACCCTGCCGTCCCTGGTGACTGGCAGTACCAGGTAGTGGAGTTGGCGACGGGCGCCGTCGTCCTGCCGCCTCCTCGGCCCGCTATGGTCGGTGGCCTCGGTGTACTTGCGGCTTGGGACCAGAACACACCGGACACGGTATGGGTGACCGAGCCGCAGGTAACCCGTTGGCGCCTGGACCCCGAAGGCACCGGTAGGTGGCTCAGCGGGCGGCCTGCTCCCGGTGAGAAACTGCCTGCGGTGGTTGAAGCCTCGCTCGCCAGCCGCTTGAAGGGTCCGTAAGCGAGGCGCGATGTGCTCCCGCTACCAGCGTTGCGACCGGAGCCGAGCAGCTCGGCATGTCACTCATCAAGTGAAGCCGCGATGTCACGCATCACCCGGAGTAGGACACCGGCTGCTGGCGATGCCTGGTCTCGCACGATGGCTGACGAAACGGCCTCGGAGGACGGTCGACCCCCGGCCATGACCGAACGCTGGGTCGTGACCCGGGGTCGAAGGTGATCATAGAGGTTGGCCGGCGCATGTGAGGATCAGTTCCATGGCCCTAGCGGATGATCTCGCCCAGTGGACGGACGTGGATGGCGCTCAGTACAAGTTGGGTCGATTGCTGGGTCTGTTCCAGGATCAACCGGTCATGCAGGTCAAGTGGGTGTTCTGATCGAACAATCCGCTCGGTCAGGCGCTATGGGACATGCTGCAGGCTCTGGTGAAGGCCGGCGTTCTGGAGTACCGCGACGAGCCTGACCACCAGCTTCGATGGAGGACAGCGACACCCCTCGGGCCTCACGGCTGAGAGCGCGCCGTGACCTGGCCTCTGGCCTTTGTGTGGTTCAGGTACGTGGCGCTGTGGCGGGGAGCGACCGCAGTCGGGGTGCCGGCTTCGCGGAAGTTGATGGTGTGCTCATGTTCCGCTTCAACCCCTCGAAGTATCGGCCCTGTTCATCGCCGGGCTGACCGCCATCGGCTAGCCTGTGTCCGATCTTGGAGAAGGTGGGTGCAATGCGCCGCTGGCTTGTGATGCCTGCTGTCATGGTCCTCGGGTTGTTCCCTGTCGGCTGTGGCACATCATCGGAAGGAGCCGCGGACCCGGTTGACAACACAGCGCAGGTTTGTAGCGACTTCCGCTTGGTCTTCGACCGTCACTCGTACGGCGATTCTCCGGAGCGGCTCGCCTTCGAACAAGCGCTGGAAGCGGACTACAAGGGCAACGGTAAGCCGGGCGCGGCAAGCGCGGCGAAAGCTGCCTACTTCCAGGCGTGGGCTCGTGACCTCCGTCCAGTCGCAGCCCACGCGAGTAATCCGGAGTTCAAGACCGCTCTAAACCGCGCCGCCGATACTCTCGATGCGGCGGCCGATGGACGCGCATTGACCGCCACTGACCTGAACAACACTTGGCAGCCGCTCCTCGACAGCTGCCCGGAGTCGTCGCCCGGTGCTTCAGCCACCCGCTAGATGCATCCCTACCGTTGGCTGAGGGTCAAGGAGTCGGAGCCTTCGGTAGGGCAGCGGGAGCGCAGCAACGCTGCAGGTCACGACCAGCCGAACCGAGCGCTGGCCACCAACAACCGCCGATGCCAACCGTTCCTCCAGGTCAGAGCCCGAATGCACGGTCTTGCCGGACGTGGCGATAGGAACGGCGGCCGTTCAACGCCGAGTGGAAGGTTTACGCCGGCTGTCCGGGCGGGTTGAGCCAGGCGAGGGGTTGTCCGCTGAGGGCGGCGTCGGCGAGGCGGTGAGCGGACGTGGTCTTGAGCGCCGCCCGTGAGCTGTCGATCCAGCGCTGGACGTTGTCGATGCCTTGGTGGCGGTACTCGACTGCTTGAACGAGGCATTCGAGCTTGTCGGCGTCGCGGGCAACGACTGCTTCCAGGGTCTCACCGGCCTCGTACTCGACGACGGCGGCGGTGATGACGTCGGCGACGGCCGGTGGGCAGTCGGCAACCTGGTCTGCGGTGACGGTGGTGTTGGGCTGGGCGGTGAGGTATCGCTTGGCGATGTGTGGGATGTCGGTGATCCGGGTTTCCTGGGTGTCGTGCAGGACGCAGAGCATGGACACCCGGGCGGGGTCGGCGCCCTCCATGGCGGCGAGCACCATGCCGATGAGCGCGGTGCGGAACGAGTGCTCAGCGACAGACTCGGGGTGCTTCACGCCGGCGAACCACCAGCCGGTACGGGCGGCGCGCTTGAGCACGCCGGCTTCGAAGATGAAGCTCATGGCTCCGGCGGCGTCGTGGTCGTCGCTCATCTGCCCGTCCCTGTGCCGGTGAATCCGTCTGCGCGAAGGCTGTAGACGATAGACGTTAGTTCCTTCCGGGACTGCGAGTCGTGAAGACAGGGAGTGGTGTTCGCGTCACGCGGTCCAGAGCTGCGCGGTGTACCGTCCGAGTGGCGGCCAGGCCCTGGGCCGGCCGTAGTCCCAGTCCTCCACCTGGGAAGCAGGCGAAGACATGGCTAGGAAGACCGACACGATCGGTGCCCGGATCCGCTACTGGCGGATGCGCCGTGGCGGGATGAGTCAGGCCGTCCTTGCTGGGCTCGCGGGCGTCAGCCAGTCGTACATCTCGCAGGTCGAGTCCGGCCGGAAGACCATCGACCGTCGCTCCACGCTGGTGGCCATCGCCGCTGCCCTCCAGGTCACGGTGGCCGACCTGCTCGGTCAGGGCACCGACCCCGGCGACCCGGCCCGGGAGCGCGCCGCCGAGTGCGTGCCGGCGATCTGGTCCGCACTCATCGAGATCGAGGACGGCGAGCGCAGGCCGTTGACCCGGACCAGGGAGGAACTGGCCGCCGACATCGCCCGCAGCGACCAGCTCCGCAACCGCTCCAACTATCCGGCAATGGCTCGGATGCTGCCCGGCCTCCTGTTGGAGGCCGCCGCGGTCGGTGGGACCGTGCTCGCCCAGGTGGCGTACCAGGCTTCGACGTGCCTGCGGCACCTCGGGTATCGGCACCTCGCGCTCAACGCGGCGCGGGTGGCGGTGGCCGCTGCGGAGGAGGTCGAGGAGCCGGCGTGGCTGGGGGCGTCCCGGTTCGCGTACGCGCAGAGCCTGCCGATCGAGTCCGCGCCGCTGGCCGCCAGGGCCGCCGACCGGTCGCTGGCTGAGCTTCAGGCCGCTGCCTCCGACGAGCGGGTCCGGCAGATGCTCGGTCAGCTGCACCTTTCGGCGGCGTTGACGTCAACGGTGAGCGGGCGGCTGGACCTGGCCCGCGATCACCTCGCCGAGGCGGCCCGAGAGGCGGCGACCCTCGGGGATCCGTCTGACGGCGGCGGGTTCAACGGCTGCGGGTTCGGGCCGACGAACGTGGGCCTGTGGGAGATGTCCATCGCGGCGGAGTCGGGGGAGCCCGGTCGGGTGATCGAGCTGTCCCGCACGGTACGGCCGCAGGTTCTCTCGGCGTCGATTCGTCAGATGTCGTACTGGGTCGACCTCGGTCGTGCGCTGGCTGACTCCGGCCGCCGGGACGCCGAGGCGCTGGCGGCGTTCGTGCGGGCGGAGCAGGCCGCGCCGGTGCCGTTCGCGCTGAACCCTCTTGTTCAGGACGCCGTCGTGGCGATGGTGCAGCGGGTGAAGCGGCGGGCCGTCCCGAACGAACTTCGGTTGCTGGCCGACCGGTTGGGCATCAGCCTGGCGTCATAACTAGCGGTAATTCCACCATCACCAACCCGCCCTAGTGTCCGGTTCGGGTGAGGCGCTCGCCTCCCTCGGCCGGGTGCGGCGTAGCCATGCTCTCTCACGGGCTGGCCGTCGCGCCCCTATCAGCGGAGGTGGCGATGGGCGGTCGGAGCGATGCCCCAAGGCAGAGCACGGGTCCGCAGATCCAGGCGGCTGAGTGGGAGCCGGCGGAGCAGCGGTGCCGGCTGTGATGACCCCTCGGGACCACGTATACCGCGTGCCACAGGTCGCCGGGCGTGCCGGAGGACTTGGTGCGTCAGTCGACTGGGATCCGATAGACGAGGTCGTACCGGCCGCCTGGCAGCACGATGTCCGCCGTCTCGACCGGCAGGCCACTGGCGAGGTAGGTCCGCTCGATGGTGTGCACGAAGGCCCGCGCGGACAGGCGGAGAGCCTCGGCCTCGCCAGCGGTCGCCGCCCGCAGGCTCACGCGCTCCACGACCTCATCCACCCGGACGCCGATCGCGTCCATGCGGGCAACCACGCCCACCGCCGAGCCGGCCTCCGGCCACTCCACGGGCGTGCCCTGCGTGATGGCCAGCGGCTCGTACGAGGTGGAGAGCTGGATCGGCTCACCGTCAGCCAGGAAGCGGTACGCCGTGCGCATCACTGGCGCGCCAGGCTCGACGCCGAGCCGGGCGGCGATCCGTTCGTCCGCGTGGTCGTGGCGGCTGTCGTGCTCCCAGGTGCCCTGCTGGCCCGCACGAGCCGCATCCCGGGCGAATGGCGAGGTCGGGCCATCGTTGGCGCGAATGTCTCGGCCCTGAGCGTGGCGGACCAGCCGGCGAGTGTCGCGGACGTAGACGCCGGACCCGGCGCGGCCCTCCACAATGCCCTCGCCCTTGAGCACGGCGATCGCCCACTTGGCGACGGTCCGGCTCACGCCGTACTGGCGCATCAGGCCGGTTTCGGACGGGAGCTTCGCTCCGGCAGGAAGGTCGCCGGACGTGATCGCGTCGCGTAGGTCGGTGGCGATCCTCAGGTAGGCGGGCGGCGTCGGCATTGCAAGTACCTCCGGTCAGCCTGCCCAGTCGATCACAGACAACCTGGTGTGCCAAGTTTGCGCGCCTCCCTTGCCTGACACGAATCTAGTGCACTAGCTTTCGGATGGCGCCCCGTTACCGCCCGGCTCCGGTCAGCAACCATGCCTTGCGGTAACGGGACGTCCTCACCGCCGCGGCCACCTGCTCGTCTTCCAGAGCACCGGCCTGCGCCCGCCGATGCGAGAGAGGCTGTGTGGCAATGTCCATCCGCGACCTGGTCCGCAAGCTGATGCGCCGGCCCGAGCCCGCGCAGCCCGGCGTCGGGCAGGTCATCCAGGAACGCGAGCAGGCGAACGCGCGACAGCGGCTGCTCGACCAGGCGGAGCGGTTGCGGGACACGCAATGGCATCGCGTACCGACGCAGATCGCGCCGGCTGTGCGGATGCCGCTGGACCAGCGCACCGGCTACGGGACGAGGGGCCACCGGTGAGCCGAATGGTCGCCGGCGCTCGTGCCAGGTCGACCGAGGGCAGGCAGCGCGTCTCGTACGAGGAATATCTGCTCGCGGCCGCGCTGACCCTCGTCCGACGACACCGGCCGGTCTGGTCCTCGCGGAAACGGCGGTGGGTCTGTCGCTGCGGAGCCGACCTGCCCTGCCACACCCGCCACCGCATTCCGATCAGCCGTGGGCACTGGCCGACTGGGGACGAGCGGTGAAGCATCAGGAGCAGCTGATCCTTGGCGTACATCTGCGGGGTCTCGACGGGATGTGTGTCGGCTGCCGGGCGTGGTGGGCGCGGCTGGCTCCGTACCCGTGTTGGCAGGTGGAGTGGGCGACCAGCCGGCAGGCGCGGTCGTTGACGGCGGCGCTGCTGGGAGGTCGCGCGTGACCACGCACGGGCCGGTGTTGCCGATCTGGAGCTGTGGTGGTTGCGGTGCGCCGTGGCCGTGCACGACGCGGCGGCGGGAGTTGCGGGCGGAGTTCGCGGACGCGCCGGTGTCGTTGGCGCTCTACATGGGAGCGCAGCTCGTCCGGGCCACCGCGGATCTGACCTGGGCGCCGGCGGGCGCGCTGCATCGGCGTTTCCTCGGGTGGTTGCGGTGAGCATCCTGCGGGCCGGGGACGAGAAGTTCCACTACAGCGACGGCTCGCACCGGAGGATCCCGCCGGACCCGGACTACGACCAGGAGGTCTGGGACGAGCAGGTGCGCCAGCACAAGCTGGCGCACCTGAGGAACGAGCGGCCGAAGGTCCGCATCCAGCGCCTCGTCTGATCCGAGGCCACTGGGCCGGGTTGCAGTTAGCGAGCCGGCGGCGGTGACCGGCCCGAGCCGACCCGGGTCTACCCAGCCGCTACTTGCCGGACCACGACCAGAGGTAGTCGAGTTCCATGATGTAGAACTGTTCCAAGTACCCTGCGGACGCGCTGTGCGCGCCTGCCTCGACCCAGTCGAAGTTGCACCTGACCCAGGTGCCGTACCCTTGGTTGTTCCGGCAGAAGCGGTCGCTGACGCCGTTGGCAGAGCCGACGTAGCCCACCGCGGCGTGGCCGTCGGCCTTGCCATCCCTGACGTAGACGTAGTCGCCGTTGTAGTCGACGCAGATCGACGTATATGCGTAGGCGAGGCTCGTCGTCATGCATTCGCCTTGCACGAGCCCGGCTGCCACACCGGTCTGGCAGCTCACGTAGTCATACTCGCAGGTCTTGTAGTAGTTGTCTTCGGCCATGGCCGCGGACGGCAGGGCGAACACTGCGACCATGGTGGCTGCGAGTAGGACCGCGCCGCGCTTGAAGGTCCGGTTCAGCCTGCGGCGCAGTCGATCGGTGAGGGTTCCCAAGAGGAGCGTCCATTCTGGATCCGTGCATCGCGCTCTGCGATCATCGCACTCTATACGCGTCCGTTTGGCGCGGCGTTGCCCGGCGATAGGGTCGCGTTCATGAAGCCGGCCGATGGCTCGCTCGACGGTGTTCGACCTGCTGCGCGACTGGGATCCGGATGATAGGACGTGACGATACGAGCAGGTGCGCCAGCACAAGCTGGCGCACCTGAGGAACGAGCGCCCGAAGGTCCGCATCCAGCGCCTTGTCTGATCCGCTCGGCGGGGCCGAGTGGCTCAGAGTTGAACCACTCGGTCGCGCCGGTGAACGAGGGCGTGCGCAGGTTCGAACGGGAGCGTCGTTAGCGCAGCGATCGGAACGTCGCGCGCAGGTCTTCCGTGAGCAGTTGCGGCTGCTCCCAGGACGCGAAGTGCCCGCCCCTGTCGTGCTGGTTGAAGTGGACGAGGTTGGGGTACGCCCGCTCCGCCCAGCTGCGCGGAACCCGGTAGATCTCGTCGGGGAAGATGCTCACGCCGACCGGGATCCTCACGCCCTTGGTGGAGAAGAAGGGGAGCTTGCTCTCCCAGTACAGCCGCGCCGACGACACCCCGCTGTTGGTGAGCCAGAAGAGCGTGATGTTGTCCAGGATGTCGTCGCGCGTGAGGTCGCTCGGCCGCTGCAGACGTCCCTCGAGGACCTGCTGAACGATGCCGGGCTGACCGCTCCCGTCGCCGTGGTCGATCATGAACGCGGCGAGATCGATGGGTGAGTCCGCCAGGCCGTAGAGCGTCTGCGGGCGCGTCCCCATGATCAGCCCGTACGCCACGTGCGACCCGAAGAAGCTGAGCAGCTGCTGGTACGTGGCCCGCTCCTCGTCGGAGAGACCGTCCGGAGCCGGACTGCCGGCGAAGGCCGAGAGGAAGAGGTCCGGCGGAACCGCGCCCGGCATGTTGGTGTGGATGCCGATCAGCTCCGGTGGCGCCGGCTCGGCGGCTGCCGGGTCGGCGCGGCCGCCGGCCATCGCGTCGACGACGATCGCGCCCCAGTCGCCGCCCTGCGCCACGAACCGGGTGTATCCGAGACGCTTCATCAGCTCGACGTAGGCCTTGCCGATGTGTACGGGATCCCAGCCGGTCGTGTTCGGCTGGCCGGAGAATCCGTATCCGGGCATCGACGGGATCACGACGTGGAAGGCGTCCGACGCGCTCGCGCCGTGCGCCGTCGGATCCGTGAGCGGCTCGATGATCTTCAGCTGCTCGATGATCGACCCGGGCCAGCCGTGGCAGACGACGATCGGGAGCGCGTCCTCGTGCTTCGAGCGAACGTGGATGAAGTGGATTTCCACTCCGTCAATCTCGGTGACGAAGTTGGGGAGAGCCTTCAGCCGCGCCTCGCACTTGCGCCAGTCGTAGTCGGTCGCCCAGTAGCGAGCGAGGTCCTGCATGAGGGCGAGCGGCACGCCCTGCGACTCATCCTTGACGGTCTCCTTGTTCGGCCAGCGCGTGGCCCTGATGCGCGCGCGCAGATCCTCAAGGTCCGCCTCCGGGACCTCGATATTGAACGGCCGGATCTCGGTGGTGCGCGGTCGCGCTTCGGTCTTGACAGCCACGGCGGTCCCCCATCTCGTCCTGACTTGCCCCTCAGCCCGACCCTAGAGCGCGCTTCTGCTGCTCGCGGGCGATACGAGCGATCCCGCTACCGGCTGGCGCTCTCGCTGCGCCGGGGCAGCTTCCAGTCGGGCCGGGGGAAGTGGCACGTGTAACCCGCGGGGTACTTCTCCAGGTAGTCCTGGTGTTCGGGCTCGGCCTCCCAGAACGGCCCCGCCGGGCTGACCTCGGTGACCACCTTGCCGGGCCACAGGCCGGAGGCGTCCACGTCGGCGATGGTGTCCTCGGCGACCTGCCGCTGCTGGTCGTCGCAGTAGAAGATGGCCGACCGATAGCTGAGGCCGACGTCGTTGCCCTGGCGGTTCTTCGTCGTCGGGTCGTGGATCTGGAAGAAGAACTCCAGCAGGTCCCGGTAGGACAGCTTCTGCGGGTCGTAGACGATCTCGATCGCCTCGGCGTGGGTGCCGTGGTTCTCGTAGGTGGCGTTCGGTACGTCCCCGCCGGTGTAGCCGACCCTGGTCTTGATCACGCCCTCGCGCTTGCGGATCAGGTCCTGCATGCCCCAGAAGCAGCCGCCGGCCAGGATGGCCTTCTCCGTGTTGTCAGTCATCTCATCGCCCCCCGTCCGGGTGCTCGAACACTCCGCGGTACTCGCCGTAGCCTTCGCGCTCGAGGTCGTCGCGCGGGATGAACCGGAGCGCGGCCGAGTTCATGCAGTACCGCAGCCCGCCGGCCTCCGGGGGACCGTCGTCGAAGACGTGGCCGAGATGGCTGTCCCCGTGCGCCGACCGGACCTCGATGCCGAACATGGCGGAGCCCCCGCCGGCCTGGACCACGTTCCTCGGCTCGATCGGCTTGGTGAACGTCGGCCAGCCGGTGCCGCTGTCGTATTTGTTGACCGAGGCGAACAGGGGTTCGCCGGACACCACGTCGACGTAGATGCCCGGTTCCTTGTTGTCCCAGTAGGCGTTGTGGAAGGCCGGCTCGGTGCCCGCCTCCTGGGTGACCTGGTACTGCTCCGGCGACAGCCGGGAGATCGCCTCGGGGCTCTTGCGATACTCGGGTGACACCTTCGCCCCCTCGGATGAGTCGTCGGCCACGCGTCGCGCCTGCCTACCCGGCCTGCGCTCGGCTAACCACCCGCAGCGAGCAGGCGGGCACTGGCCGACCAGGCCCTAGCTGGCGAACTCGACGCCGGCGAGGGAGACGCCACGGTACGCGGCGAGGCGTTCAGCTTGTTCGACGATTGCCTTGCGTCCAGCGTCGGGCAGCTTCCGCCAGGGCTGGACGGCGAGCTTCAACGCCCTGCCGGACGTGCGGGGACGCCAGGTGCCGACCAGATCACCGTCGACCAGGACGGCACCGGGGCGACCCAGTACCGGCCACAACTCCTTGGCCTGGGCCGGGTCCGGCACCAGGGTTTCCCGGTCCTTCGCCTAGAGGAAGAGGTCGAAGGGACCGAGCAGGCGGGTTACCTTGCCGTCGGCCGGCTCCAACGCCGGTTCGTCGGCGGCCAGCAGCGAGCGGGCTTCGCCGTCGACCATCACCTCGATCACATCTTCCGGCCAGTGTGCCTTCACCTCTTTCACCGGAGCGTCGAGGTAGGCGGCGACGTGTCTGGGGGCGGCCGGGCCGAGCAGCCGGAGGTACGCGCGGATGAGGTCGAACCTGTCGCCCGGGGCGGCTGCCTTCGCGAACCCGGTGATGCGTTGCAGGACCGGTGGCGACGTGTCGAGTTGCAGCTCCAGCCCCGCCCGCACGGCGGCCAGCCGGAACGGCATCTCGTACAGGTGGGTGGCGTTGCAGGGCCGGCAGAACCGCAGGTACGGCTCGGGCATCACCTCGGCCAGGCGGCCAGAGACGTCCCCCTTGACGGTCGGTTCGGTGACGATGGCGCGCATCTGGGCGGCCACCTCATCGAGGGCGGCCAGGTTCCTGATGCCGGCCGCCTTCAATGGCTTGGCGGCGTCGTAGATGCGCTTGCCCGCGTCGGCGTCGGAGAACGGCTCGACCGCGGCGGCCACCTCCGGCAGGTCGGCGCGGCGGTAGAGGTGGGGAGCGCCGCGCACGCTCCAGAGCAGGACCAGACCCTCGCCGGACAGCGCCGCCACGTCGACCCCGCGTACGGCCATCGCCCACCGGCCCCCATTTGGGCCGGTGTCCTGCGCCCCGATGTCGAGCACGGCGGTGTCCGCGAGCGTGCCCTCGGCTCGGTCGAGCTGCTGGGCCCGGACGCGGAAGTTCATGATCTGGCGCCGATCAACCACGCTCACACCCTACGCACCGCGATTTCTGTGACCCTGGAGCTACGCGCTGCCCGCGACAAGGCGGTTCAGTTCTCGGCGATCAGTTTGTCGCGTACCTCGCGGCGGAGCACCTTGCCGATCTGGGAGCGGGGCAGGTCCTCGACCACCACGATCCGGCGGGGCACCTTGTAGCCGGCGAGGTGCGTCCGGCAGGCGGCCCGGACCGACTGCGGGTCCGCGCCGGCGCCGGGGTCGAGCACCACCGCCGCGACGACCTCCTCGCCGTCTGCGGAGGGCAGGCCGACGGCGGCGGCCTCGCGTACGCCGGGGATGCGCCGCAGCGCCTCCTCCACCTCGGACGGGTACACGTTGAACCCGCCGGTGATGATCAGCTCCTTGATCCGGTCCACCACGGTCACGAAGCCGTCGGCGTCCATGGTGACGATGTCGCCGGTCCGCAGCCAGCCGCCCGTCAGCAGCACCCGCGCCGTCTCCTCCGGACGGTTCCAGTAGCCGGCGAACACCTGCGGGCCGCGGATCAGCAGCTCGCCGGCCTCTCCTGGGGCGCGGTCCCGGGACGGGTCCTCCGGGTCGACGATGCGTACCTCGGTGGAGGGGAACGGCACCCCGACGGTGCCCGGCCGGCGGGTCGGGGCGACCGGGTTGCCCAGGGTGATCGGGGAGGTTTCGGTCATCCCGTACCCCTCGACGAGCAGGCCGCCGGTCACCGACTCCCACAGCTCGACCGTGGCCGGCGGCAGCGCCATCGCGCCGGAGATGGCGTACCGGACCGAGGTGAGGTCGACGCCGCGTTCCCGGGCGGCGGTGGCCAGCCGCTGGTAGATCGGCGGTACGGCGGGCAGGAAGGTCGGGGGCCGGCGGCGGGCCGCGTCGAGCACCTGGTCGACGTCGAAGCGGGGGAACAGCACCAGCGTCGCCCCGATGCCCACCGCGAAGGTCAGGCAGAGCGTCAGCCCGTACGCGTGGAACAGCGGCAGCACCGCGTACACGGTCTCCTCGCCGTCGCGCAGGCCGGGCACCCAGGCGCGGCCCTGCGCGGCGTTGGCCCGCAGGTTGCGGTGGGTGAGGATCGCGCCCTTCGGGACGCCGGTGGTGCCGCCGGTGTACTGGAGCAGCGCGATGTCCTCGACGGCGGGCGCGGGATGGTCGGCGGGCAGCGGCGGCGCGGCGGCGACCAGCGCCGACCAGGGCCGGGCGCCGGGCGCCGCGGCGGTCATCGCGGCGCGGGCGGCGCGCACCTTGGGCAGCGGCAGCCGCAGCGCCCACCGCTTGACCCGGGGCAGCGCCCCGGTGAGGTCGACGGCGACCACGGTCTCCACCGCGCCGCGCCCGGTGACCAGCGCCGCGACCTTGTCCCAGACGATCGCCACCCGGGCGCCGTGGTCGGTGAGCTGGTGGGCCAGCTCCTCGGCGGTGTAGAGCGGGTTGTGCTCGACCACCACCGCGCCGAGGCGCAGCACCGCGTAGAAGGCGACCACGTGCTGCGGGCAGTTCGGCAGCACCAGGGCCACCCGGTCGCCGCGCCCCACCCCGAGCCGGCGCAACGCCTCGGCGGCCCGGGACACCTGGTCGGCCAGCTCCGCGTACGTGGTGGCGGCCCCGTAGAAGTCCAGCGCCACCCGGGGGCCGAACCGGCGGGCCGCGTCGGTCAGCAGGTCCACCAGCGAGCCGGCCGGCTCGGCGACGGTGGCCGGTACGCCGGGGGCGTAGCTGCGGGTCCAGGGGCGCTCCGCGGTCGCGTCCATCGCCGTCTCTCCTCGCTGCCGGATGACGGCCCTCAGCCTAACTTAACCGCCCGGTAACTTACGTTCGCGTAAGTTGGGGACTTCGTCACACGGTCAGAAGCGCGCCACGTACACGGTGTTCGCGGCCTCCCGGCCCTGCAGCGGGTTGGGGAACCGGACGACGTGCGCCACCGAGGTGGGGAACACCGCGGTGAGCACCCGCTGGAACGCCGAATCCGGCGGGTCGTTCGACCAGAGCGCGAAGACGCCGTCGGGATGCAGCAGCGCGGCGAGGCGCCGCAGCCCCTCGACCGTGTAGAAGCCGGCGTGGCTGGGGTGCAGCACCTGGCGCGGCGAGTGGTCCACGTCCAGCAGCACCGCGTGGAACCGCCGGCCCGGCGACTCCGGGTCGAACCCGGCGCCGGTGGCCACCGCCGCGAAGAAGTCCGCCCGGACGAACCGCGTACGCGGGTCCGCGGCCAGCCCGGCGGCGAACGGGAGCAGGTCCTGGCGGTGCCAGTCGATCACGTCCTCGATCGCCTCCACCACCAGCAGGGAGCGCACCCGGGGATCCTCCAGCGCGGTCCGCGCGGTGTAGCCGAGCCCGAGCCCGCCCACCACCACGTCCAGGGCCTCGCCGGTCAGCGGGGCCAGCCCGAGCCGGGCGAGTTCGATCTCCGCGACCGGGAAGAGGCTGGACATCAGGAACTCGTCGTCGAGTTTCACCTCGTACACGTCGACGTCGAGCGACGGGTCGCGGCGCCGGCGCAGGCTGATCTCGCCGATCGGGGTCTCCCGCCAGGCCAGTTCCTCGAATCGCGCGCCCACCCGGTGGTCCTCTCCGCCGATCCCGTGACGGGATGTTACCGGCCCGTCGCCCCGCCGTCGGTCAGGCGCGGTTTTCCGCCGCGGCCGGCATTGCCCGGCGTGTTCCGGGTACGCCGACTCCGGCTCGGCGCGTCCGGCGTCGGGCCGTCGGCGGTCGGGGACGCCGGAGAGAGGGGTGCGGCGTGGCGGAGATGCTGGCCGGACGGCTGTACGTGGCCGAGCGGGCGCTGCGGATGGAGTCGGTGCCGGTGCCCGAGCCGGGACGCGGGGAGGTACGCGTCCGGGTGGCCGCCGCCGGGGTGTGCCTGTCGGACGTGCACCTGATCGACGGCACCCTGACCCCGCTGTACCTGGACGGCGACGTGGTCACGCTCGGCCACGAGGTGGCCGGGACCGTGGACGTGTGCGGCGAGGGGGTGCGGGGCTGGCAGCCGGGCGCGCGGGTGCTGCTCCAGGCGGGGGAGCGGGACCGGTTCGGCCTCGTGCTCACCCGTGGTGTCGACTACGACGGCGGCTGGGCCGAGTACACCCTGGCCCGGGAGGACACCCTCGTACCGGTGCCGGACCTGCTCCCGTTCGAGCAGGCCTGCATCATCCCGGACGCGGTCTCCACGCCGTGGGCGGCCGTGACCGACACCGGGCGGGTCCGGCCGGCGGAGGCGGTCGGGGTGTGGGGTGTCGGCGGCCTCGGCGCGCACGCGGTGCAGTTGCTGCAACTGGTCGGCGCGGCCCCGGTGATCGCCGTGGACCCGCTGCCGGCGGCCCGGGACCGGGCCCTGGTGCTCGGCGCGGACCTGGCCCTCGATCCGAAGGACGGCGGCTTCAAGGACGCCGTGCTGGAGCTGACCGGCACCCGGGGGCTCGACGTGGCGTTCGACTTCGCCGGCGTGAATGCGGTCCGCGAGCAGGCCCTGACGGTGCTCGGCCGGCACGGCCGGCTGGTGCTCGCGGGCATCGCCAACCAGCCGGTCAGCATCCCCTCCGACAGCCGGTTCAGCTACAACCGGCAGGCGGTGCTCGGCCACTACGGTTCCGAGGCCGAGCACGTCGGGCAGTTGGTGACGCTCACCGGGCTGGGCCGGCTGGACCTGTCCGCGTCGGTCAGCGACGTGCTGGCGCTGGCCGACGCGCCGGAGGCGGTGCGCCGGGTGCAGAAGAAGCAGGGCAACCCGATCCGCCTGATCCTGCGCCCGTGAGCGCCCGGCCGCCCGTGCCCGGCACGCCGCGCTCAGTCGGTGGGCCGGGTGGCGACGACGACCGTGTCGAGGGCATCGATGCTGCCGCCGTCGGCGGTGGGGACCGGGCGGCGGGCCGTCTCGGCGCGCTGGATGCGCAGCCCGGCGAGGCCGTCGACGACGCTCTCCGGGGTGAGCAGGACGGCCGGGTCCTGCGGCCCGCCGGTGCCGTCACGCAGGTTGGCCAGGTCGTGGCCGACGACGACGAGGCTGCCGCCCGGGCGCAGCGCCTCGCGGGCCGAGGCGAGCACGCCGGCCAGGTCGGCGGCGGGCAGGTGCAGGTAGCTGAGCAGCACCAGGTCGTAGCTGCCGGGCACCGGCCGGTACGCGGTGACGTCCGCGACCCGCCACTCGACGGTGACGCCCCGCCGCGCGGCCAGCTCGCGGCCCCGCTCGACGGCCACCGGGGCGAAGTCGACGGCGGTGACCCGCCAGCCCCGCTCGGCCAGCCAGACCGCGTTGCGGCCCTCGCCGGCCGCCAGGTCGAGCGCGGCGCCGGGGGTCAACCCGGCGACCGACTCGACCACGAAACGGTTGGGCTCAGCGCTCCACACCAGTCCCGACGCGCTCGCGTACCGGGCGTCCCAGGCGCTGCTGTCCACTGTGTTCCCCCCTCTGGCGGCGCACCACCGCCACCGTGACCGTACCGGCTGCGGCAAGCGCCCCCACGGCGACCAGGCCGAGCCCGATTCGCGGCGGCAGTTGCTGGGCGAGGACGAACACGCCCATCACCACAACGAACCAGCCGAACGACTTGCGCAGGAGATCCGCGGGAATCTTCCCGGCGAGGCGACCGCCGAGGACGCTGCCGACGATCGCGGCGGCGGTCACCGCGAGGGCGAGGCCCCAGTTGATGCTCACGCTGGAGAGGTAGCCGGCGAGGCCGGCGAAGGACTTCATCGCGATGACCACCAGCGAGGTGCCGACGGCGACCGGCATCGGCAGGCCGCCGAGCAGGGCCAGGGCGGGCACCACCAGGAAGCCGCCGCCCGCGCCGACCAGGCCGGTGACCAGCCCGACCACGATCCCGTCGAGGATCACCCGCAGCGCCGGCAGCTCGTGCGGCACCGGCCGGCCCGCGGCGTTCCGGCGACCCCGGATCATCGCGACCGCGGTGGCCAGCATCATCACCGCGAACCCGGTGAGCAGGACCGCCGCCGGGATGAAGGCGGCCAGCCGGCCACCGGCGTACGCGCCGGTCATCCCGGCCAGGCCGAAGACCAGCCCGGTGCGCCAGCGGACCCGGTGGGCGCGGGCGTGCGGCAGCACCCCGACCGCGCTGGTGGCGCCGACCACGAGCAGGGACGTGGCGATGGCCTCCTTGGCCGGCAGGCCGGCGACGTACACCAGCAGCGGCACGGCGAGGATGGATCCGCCGCCGCCGAGCAGGCCGAGGCTGACCCCGATCAGCACGGCCAGCCCGAGGGTCAGCAGCAGGGTGGCGCTCATGCCCGCCCCCCGCGCAGTTGCCCGACGATGGTGTCGAGGTCGCAGCTGGCGCCCCGGTTGTACGGCAGCTTGCTCAGCAGCATGCCCATCGCGCAGGTGTTGGTCACCGCGGCGAAGGTGAGGCCGGCGCCGATGAACCCGGCGACCCACTTCAGGCCCGGCACGAACACCGAACCCAGGACGCTGAGCAGGACGATCGAGCCGGCGACCAGGCGGACCTGCCGCTCCAGGTCCCACCGGGGCGCGCCCTGCTTGACCGGCGCGTTGGCTGCCTGCCAGGCGAGCATGCCGCCGTCGAGGACCTTGAGGTTCGGCAGTCCGACCCCGGCCAGCGCCTGCCCGGCCTGGGTGGCGCGGGCGCCGGAGCGGCAGATCAGCACCACGTCCTCGTCGAGGTGGCTACGCAGTTCCTCGCGGTGCTCGCGGAGCAGGTCGAGGGGGACGTTGTAGGCGCCGGGGATGTGCACGGTCTCGAACTCGGCCGGGGTGCGCACGTCGAGCAGCCGGGGCGAGCGCCCGGAGTCGATCAGCTCGCGCAGGGCGGTGGCGTCCAGGGTGGCGGGGCGGGCGGTCTCAGAAGTGCTCATGTCTCCTCGTTCTGGGGCAAACCACCCGAGCGGGTGGCAGGGCGGGGCGCCGGCCGGCGCGTCGTCCGCGCCGGCCGGAATCGGGGTACGGGTCAGGCGTTGTCGGCCATGGCGACGCCGGCCGCCTCGGCCCGGTCGAACCGGTCGTCGATGACGACGACCTCGCGGCCGGCGTTGGCCAGCAGCGACGCCGCGGCGGTGGCGCGGTAGCCGGAGCCGCAGTGCACCCAGACCGCGCCCGGCGGTACGTCGGCCAGCCGCGCGGGCAGCTCGGGCAGCGGGATGTGCACCGCGCCCTCGACGTGGCCGGCCTTCCACTCGTTGGTCATCCGTACGTCCAGGACGACCGCCGGGGCGGGCAGGCCGGCGGGGGTGTTGCCGCCGCGCGCCGCGGCGAGGGCGGGGAAGTCGGCCATCCGCAGCTCCCGGAGCTGCCCGGGCTCGGCCGCCCACCGCCCGGCCTCGCCGGTGGCCTGGGCGGCCGGCCGGTCGATGCCGATGCGGGCCAGTTCCCGCTGGGCGTCGGCGACCTGCTCCGGAGTCTCGGCGAGCAGGGTGACCGGGGTGCCCCAGTCGATCAGCCAGCCGAGCCAGGTGGACATCGGGCCGTCCAGCCCGAGACTCACGGTGCCGGCCAGGTGCGAGGCCGCGTAAGCCTTGCGGTGCCGCAGGTCCACCACCCACTCGCCGGCGGCGATCCGGTCGCGGAGCTGGGCCGCGTCCGCCCGGGTCGCCGGGGTGAGGTCCACCGCGGCCGGTCCGGCGCTGTTCGCCACGCCCATGTGGGCGTAGTACGCCGGGTAGGCGTCGAGGCTGGCGAGCGTCTCGGTGACGAACTGGTCGGCGGCGAGCCGCAGCACGGGGTTCGCCCGCTTCTCCCGGCCGATGGTGGAGTCGGGGGCGTCGGCCTGGCTGGCCGAGCAGAAGCTGCCGAAGCCGTGCGTGGGCCACACCTGGGCCCCGTCGGGGAGCAGGTCGGCCAGCCGCCGCGCCGAGGCGTGCTGCTGGTGGGCCAGCTCGTGGGCGTGCGCCTGGCCGAGCAGGTCGGTGCGCCCGGTCGTGCCGAACAGCAGCGATCCGCCGGTGAAGACGCCGGCCGGCTGCCAGCCGCCGTCCGCGGCCTCGTCGAGGACGTACGACAGGTGGTGGAAGGTGTGGCCGGGGGTCGCGAGCACGCGCAGCCGCAGGGTGTCGGAGACGGGCACCATGTCGCCGTCGGTGACCGGCACCCGGTCGAAGCCGACCTCGTCGGCCGCCGCCACGAGGTAGCGGGCGCCGGTGATCCGGGCCAGTTCGAGGCCGCCGGAGACGTAGTCGTTGTGGAGGTGCGTCTCCACCACGTGGGTGATCCGCACCCCCTGCGCCCCGGCGAGGTACAGGATCCGGTCGATGTCCCGCTGCGGGTCGACCACGATCCCCACCCGCCCGTCCGAGGCCAGGTAGCTGCGGTCCCCGAGCGAGGACGTCGCGATGACGGATACGTCGACTGCCATATGCCGTTCTCCTTCCATTTCCCATATACCCCCGGGGGTATGTGGGAGACAGACTTCGGCCCGGGTCTCGGGCGTGGGTTACCCACCCACGCCGCGCTCACGCGGCGTGGGTGGCGATTTCGTCGGTCAGGCCAGGGCCAGGAAGAGCTTCTCCAGCTCCTCCTCCGTCATCTCCGGCTCCTCGCCCCGGTCGCGGGCGGTGCCGCAGTGCCGCATCCCGGACGCGATGATCTTGAAGCCGGCCCGGTCGATGGCCTTGGAGACCGCGGCGAGCTGGGTCAGCGCCGCCCGGCAGTCCTCACCGTTCTCCATCATCTCGATGACGGCGTTGAGCTGGCCCCGGGCCCGCTTGAGCCGGGTCAGCGCCTCGCTGGTCATGGCGGGTTGAAGCTTCACAGCGTTACCTCCTGCGTTCAACATACCCCAGGGGGTACCGACTTCGCTACCGAATACCCCCGGGGGTATCGTCAACCTCAAGGGTCGCCTGCGGATTCCCGCCGATCGGTCAGATGCCCGCGGCGGCCACCCTTCTCACCTCCGGGAGGTCCCATGGCTCCGGTACGGCAGCACGAGGTCGTCATCGTCGGCGGTGGCACCGCCGGCATCAGCGTCGCCGCCCGGCTGCGCCGGGCGGGTGTGGGCGACATCGCCCTGATCGAGCCGGCCGAGCACCACTACTACCAACCGCTCTGGACGCTCGTGGGCGGCGGTCAGGCCACCGTGGCGGAAACCGTACGTCCGGAACGAAGGCTCATCCCCAAGGGCGTGACCTGGATTCGGGACCGGGCGGCCGGGGTCGACCCGGACAACCGGCACGTGGCGCTCGCCGGCGACGGGACCGTCGGTTACGACCAGCTCGTCATGGCGCCGGGGCTCCAGCTGGACTTCGAGGCGGTGCCCGGTCTCGCCGAGTCGGTGGGCACGCGCGGCGTGTCCAGCAACTACCGCGTCGACCTTGCCCCCCGTACGTGGGACTTCATCCGCGCCGTACGCGGCGGCACCGCGATCTTCACCATGCCGGCCGGCCCGATCAAGTGCGGCGGCGCGCCCCAGAAGATCGCCTACCTGGCGGCCGACTGGTGGCGCCGGCAGGGCGTGCTGAACGATGTGCGCGTCATCCTGGTGCTGCCCACGCCGACCATCTTCGGTCAGCCGGACTGGGCCAGGGCCCTCCACGGCGTGGCCGCGGGCTACGGCATCGAGGTGCGCTACGAGTCCCAGCTCGTCGAGGTCGACGGCGAGAGCCGGCGCGCCGTCATCCTCGACAGCGCCACCGGCACCAAGGAAACGGTCGACTACGAGCTGCTGCACGCCGTACCGCCGCAGAGCGCGCCGGACTGGCTGAAGGGCGGCCCGCTGGCCGACCCGGCGAGCCCGTTCGGCTATCTGGCGGTCGACCAGTACACGCTCCGGAGCGCCCGTTGGTCGGAGGTCTTCGCGCTGGGCGACGTGGCGAACCTGCCCACCTCGAAGACGGGCGCGGCCATCCGCAAGCAGGCGCCGGTGGTGGTGTCCAACCTGCTCGCGGCCCGCTGGGGCGAGCCGCTGCCGGGCCGGTACGACGGCTACACCTCCTGCCCGCTGGTCACCGCCCACAACCGGATGCTGCTCGCCGAGTTCGACTACGAGCAGAAGCCCAAGCCCAGCTTCCCGTTCATCGACACGATGCGGCCGCGCTACGACATGTGGCTGCTCAAGCGCTACGGCCTGCCCGCCATGTACTGGCACGGCCTGCTTCGCGGCCTGGCCTGACCGCCGGGTCCCCTCAATCACCGGCGGCCGGCCCCGCCCGGCCGGCATCATCTCCAGCGAGGAGAGCAGAACATGAGCTATGCGATGACGGTCCGCGTTTCCGCCGGGTTCGCCCCGACGGTTGAGCGCGTCCGGACGGCCCTGAAGGACCAGGGCTTCGGGGTGTTGACCGAGATCGACCTGCGGGCGACGCTGCGCGAGAAGCTCGGCGCCGACCTGACCGAGTACGTCATCCTGGGGGCCTGCAGCCCGCCCCTGGCGCACCGCGCCGTGCAGGCGGACCCGGCCATCGGCCTGCTCCTGCCGTGCAACGTCGTGGTTCGTGCCGAGGGGCCGGACAACACCCTGGTGCAGGCCATGGATCCCCAGGTCATGGTGCAGCTCAGTGACGCGCCCGAACTGCCGGCGGTCGCCGCCGAGGCCGGTGTCCGGCTGCGGGCCGCGCTGGACGCCGTGTCGAGCTGACCCGCGCCGGGGGGACGGGCGATCGGCCCGTACCCCCGCGTTCCGGGTCAGCGACCGGCGCCGCTGCCGGCCAGCTTCGTCCGCACCTCGTCCATGTCGAGGTCGCGGACCGACCGGATCACCTGCTCCAGTGCGGCGGCCGGCAGCGCACCGGGCTGGGCGAAGACCAGGACGCCGTCCCGGAAGGCCATCAGCGTCGGGATCGACCGGATCTGTGCGGCCGCGGCAAGGGCCTGCTCCGCCTCGGTGTCGACCTTGCCGAACACGATGTCCGGGTGCTGCTCGCTGGCCTTCTCGAAGACCGGCGCGAAGCTGCGGCAGGGGCCGCACCAGCTCGCCCAGAAGTCGACCAGGACGATCCCGTCCCGGTCGACGGTCTCCGCGAAGTCGGCCGCGGTCAGCGCCACGCTCGCCATGTCCCACCTCCGTGCATAGATGGCGTTCCATCACCGGCAACATACCCGCCCGGGTATCTATTCCGGTGGTCCCCATCACGCCGTCCGGGGCGGCGGGCGGTGTGCCGGTGCGATCGGGTTGCGCTAGTGTCGTCGCCAGATACCCCCGGGGGTATAGAGATGCCGAGGAGGAGATATGCGAGAGGTTGACCTGACCACCTTCGCCGCCGCCCACGCCGACGGGGCGACGGTGATCGACGTGCGGGAGCCCGTCGAGTACGTCGGGGGTCACGTTCCCGGCGCCCGGTGCATTCCGCTGGGTCACCTGCCCGCCAGCGCCAGGGGCCTGCCCCGCGGCGGCACGGTGTATGTCATCTGCGCCAGCGGCAACCGCAGCCAGGTGGCTGCCGAACTGCTCGAGCGTGCTGGCATCGACGCCCGGTCGGTCGCCGGCGGCACGGCAGCGTGGGTGCGCGCCGGTCACCCCCTGGCCGAGGGCAGCCGGGCCTGAGTCGAGCGTCCTGACCGTTCGGGACCTTCGGCCCGGAATATACCCCTGGGGGTATGCGCTACCGTTGGGGCATCGCCAGTCATCACTGCGAAGGAGTTCGACATGTTGTTCACCCAGTACTACCTGGACTGCCTGTCCCAGGCGTCGTACCTGATCGCCGACGACACCACCGGGCGGGCGGTGCTCGTCGACCCGCGCCGGGACATCGACGAGTACCTGACCGACGCCCGGGCCCACGGTCTGACCATCGAAGGGGTGATCAACACCCACTTCCACGCCGACTTCCTCGCCGGCCACCTTGAGGTGGCGGCCGCGACCGGCGCCTGGATCGGGTACGGGCGCCGGGCGGAGACCGAGTACCCGAGCCGCAAGCTCACCGACGGCGAGCGGATCAGCCTCGGCGACGTGACGCTGGAGATCATGGAGACCCCCGGGCACACCCCGGAGTCGATCAGCATCCTCGTCCACGCGCACGCCACCGACCCGGTGCCGTACGGGGTGCTGACCGGGGACGCGCTGTTCATCGGCGACGTGGGCCGGCCCGACCTGCTCGCCTCGCTCGGCGTGACCGCCGACCAGCTGGGCCGGATGCTCTACGACAGCGTCCAGCGCAAGCTGATGGGGCTGCCCGACGAGGTCCGGGTCTTCCCGGCGCACGGCGCGGGCTCGGCCTGCGGCAAGAACCTCTCCACCGAGCGGCAGTCCACCATCGGTGAGCAGCGGCGCACCAACTACGCCTGCGCCCCGATGAGCGAGGAGCAGTTCCTCGCCCTGGTCACCGGCGGCCAGCCCGCCGCGCCCGGCTACTTCGCCTTCGACGCGGTGCTCAACCGCAAGGCCCGCGAACTGTTCGACCACACCCGGGCCCCGCGCCCGCTCGACGCGACCGAGTTCGCCCGGGCCCGCGCCGAGGGCGCGGTGGTGGTGGACGCCCGCGACCCGCAGGAGTTCGCCGCCGGCCACGTCCGGGGCGCGATCAACATCCCCGCCGACGGCCGGTTCGCCGAGACCGCCGGCAGCGTGATCGCGCCGGACCGCGAGGTCCTCGTGGTGGCGCCGCAGGATCGGGAGGAGGAGATCGTCGTACGCCTCGCCCGGATCGGCTTCGACCACGTCGTCGGCTACCTGCGTGAGCCGGAGGGTGCCTTCCTCGAGATGGTCGCCGACCTGACCCGGGCCAGCCGGGTCACCGCCACCGACCTGCGCGCCGCGCTGGACGGCGGCACCGCGCCGGTCGTGCTGGACGTGCGCAACGCCGGTGAGCGCGAGCAGGGCGGCGTCGACGGCTCGCTGCACATCCCGCTGGCCGAGCTGCCCCGCCGCCTCGACGAGGTGCCGGCCGACCGGCCGGTCGTGGTGCACTGCGCGGGCGGGTACCGGTCCTCCGTCGCGGCCAGCCTGCTCCGCAACGCCGGCCGGGCGGACGTCTCCGACCTGCTCGGCGGGTACGGCGCCTGGCAGGCGCTGCACGCGGCGGTCTGACCGCCGGATCGCGGGTGACCGGGCAACCCCGGTCACCCGCCTCATGTCTGGAGAGAGATGACAGCGGCCTCCGTCGCGCCGAGGCTGGGACTGCGGACACGGAGGGTCCACAGGGGATGGACGGAACGTCTATCCTGTGCGCCGACGAACCCGGCGGAAGGGACGCGATGCCGTCGCGGCAGGACCAGCTGCACTCGTACCAGTTCACTATCCAGCGGGCGGTCGCGGCGCTGGTGATGCGGGAGACCGATCCGGCGCAGTCGCCGTTCCGGCGGCTGGCCGGCGCGGGCCTGGCCAGCGTGCTGGTCGCGGTGGTCGCGCTCGGCGGCGTCGCCCTGTACGGACTGTTCGCCGGCGGCGGCAGCTCCTGGCGCGACACCGGCGCGGTGATCGTGGAGAAGGAGTCCGGCGCGCGATTCGTCTACCGGGAGGAGAAGCTGCACCCGGTGCTCAACTACGCCTCCGCGCTGCTGATCATCGGGACCGAACGCCCGAAGACCGTCCTGGTCTCCCGCCGCGCGATCGACGGCGTGCCGCGCGGGCTGCCGCTCGGCATCGCCGACGCGCCGGACTCGCTGCCGGCCCCGGGCCGGCTCGTCACCGGCGCCTGGACGGTCTGTTCGGTCGCCGCCACCGAGCCCGGGCGCACCGGGGTCCGCTCGGCGCTGCTGATCGGGCGGGAGGCCACCGGCGGGCGGCCGCTCGGCGAGCAGGGACTGCTGCTGCGCCACCCGGACGGCAGCCTGCACCTGCTCTGGCACGACCGGCGCTACCTGCTGCGCGACACCGACCGGGTGCTGGCCGCGCTGGCCGCGACCCGGGAACGGGCCGTGCGGGTGGCCCCCGCGCTGCTCAACACCGTGCCGGCCGGCGCCGACCTGGCCCCGCCCGCGCTGCCCGGCCTGGGGGAGCGGTCCGACCGGGTCGACGACGCCACCGTCGGCGACGTCTACCTGGTCCGCAACTCCGGCGGCGGCCGGCAGTACGCGGTCGCCGAGCGGGACGGCCTGGCCGGCATCACCGAACTCCAGGCCGCTCTGCTGCTCGCCCGCACCGGACAGGGTGACCCGAAACCGATCACCCTCGGTCGGTTCGCCGCCCTGCCCAAGCTGCCGGACCGGGTGCCCACCGGGCCGACCGCGCCGCCGGCCGTACCGCCCCGGCTGGCCACCTCGGACGGCGGCGCGCTCTGCGTCCGGGTCGGCGACGACGCCGGCGTACGCGACATCCGGCTGGCGGTCACCCCGCCGGACCTCTCCGCCGCCGCGCGGACCACCGGCGGCGGTCTCGCCGACCAGGTGGTGGTCGAGCCGGGCCGGGGCGCGGTGGTCGAGTCGGCGGCGGCGCCGGGCGCCACCGGCGGCGCGGTCAGCGTCGTCACCGACCTGGGCCGGCGGTACGTGCTCTCCGGCGCGGACGTGCTCGGCATGCTGGGCTACCCCGGCGTCCGGCCGGTCCGGCTGCCGGCGAGCCTGGTGAGCCTGGTCCCGGCCGGCAGCCCGCTCGACCCGGCCGCCGCCCGCGCCGTCGCCGCCCCGGCCTGACCCGGGCCCGGGCGGTCTCCTTCGGGCCGCCGTCTCAGCGCGGCTTGCGCAGCACCGTCACCGCGAAGTCGGCGTCGTCCCGCCACGGCCGCAGGTCCCAGGTGGCGAAGCGGTGCTCGATCCGGAGCCCCGCCGCCACCGCGTCGGCGTCGAAGTCGGTGAGCGGGTAGCCCCGGTCGGTGCCGAAGCCGACCACCACCAGGCCGTCCGGTCGGACGTGCGCGGCGACTCGGGCCAGCACCGCCCGCTCGGTGCCCGGGGCCACGAAGGTCATCACGTTGCCGGCGACCACCGCCGCGTGGAACGGCTCGGGCTCGCCCTGCCCGGCCAGGTCCAGCTCGGCGAGGTCGGCGACCAGGAAACGGGGGCCGGGGTGGTCGGCGCGGGCGGCCTCGATCAGCGCCGGGTCGGCGTCCACGCCCACCACCGTGTGGCCGCGGGCGGCCAGCACCGCGGCGACCCGGCCGGTGCCGGTGCCGGCGTCCAGGATCCGCGAGCCCGGCGGGACGAGCGCGTCCAGCAGTCGGGCCTCGCCGGCCAGGTCCGCGCCCTCGGCGGCGAGCCGGCGGAACCGGTCGATGTACCACTGCGAGTGTCCTGGCTTCGTCTCGGTCACCCAGCGGGTCGGCTTGCCCATGCCGTCACGGTAACTGATCTTGTCGGGGCCGGCGCCGGGAACCCGGGCTCAGGTGACCGCGAGGAAGGTGGCGGCGGCGAGCGGAACGCCGGCGGCGGCACCGGCGACGACCTGCGGCCAGGTGTGGTCGCGCAGTTCGACCCGGGACCACGCGACCGCCGCGACCAGCGCCCAGCCGAGGTGCAGCGCCGGACCGAAGAGCAGCACCAGGACGGTGACGGAGGCGGCGGCGCAGGCGGCGTGGATGCTCAGCTTCCACCAGTGGTTCACCAGTGTGCACGCCGCGCCCACCACGAAGATCACCAGGATCATGGCGAACAGCACGGCCGGGGCGTGCAGCGCGGCGAGCAGGGTGAGCCCGACCGCCACCGAGGCCAGGCCGGTCAGCAGCGGGCGGGCCCGCTGGGTCCGGTCCCCGACGTGCCGGTCGCTCAGCGTGCCCCGGCGTACGCCGTGGACGAGCACGGCGATCGGGATGACAGCGCAGAACAGCAGCGCGGTGCCGCCCCAGAGCAGGAACTCCCGCACGGAGCGGCTGACCCGGACGGCGCCGACCAGGGGCATCGCGGTGACCAGGATGCCCGGGGCGAGGACCTCGGTGAGCAGCCGGGCAAGTCGGGCGCTGACTGTCCGTTCCGTGGTCGCTCGCACCGGGTCATCCTGTGGCCCGCAACCGCCAAGGTCAACTAGCCGGACCTCGATCCCTGGCCCCGGACCTGCTCATCAGGTCAGCGAATCAGTCCGACTCGACCAGGAGCCGGGCGTAGTTGGCCATCGACCGCTGGTAGCGCGGCAGGTGCTTGGCGAGCGCCCCGACGGCGATCGACACCGCCTCCCGCTCCCGGCCGACGCTGGTCAGCGCCAGCGCGAGCGTCGCGCTGACCGCGTCGTCGAGCTCGTCGGAGCCGCGCTCGCGCTCCTCGGTCAACAGCCGGACACTCTCCTCCGGCTGCCCCATGTTCCGCAGCGAGCTGGACAACTGGATCACCGAGCGCCGCCGGCGGATGCCGTCGATGCCCAGCTCCAGCGCCTTGCGATAGAGCGGAACCGCCTGGTCCGAATGGCCGGTCGAGTCCCAGGCGCCGGCCCGCTCGAACAGCGCCACCGGATGATCCGCCCCCAACTCGTCGGCGAGGGCGTCGACCCGCGCGCGGAACTCGTGCTCGTCCCAGTCGTCGGGTGCCGCGTTGAAGGCCGCCCACAGCTCCGCGTTGCGCTGCTCCCAATCGGCGCTCGGGTTCATCGTCGTTCTCCTCGTGATCCTCGGTTCAGCCGACAGACACTCTGCGGGCGCTGCTACCGTGGCCGCCAATGATTCGGCAGAGGCCGAATCTCCTCTTCTCCGGGGTGGTGCGGATGGCGGTCAGGCTGCGATTCAGCCCCGCCGACCTGCTGCGCTGCCGCTTCGCCATCTCACCCATGCTCGAGACGCTGTCCGCGGTGCGGCTGCTCTCCCCGCGCGAGGGCGTCGGCCCCCACCGCCGCTGGCTCGACACTCTCGACCCGCGGGAACTCGACCTGCGGCCGATCGCCCTGCTCCAGCCGCGTCGCGGCTACACCCCCGACTTCCTCTCGCCGCCTCCGATCGGCCCACATGCCCGGTTCGAGGACGAGCTCGCGGCCGTGGCGGCCACCGGCCATGATCGGGTACGCGCGGAGGTGCGGCGGTCACTGGCCGACACTCCGGGGGCGGCCGAGTCGGCGACCGGGAGGCTCCTGCTGGGCGACCCGGCCGTTGTCCTCCAGACGCTGGTCTCCCTCGTGCAGCAGGCCTGGGAGGTCCTGGTCGAACCGGTCTGGCCGCAGGTACGCGGGCTGCTCGACGCCGATGTGGGGTTCCAGAGCCGGCGGCTCGCCGAGGGTGGCCTGGACCGGTTGTTCGCCGAGCTGCATCCACGACTGCGCTGGAACAACGGCGTGCTGACCCGCGAGTACGGCGACGACGAGCATCGCGACCTGCGCGGCGAGGGAGTTGTCCTGGTGCCCAGCGCCTTCAAGTGGGATCAGGTCGTCGTCATCGTGGATCCGCCGTGGCAGCCCACCGTGATCTATCCGGCCCGGGGGCTCGGCACCCTCTGGCAGCCCCTGTCCACCGACCGGCACGCGGCGCTGGGTCGGTTGATCGGCAGGACCCGGGCGGCGCTGCTGCTCAGCCTCGACGAGCCGGCCAGCACGACCACCCTGGCCCACCGCCACGCGCTGGCGGCCGGGACGGTCTCCGAGCACCTGTCGGTGCTGCGCGACGCCGGGTTCGTCGCCGGGGAACGGCACCGGCACGAGATCCGCTACCGGCGTACGCCGCTCGGCGAGGCCGCGCTCGGTTAGGGCCCCCTCCTCGGGTGATGATCGGCTAGCCCTTCTCCGCGCCGCTGGTCAGCCCCTCGGTGAGCAGCCGTTCGCTGGCGAAGAAGAGGAGCACGATGGGCAGGGTGAGGATCACCGACCCGGCCATCAGCACGGTCTTCGGCACCTCGACCCCGTCGGAGAGCAGGGACAGCCCCAGCGAGACCGTCCACCGGTTGGGGCGGTCGACCAGGAAGAGAAGGGCGAAGAGGAACTCGTTCCAGGCGATCATGAAGTCGTACAGGGCGACCGCCATGACCGACGGCGCGGCCAGGGGCAGGCTGACCCGGCGGATGATGCCGAGCCGCCCGGCCCCGTCGATGGCGGCGGACTCCTCCAGGCTGACCGGGATGGTCTCGAAGTAGTTCCGGAGCATGTAGACCGAGACCGGCAGGGTCTGCGAGATGTAGACCAGCACCAGCCCGAACAGCGACCCGCGCAGCCCGGCCCGGGTGAAGACCACGAAGAGCGGGATCGCGATGACGATCGACGGGAACAGGTAGACGGCGAGGAAGAGCGCGTTGACCTGCCGGCGGCCGAAGAACCGCAGCCGGGACACCGCGTACGCGCCGGGGATGGCCACCAGCAGGGTGAGCGCCGTGGCGGAGAGCGCGACCAGGCCGCTGTTGCGGATGAAGGTGAGGAAGCCCTGGCCACCCTCCTCCACGGACTTCAGCACCTCGGCGTACGTGGCGACGGTCAGCTCGCCGAACGGCACCCACAGCGAGCCGGGGTCGAGCAGCAGCCGCTCGATGGGGCGGACCGAGAGCACCAGCATGTACCAGAACGGCAGCAGGGTGACGAGCAGGAAGACGGCGATGACCAGGCGGCGCAGCCAGCGCAGGCTCACCGTCTCGATCCGGTCCCGGTCCATCACGCCTCCCGTCGCCCGCTGAAGAAGCGCAGGTAGATCGCGACGAACACGATCAGCACCACGGCCAGCACGACCGCCTGGGCGGCCGCCGCGCCGATGTCCGTACGCGCGGTGAGGAACTGGTAGACCCGGACGCTGACCACCTCGGTGCCGGCGGAGCCGCCGGTGAGCAGGTAGACGTCGTCGAACTTGTTGAACGTCATGATGAACCGGAGCACCGCGAGCAGCGCGATCACCGGCATGAGCTGCGGCAGCAGGATGTGCCGGAACCGCTGGGTCGGGGTGGCCCCGTCCACCCGGGCCGCCTCCTCCAGCTCGGCCGGTACGGCCTGGAGCCGGGCCAGCAGGAACAGGAAGGCGAACGGGAAGTACCGCCACGCCTCGAACGCGATGACCGTCCAGAGCGCGGTGGACTCCTGGGACAGGAACGGGACCGGCTCGTCCCAGCCGAGGAACCGCCGCCCCCAGTCGTTGACGATGCCGAGCTGCGGGTCGAGCATCACCTGCCAGACGAAGGCCATGGCGACCACCGGCGCCACGTACGGCAGCAGCATGGACGCGCGGACCACGGTGCGGCCCGGGAACGGCCGGCGGACCACCAGCGCGGCGACCAGGCCGACGAGGATCGACCCGACGGTCCCGCCGAGGCTGTAGACCAGGGTGGTCCGGAGGGTGTCGGCGAACCCGGGGGTGTGCAGCACCCGGTCGAAGTTGTCCAGGGTCAGCTCGCCGGCGAGGCCGGTCCGGCGCAGGGTGGCCAGGCGTACCCGCTGGAAGGCCAGCACGACGGTCCAGACGATGGGGATGCCGATCACCGCGACCACGACGAGCAGGGTGGGGGTGACCAGCGCGAGCCCGGCGCGGGACTCGCGGCGGCGCAGGGTGAGCGGGCGTCCGCCGGGGCGGGGCCGCTCCCGGGTGGGGGAGCGGCCGGCCTCCGGTGCGGTGGTGGTCAATTGACGCCCTTGGCGATGGCCTCGACGTCCTGCTGCGCCCGCTTGGCGGCGGCCGCGGCGTCGGACTTCCCGGCGATCACGTCGGCGAGCGCCTTGGGCACCGGCAGCTCGCCGAGGATCGCGCCGACCAGCTTCCCCTGGCCCTGCGGGAGCCCCCAGCGCTGGAAGGTGTCCGGGCTCTTGCGCACGGTGGCGAGCACGTCGTCGCCGTAGACCGCGCCGAGCGGCTTCTTGACGTCCACTCCGGCCTCGCTGGTGTTCCAGGCGGCGAGGAACCTCTGCTTGTCCTCGGCGGTGCCGGTCCGCACCGGGACCCGCCCCTCCGGCGACATGCCGAACCAGCGGGTGTAGCCGTCGGAGAGCATGAACTCCACGAACGACTTCGCGGAGTCGGCCGCGCCGTCGAGCACCGACCAGGAGCTGATCTCGCCGTACTGGGCCGGCTCGGTGCCGTTCGGGCCCTTGATCGCGGTGACGAAGCCGCTGTTGCGCGCGAGGAAGGCCGGGTCGGACTGGCACTGCGGGCAGGTGGGCTTGGCGTCGTTGCGCAGCCCGGCCAGCTCGTCGAGGATGAACGGCGACCAGATCAGCATGGCCGCCTTGCCGGCGAAGTAGGTGGCCCGGGTGGTGTCCACGTCCTGCGCGCCCTTGACCGAGTGGGTGCGCATCAGGTCGCCGTAGAAGCGGAACGCCTCGACGCACTCGGGGGAGTCCAGCGTCACCTTCCCGGCGTCGTCGGTGAGCTGGCAGTTGTTGGCCAGGGCCAGGTGCTCGAAGGTCTGCTGGGTGAAGACGTCGCCGGGGGCGGTCGCCGCGGTGATGCCGGCGACGCCGCCGGTGTTCAGCTTCGCCGCCGCGGCGGCGATCTTCTCGTACGTGTCGGGGGCGGGCAGGCCGGCGGCGGCGAACAGGTCCTTGCGGTAGACGAGCAGCTGGCCCCACCCGTCGCTGGGCACGGCGAGCTGCTTGCCGTCCTCGCTGGTCAGCTCCAGGGAGCGCGGTGCGAAGGTGTCCTTCCCGAGCTTGTCCACGACCGCCCGGTTGGCGTCCGGGTCGACCAGGTCGTTGCCGGAGAGGGTGCGCACACCGGCGAGCGAGACCGAGCCGACCACGTCGGGCAGGTCGCCGGCGGCGGCGCTGGAGGCGATCAGGGAGGGGAACTGGTCCTCGTTGACGGTGACCAGGTTGACCTTCACCCCGGTCTTCGCGGTGTAGTCGGCGATGATCGCCTTGGTGGCGGTGACCCGGTCCGCCACGTCCTCCAGGCTCCACACCGTTAGCTGGGAACTGTCGGATTTCGGCTCGTCGTCTCCGCAGGCCAGCAGGGTTGTCCCGACAAATGCCATGATCAGGGAAGAGGCGAGGATCCGCATCGAGGGCGATGACATCGGTGGCACTCCTCTCGAAGGGTACATCAGGGATTCAACCCCCTCGATTGATCGTTTACAAGACATTTACCAATATTTCGGTTTAGAATCGGGTCCGGCACTTCCCTCGGAGCGACGCCATGGCCAACTGGGTTGTCTCTCTGGCCGGGCCCCGGCGTGTGAGCCTCGAGCCCTGCCCCCCGGACCCGCTCGGCCCGGGCCAGATCCGCGTCCGCACCTGCTACTCGGGCATCTCCGCCGGCACCGAGCTGACCCTCTACCGGGGCAGCAACCCCCGGCTCAGCAAGGACTGGGACGACGCCGCCCGGATGTTCGTGCCCCGGCAGGCCGCACCCGCCTACCCGGTGGTCGGCTTCGGCTACGAGGAGGTCGGCGAGGTCGTCGAGGTCGCCCCGGACGTCGGCGACCGCCGCCCTGGGCAGGTCGTCTGGGGGATCTGGGGACACCGCGCGGAGGCCGTCCTGGCCGCCGGCGCGGTCACCCCGCTCGCGCCCGGGCTCGACCCGCTCGCCGCCGTCTTCGCCCGCCCCGGCGCCATCGCGCTGACCGCGGTGCTCGCCGGTGACCTGCACCTCGGCGACTGGGTGGGGGTCTTCGGGCAGGGCGTGATCGGGCTGCTCGGCACCCGGCTCGCCGTCCTCTCCGGAGCCCGGGTGGTCGCCGTCGACCGGGTGCCGGCCCGGCTCGACCACGCCGCCCGGTTCGGTGCCCGCCGGGTGGTCGACGCCGCCACCGACTCGGCCGCCACGGTGCTGCGCGCGGTCACCGACGGGCGCGGCGCCGACGTCTGCCTGGAGCTGTCCGGGTCGTACCCGGCGCTGCACGAGGCGATCCGGGCCACCACCCACGCCGGCCGGGTCGTCGCCGCCGGCTTCTACCAGGGGTACGCCCACGGGCTGGGGCTCGGCGAGGAGTTCCACCACAACCGGATCCAGCTGGTGGCGGCCCAGGTCTCCGGGCCGACCCCGGCACCCGGCACGGCCGGCCGGTGGACCGGGACCCGGATCGCCCGGACCTTCATGGACCTGGTGGCCGAGGGCAGCGTCGACCCGCTGCCGCTGGTGAGCCACGTCGTCGACGCGGGCGCGGTGGCCGACGCGCTGGCGTTGCTCGACCGCGGTGACGGTGACGTCCTCCAAGTCGTGCTGAGGTTTCCATGACCATCCCACTCGCCTGCCAGGAGCAACTGCTGCCCGGCGCCCGCCTGTCCGACAAGTACGCCCTCGCCGTCTCCCTCGGCTACCAGGGCATCGAGCTGCGCGGCCGGGGCGACCTGGCGTTCGCCCGCCGGCTGCCGGAGCTGCGCCGGGCCCGCGCCGACGGGGTGGTCATGCCGACCGTCTGCGTCGAGATGGACCACTTCATCGGCGACTTCGACCCGGAACGGTCGCGGGACGCGGTCCGCAACCTCCGCTCCCAGCTCTCGGTGATCGCCGAACTCGGCGGGATCGGCGCGATGACCCCCGCCGCCTGGGGGATGTTCTCCCGCCGGCTGCCGCCGTTCGAGCCGCCCCGCCCGCCGGAGGGTGACCGGCAGGTGCTCCTCGACGCCCTGGGCGAGCTGGGCGAGCACGCCCGCGCCGAGGGGGTCACCCTGTTCCTCGAACCCCTCAACCGGTACGAGGACCACATGGTCAACCGCCTCGACGACGCGGTCGCCCTGTGCCGGGCCGTCGGCCTGCCCTCGGTGCGCGTGGTCGCCGACACCTTCCACATGAACATCGAGGAGGACGACGTCCACGCGGCGCTGCGCGCGGCCGCGCCGTACCTCGGGCACGTGCAGGTCAGCGACTCCAACCGGTACCAGCCGGGGGCCGGGCACCTGGACTGGGCGGCGCTGCTGCGTACTCTCGACGACCTCGGCTATCCCGGGTGGCTGGCCCTGGAGTGCCGGCTGCGCGGGGAGCCGGTCGCCGCCCTGCGGCAGGCCGCCACGGTGCTCACCCAGGCCGGGCCGAGACGGGCGGCGGCGTGACCGGCGGCACCCCGGCGGGGGCGGCGTCGCTGCGCGCCGGCGGCGCGGAACGCTCCGCCCTGCTCCGCCGGCTGGCCGTCACCACCCTCGACGCCAACTGGGAACACGACCACACCGTCCCGTCGCGCACCCTCTACCCGCACCAGTGGAGCTGGGACTCGGCGTTCATCGCGATCGGGCTGGCGCACGTGCGCCCCGACCGGGCCTGGCGGGAGCTGCGGACGCTCTTCGCCGCCCAGTGGGCCGACGGGCGGGTGCCGCACATCGTATTCAACCCCTCGGTGCGGGCCGGCGCGTACTTCCCGGGGCCGGAGTTCTGGGACTCGGGCCGCGCCGCGGGCGCCCCGGCCGGGGCCACCTCGGGGATCGTCCAGCCGCCGGTGCACGCCCCGGCCGCCTGGCTGGTGCACCGCCGGGCACCGTCGGAGGCGTCGGTGCGGGCGTTGCGGTGGCTCTACCCGCGGCTGGTCGCCCAGCAGCGCTACCTGACCGGGCCGCGCGACGTCGGCGGGGGCGGGCTGGCCTGCATCGTGCACCCGTGGGAGTCCGGGTTGGACAACAGCCCCGCCTGGGACGAGCCGATGGCCGCGGTGCCCGCCGACGCCGCCGTGATGCGCGCGTACCGTCGGCACGACACCGCGCACGCCGACGCGGCGCACCGCCCCACGGACCTCGACTACGCCCGCTACGTCGCGATCGTCGACGCCTACCGGGCGGGCCGCTACCAGGACCAGGGCCTGCCCGGACGGCATCCGTTCCTGGTGGAGTGCCCGCTGGTCAACGCGGCGCTCGGGGCGGCCGAGCACGCCCTGGCCCGGATCGCCGGCGTGGTCGGCGCCGACCCGGGGTCGCACCGCGAGCGCGCGGCGCGGATCACCGAGGCCCTGGTGGACCGGCTCTACGACCCGGTCACCGGCACCTTCCACCCCCGGGACCTGCGCACCGACCGGCTCGTCCCGGCGCGGACGGTGCTCGGGCTGATGCCGCTGATCCTGCCCGACCTGCCGGCCGGCCAGGTCCGGGCGGTGCTCGCCGAGGCGTGCTCGCCCCGCTTCGGCCTGGCCGCCCGGATGGACCGCCCGCTGCCCACGTACGACCGCACCGCGCCGGACTTCGAGCCACTGCGATACTGGCGCGGCCCGAGCTGGCTGAACATCGGCTGGCTGCTCTGGCGCGGGCTGCGCGCCCACCACCGGCCCGACCTGGCCGCCGGGCTGCGCGAGTCGATGTTCGAGCTGGTCGCCCGCAGCGGCTGCCACGAGTACTTCCACCCGGACACCGGCGCCGGCCTCGGCTCACCGGCGTTCAGCTGGACCGCCGCGCTGCTGCTGGACGCCCTCGCCGAAGGGTGAGCCGCCGGCGTCGAACCGACGCCGGCGGCTCACCCGGCACCCCGTCAGGCGATGCCGGCCGGGGTCGTCGCGCCCGCCCGCAGCGCGGACATCGGGGCGTCGTCGATCGCGTACCCGAGCGCGTCGACCACCTCCACCACACCGCTCACCTGGCGGGTCAGGCGCAGCGCGAGGTGCACCGTCGACCAGCGGTCGAGCTGGCCGGTGAGGGTCACCACCCCGCCCGCCACGGTCACGTCGACCACGCGGTCAGGCACGCCGAGCGTGTGGCGCAGCACCTCGTCCACCACGTCGCGGCGGATGTCGGCGTCCGGTCGCAGGTGCACCTTCAGCAGGTCGCCGCGGGTCACGATGCCGACCAGCCGGCCGAGGTCGTCGACCACCGGCAGCCGCTTCACGTGCCGCTCGTCCATGATCCGGGCCGCCGCGACCAGCGAGGCGTCCGGCCGCACGGTGACCGGGGGAGCGGTCATCAGATCGGCGGCCAGGGTGGCGCCGGCCTTGGCCCGGGCCTCCCGCCGGTGCCGGTTGGGGAGGATCCGCCGCTCCTGCGGCTGCCCCAGCAGCTCCACCTTGTACAGCAGGTCCGCCTCGGAGACCACACCGAGCACCTGCCGCGCCCCGTCCACCACCGGCACCGCCGTCACATGCCGGCCGGTCAGCACGTCGACGATCTCCCGGTACGCCGTGCCCTCCCGTACCGACGCCACGTCGGTGGTCATCACGTCCTGGACCTGCCACGTACGCATGGCTGCCTCCTTGCTTCCGGCTTCCACGCTAGGCACGGGGGGCGGCCGGGAGCAGGGGCGCAGGGACCGCCCGGCCGGGCCGGAAGTCCCGGGCCGGCGCGTTGGTCAGCCCGCCGGCACCACCTCGACGTCCGCCGACGGCTGGGCCGGCACGGCCGCCGCGTCGGCGGGCGGGTCCGGGACCAGCAGCTCGGCCGGCACCGGCTCCACCTCGACCCGGCAGTCGTGGAACGTCGGTCCGCCGCCCAGGTCCGTGTCGCGGACCGCGGTGACCGCGTTGACGGTGGCCCGTCCCGGGCTCAGCCGCGCCCAGTACGCCTTGTAGGTGAAGGCCAGCCCCGGCCGGGTCGCCTCGTCCACGGCGACCGCCGCCAGGAACGCGCCCCGGTCGTTGCGGACCCGCACCGCGTCGCCGTCGGCCAGGCCGCGCGCCGCCGCGTCGTCCGGGTGCAGGTGCACGCGGGGCGGCCCTGTCCGCTTCGTGTGCCAGGGCAGCGAGGCGAAGGTGGAGTTCATCAGGAACCGCCCGGCCGGCGCGAGCAGCACCAGCGGGAACCGGCGGGCCAGCGCCGCGTCGCCGGCCTCCGCCGGCGGGGTGAAGCCGGGCAGGGGATCCACCCCGAACCGGGCCAGCGACGGGTCGTGCAGCCGGGCCCGCCCGTCGGGGGTCGGGAAGCCGCCCTCGGCGTACGGGGCCGACCCGACCGCCACCCCGGTGGTCCGGGCGTACGTCCGCTCGCGCAGCTCCTCGAAGCTGACCGGGGTGTCCCGCAGCAGCTGCCGGGCGAGCTCCTCGTCGCTGTCCCGCAGCCGGGGGTGGTCGATCCCGAGGGCGGCGGCGATCCGCCGGAAGATCTCGGTGTTCGGCAGCGCCTCGCCGGGCGCCTCGGTGACCGGCAGGTTGAGGGTCGTGTAGTGGTGCCCGTAGGAGGAGTGCAGGTCGAGGTGCTCCGGCTGCATGGTGGCCGGCAGCACCACGTCGGCGTAGTCGCAGGTGTCGGTCCAGCGCTGCTCCAGCACCACGGTGTGCAGGTCGTCCCGGCGCAGGCCGGCGAGCAGCCGGTGCTGGTCGGGAGCGGTGGCGGCCGGGTTGGCGTTGAACACCACGAGCGAGGTCACCGGCGGGTCGGCCTCCCCGGTCAGCACCGCGGCGAGCCGGCTCATGTTCAGCGACCGGGCGGGCTGGGCGGGCATGCCCGGCGGCCGGATCACCGGGCCCTCGTCGATCGGGTGATGCCCGCTGGTGGAGACGAGCGCGCCCCCGCCCGGGTACCGGAAGTCGCCGGTGACCAGCGGCAGCGCGCAGATCGCCCGGATCGCCTGGCCGGCGCCGCGGTGCCGTTGCAGCCCGAGCCCGACCCGCACCGCGGTGGGCCGGGTGGTGGCGATCCGCTCCGCGAGCCGGCGGACCACCTCGACGGGGAGGCCGCACTCGGCGGCGGCCCGCTCCACCGGCCACTCGCCGAGCCGGGCCCGCAGCTCCGGCCAGCCCACGGTGTGCGCGGCCAGCCACTCCTCGTCGGCCGCGCCGGCGTCGAGGACGCCGCGCATCAGGCCGAGCGCCAGCGCCGCGTCGGTGCCGGGCAGCGGGGCGACGTGCTCGTCGCTGCGCGCCGCGGTGTCGGTGCGCAGCGGGTCGATCGTCACCAGGTACGCGCCCCGCTCCCGGGCCTGCTGCACGAACGGCCACAGGTGCAGGTTGGTGGCGAGCGGGTTGGCGCCCCAGAGCACGATCAGCCTCGCGTCCACGATGGACTCCGGCTCGAAGCCGACGGAGGCGCCGTAGATCGAGCCCAGCGCCGCCCGCGCCGCCGCCGTGCAGATGGTGGTGTCCAGCCGGGACGCGCCCAGGTACGCGAAGAGCCGCGGGCCCATCGTCCAGCCCTGCACGTGCCCCATGGTGCCGGCGAAGTAGTAGGGGAGGACCGCCTCCGGGCCGTCCCGCTCGATGCTGGCCCGCAGCCCGGCAGCCACCCGCGCGACCGCCTCGTCCCAGCTCGCCGGCCGGTAGGAGACCCGGCCGACCCCCTTCGGCCCGGTCCGGACGTACGGGGTGGTCAGCCGGTCGGGCCCGTTGACCGCGTCGAGGTAGCGGTTGACCTTGCCGCAGAGCGCGCCCCGGGTGAACGGGTGGTCGCGGTCGCCGCGCAGCGCGACGGCCCGACCGTCCTCCACGGTGAGCTGCCAGACGCAGGTGTCCGGGCAGTCCAGCGGGCAGGCGCCGGGATGGGTGGTACGGGCCATGCGGCGAGCCTACCGACCCCCTGGTTAGGGTGGGCCCCGCAGTCGAGCCCGAGGAGCGCCGTGCGCGAGATCGACAAGGTGGCCTGGATCCGGATCGAGGACGGCCGCGTCCTGAGCACCCGGTCCCGGGGCAAGGACGTCTGGTACCTGCCCGGCGGCAAGCGGGAGGCCGGCGAGACCGACCTGGAGACGCTGGTCCGGGAGATCGGCGAGGAGTTGGACGTCGCGATCGTGCCGGAGTCGGTCGCGCCCGTCGGCACCTTCTCGGCCCAGGCGCACGGCCAGGCCGCCGGGACGCTGGTCCGGATGACCTGTTACGCCGCCGACTACCGGGGCACGCTGCGGCCGGCGAGCGAGATCGCGGAGCTGGCCTGGCTCGGCTACCCGGACCGGCCCCGCGTCTCCCCGGTCGACCAGCTCATCTTCGACCACCTCCGGTCGACCGGCGCGTTGCGCTGACGCCACCGCCCAACGTCAACCTGGCGGCAGGCGGGAGAGGGCCCGCGCGGGTGTTCAGCCGGGCAGCAGCCGGGCCAGGGCGCGCAGCGCGGTGCGTACCGTCTCCTCGTCGGCGCTGAGGCTGACCCGCAGCCCGGGCGGCACGCCCCGCCGGGCGGCGAACTCGTCCACCCCGGCCACCGCGACGCCCCGACGCCGGGCGAGCGCGGTGACCGCCTCGGCGTCGTGGTCGAGGCGTACCCAGGCGAAGGGCGCCGGCCCGGCGGCGGCGACCCGGTCGCCGAGCAGCTCCCGGGCGAGCGCGGCCCGGCCGGCCAGCTCGGCGGCGCGGGCGGCGGCGAGCTGGTGCGCGGTCCCGCTCAGCACGAGCTGGGTGGCGACCTCGGCGACCAGCGGCGCGGGCGCCCAGGCCAGGGCGCGGGCGGCGGCGCGCAGCGGGTCGGCGAGCGACGCCGGGGCGTACCGGTAGCCGATCCGCAGCCCGGGGGCGAGCGTCTTGGTGATGCCGGTGAGGTGCACCGTACGCGGATGCCAGGCGGCGACGGGCGGCGGCCGGTCCGGCCGCAGCGCGCCGAACGGGTCCTCCTCGATGACGGTGAGGTCGTGCGCGGCGGCGACGGCGGCGATCTCCCGCCGGCGGTCCGCCGGCATGGTGACCCCGGTCGGGTTGTGCAGGGTCGGGTGCAGGTGCAGCGCGGCCACCCGGCGGCGCGCGCAGAGCCGGTCGATCGCGTCCGGCCGGGCCCCGGCGGCGTCGCTGGGCACGGTGGCCAGCTCGACGCGGAGCAGCCGGGCGGCGGCGAGCAGCCCCGGGTTGGTCAGCTCGGTGGTCACCACCACCTGCCGGGGCTGGGCCACCGCGGCCAGGGCGGCGGCCAGGCCGTGCTGCCCGCCCGCGGTCACCTCCACCGTGTCCGGGTCGGGCCGCCAGCCGGCGTGGGCCATCCAGCGGGCGCCGGCGATCCGGTGCCGCACCGCGTCGGCGTCCTCCGCGCCCACGGCGAGCGGGTCGGCGGCGATCCGGTGCAGGATCGGCGCGACGGCGCGGTGCACCGGACCGTGCCCGGGCGGATGCACGGCGGCCACGTCCAGCACCGGCGGGCCGGCGGCGGCCGGCGGGGTGGGCGCGGGCGCGACGAAGGTGCCCCGGCCGACCTCGCCGGTGAGCAGGCCACGCCGGGCGGCCACCTGGTAGGCGCGGCCAACGGTGGCGATGGTGACGCCGAGCCGGCGGGCCAGCTCCCGCTGCGGGGGCAGCCGGTCGCCGGGGGCGAGCCGGCCGGCGGCGATGTCGACGCCGATCGCGTCGGCGAGCGCCAGGTAGCGCGGTCCCGACCCGGACAGCCCCGCCGGCTCCCAGATTGTCACCGTGACAATCTAGCCGCCGCGCCGGCCGGCCGCCGCCGGATTGTCACCGTGACAATCCGGCCGGCCCGATCCTGCCGGTACGCGCCCGACGCTGCTCCCATGACCGTCACCTCCGCCGCCCTCTGGCGGCACGCCACCTTCCGCCGGCTCTGGCTCTCCGACGCGGTCAGCACCCTGGGCACCCACGTCACCACCGTGGCGCTGCCCCTGGCGGCGCTGACCGTGCTCGACACCGGATCGACCGGGGTGGCCGCGCTGACCGCGGCGACCACCCTGCCGTACCTGCTGCTCGGCCTCCCCGCCGGGGCGATCGTGGACCGGCTGCCCCGCCGCGCGGTCCTCGTCGTCACCGATCTCGTCCGGGCCCTGCTGTTGGCCAGCGTCCCGCTCGCCTGGGCGGCCGGGCTGCTGAGCCTCGCCCAGCTCGTGGTGGTGGCGCTGCTCGCCGGCTGCGCCACGGTGCTGTTCGACGTGGCCTACTTCGCGGCGGTGCCGGCGGTGGTGCCGGCCGGCCGGCTCGCCGACGCCAACGCCCGCCTGGAGGCGACCCGGGCGGTCGGGCAGACCGCCGGTCCGGGCCTGGCCGGCGTGCTGGTCGGGGCGCTCGGCGCACCGGTCGCGCTGCTGGTCGACGTGGCCAGCTTCGTCGCCTCGGCCCTGCTGCTCGCCGGCACGCCCCGGCTGGCCCGGTCCACCGCCCCCGGCGCGACCGGGGTGTGGCGGGACGCCCTCGGCGGGATCCGCTTCGTGTTCCGCGACCCGGTCGTCCGGGCGCTGACCCTCTGCTCCGGCCTGACCAACGTCTGGCACGCCGGCTTCCTGGCCATGCTGCTGGTGTACGCGGTCCGCGAGCTGCACCTGCCCGCCACCACGGTCGGGCTGCTGGTCGCCGGGGCCAACCTCGGCTACCTGGCCGGCGCGGCGGTGGCCGGCCGGGCCCGCGCCCGGCTCGGCGTCGGGCGGGCGGTCACCGGGGCGGCCGTGCTCCAGGCCGGGGCGGCGCTGGTGCTGCTGCCGCACCCGCTCGGCATCGGCGCCGGCCTGGCCATGAACGCCTTCGCCAGCGGGCTCTACAACGTCAACGCGGTCAGCCTCCGGCAGGCCGCCACGCCCCCGGCGCTGCTGTCCCGGATGACCGCCACCAGCCGGTTCGTCATCTGGGGAGCGATGCCGCTCGGGGCGGCCCTGGGCGGCGCGCTGACCGGGCTGCTGGGCGCGCCGGCGTACCTCGCGCTGGCCTCGCTCGGGATGGCCGCGGCGGCGCTGGTCACCCGCTGCTCGCCGGTCTGGCGTACCCGGGACTTCCCGGACCCGGCGGACCTGGCCGTCCCGGCGGAGGCCGCCGATCCGGTGCCGGTCGCCCGCTGACCGCCGTTTGCCGCCGCCGGCCCTGGGTAACCGGCGGCGGCCCGGTGGCGGCCGGCGAGTGACAGGAGGCTCAGGTGCGGTTTCCCCGATTCGTCGAGGCGGTGTCCCGCCGCTCCGAGCTGCCCACCGAGCAGGCCGCCACGATCTCCCGCGCGGTGCTGCAGACCCTCGCCGACCGGATCACCGCGGGCGAGTCGGCCGACCTGGCGGCGCAGCTGCCCGACGAGGTGAGCGGCTATCTCACCGCCCCGGCCGGCGGCGGCTGGGACGGGGGCGTGGTGACCTTCGTGCGCCGGGTCGCCGACCGGGCCGGGGTGGATCCGGCGGTCGCCGAGGTGGGCACCCGGGCGGTGCTCGCGACGCTGCGGGAGACGGTCACGGTCGACGAATTCCAGGACCTCGTCGCGCAGTTGCCGAAGGGATTCGACGCGATGGTCGACCCGATTCCCCGGCCGCCGTTCTCTCCCTGACGCCTCCTCGGTCAGCCGACGGATACCCCGGGAACCCGCAGCGTCGCGCCGGAGGTGAGGCCGTGGCCGTCCGGCACCTCCGCCGCGTCGTGCCCCTGGCTGATCAGCTTGTTGTCGGCGTCCACGAACACCACACGGGGCTTGAAGTCCCGCGCCTGCGAATCCTCGACCATCGCATAGGCGATGAGGATGACAAGATCGCCGGGGTTGATCAGACGGGCGGCGGCCCCGTTGATGCCGATGACCCCGGAGTTGCGGGGACCTTCGATCACATAGGTGGTCAGCCGTGCGCCGTTGTCGATGTCGACGATGTCCACCTGCTCACCGGGCAGCAGATCGGCCGCCTCCATCAGCTCTCCGCTGACGGTGACGGAGCCGACGTAGTGCAGATCGGCCTGCGTCACGGTGGCTCGGTGGATCTTCGACTTCATCATCGACCTGAACACGTGTCCTCAGCCTTTCGCCGTGACGCCCGTGTCCTGCACGGACGGTTCGGTTGGAGTGGCGCCGGCGGCACTGTCCGATGTGTACCTGTCGCTCGGCCCGCTTCGGCGTGCGGGCAGCAGCGTAGCTCAGCACACCGAATTTCGTCCGGCGCAGGGGGCACCCGGCGCAACTGATTCCGGGACGAGGCGGCCTAGGCGGTCGAAATTCCTGTTCCGGACAGTATCCGACACGGGCTATCCACCCGTGGGGAATCCATGGCAGTATCCCTCGCGGATGCCGTCGCGTCGATTCGATCCATGCGACTGCGTCGATCGTGTCCGCGACGATGCGGACGTGTGCCTGTCTGGGGGGAGAGGCGTGCTGTGGTGCTCCATGTCTTGATTCGGTCCGAGATGGAGCTGCGCGGGGCCGGTCTGGTCCACGCACGATGATCCCTCGACACATCGCGCTGGTCGGCAGCGGAGCTCTCGCCCGCGCCGTCGCGCACTCGCTCGCGGCGCTCGCACCGTCCTGTTCGCCCGGCCGGTCCGACGTACCGGTCCTGGTCACCCTGCTGGCCCGCGACGGCGCCGCGGTCGACGAGCTCGCCCGCGCCTGCCGGATCCGGGCCGGCGTCAGCGGCACCGGCGTGTCGTTCGCCGCCGAGCCGCTGACCGACGAGGTCGAGGCGCTGGGCCGGCTCCGCCCGGACGTGCTGGTCTGCTGCGCCTCGGACCAGTCGCCGTACGAGCGGCTGACCGCACCCTCGGCGTGGACCAGCCTGGTCGCCGAAGCGGGATTCGGACTCACCCTCCCGCTGCAGGCCACGCTCGCGGTACGGCTGGCCCGGGCGGTGGCCCGGGTGTCCCCGGCGACCCGGTTCGTCAACGGCGCCTTCCCGGACCTGGTGAACCCGCTGCTGGCCGCCCTCGACCTGCCCGTGCTGTGCGGGATCGGCAACGTCGCCACGCTGACCGCCTGCCTGCGGGCCAGCCTGGGCCTCGGAGCCGCCGACCGGCTCGCGATGCTCGGCCACCACGTGCACCTCGCCGCTCCGGCAGACCCGGACGACGAGGTCCTCGCCTGGTCCGACAGCGGCCCCGTGGCCGGGGTGACCGCCCTGCTGGCCGCCGACCGGGCGCTGCCCCGCCGGGAGCTGAACGACATCGCCGGACACGCCGCGGCCCGGCTGCTGCTCGACCTCGTCACCGGCGCCGAGATCCGCACCAACCTGCCCGGGCCGATGGGGTTGCCCGGCGGGTACCCGGTCCGGATCTCCGCCGAGACGATCGCCCTGGACCTCCCCGCGGAGGTCACCCCGACCGCCGCCGTCGACTGGAACCTGCGGGTCGGGCGGCGCGACGGGGTGCACCTGGTCGACGGGCGGATCGAGTACCCGTCGGCCACCGCCGTCGCGATCGCCGACCACCTGCCCGCCCTCGCGGACGGCTGGACCCCTTCGGCCCTCGACCAGGTCACCGAAGAACTCACCGCGCTACGGGGACGGCTGAGGCAGGCGCCACCCGTGCCCGCCGCCGCCCGGCTGGCCTGACCAAGGAGACCAGATGCTTTCCACGCCGCCCGTCGTCATGTCCCGCAACCTGATCACCGACTACTACGACCTGATCCCGGCCGCGGTCGCCAAGTGCGGCGCCACCCCGACCGGCCCGGCCGGCAGCCCCGGCTTCGCGCCCGGCTTCGACCTGCCGGCGCTGACCGACGAGACGCGCGAGTTCTTCGGCGCGGCCACCGTCACCTGGCGGTCGCTCGGGGAGTACCGGGGGCACCCGGTCCAGATGATCGACCTCACCGGCAACCCCGGTACCCACACCACGAAGACCTTCCCCTCGATGGTCATCGTGGCGCGGGCGGTCGAGCACATCCGGCGGACCGGGGAGGCGATCTGCATCTTCACCCCCACCTCGGCCAACAAGGGCATCGCCCTGCGCGACGCGGTGGGGCGGGCGTTGGCGGCCGGCCTGGTCACGCCGGACCAGCTGTCGGTGGTCGTCCTCGCCCCGGAGTCCACCCGGCACAAGTTCCGCGTCGACCGGCTGGCCGACGACCCCGCCCTGCGCCCGCTCAACCCGTTGCTGCGGTTCACCGGCGGCGCCCCGGAGGGCGTCAAGGCGCTCGCCCGGGCGTTCGTCGACGCGTACGCCGCCGAGGCGTACGACAAGCACGGGCTGAACCTGTGGTACTCCCTCGACCTGCGCAACTACCTCGTCGCCGACGCCGCCCGGGCCGCGTTCGAGGCCGACGTGTCGCCGACCTCGGCGGCCCCGCCGCGCTGGCACGCGCACTCCGTCTCCAGCGCGTACGGGTTGCTCGGGTACAACCTGGGCCGGGACGTGCTGGAGGCGACCGGCCGGGCCGAGCCGGCGGACCGTCCCGGTTTCCTGCTCGTGCAGCACCTCGGCACCCCGGACATGGTGCTCAACCTGCGGCACGGCAGCTTCTCCCGGGCGCACCTGCCCCGCTATGTCCGGGACGAGGCGGGCGGCGGCTGGACCCAGCGCGACGACCCGCACTTCCCGGAGGTCACCGACGACCCGGACGAGGTCCTGGACCCGACCTTCTACACCCACGAGCCGGTCACCTCACCGGCGATGAACGACCTCATCCGGCGGTTCGGCGGCGACGGCATCGTGGTCTCGCGGCGCGAGTGCGAACGCCGCTACCCGCTGCTGCGGGACTGGTTCGCCGACGGCCGGCGCCCGCTCCCGGCGGATCCCGCGCAGCTGCGCGAGTGGTCGATCGTGATGGCGCTGACCGGCGTGCTCAACGCGGTCGACCGGGGGCTGGTGCCGGCCGGCCACGAGATCGTGCTGCACGGCTCCGGCTGCTACACCGGCGACGACTACGCCGCGGCCGAGCCGTACGCCGAGGTGTCGACCGTGGACGAGGTCGCCGCGGCGGTCCTCGGCGGGCGCTGATGGGCCCGACCCTGACCCCGCTGGACCCGGCGCCGGTCATCACCGCGGGACCGGAGCCGGCCGAGCAGCGTCCACGGATCGTGCTCGACGCCGGGACGAGCCGGAGGTTGACCGCCCTCGCCGCCCGCCACGGGGTGCCGCCGCAGGTCGTGGCCGTCGTCGCCGCGGCCCTGCTGGTCCGCCGCTGGACCGGGCGGACCGAGGTGACGGTCCGCTGCCCGGACGCCGGGTACCAGCTGGACCTCACCGACGACCGGCCCGTGGGGGAGGCGCTCTCCGCCGCGGCCACCAGCCGCGCCACAGCGCACGCCGGACCCCCGGCGGAACCGGCCGGGACCGCGCCGGACCTGCCCTTCGCCGACGGGATCGCGCTGGCGGTCCGGACCGCCGAGGCGGGCTGGGAGATCGAGTTCGGCGGCTGTCCGGACGAGCTGGTCGAACCGGTCCGCACCGACCTGGGCACCCTGCTCGCCGCGCTCGCCGACGACGACCGGGCCGACACCGCCCGGCTGCTGCCGGTCTCCGCGTACGAACGGCACCGCGCTCCCCGGCGCGGCGAGCTGCACGGCGGCGCCGGCGTCCGGGCCGAACGCGCGCCCGGGGACACCATCCCGGCCGCGTTCGCCGCGCAGCTGCTCCGCACACCGGACCATCCGGCGCTGCTCGCCGACACCGGCCCCCTGACCTACCGGGACCTGGCCGCCGCGGCGGTCGCCACCGCCACCGGCATCCGGTCCGTCGCCGGCACGTCCACCGGCGGGCAGGTCGCGCTGCTCTGCCGGCACGGCGCCGAGACGGTGGTCGCGTTGCTCGCGGCGCTCGCCGCCGGCCGGGCGTACGTCCCGCTCGACCCGACCTTCCCGGCGCAGCGGTTGGCCCACATCCTCGCCGACAGCGACGCGGACGTGCTGCTCACCGACGCCGAGCACGCCGATCTGGCGGACCGGTTGCGTGCGCTGGCGGGCCGTCCCGGACTCCGCGTCGTCCCGGTGGTCCGGGCCGGCGGACCGGCCGACCTCGCAGACCTGGCGGCCGGGCTGGCCACCCCGGCCGGCCCCGACGACCCGGCGTACGTGCTCTACACGTCGGGGTCGACCGGCAACCCCAAGGGCGTCGTGCAGAGCCACCGCAACGTGCTGTTCGGCGTCGGCAACCACATCCGCAACTTCGCCCTGACCCCGGCCGACCGGACCAGCGTGCTCACCTCGTTCGGCTACGACATGGCGGTCACCGACACGTTCAGCGCCCTGCTCTGCGGCGCCGCCGTCGTACCGGTGGACATCCGCCGGGAAGGGCTGGGTCACCTGGCCCGGACCCTGGCCGACCGGGGCGTCACCGTCTACCACTCGACGCCGACCGTCTACCGCTACCTGTGTGCCAGCCTCGGCCCGGACGGCCTGCTGCCGGACATCCGGGCCGTGCTGCTCGGCGGCGAGGAGGTGACCCGGCACGACGTCGAGCTGGCCCGCCGCCACTTCGCCCCGGACGCCGTGTTCGTCAACGGTTACGGCACCACCGAGATCAGCTTCGCCACCCAGGACCACCTCCCGCCGGACGCGCCGCTGGACCATCCGGTCGTCCCGATCGGCCATCCGCTGGACGGCATCGAGGTCCTCCTGCTCGACCCGGCGGGCCGGCCCACCTGCCTGACCGGTGAGGTGGTCGTCCGTTCGGCGCACGTCGCGCTCGGCTACTGGCGGATGCCGGACCTGACCGCCGCCCGGTTCGAAGAACACGACGGGGTGCGGACCTACCGGACCGGAGACCTGGCCCGGCGGCTGCCCGATGGCCGGCTGGTCTATCTCGGCCGGGCGGACCGGCTGGTGAAGGTGCGCGGCCACCGGGTCGAGCTGGGCGAGGTGGAGGCCGCCCTGGCCGCACTGCCCGGCGTCGGGCAGGCCGCCGTCGTGGCCCGGCCCCGCCCCGGCGGCACCGGCGCCGGCGACAAGGAGATCATCGGGTACGTCGTGCCGTCGCCGGACGCGTCGGTCGACCCGACCGCCCTGCGCGCCGGCCTCGCGGTCCGGCTGCCGGACTTCATGCTGCCGCGCGCCGTGGTGCTGGTGGACGCCCTGCCCATGGGGGTGACCGGCAAGCTGGACGTCGCCGCCCTTCCCCCGCCGTCCGGGCCGGTGGTCCAGGCCGCCGACCACGACCCGCTGGAGGCGATCATCGCCGCCGCCTGGTGTGCGGTGCTCGGTCTGGACCGGGTCGGCCGGGAGACGGCCTTCGTCGACCTGGGGGGCCACTCGCTGCTGATGGCGCTCGTGCAGGCTCGGCTGGAGGCGACGTTGCAGCGTCGGATCCCGCTGGTGCGGCTGTTCGAGTTTCCCACCGTCGCCGGACTGGCCGCGTACCTGCGTGCCGGTGAACCGGCCGGCGGGGCGGGTGAGGAGGACGGTGCGCTGCTGCGCGCCGCCGGTCGGATGCGCCGACGCCGCCGGGCGCGGTCGGGGGAGACGGAATGACGGACGACGACCGGATCGCGATCATCGGGCTGGCCTGCCGGGTGCCCGGCGCGGACGGGCCGGCCGAGTTCTGGGCGAACCTCATCGGTGGAGTCGACGCGGTAGGACGGTTCTCCGGGGCCGACCTGACGGCGGCCGGGCTGCCGCCCGAGACCGCCGCCGACGCCGGCTTCGTGCCCGCCTTCGGCCGGCTGGCCGGGCTCACCGACTTCGACGCGGCGCTGTTCGGCTACCCGCCCGCCGACGCCGCCCTGCTGGATCCGCAGCACCGGCTCTTCCTCGAGGTGGCCTGGTGGGCGCTCGAGGACGGCGGCTACGCCCGGCCCGACCCGGAGACCCAGGTGGGCGTCTTCGCCGGCTGCGCCGCCAACCGCTACCTGCGGCACCACCTGCTCGGTAACCCGGCCGTGCAGCCGGCGGGCGGCCTGATGGAGGACTGGGACGACGCGCTCGCCGGCGGCACCTCGGACTACCTGCCGAGCCGGGTGGCGTACGCGCTGGACCTGACCGGTCCGGCGGTCGCCGTGCAGACCGCCTGCTCGTCCTCGCTGGTGTCGGTCTGCCAGGCGGCGCAGAGCCTGCTCGACTACCGCTGCGACCTGGCGCTGGCCGGGGGCGCGGCGGTGGTGTCGACCCGCCAGGTGGGCTACCGGCACCGTCCCGGCGGCACCCTCGCCGCGGACGGCGTCTGCCGGCCGTACGACGCGGACGCCTCCGGGCAGGTGTTCGGCAACGGCGCCGGGGCGGTGCTGCTCAAGCGCCTCGCCGACGCGATCGAGGACGGCGACCACATCTACGGGGTGCTGGCCGGCTGGGCCGTCAACAACGACGGCGCCGACCGGGCCGGCTTCACCGCCCCCGGCGTCGCCGGCCAGGCCGCCGTGGTGGCGGAGGCACTGGCCGCCGCCGGGTGGCAGGCGGGCGACGTCGGCTTCGTCGAGGGCCACGGCAGCGGCACCGTGGTCGGCGACGCGTTGGAGATCCAGGCGCTGACCCGGGCCTTCCGGATGCACACCGACCGGTCCGGGTACTGCGTCCTGGGCTCCGTGAAGTCCGGCGTCGGGAACCTGGACGCCGCTGCCGGCGTGATCGGCCTGATCAAGGCGGTGCTCGCCGTACGGCACGGGGTCATCCCCGGCACGCTGCACTTCCGGCGAGCGCACCGGGACGTCGACCTGGCGGCCACGCCGTTCGTGGTGACGACCGGCGAGCAGAAGTGGGCCGGCCCGCGGCGGGCCGGGGTCAGCTCCTTCGGCCTGGGCGGCACCAACGCACACGTGCTGGTGGAGGAAGCCCCGGCGCGCCCGGCGCCGGACGCGGGAACGCCGTGGGTCCTGCTGCCGCTGAGCGCCGGTGACCCTCGGGCGTTGCGCCAGCTCGCCGGCCGCCTGGCGGAGCACCTCGACGCCGGCGTGCCGCCGGCCGACGCGGCGTACACCCTGACGGTGGGCCGGCGGCGGCTGCCGCACCGGGCCGCCGTCGTGGCCCGGGACCGGTCCGGGGCCGTCGCGGCGCTGCGCTCGCTGGCCGACGCACGGGGCCCGGACGACGTCATGGTGCCCGCGGACGCTCCGGCCGAGCTGCGCGACCGTGCCGCCGAGTGGCGGCGCGGCGGTGAGGTTCCGGCCCCCGACGGACGACGGGTGCCGCTGCCCGGCTACCCGTTCCAACGCGTCCGGCACTGGATCGAGCCGCCGCAGGTCGCGCGGCAGAGTGGAGGCCGGCCATGAGCCAACTCGACATCCGACCGGCGGGTGGTCGGGTCCCCCCGCCGGCATCGTGGTTCGTCACCCTGGGCCGCCCGGCCCCGGCCGGTCCGCTGCTGCTCGGCCTGCCGCCCGCCGGCGCCGGCCCGAGCACCTTCCGGGACTGGCCGGCAGCCCTGCCGGCCGGCGTGGAACTGGCCGTGCTGGCCCTGCCCGGACGTGAGGCGCGGATCACCGAACCGCCCACCTTCGAGCTGGCGGAGGTGGTCGAGGCGGTGCGGCAGCGGGCCGACCGGCCCTACGCCATGTACGGGCACAGCATGGGCGGCCTGCTCGTCTTCGAGGTGGTCCGGGAACTGCGCCGCCTCGGCGCACGGCTGCCGAGCCGGCTCTACCTGGGCGGAAGCCGTCCGCCACAGCTGCCGGACACGCTGGCTCCGATCGCCGAGCTGCCGGACGAGGAGTTCCTGGCCCGGATCGCCGAGCTGGGCGGACTGCCGGCCGGACTGCGGGACGTCCCGGAGCTGCTGGAGCTGATCCTGCCGGCGCTGCGCGCCGACTTCGACTGGCTCAACCGGTACACGTACCGGCCGGACACGCCGCTGCCGGTGCCGATGGTCTGCCTGGCCGGCACCGACGACCCGGACGCCGACGCGGCGACCATGGCCGCCTGGGCGGAGCACGCCGCCGCCGGTTGCACGCTGCGTACCGTCCAGGGTGGCCACCTGTTCGTCACCGAGCGGGCGGCCGAGGTGGCCGCGCAGGTCGGCGCCGACCTGCTCGCGGCCCTCGGCACCGCGGCGACCGGCACCGTCCGGCCCGCGGAGATGCCGCGGCCGGACGCGGTGGCGGAGCACCTGATCCCGCTCGGCAGCGGGGGGTGGCGGGTATGGCGCGAGGGTGTGCTGCGGGCCGCGGGCTTCCCGGCCGACGGGGTGCTGCGGCTGACCGCGCCGGAACTGGCCGCGGTGGCGGACGCCCACCTCGACGGCGCGGTGGCGGAGGCCGAGCTGCTGCCGGTGCTGGCCGCGGCGGTCGCCGAGACCAGCAAGGTGGTCTACGACCTGGCCGGCGACCCGCTGTTCCGGGAGGCGGTGACCTGGCAGAACCTCAACATTCTCACCGCGTTCGACTCGGTGCGCCGGGGCGGCCCGGACGAGCGCAGCCACGACAAGCGACGCGCCCGCGAGCAGGCCATCGGCCGGTACTGGCAGCGGTACACGGCGAAGAACGACACCATCGGCTTCTTCGGGCCGATCTGCTGGGCGACGCTGACCGAGCGGACCCCGACCAGCACCGTCACGGCGGGACCGGGACTGGTCCGACACCGGATGGTCTCCTTCGAGTGGCGGGCGCTGGCGGCCTTCGGTGATCGGATCGCGGCCGAGCCGGCCGTCCGCCGGTGGCTGCCGGCCGCGCTGCACCCGCCGTTCCACCTCGCCGACGAGCGACGGGTGGCCCGGCCCGCCGCGCCGCCGGTCGTCCTCAGCCCCGCCGAAGCGGCGGTGGTTGCCCGGCTGGATGGCCGGACCCCGGTGATCGAGGTCGCCCGGCGGCTGGTGGCGGAGGAGCCGGCCGCGCAGCGCGGGTTGCGCACCGAGGACACCGTCTACCTGACGCTGGACCGGCTGGTCGAGCGGGGGCTGGTCTGGTGGGGCGTGTCCCTGCCGATGAGCGGCGCGGCCGAGGCGCGACTGCGCGAGCTCATCGCCGGGATCGGAGAGGCGGACCTGCGCGGGGCGGTCGAGGCCGACTTCGCCCGGCTGTGCGCGGCGCGGGACGAGGTCGCGGCGGCAGCCGGCGACCCGGACCGGCTGCACCGCGCGCTGCGGCAGCTGCACGCCGACTTCACCGCGTTGACCGGCCAACCCGCCCTGCACCGGGCCGGCGAGACGTACGCCGGCCGGGCGGTCTGCTACGAGGACACCGTCCGGGACCTCGACGTGACCCTGGGCCGGGCGGTGCTGGACCTGGTGGCGGCGCCGCTGGACGTGCTGCTGCGGGCGGCCCGCTGGCTGACCGTGGCGATCGCCGGGGCGTACGGGACGGCGTTCCGGGGACTCTACGAGGAACTGGCCGCCGAGACCGGTGACGCGGAGGTGTCCTTCGCGGACTTCTGGTACCTGGCCCAGGGGCCGCTCTTCGGTGCCGGGGAGCGGCCCATCGACGCCGTCGCGGCCGAGCTGGCGGCACGGTTCGGCCGGCTGACCGGGCTCGACGACCACCCGGCGGGGCAGACCCGGCGGGTGGAGCTGTCCGCCGCCGACCTGGCCGCCCGGGTCGACGACCTCTTCCCGGCCACCCGTGCCGGCTGGTCGGCGGGGCGGGTCCACAGCCCCGACCTGCAGATCTGCGCCGCCGATGTGGAGGCGATCGACCGGGGCGCGGCGACCGTGGTGCTCGGCGAGCTGCACACCGCCTGGTCCACGCTGGACAACTCGGTGTTCGTCTCCGGCCACGACGCGCCCGAGCGGCTCGCGGAGTGGCTCGCCGCCGACCTCGGTCCCGGCCGGGTACGGCTGCTCTTCCCGCCGTCGATGCCCCGGCACACGGCCCGGGTGACCTTCGCCCTGCAACACCCCACCGACGTCCAGCTCGCCTTCGTGCCGGCGCCCGGGGCCGAGCCGGACTGCGTGCCGATCACCGCCCTGCGGGTGCGCGACGTCGGCGGGGAACTGCTGGTGGACGGTGCGGGGCACGGACCCTGGCCGCTGCTGGAGGTGTTCAGCGAGCTGCTGTCCATGCACGCCGCGGACGGCTTCAAGCTGGTCAGCGCCCGGCCGCACACCCCGCGGGTCACGATCGACCGGCTGGTCGCCGTACGGGAGACCTGGCGGACCACCATCGACGAGTCGGGGCTGGCCGACGCCACCGGCAACCTCGGCCGGTACCTCGCGGTGCGGCGCTGGCGCCGGTCGCTGGGGCTGCCGGAACAGGTCTACGTGAAGCTCTCCACCGAGACGAAGCCCTGCTACGTGGACCTGTCCAGCCCGCTGTTCGCGTCGTCGCTGTGCGCGATGGTCCGCGCGGCCCGGCAGCAGGCCGGCGGTGCCGTGACGGTGGTGGTCAGCGAGTCGCTGCCCGGCCCGGACCTGGCCTGGGTGCCGGACGGTCAGGGCCGCCGGTACCAGTCCGAACTGCGGATCCAGGTGGTCGACCCGGCCCCGGCCGCCACGACGGAGGTGACCCGATGACCGAGACGCTCACCGCCGCTCCCGACGGCACGGAGGCACGCGACGCGTACGCGGTCGGGCCGGTGCGGGACTACCCGGAGGCCACCCTGGCCGACCTCGTCCTCGCCACCGCCGCCCGCCGTGGCGCCGCGGTCGCCGTGCGGCAGTGGCAGGAGGTGCTCAGCTACGCCGAGCTGGTCGACCGGGCCGGGACGCTGGCGGCCACCCTGCGCGGTCACGGCGTCGGCCCGGAGACCCGGGTCGGCATCTGCGCCGAGCGGCGGCCGGACCTGCTCGTGGCGGTGCTCGGCGTGCTGCTCGCCGGCGGGTGCTACGTCCCGCTGGACCGGGCGCACCCGCACCGGCGGCTCCGGGAGATCGCCCGGGACGCGGAACTGGCGACCGTGGTGGTCGACAAGGCCGGCCGGGAGGCGCTGCCCGAGCTGGATCTGCGCCTGGTCGACGTCCCCGCCGAGCCGGTCGGCGCGTTTCCGGCCGTGGCCTGCCCGGCCCGACCGGACAACGCCGCCTACGTGCTCTACACCTCCGGTTCGACCGGCCGGCCGAAGGGGGTCGTGGTCAGCCACCGCAGCGTCGTCGCGCACGTGACGGCGTTCGGGGCGTACAGCGGCGCGGACGAGAGCTGCGTGGCCTTCGGCTTCGCCCCGCTCGGGTTCGACGCCTCGGTGCAGGACCTGTTCATCCCGCTGATCGCCGGTGGCGAGATCGCGCTGGTGCCGGACGCGGACCGGGTGGACCCGGCGCGGCTGCAGCGCTTCGTCGAGGCGCACGGGGTGACCTGGGGGTGCCTGCCGGCCGCGTTGCTGCCGCTGCTGGACCCCGACCGGCTGCCGCACTGGCGTACGGTCTTCACCGGGATCGAGGCGCCCGCCCCCGAGCAGATCGCCCGCTGGGCCGGACCGGCGGAGCGGCCGACCCGCTGGTTCTCCAACGGCTACGGCCCCACCGAGGCCACCGTCTGCGTCACCGGCTACCGGGCGAGCGGATCGTGGGACGGGCCGGTGCCGATGGGCCGGCCGCTACCCAACCACCGGATCTACCTGGTCGACGCCGACGGCGCGCCGGTGCCCCCGGGCACGCCGGGCGAGGTGCTGATCGGCGGGGTCGGCCTGGCCCGCGGCTATCTGGGGCGGCCCGGCCCGACCGCCGAGCGGTTCGTGCCCGACCCGTTCTCCGGCGAGCCGGGCGCCCGGCTGTACCGCACCGGCGACCGCGCGGTCTGGCTGCCCGAGGGGCAACTGCTCTTCCTCGGCCGGATCGACCGGCAGGTCAAGGTCCGCGGCCAGCGGGTGGAACTCGGCGAGGTGGAGGCGGTGCTGGGCGGGCACCCGCAGGTCCGTGACGCGGCGGTGGTGCCGGTCGACGGCCCGGCGGGCACCGAACTGGTCGGCGTCGTGACGCCGGCCGGGTCGCCGTCGGACGACGAGCTGGTCGAGTTCCTGCGGCAGCGGGTGCCGGACGTGATGGTGCCCCGGCGGCTGCTCCGGCGGGACGAGCTGCCGCTCACCCCGTCGGGCAAGCGCGACGCGGTACGCCTCGCCGAGCTGGCCGCCGCCGCGTTCGCCGCGCCGACCGGTCCGTCCGGCGCGACCCTGGCCGGCGCCGACGCCACGGCCGGCGGGCCCGCCGAGGGCACGGCGCAGGAGCGGGCGGTCGCCGACGCCTGGCGGCGGGTGCTCGGCGTGCTCACGGCGGACCGGGCCGACGACTTCTTCGCCGTCGGCGGGACCTCGCTGTCGGCGATGCGGCTGGTCGCCCTGCTCCGCGACGAGGTCGGCCGGGACGTCTCGGTGGAGGACGTCTTCGACAGCCGGACTCTCGGCGGCCTGGCCGCCCGGGTCGCCGGCGCGCCGCGGCTCACCGAGCCGGAGCTGGTCCCGGGTCAGCCACCGACCCTGTCCCCGTCCCAGCGCCGGCTGTGGTTCCTGGACCAGCTCGCGCCCGATTCGGCGGCCTACAACACGGCGATGGCGGAACGGCTGCGCGGCCCGCTGGAGCCGAGCGCGCTGCGCGCCGCGCTGCGGGCCGTCGCCGACCGGCACGAGGTGCTGCGCTGGCGGATCACCCGGGTGGCCGGCGCCCCGCACGTGGTCTGCGACCCGCCGTCCGACGTGCCGCTGACCGTGGTCGACCTGTCCGGCGTGGCGCCGAGCGAGCGGGAGACCGTGTTGCGGGGGCGGTTGCAGGCCGCCGCGGCGACCCGGTTCGACCTGGCCACCGGGCCGGTGTGGCGGGCCGAGCTGTACCGGCTCGACGCCGACGACCACGTCCTGGCGATGACCTTCCACCATGCCGTGTTCGACGGCTGGTCGCAGGCGGTGCTCTACGACCAGCTGGCCACCGCCTACCGGGCTGCCCGGGACGGCAGTCCGCCGCTGGAGCCGCTGCGCGCGACGTACGCCGACTACGCGGTCTGGCGAGCCGCCCGGGACCGGCTGCGCGGACCGGACGACCTCGCCTGGTGGACCGCCCACCTGGCGGGCGCGCCGACCGTGCTGGAGCTGCCCGCCGACCGGGTACGCCCGGCCGCGCAGACCTACTCCGGCGCGTTCGCCACCGTGCCGTTCCGGCCGGAGCTCGACGCCCGGGTACGCGACCTGGCGAACCGGGTCGGCGCCACCCCGTCCACCGTCCTGCTGGCCGCCTTCGGCGAGGTGCTGCGTCGACTGGTCGACCGCGACGACCACGTGGTGGGGGTGGTGGTCGCCGACCGTCGGCTGGCCGCGGTCGCCGACCTCATCGGGTTCTTCGTGGACATCGCGCCGGTGCGGGTACGCCCCGACGGCGCGCGCAGCTTCACCGACCAGGTGCTGGCCTGCCGGCAGGAGCTGCTCGACGTGCTGGCCCACCCGAACGCGCCGCTGGAGCGGATCGTCCAGGAGCTGTCAGTACCCCGGGACCCGGCCCGCGCGCCGCTGGTCCAGGTGCTGTTCAACGTGTTCAACTTCGCCGAGCCGGCGCTGGAGCTGCCGGACCTGGTCGCCGAGCGGGTGGCTGCCGGGCTGCCGGGTTCGCCGTTCGACCTCACCCTCTACCTGGTCGAGCGGGACGGCGTGCTGGCGCTGGACGCGGTCTACAACCCGGACCTGTTCGCCGCCGCCCGGATCGCCGACCTGCTCGACGGCTACGTGGCGGTGCTCGACGCGCTCACCGAGGCTCCGGCACAGCCGGCCGACTCCGTACCGACCCCCGCCACGCTGGCCCGGGTGCGGGACGGTGCGGTCCGGTCGACCCCGGCGCCCGCCCCGGCGGGCCCGGCGCCGGCCGCCCCGCAGGCCGGCACCGACCCGGTCGCGCCGACCGGTCCGACCGAGGAACTGGTGGCCCGGGTGTGGCGGGAGACGCTGCGCGTCGAGCGGGTGGGTGCCACCGACAGCTTCTACGACCTCGGCGGCCACTCGCTGGCCATGGCCGAGGTGCAGCACCGGCTCGCCGAGGCGATCGGCCGCGAGATCGCCCTGGTGGACCTGTTCCGCTACCCCAACGTCCGCGCCCTGGCCGCCTTCCTGGACGACGGAGAGAACGCGGACGGGATCCGGCTGGCCCTGCAACGCGCCGCGGACCGCCGGGCGCGGGCGCGCGGCCGCCAGGTCCGCCGCCCCACCCGCGCCCCCGGGCGGGCCGAGCCGTGACGCGGCCCGTCACGCCGGCCGCAGTCCGTCGTCAACCGTCCCGCCGCGTCAGCGGCGCTGAAAGATAGAGGAATCACCGTGGTCCTCCACAACCTCTCCGACATCCTTCCCGAGGACGGGGTCGAGCCGCTGGCCATCGTCGGGCTGGCCGCCCGCGTGCCCGGTGCCGACGACGTCCGGCAGTTCTGGCGCAACCTGGTGGACGGGGTCGAGTCGGTCACCTCGTTCAGCCGGGAGGAGCAGCTGGCCCGCGGCGCGAAACTGTCCGAGGTGGACGATCCGGGCTGGGTCTCCCGGGCGCCGGTCATCGAGGGCTTCGACCGGTTCGACGCCGGGCTGTTCGGGTTGACGCCCCGCGAGGCCGAGGTGATGGACCCGCAGCACCGGCTCTTCCTGGAGGCGTGCTACGTCGCGCTCCAGGACGCCGGCTACGACCCGGCCCGCTACGACGGGTCGATCGGCGTGTACGGCGGCACCGGCAGCCAGAACTACCTGCGCGACAACATCTTCCGGAACCGCCGGGTCAGCGGTTCGCCGAGCAGCGTCGTCTCCATCAACACCGGCAATTCGCCGAACTACGTGACCACCACCCCCTCCTACCGGCTGAACCTGCGCGGCCCCAGCCTCACCGTGCAGACCGCCTGCTCGACCTCCCTGGTCGCGCTTCACCTCGCCTGCGAGGCGCTGCGCAACGGGGAGTGCGACATGGCGCTGGCGGGCGGGGTCAACCTGGAGATGCCGCACGGCATCGGCTACCTCGGCATGGACGGGTTCACCTCCCCGGACGGGCACTGCCGTCCGTTCGACGCCGGGGCGAACGGCACGGTGTGGGGCAGCGGTGTCGGGGTCACCCTGGTCAAGCGGCTCTCCGACGCGATCGCCGACGGCGACACCATCCGCGCGCTGATCCTCGGCAACGCGATCAACAACGACGGCGCGCAGAAGGCCGGGTTCACCGCGCCCAGCGTCGAGGGCCAGATGGCCGCGGTCGCTCAGGCGGTCGGCACGGCCGGCATCGACCCGCGGACCGTCACGTTCCTCGAGGCGCACGGCACCGGCACCGCGGTGGGCGACCCGATCGAGGTCGCCGCGCTCTCCGCCGTGTACGGGCAGGGCACCAGCGAGCGGGGCTGGTGCGCGCTCGGCTCGGTGAAGTCGAACATCGGCCACCTCAGCCAGCCCGCCGGCATCGTCGGGGTGATCAAGACGGTGCTGGCGATGGAACACCGGCTGATCCCGCCGACCATCAACTACGAGCGGCCGAACCCGGCCATCGACTTCGCGGCGACACCGTTCCACGTGGCCAGCGCCCTGGCGAAGTGGGAGACCGACGGGGGACCCCGGCGGGCCGGGGTCAGCTCGTTCGGCATCGGCGGCACGAACGCGCACGTGATCCTCCAGGAGGCGCCGGAGTCGCTGTCGATCGCCCGGCGGTCCCGGCCCCGCCGTCCCCAGGTGGTGCGCCTCTCGGCGCGGACGGCGACCGCGCTGGACCGCGCCGTCGACCAGCTCGCCGAACACCTGGCGGACGCCACGGACGACCTCGCCGACGTGGCGCACACGCTGCGCGTCGGCCGCCCCGAATACGCACACCGGGTGAGCGTGGTCGCCGAGGACCTGCCCGAGGCGGTCGCCGCGCTGCGGGACAAGCGGCGCCGGCAGAGCGGGGTCGTCGACGGCGCCGCGCCGCCGGTGGCGTTCCTCTTCTCCGGCCAGGGCGCCCAGTACGCCGGCATGGGTGCCCGGCTCTACGCCGAGGAGCCCGTGTACGCCCGGGTGGTGGACGAGTGCGCCCAGCTGCTCGAGCCGCACCTCGGGCTGGACATCCGCGACCTGATCCTCGGGCGGGACCCGGACGCCGAGGAGAAGCTGACCGAGACCCGGTACACCCAGCCGGCCCTGTTCACCGTCGAGTACGCGCTCGCCGCCACCTGGGGGGTGCTCGGCGTACGCCCGGCGGCGATGATCGGGCACTCGATCGGCGAGTACGTCGCGGCCACCCTGGCCGGGGTCTTCACCCTGCCCGACGCGCTGCGGGTGGTCGCCGCCCGGGGCCGGCTGATGCAGTCGATGCCGGCCGGCGCGATGCTCGCCGTCGCCGCCGACGAGTCCGAGGTGGCCGCCCTGCTGCCGGACGGGGTCACGATCGCCACGGTGAACGGGCCCGGCACCTGCGTGGTCGCCGGCGAGACCGCAGCGGTCGCCGCCTTCGCCGACACCCTGCCCAGCAAGACCAAGAAGCTGCGGACGTCGCACGCGTTCCACTCGCCGATGATGGAGCCGATCCTCGCCGAGTTCACCCAGGTGGTGGCCGCGGTCCCGCTCGGCCGCCCGCGGACCCGGTTCCTGTCCAACGTGACCGGCGCCTGGATCACCGACGAGCAGGCGACCGACCCCGGCTACTGGGCCACCCACCTGCGCCAGCCGGTCCGGTTCGGCGCCTGCGTGGCGACCCTGCTGGCCGAGGGGACCTGGTCGCTGGTCGAGTGCGGGCCCGGCCGGCAGCTGGCCGGCCTGGCCCGGATGCAGGTGGGCCGGGCCGCAGTCGACCATTCCGGCTCGGCGCGTTCGACGCCGCGCCGCGACCCGGAACGGTCGACAGCGCAGCGGGCGCTCGCCCCGCTGGCCAGCCTGCCCGGCCCGGGCGAGTCGACCGATGACCTGGCCACGCTCTCCGGGGCGCTGAGCGCGCTGTGGGTACGCGGCACGCCGGTGCGAACGCTGCCCGGTGCGGACGACGACGGCGTCCCCCCGCTGTCGCGGGTGCCGCTGCCGGTCTACCCGTTCGAGCGCACCCGCCACTGGGTCGACCCGGACCCGGATCAGCCGACCATGGCCGCCGTCCCGCCCAGCGGGCCCCGCGAACTCGCCGACTGGTTCGCCGTGCCGACCTGGCGCCAGGCCCCGCCCGACCCGCGTACCGCGCCGGTCGGCCGCTGCCTGGCCTTCGTCGACGGCCCGCGCGGCGACGCGCTGGCCGCCGCGCTGCGCGCCGCCGGCGCCGACCTGGTCGAGGTGCGGCCGGGACCCCACTTCGGTCCGACGCCACACGGCTTCCAGCTCCGCCCGGGGGTACGCGAGGACCACGACGCCCTGGTCGAGGCGCTGGCCCCGACCGGCGTGCCGGGCCGGATCGTGCACGCGTGGGCGCTGGACGGCGAGCCGGCCGGCATCGACGTCGCCGCCGCCTGGGCCGCCCAGGACCGGGGTTTCTTCAGCGCGCTGCACCTCGCCCAGGCCCTCGCCGCAGCGGGGCTGACCGCCGGCGGGGACGCCGCCGAGCCGGTCTGGCTGGACCTGGTCACCTCGGGCGTCGGCGACCCCGTCGGCGGCGACCTGCGCCGCCCCGAGCACGCCACCCTGGCCGGGCTGGCCCGGGTGCTCCCGGTCGAACAGCCCGGCCTGCGGGTCCGCCTGATCGACGCCGACCCGGCCGCCACCGGCGCGGCGACGCTGGTGGCCGAGCTGCGCCGGCCGGCCGACGACGGCCCCACCGAGGTGGCGTTGCGCGGTGCGCGTCGCTGGGTGTCCGGGTTCGAGCCGGTCCGCCTCGACGGTGCGGCCGAAACCGCGGCGCTGGCCGAGGGCGGCCGCTACCTGATCACCGGTGGTCTCGGCGGCATCGGCATCACCCTGGCCGAGGACTTCGCCACGCGGGTACGAGCGCGGCTCGTGCTGGTGGCCCGCTCCGGGCTGCCGCCCCGCGAGGAGTGGGACAGCCACCTGGCGGTCCACGGCAGCGCGCCCACCGACCGGGTCGGTCGGGCCATCGCCGCGATCCGCCGGCTGGAGAGCGCCGGCGCCGAGGTGCTGGTGCTCGCCGCCGACGTGACCGACCCGGCCGACCTGCGCCGGGTACGCGCCGAGGCCGAGGCGGCGTTCGGTGGACTGGACGGCATCGTGCACGCGGCCGGCCTGCCGGGCGGCGGGGTGGCCGAGCTCAAGGAGCGGGCCGAGGCCGAGCGGGTGCTCGCGCCGAAGCTCGCCGGCACCCTCGCGCTGGCTCAGGTCTTCGGCGACCTGCCGCTGGACTTCGTGGTGCTCTGCTCGTCGGTCACCGCGGTGGCGGGCGGCTTCGGTCAGGTCGACTACTGCGCGGCCAACGCCTTCCTCGACGCGCACGCCCGGGCCGGCCAGGGCTGGCGGGCCCCGGTGCTGTCGCAGAACTGGGGCGGCTGGGCGGAGGTCGGGATGGCCGCCGAGACCACCTCGGCCACCCTGCGCCCGGCGGCGCGGGACACCGCGCCGGTCGACCACCCCCTCCTGACCACCCGGGTCGGCGGCCCGGACGGGGCCGTCGTGCACGGCGTGGTCTCGTCCGCCACCCACTGGCTGCTGGACGAGCACCGCATCGCCGGCGTGCCGGTGGTGCCCGGCACCGGCCACCTGGAGTGCGCCCGCGCCGCCGTCGTCCACGCCGTGCCGGCGCCGGACGCCGGACAGGTCGTCGAGCTGACCGACGTGGCCTTCCTGGAGCCGTTCGCGGTGCCGGAGGGGTCGGTGGCGCAGTACCGGGTCGAGTTGTCCACCGAGGACGGCACGTTCGAGATCCACAGCCTCTCCGGCGGGCGGACCCGCACCCACGTACGCGGATCGGCGGGTTGGACCGCGGTGGGCGACGCCCCGGTGCTGGACCTCGCCGCGGTGCTCGCCCGGTGCCGGCGGATCGACGACGGCGAAGGGTCCGGCCCGCCCCGGACCGGAATGGTCAGCTTCGGGCCGCGCTGGGACGTGCTGCGCGAGCACCACGTGGGCGAGGGTGAGGAGCTGGCCCGGATCGAGGCGCCGCCGGTGGCCGCCGGTGACCTGGCGGCCTGGGGACTCCACCCGGCGATGCTGGATGTGGCCACCGCGTTCGGCCGCGCCCGCGGTGCGGGGAACTACCTGCCGCTGTCGTACGGCCGGGTGGTCGTGCGGGGGGATCTGCCGGCCACCTTCTACAGCCACCTGCGGCACCGGGACACCGCCAGCGGAGACGTCGTCGTGGCCGACCTGTCGCTGGTCGACCCCGACGGCCGGGAACTCGTCGCGATCAGCGAATTCGTCCTGCGCCGGGTGGACCGGGCGGCGGTGACCGGCGACCTCGCCGCCGCCGAGCCGGCGGCCGGGCCGGTGGCCCTCCCGTCGGCCGGACCCGCGGGGGAGATCAGTCCCGCGGCCGGGGCGGAGGCCTTCCGCCGGAGCCTGGCGGCCGGGCTCGGACCCCAGGTGGTGATCACCACCCGGTCCGTGGATGACGTCCTGGCCCGGACCCGGCGACAGGTGGCCGACAGCGGACCGGAGCCGGCGCCCGCCGCGTCGACCGCCGCCGGCGGCGCGAACCTCCCGGCCGGCGGGCTGGCGGCGGTCATCGCCGCCGTGTGGCGGGACAACCTCGGCGTGGACGACATCGGCGTCGACGACGACTTCTTCGAGCTCGGCGGAAACTCGCTGGTCGCGGTCCAGTTGATCGCCGCGATGCGCAAGGCGGTCGGGGTACAGCTGCCGATGCGCAGCCTGTTCGAACGGCCCACCATCGCCGAGCTGGCCGCGTTGATCGAGCAGATGCGAGCCGAGGAGCCCGCGGAGCCCACCGCCGCCGACCCGGCGGCCCCGACCATCCCCCGGCTGCCCCGCCGCTGAGTGCACGAACGGAGAGCCAGATGACCGATACTGTCGCCGCGGGTCTGCCGGTGACCGTCGAGAGTGACGGCACGCCCGTCCTGGAGCTGATCGAGAGCCGCCGGGCGGAGCTGCGCGCCGCCCTGGTCGAGCACGGCGGGTTGCTGTTGCGCGGCTTCGACGTGGGCGGCGTCGACGGATTCGACCGGGTGGTGCGGGCACTGTCCGGCGAGCCGTTGACCTACACCGAGCGGTCCTCGCCCCGGCACTCCATCAAGGGCCGGGTCTACACCTCGACCGACTATCCGCCGGAAGAGGAGATCTTCCTGCACAACGAGAACTCGTACCAGGCCGGCTGGCCGCTGACCCTGTTCTTCTACTGCATCCAGCCGCCGACCTCCCAGGGCGCCACCCCGCTGGCCGACGTCCGACAGGTTTACCGGAACATCGACCCGGCGATCCGCGAAGAGTTCGAGCGGCGGCGCTGGCTCCTGGTCCGCAACTTCCACGCCGACTTCGGCACGCCCTGGCAGCAGGTGTTCAACACCGACGACCGGGACGAGGTGACCGGCTACTGCGCGGCCAACGGGATCGAGGCGGAGTGGATCGGCCGGAACGGCCTGCGCACCCGTACGGTCCGCGACGCCGTCCACCGCCGGCCCGGCAGCGACGTGCCGAGATGGTTCAACCATGCGACCTTCTTCCACGTGTCGACCCTGGCCAAGGACCTCCAGGAGGCCCTGCTGGCGATGTTCGGCGAGGACGGGCTGCCGACGAACACCTACTACGGCGACGGTGAGCCGATCCCGTCCGACGTGATGGACCACCTCCGGGCCGCCTACCGGGCGGCGACGGTGCGCTTCGACTACCGCACGGACGACGTCCTGGTGGTGGACAACATGACCGCGGCGCACGGCCGGGAGCCGTTCACCGGCCCCCGCCGGATCGCGGTCGCGATGGCCGAGCCGTACCGCCCGGGCAACCGGCGGGACCCGATCGAGCAGCAGGAGCAGTGATGAGCGAAGACCGTTTCGTCGTGGTGCGCAACGACGAGGAGCAGTACTCGATCTGGCCGGCCGACCGGGAACTTCCTGCCGGCTGGCACGACGCCGGGTTCACCGGTGCCCGGGCGGACTGCCTGGCCCACGTGGACGAGGTGTGGACGGACATGCGGCCACGGTCGCTGCGCGAGGCGAGCTGATGACCGAGCCTCGCGAGTGGACCTTCCCGGCGTCGTACGCCCAGGAGCGGGTCTGGTTCGCCAACCAGCTCGACGTCGGGTCACCGGTCTACAACGTCTCCAGCCCCTGGACGTTTCCGGTGGGCCTGACCCGGGAGCAGGTCACCGCGGTGTTCGCGGAGGTCGTCGCCCGGCACGAGACGCTGCGCAGCTACCTGCGCCTCGACGACGGTGCCCTGGTGCAGGTGGTGCGCGCGGTCGAGCCGATCGAGCTGCCCGTCGACGACCTGCGCGAGCTGCCCGCGGACGAGCGCGCCACGCGGGCAGCCGAGATCGCCGGGGAACTGTCCCGGACGGCGATCCCGATGGACCGGCCGCCGCTGTGGCGGGCCCGGCTGCTGCGGCTGGGGGACACGGCCTGGCGGCTGCTGCTGGTGCTGCACCACGCCGTCTTCGACGCGCACTCGGTGGGTGTCTTCCGCAGCGAGATGGACACCCTGTCCCAGGCCGCGCTGTCCGGCACCACCGCCGTGCTGCCCGAGCTGCCCATCCAGTACGCGGACTACGCGGCGTGGCAGCGTGAGCAGTTGACCGGCGAAGGTTTGGCGAACCACCTTGCGTTCTGGCGGGACCGGCTCGCCGGCGCCCCGCCGGTGACCGACCTGCCGCTGGACCGTCCCCGACCGGTCAAGCCCGGCTTCGCCGGGGACGAGGTGCACTTCACCCTCCCGGACGGGCTGCTGGACCGGGTGGCGGCGCTCGGCAGGACAGCGTCGGCCACCCCGTTCACCGTGCTGCTGACCGCGTTCACCGCCCTGCTCTCCCGGCTCGCCGGCAGCCCGGACGTGGTGGTCGGCGTCTCCACCACCGGGCGGGACCTGCCGGAGCTGACCCCGCTGATCGGGATGTTCGTCAATCCGCTCGCGCTGCGCTGCGACGTTGGCGGCGATCCCACCTTCAACGAGCTGCTCGGTCGGGCCCGGGACGCGCTGATGGACGCGATGGAGCACGCCCAGACCCCGTTCCAGCTGGTCGTGCAGGAGGTCGCGCCGCAGCGGGACCCCGCGGTGCAGCCGATCTTCCAGGCGGCGATCAACTACATCCCCGACACCGGCTTCGACCCGGTGCCGCTCGGCACCACCAAGGACGACCTCGCGTTCGACCTGGCCACCGGCACCAGCCGGCTGCTGTACCGGACCGAGCTGTTCGACCGGTCCACGGCCGAGGCGATCGTCGACCGGTTCGTCCGGCTGCTCGACGCCGCGGTCGCCGACCCGGACCGGCCGGTCGCCGCGCTGCCGCTGCTCGCCGACGCCGACCGGGAGCGGGTGCTGGTGGCGTGGAACGACACCGCGCACGAGGTCCCGCCGAGCACGGTGGTCGACGAGGTGCAGCGGCAGGCGGCGGCCACCCCGGACGCCACCGCGCTGGTCTGCGACGGCGTGCCGCTGACGTACGCCGAGCTGAACACCGCCGCCAACCGGCTGGCCCGGCTGCTGGTGACCCGCGGGGCCGCGCCGGAGACCCGGGTCGCGCTCGCCCTGCCCCGCTCCTTCGAACTGGTGGTGGCCATCCTGGCGGTGCTCAAGTCCGGCGCGGCGTACGTTCCGGTGGACACCGGGTACCCGGCCGGGCGGATCGCGTACCTGTTGGCGGACGCCGAGCCGGTCCTGGTGGTGGCCACCCCGGAGACCGCCGCGCTGGTGCCGGGGAAGGCGCTGGTGCTGGACGGGGAGGTGGGCGCCGACCAGTCCGACGCGGACCTCACCGACGCCGACCGGCACGCCCCGCTGCGCCCGGAGCATCCCGCGTACGTGCTCTACACCTCCGGCTCCACCGGCCGGCCGAAGGGCGTGGTGGTGGAGCACCGCGCGGTGACCGGGTACCTGGCCTGGGCCCGGCACACCTACCCGGGCCTGGCCGGCGCGGCGCTGCTGCACTCGCCGATCTCGTTCGACCTGACGGTCACCGGCCTGCTCGGCACGCTCACCGCCGGCGGCACGGTCCGGCTGGCCGCGATCGACGAGCCGGCCGCCCGGGCCGGTGGCCGACCGGCGTTCCTCAAGGTCACCCCGAGCCACCTGGCGCTGCTCGACGGCGCGCTGTCGCCCACCACCGACCTGGTGATCGGCGGCGAGGCGCTGACCGGCGAGCAGCTCGCCGGCTGGCGGGCCGCCCACCCCGAGGTCGCGGTGATCAACGAGTACGGCCCGACCGAGGCCACCGTCGGCTGCGTGGCCGCCCGGATCGCCCCCGGCGAGCCGGTCGCCCCCGGCCCGGTGCCGATCGGCACGCCCACCTGGAACACCCGGGCGCTGCTGCTCGACACCGCCCTCCAGCCGGTCCCGCCGGGCGTGGTCGGCGAGCTGTACGTCGCCGGCACCCAGCTGGCCCGCGGCTATCACGGCCGGCCCGGCCTCACCGCCGAGCGCTTCCTGCCCTGCCCGTACGGCCCTCCCGGGGAGCGGATGTACGCCACCGGCGACCTGGCCCGCTGGCGTACCGACGGCACCCTGGAGTACCTGGGCCGCCGGGACGAGCAGGTCAAGGTGCGCGGCATGCGGATCGAGCTGGGCGAGATCGAGGCGGCCCTGCTGGCGCACCCGGACGTGCGGGCCGCCGCCGCGGCGGTGCGCCTCGACAACGGCGAGCCGGTGCTGGTCGGCTACCTGGTCGGTCCGGCCGCCGAGGATTCGGTCCGCGCCGAGCTGGCCCGCGAGCTGCCGGCGCACCTGGTGCCCACCGCGCTGGTCCGGCTCGACGCGCTGCCGCTGACCCCCAACGGCAAGCTGGACCGGGCCGCGCTGCCCGCCCCGGCCACCACCGTCCCGGCCGAGGACAGCTACGTGCCACCCCGCACCGCGGCCGAGGCCCTGGTCGCCGAGGTGTACGCCGAGATCCTCCAGGTGGAGAAGGTCGGCGCGCTCGACGACTTCTTCGCCCTCGGCGGCAACTCGCTGCGCGGCATGCGGGCGATGGCCCGGATCCGGGCCGAGGTGGACGTCGAACTGCCCATGCGGGCGCTGTTCAGCAGCCCCGTGGTGGCGGACCTGGCCGCCCAGATCGAGGAGCAGATCGCCGCCGAACTCGACGGACTCTCCGACACCGAGGTCGCCGCGCTGCTCGCGGCGGAAGAGGAATCGAGCTGATGACCGCCCTGAAGGATCCGGCCCGGGAGGCGGCCCGGCAGGCGTTGATCGCCCGGCGACTGCGCGCCCGCCAGGCCGCCCCCACGGCCCGGATCGCGCCCCGGCCCGCCGACGCCGAGGTGCCGCTGTCGTACGCCCAGGAGCGGGTCTGGTTCATGGACCAGCTCGCTCCGGGCGAGGCGGCGTACCACATCGCGGTGCCGCTACGGGTGCGGGGCCCGCTCGACGTCGACGCGTTGCGGGCCGCCCTGGCCGCGCTGACCGCCCGGCACGAGTCGCTGCGGACCCGCTTCCCGGCCGATTCGGACGGGCGCCCCACCGTGGTGGTCGAGGACGCCGTGGAGGTGCCGCTGACCATCGTGGACGCGCCCGACGAGGCCGGTGCGCAGGCGCTGGTCGACGCGGCCGCCGCCGAGCCGTTCGACCTGGCCCGGGGGCCGCTGCTGCGGGCGCTGCTGATCCGACTGGCGGAAGACGACCACGTGCTGTTCCTCGGCAAGCACCACATCGTCGGCGACGGCTGGTCGGTGGACGTGCTGCTGCGCGACCTGATCACCCTCTACCGGGGCGGCGAGCTGCCCACCCTGCCCATCCAGTACGGCGACTTCGCCCGGTGGGAAGCCGAGGAGCTGGCCGGCCCGCAGGCCCGCGCGCACGTCGACTACTGGAAGCAGCGGCTCACCGGGATCACCCCGCTGGAGCTGCCGCTGGACCGGCCCCGCCCCGCCACCCAGACCTACCGGGGCGACTTCGTCGAGTTCACCGTCGACCGGGCGGTGGTCGACCGGCTCGGCGAGCTGACCCGCGCCGCCGGCGGCACGCTGTTCATGACCCTGCTCGCCGCGTACCAGGTGCTGCTGGCGCGGCACGCCGGCCAGGACGACTTCGCCGTCGGCGCCTCGGTGGCCGGCCGGTCCGCGCCGGAGCTGGAGAACGTGGTCGGCATGTTCATCAACATGCTGCCGCTGCGCGCCGAGCTGGCCGGCGATCCGACCTTCACCGAACTGCTGGCGCGGACGAAGCGCAGCGTGCTGGACGGGTTCGAGCACGCCGAGGTGCCGTTCGCCAAGGTGGTGCACGAGCTGGGGCTGCCCCGGGACGTCAGCCGCTCCCCGGTGTTCCAGGCCATGTTCGTGCTGCAGAACTACGAGATGGGCCGGTTCTCCGGGGTGTCCGGTGCCGACGACGTCAGCTTCAGCTGGACGCCGATCGAGCTGCGGGCCACCCGGTTCGATTTCGAGCTGCACGCGGTCGAGGTGTCCGACGGGCTCTGGGGAAAGCTGGTCTTCAACACCGACCTGTTCCACCGGGACACCGTCGAGCGGATGGCGCGGCGCTGGAACACCCTGCTGGCCGCGATCGCCGCCGCCCCGGACACCCCGGTCTCCCGGCTGGCGCTGCTGCCCGCCGAGGAGCGGGCGCTGCTGGCGGCCTGGAACGACACCGGCGCCGACTTCCCGCGTACGCAGACCCTGCACGGCCCGATCGAGGAGCGGGCCGCAACCACCCCGGACGCGGTGGCGCTCACCATCGAGGGGCGCAGCCTGACGTACGCGGAGCTGAACGCGGCCGCCAACCGGATCGCCCACCGGCTGCGCGCGGCGGGCGTCGGCCCGGAGACCCTGGTCGGCGTCTGCGCCGAACGCTCGGTCGAGCTGGTCGCCGCACTCCTTGGCGTGCTCAAGGCCGGCGGCGCCTACCTGCCGCTGGACCCGGAGTACCCGGCCGACCGGCTCGCCTTCATGGTCACCGACGCGGACGCGCCGGTGGTGCTGGTCCAGCGGCACCTGCGCGACGTGCTGCCGGAGACCGCCGCGAGCGTGCTCGCCCTGGACGACGCCACCGTCTGGGCCGACCAGCCCACCACCGACCCCGAGCCGACCGCCGGCCCGGAGCACCTGGCGTACGTCATCTACACCTCCGGCTCCACCGGCCGGCCCAAGGGCGTGCCGAACACCCACCGGGGCATCGTCAACCGGCTCCACTGGATGCAGCAGACCTACCGCCTCGGCGCGGACGACGCGGTGCTCCAGAAGACCCCGGCCAGCTTCGACGTGTCGGTGTGGGAGTTCTTCTGGCCGCTGCGCGAGGGCGCCCGGCTGGTCCTGGCGAAGCCGGGCGGGCACAAGGACGCCGGCTACCTGCGCGACCTGCTGGTCGCCGAGCGGATCACCACCGCCCACTTCGTCCCGTCCATGCTCACCGTCTTCCTCGGCGAGGAGGGCATCGAGGCGGTCACCGCGCTGCGCCGGGTGATCTGCTCCGGCGAGGAGCTGCCGCTGGCGTCCGCGCTGGAGCTCACCGCCCGGCTGCCCTGGTGCGGGCTGCACAACCTGTACGGCCCCACCGAGGCGGCCATCGACGTCACCGCCTGGCCCTGCGACCCGGCGCTGCTGGCCGAGGTGAGCAGCGTGCCGATCGGCGCGCCGATCGCCAACCTGCGCCTGCACGTGCTCGACCCGGCCGGCGAGGAGTGCCCGGTCGGCGTCGCGGGGGAGCTGCACATCGGTGGCGTCGGGCTGGCCCGCGGCTACCACCGCCGGCCGGCGCTGACCGCCGAGAAGTTCGTCCCCGACCCGTTCTCCGGCGACCCCGGCGCCCGGCTCTACCGCACCGGCGACCTGGCCCGCTGGGTGCCCGCCCCGGCCGGGTCGGGGGAGACCGGCGTCATCGAGTTCCTCGGCCGGATCGACCACCAGGTCAAGCTGCGCGGCCTGCGGATCGAGCTGGGCGAGATCGAGAGCGCGCTGCGCGAGCAGCCCGGGGTGACCGAGGCGGCGGTGATCGTGCGCGAGGACAGCCCCGGCGACAAGCGGCTCACCGCGTACCTCGTCGGACCCGCCGAGCACGCCGCCGCGAAGGCCGCGCTCAAGGAGACCCTGCCGGAGTACATGGTGCCGGCCGCGTTCGTCACCCTCGACGCGCTGCCGCTGACCCCGAACGGCAAGCTCGACCGCAAGGCGCTGCCCGCGCCGGTGGCCACCCGCGAGGCGTCGGTGGCGCTGGTCGAGCCGCGCGACGACACCGAACGGGCGCTCGCCGCCATCTGGTCCGAGGTGCTCGGCGTCGACACCCTCGGCATCGACGACGACTTCTTCGACCTGGGCGGGCACTCCATGCTCGCCACCCAGGTGGTGGCGAGGATCCGCAAGGCGGAGCTGGGCGGCCGGGCGGTCGGCGTGATGGACCTGTTCCAGCAGCGGACCATCCGCGAGCTGGCCGCGTACATCTCCGGCGACGCCGCCGAGGAGGGCCCCCGCCGGCTGCTCTACGAGCTGACCAAGCCGATCCCCGCCGCGCAACGCGTGCTGTCGTACGTCTGCGTCCCGTACGGCGGCGGCAGCGCGATCGTCTACCAGCCGCTGGCCGACGCGCTGCCCGCCGGGCACGCCCTGTGGTCCCTGGCCATCCCCGGGCACGACGTCGGGCTCGCCGAGGACGCGCTGCCGTTCGAGGAGCTGACCACCCGGGTCGCCGAGGAGATCCTGGAGCGGGTCGAGGGCCCCATCGCCCTGTACGGCCACTGCGGCGTGGGCAGCGCGATCATCGCCGAGGTGGCCCGCAAGGTCGAGGCGGCCGGGCGCGACCTCGAGGCCGTCTACATCGGCGCGATGTTCCCGTTCGCCCGCCCCAAAGGCCTCTTCGCCCGCACCCGCAACCGGCTGGAGCAGCTCGTCAGCAACCGGCACTACGCCAGCTGGCTCAAGTCCATGGGCGTCGACACCGACGAGCTGGACCCGGAGCAGGCCGACCGGATCATCAGCAACATGCGGGCCGACTCCCGCGCCTCCGAGGAGTACTTCACCCGGCTGCTGGACCAGCGGGCGACCAGGCTGCGCGCCCCGATCATCTCGGTGGTCGGCTCCGAGGACCCGGTCACCGACTACTACCGCGAGCGGTACGCCGAGTGGCAGTTCCTCAGCGACACCCTCGGGCTGGTGGTCCTCGACCAGGCCGGCCACTTCTTCCTCAAGTACCGGGCCGAGGAACTGGCCGAGATCGTCACCCAGGTGCACCCGGCGGTGACCGCGGGGGACGTCACCGCGCTCGGCCCGGAGGCCCGGGGCGAGGACGCCGGCTGGGTGGTGCTCGACCGGCTGCGGGTCGGGGCGGAGCAGCCCACCGAGGCCACCGTCAAGCCGAGCATGGGCCGCTTCCTCGCGGTCACCGCCGGCCAGCTCGTCTCCAGCACCGGCTCCGCGCTGACCGCGTTCGCCCTGCCGATCTGGCTGTTCAACCGCACCGGCTCGGTGGCCGACCTCGGCCTGCTCTGGGCGCTCGCGCTGATCTGCGGGGTGCTGATGCTCCCGGTGGCCGGCGCGATCGTCGACCGGGTCAGCCGGCGGCAGATCATGATGCTGGCCAGCTCCGTCGCCGGGTCGATCCAGCTGGTGCTCGCCGGACTGCTGTGGACGGACAACCTGGTGCTCTGGCACATCTACCTGCTGGTCGCGCTCAGCTCCGTCGCCGGGTCGTTCCAGCGGATCGCGTTCCAGTCGGCGGTGCCCCAGCTGGTGCCGAAGCGCTACCTCGGCCACGCCATGGGCATCACCCAGCTCTCCACCGGGGTCGCCACCCTGCTGATGCCGGTCTTCGCGGCCGGCCTGCTCGCCGCGATCGAACTCAAGGGCATCCTGCTCGTCGACGTGGCCAGCTACCTGGTGGCGGTGGCCACCCTGGCCGTGGTCCGCTTCCCCGACCTGCTCGGCTGGCGGCCCCGGGAGCGGCTGCTGGCATCCATCGCCAACGGGCTGCGCTACTCCTGGCAGCACCGGGGCTTCCGGCTGATGCTCGGCTACTTCGCGCTGGGCAACATCTTCCTGGCCTCCGCCCTGGTGCTCACCACCCCGCTGGTGCTCTCCTTCGGCACCCCGACGCAGGTGGCGCAGGTGGCCGTCGCCGAGGCGGTCGGCGCGGTGGCCGGCGGCGTGCTCATGTCGCTCTGGGGCGGCCCGCGCAAGCGGCGGATGATCGGCGTCCTGATCGCGAACCTCGGCACCGCGATCGGCTGCGTGCTGATCGGCCTGGACGGCTCGCTGGCGATGATCTGCGTCGGCGTCTTCGGACTGGCCCTGGCGATGACCACCGCGCAGTCCATCTACGCGACCATCGTCCAGGTAAAGGTGCCGCAGCGCTTCCACGGCCGGGTGTTCAGCCTCAACCAGACCATCGCCTGGTCGACGCTGCCGATCGGGTTCGCGCTGCTCGCGCCGGGGGCCACCGCCCTGTTCGAGCCGATGCTCGCCCCCGGTGGGGCGCTCGCCGGCTCGGTGGGCGCGGTGATCGGCACCGGTCCGGGCCGGGGCATCGGCTTCGCGTACGTCTGCTTCGGGCTGGCCCTCGTCCTGATCACCCTCGGCGGCTTCGCGATCCGCCTGCTGCGCCGCTTCGACCTCGAGGTCGAGGACTCCCTGCCGGACGACCTGATCGGCGCCCAGGAACGGGAACGGCGCCTCGCCGCCCGCACCGCCGAACGCGAGCCGGTCGCGGCGTGAGGAAGGGCCCTTCTTAACGCCAGCGGTAGAGAAGGGGCCCTTTTTAACACCAGCGGTAGGGAGGGTTCCCTTCTCGTGCGGGCGCGGGGCCTCCGCGACACAGCCGGAGGCGCCCGCGATCAGTACTCGACCGGCGGGTCCGCCACCTCGTCCTCGGGCAGCTCTGCAGGCTCGGCCACCCAGGCCGAGTAGACCGGCAGCCCGTGCCACGGCCCGCCCGCCTTGTCGGTGGCCACCGCCACCACCGCGTACGGGTGCCCGAACCGCAGCTCCGCGAGTCGGGCGATCCCCTCCGGCGGCAGCCCGGCCACCATCCCGAACCCGGTCACCGCGGCGGCCTCGAAGCCGTACCGTCCGAACCGCGCCACCGCCGACTGCACCGCCTCGAACGGCGGCTCCGCCAGCCCGAGCAGCGCGCCCAACGCCCGGGCGGCCCCGTCGAAGCCGAACCCGGCCGGGGTCAGGTCGTGCCGGCTCTCCGCCGACCAGCAGGGCAGTACGGCCGAGGCGTGCTCCACCCGGCCGTCGGCGGCGAACGTCCGCGTCGGCTCCTCCCGCAGCGTCCACAGCGGCGTCTCGCCGAGCGGCAGGTCGAACAGGGACCGCCGGCCCGGCCCGACCCCGTCCGGGGCGGTGGCAGCCGCCGCGGCCACCTCCTGGGCGGCGGCCAGCACGTCCGCCGCCGGCACGTCCGGCGCGGCGGCCACCGACACCACCAGCAGGCCGGCCCCGCCGTCCGCCGGCCGGGCCGGCGCAGCGTGCACTGCCACGTCGCCGGCCCGCCCGGTGGCCGCCACCCAGCAGCGGTGCCCCCACGGCGGCGTCCGCAGCACCCGCCGCAGCCGGCCCGCCCACGTGCTGCGGGCCCCCAGCTCGGCAGCCGGCGCCACCTGCAACGGGTCCGCCCACGACACGCGGGTGGCCAGGGCGCTGGCCAGGATGAGCAGGGTGTCCGGGGCGACGGCGACCGGGAACCGCTCGATCAGGCCGCCGGTGCGCTGCCGGGCCCAGGCGTCCAGCGTCGTCTGATCGGGCAGCGGGCCGCGCTCGGTGCGCTCCGGCAGGCCGGCCCGCCAGGCGGCCAGCTCCTCGAACGGGGTCCGCTCCCACAGCGCGGTGGCCGAGGCCACCAGCGGGTGCGGTGCGGCCAGCAGCGACCGGGCTGCCTCTGCCGCGCTGTCCGCGTCGATGCCGAGCGCCTCCTCCAGTTCCCGGCGGTCGTCCCCGGTCGCGGCCGGGCCGGTAAGCGCCAGGAGCAGCCAGGCGCCGAGCGGGGAGGCGACGTGGTGGGCGTCGCCGGCGGCGCGGTGCAGCCGCTCGGCGTAGCGGGCGAGGGGTTCGCGGAGAGGAGTCACCGCTCCACTCTGCCGGTTGGCCGCCCGCCCGTCACGACCACAGCTCGAACGGTTCCTCGATCTCCTCGCCGGACAGGAACGCCGGCAGCAGCTCGGGCAGCCGCCCCGGATAGCAGCGCGGCCGGGTGGTGACCAGCTCGGCGACCGGCCACCAGCGGAAACCGAAGTAGTCCTCCACCTCGTAGTCGAGCCGGTGCGCCTCGTCCACGTCCGGCCCCGGCCCGGGCAGCCGGACCAGCACCACCACCTCGTCCTGGAGGTGCCGCCGCTGCCGGTGGATGAAGCTGGCCCGGCGCCGCCAGGTCGGGGCGCCCACCCCGTCCGGCCGGACCGCGATGCCGGTCTCCTCCCGCAGCTCCCGCACCGCCGCCTCCAGGTACGTCTCGCCCGGGTCCAGCCCGCCGCCGGGCAGCTCCCACCAGATGCCCAGCCGCGGGTGCTCCGGGTCGCGGGTGTGGAACAGCAGCACCCGGTCGGTGGCGTCGAGCACCACCAGCCGCACCGCGCGGCGCTCGATCACGGGCAGGTCGCGGGGCAGCTCCGGATGCACGGTTCCTCCCGGGGTCGGCGGCGGCCGCTCGGCGCTGCGATGATGGCGATCATGTCGCAGCTCTTCGGTGAGGTGGCCGGCGATTATGACGAGGCCCGCCCAGGCTATCCGGCGGAGATCGTCGACGCGCTCCGCGCGTATCACGGCGGGGTGCCCGGGGCCCTGGTCGAGGTGGGCGCCGGGACGGGCCTGGCCACCCGGACGCTGCTCGGCCTCGGCGCGCCGACCACCTGCGTGGAGCCGGACCGGCGGATGGCCCGGGTGCTGGCCGACCGCTTCCCCCGGGTCGAGGTGGTGACCGTCCCCTTCGAGGAGTGGAGCCCGCCGGCCGGTGGGGTGCCGGCCCTGGCCTGCGCGATGGCCTGGCACTGGCTCGACCCGGCCACCCGCAACCGGCGGGCCCACGACGCGCTCGCCCCCGGCGGCACCCTGGCCGTCTTCGGGCACCGCTACGCCTACGTCGATCCGGCGCACGCCGCGGCGCTGGAGGCGGCGTTCGAGTCGGCCGACCCGGAGCAGCGCGGCGACCGTCCGGACGGCTGGTTCCGCGCCGACATCGCCGACAGCGGGCTGTTCGGCGACATCCGCTCGCTGTCGTTCCGCCGGGCGGTGCCCCTGGACACGGCGGCGTACCTGCGGTTGGTCAGCACCTTCTCGCCTCAGTTGCGCCGCCCGCCGGAGCTGCGCGAGCGGGTGCTCGCCGCGGTCGGCGCGGCGGTCGACGGGTTCGGCGGCAGGGTCGTGCTGGACCTGCGTACCACGCTGGTGCTGGCCCGCCGCCCGACCTGACCCCGCGGGCCGGCCGGTGGCTTCCCACCACCAGGCGCGTCCGTTGATCCGTCCTGCGCGCCGGATGTGCCCGGACGATAGGCTGCCCGCCGTGGCAGGTCTGTTGAGGAGTGTGGCGTCCCGGCTCGGTCGGATCACCGGGGGCGCGGCCGCACCGGCCCGGACCCCCGGGCGCATCCCGGCCCAGGTGGCCCGGCGGCGCCAGGTCGCCGCGCTGCAACGGCGTGAGCTGGCGTACGCCCCGGAGCTGGACGGGCAGGCCGACCCGGGCGAGATCGTCTGGACCTGGGTCCCGTACGAGGACGACCCGCGGCAGGGCAAGGACCGGCCGGTGCTGGTGGTCGGCCGGCACAGCCGCACCCTGTTCGGGCTGATGCTGTCCAGCCAGCGCGACCGGGACGGGCAGCGGCACTGGCTGGCCCTCGGCCCGGGGGAGTGGGACCGCGACCAGCGCCCGAGCTGGGTACGCCTCGACCGGGTGCTCACCATGCGTGAGGACAGCATCCGCCGCGAGGGCGCGGTGCTGGACCGGCGGCGGTTCGACCGGGTGGGCCAGGCACTGCGCGCCGGCTACGGCTGGCGATAACGGTTCGCTCGCCTGTCACCGAAGTGACATGGTGAGCCGGTGACGAGCGAGATGGCGACCGGCGTGGACGAGCGGCTCGCGAGGTGGATGGCGGACGACTTCGGCCTCACCGTCGTCTCCGCCGTGCCCGTCGGGTACGGCGCGGACGCTACCGCCGAGCTGTGGCGGGCCACCACCGCCGACGGTGGCCAGTATGCGGTCAAGCTGAGCGGGGGCGGCACCCCGGCCGGGCTGGTGGTGACGGCCCAGCTCGCCCATCAGGGCGTACCGGGCATCGTCGCGCCGCGTGTCTCCCGAGCGGGCGAGGTGTCCACCGTCCACGAGGGACGACGGCTGTCGGTGGTGCCATGGGTCTCCGACGAGCGGGCCATCGCCGGCGGGATGCGTCCCGCCCACTGGCGCGCGTACGGCGAGCTGCTGGCCGCGACCCACGCGGTCGCCGTGACCGACCAACTGGCCGGGCTGCCCCGGGAGGACCACACCCACGCGGTGGTCGGCGCGGCCGCCCGGGAGATGGATCGCCGGTTGCGGGCGGTGGACGACCGCGCGGCCGACCGGTGGACCCGCGCGGTGGCGGGGCACTGGCGGGAGGCGGCCGACGACCTGGCGACCCTGCTGGACCGGGTGGACCGGATGGGCGCGGAGCTGCGGGCCCGCCCGGCGGATCTGGTGGTCTGCCACGGCGACCCGCACCTGGGCAACCTGCTGCTCGGCCCGGACGGGCGGGTCTGGTTGATCGACTGGGACGACGCCGTGCTCGCCCCTCGCGAGCGGGACCTGATGTTCGTCCTCGGCGGGGCGCTCGCGTTCGCGCCGGTGACCCCGGTGCAGCAGGCTGCCTTCTTCGAGGGGTACGGCCCGGTGGAGCCGGACCCGGTCCGGCTGGCATACCACCTCGGGGTGCGCGCGCTCGACGACATGTCGAGCTGGGCCGGTGACGTGGCGGACGCCGAGCGGCCGGAGGCCGACCGGGTACGCGCGCTGCGGATCGTGGCGGGCCTGCTGTCGCCCGTCGGGCTGGTCAGCCTCGCCCGCCAGGCGCTACGCGACCTGGGCCGCTGGGACGGCTGAACGGGCATCGCCCGCCGCCGCGGGCGCTGTGCCTCCGCTCAGCACTCCGCCATCAGCTCGCGGGTCGCCCGGACCGCCCCGACGCTCTTCGCCTGGTACATCGCCGCGTCCGCCCGGCAGAGCGCGTCGGTCAACTGGGTGGGGCCGTGCACCGGGGCGAGGCCCACGGAGGCGGTCACCTGCACGGTGCGGGTGCCGAGCGGGATCGGCGCGGCGAGCGCCTCGCAGAGCCGGCGGGTGGCGTGCTCGATCCAGCGCCGGTCCACCGTCGGGGTGGCCAGCAGTCCGGCGAACTCGTCGCCGCCGAGCCGGGCCACCAGGTTGTCCCCGGCGAACGCCCGGAGCCGCTGCGCCACGCTGACCAGCACCTGGTCGCCCGCGGCGTGCCCGTAGCGGTCGTTGACCTGCTTGAAGCCGTCGAGGTCCAGCACGATCGCCACCAGCGGCTGGCCCGCGGCGTCGGTGAGCAGGGCAGCGGCCAGCCGGAAGAAGGCGCGGCGGTTCGGCAGCCCGGTGAGCGGGTCGTGGCTGGCGGCGTGCCGCTCGGCCTCCAGCTCGGCCTGGAGCAGCGCCAGCTCCGCCTCCGCGCGCTGCGCCCGGCGGCGCAGCTGCCAGGCGGAGACCAGGGCGCCGGCGGCTGAGATACCGGAAGCGATGGTTATCGGATCCGGCACGCGCCCTCCTCACCGCAGCATCGGCCTCGCCCGCGACCGTGTCTTCGCTGGTCGCCCCCGGGAGCGGGTCACCCACAGTGAACACCTGGGTACACCCATGCGCTGCTATCATGCTCGCTGTCCAATGCAGATGCAATAGCAGATGCACGTGCATCTCAGTCCTCAGTCGACAGACCCCTCTCGTCGCCGCCCACCGCTCCCTCCCCGCGGCATCGGCTGGCTCTTGCACAGAAAGACGCCCCATGCAGCAACCTCAGAACGGCGTACCGGTCAGCCAGCTGCCACCCGTGCGGTGGCAGAAGAGCCGCCGGAGCAACCCGAGCGGCAACTGCGTCGAACTGGCCGAACTCCCCGGCGGCGCCGGGATCGCGGTACGCAACTCGCGGTACCCGGAGGGGCCGGCGCTGATCTACACGGTGGACGAGATCGCCGCGTTCGTGCTCGGCGCGCGGGACGGCGACTTCGACCACCTGCTCGCCCAAGGGCTGTCCCGGCACCGGGACTGACTCGGCCGTCCGGAGGAGTTCTCCTCACCGTCGGTCCATGGCATGCTTACACGTCGGCCGGGCTGGGGCGTCCGGTCAGGACAGTCGGCAGGCGAGGGACGAGCGGTGACGATGGGGCCCACCGAGGGAGGTCCGACCAGCGGGCCGACGGTGTTGCGCATGCTGCTCGGGGCGCAGCTGCGCCGGCTCCGGGAAGGCGCCGGGGTGACCCGGGAGGCCGCCGGCTGGGAGATCCGCTCCTCCGAGTCGAAGATCAGCCGGATGGAGCTGGGCCGGGTTGGCTTCAAGGAACGCGACGTCGCCGACCTGCTCACCCTCTACGGCGTCACCGCCGCCGACGAGCGGGAGTCGCTGCTCCGGCTCGCCCGGGACGCGAACAGCCCCGGCTGGTGGCACCGGTACGGTGACGTGCTGCCCAGCTGGTTCCAGTCCTACCTGGGCCTCGAGGCGGCCGCCGCGCTGATCCGGACGTACGAGGTGCAGTTCGTCCCCGGCCTGCTGCAGACCGCCGACTACGCCCGGGCGGTGGTCCTGCTCGGTCACCGGGGCGCGCCGGCCGAGGAGATCGACCGGCGGGTGGGGCTGCGGATGAAACGTCAGGAACTGCTGCGCCGCGACGACCCGCCCCAGCTCTGGGCGGTGCTCGACGAGGCCGCGCTGCGCCGGCCGATGGGCGGCCCCGAGGTGATGCGCGGGCAGTTGGACGCGCTGATCGAGGCCACCCGCGCGCCGAACGTCCAGCTGCAGATCGTCCCGTTCGAGGCCGGCGGTCACGCCGCCGCCAGCGGCGCCTTCAGCATCCTGCGCTTCGGCGACCGGGACCTGCCCGACATCGTCTACATCGAACAGCTGACCAGCGCGATCTACCTCGACAAGCGCGACGACCTGGACTACTACGCGCTGGCCATGGAGCGGCTCTGCGTGGAGGCCGCGCCGCCGGAGCGGACCCCCGAGCTGCTCACCCGGATCCGCGACGAGCTCTACCCGGCCTGACGCCGGACCCCTGCCATTGACCGTCCCCACCGGCTGCGGCTAGTCTCTGTATCGATCCAGTTCTGAATCGATACAGAAGGGGAGTCCGGTGAAGCCGACCCTCCAGGACGTCGCGGACGCGGTGGGCGTCTCCCGGAGCACCGTCTCCAACGCCTACAGCCGGCCGGACCAGCTCTCGGCGGCGCTCCGGACGAAGATCCTCGACGCGGCGCGGCGGCTCGGCTACTCCGGCCCCAACCCGACCGCCCGCTCGCTGCGCCGCGGATTCGTCGGCGCGCTCGGCGTGCTCTTCACCTCCGAGCTGTCGTACGCCTTCACCGACCCCTTCGCGGTGCGCTTCCTCGCCGGGGTGAGCCGGACCGCCGAGCGGCACGGCACCAGCCTGCTGCTGGTGCCGTTGCCCGCCGACCGGACCCGGACCCGCAGCGTCGTCGAGGACGCCGCCGTGGACGGCTTCTGCGTCTACTGCGTGGGGGACGAGGACTGGGCCCTGCGGGTGATCCGCGACCGGGGACTGCCCTACGTCACCACCGCCGCGCGCCCCGACGCCGGCCCCGACGACCGCTACGTCGGCATCGACGAGCGCGCCGCCGCCCGGTCCGTCGCCGACCACGTCGCCGCGCTCGGCCACCGGCGGGTGGCCGTACTCGGCGAGACCGTGCTGCCCGACGCCCCGGCCGGACCGCTCCGGCTGGCCGACCCCGGCGCCGCGCCGCACCCCACGACGCGGGGCCGGTTCACCGGTTTCGCCGACGCCTTCGCCGCCGTCGGCGTCGCGTGGCCCGCGATCACCGTGCTCAACGCCACCGCCAACAACCGCGCCGCCGGCGCCGCCGCCGTGGCGTCCGTGCTGGCCGGCGACGATCCACCCACCGCCGTCCTGGCCTGCTCCGACGTGCTGGCCCTGGGTGTGCTCGACGCCCTCGCCGCGGCCGGCCCCCGCCTCCCGCGCCCGGTCTCGGTGACCGGCTTCGACGACATCGCCGAGGCCGCCGCCGCGGGGCTCACCACCGTCCGGCAGCCGGCCGAGGAGAAGGGCCGGCTCGCCGCCGCACTGCTGCTGGAGCCGCCGGCCGCCCCGGCCGACGGCCACCTCGTCCTGCCCACCGACCTCGTCGTCCGCACCTCCACCGGACCCGTACCAGGGAGCTGACCATGGAACACTCCACCGGCTTCGTCCTCGCCGTCGACGCGGTGACCCGGCACGTCAACTCGGCCCGCCCGGACGCCCCGGTCCGCCCCGACCGGCCCCGCCCGCCCCGGCTGGCGCCCACGCGGCTGGCCGCCGCGGGGGCCCTGCGGCGCCTCGCCGACCTCATGGAGCCCCGCCCGGCCTCGCTGCCGTCCTGCCAGCCCTGACCCGACCGGCGGCGCCGTCCGGGTGGCCTCCGCCACCCGGACGGCAGGTCATTCGCCCCGGAACCGCCCAGCCGATCCCGAACCGGGCACCGGGTTGGTGCGGCGGGCGGGGGGCCAGGCACACTGGACCACCATGTCCCCGTTCACGCCCACGCTCCGGCTGCACGATCGGTACGTCCTGCGCGAGCGCATCGGGCTCGGCGGGATGTCCGAGGTGTGGCGCGCCGACGACGAGGTGCTGCACCGCCCGGTGGCGGTCAAGGCCCTCGCCACCCAGCTCGCCGCCGACCCGCAGCTGCGCGCCACCATCCAGCGCGAGGCCCGCGCCGCGGCCCGGCTCACCCATCCCCACGTCACCCAGGTGTACGACTACGGCGAGGCGACGCTGCCCGACGGCTCGGTCGTGCCCTACCTGGTAATGGAGCTGGTGGAGGGGCGCACCCTGGCCGACCGGCTGGCCGGCGGCCCGCTCGCCTGGCCCGAGGCGGTCCGGCTGGCCGGACAGGTCGCCGCCGCGCTGGCCGCCGCGCACCGGCTCGGCGTGGTGCACCGCGACATCAAGCCCGGCAACGTGATGCTCACCGAGACCGGCGCGAAGGTCCTCGACTTCGGCATCGCCACGCTCGCCGGACCGCGCCACCCGCTGGCCGGCCAGACCGGCGAGCTGCTGATGGGTACGCCGGCCTACTTCGCCCCGGAGCGGATGACGCCCGGCCCGCCGAACCCGGCCAGCGACGTGTACGCCCTCGGCGCGCTGCTCTACCGCACCCTCACCGGGCGGGCTCCGCTGCCCGTACAGACCTGGGAGGACGTGCTCGATGTGCAGGCCCGCCGGCCCGCGGTGGCGCCGCTGCGCGTACCCGGGCTCCCCGCCGACGTCGCCGAACTCACCCTCGCCTGCCTGGCCGTGGACCCGGCCCGCCGGCCCACCGCCGCCCAGCTCGCCAGCCGGTTCGGCGCCGGCCAGCCGGCCGACCCGCCGACCGCGATCCTGCCCACGATCGCCCGGTCGTCGGAGCACCCGCCGACGCTGATCGACCGGGCGGCCCCGCCGCTGCGCCCGAGCCCGCCGCCGGCCCCGGCACGCCCGTCCGACCGATCGAACCGGCTCATCGGGGTGCTGGTCGCCGCCGGGCTGGTGCTGCTGCTCGGCCTGGTCGCCACGCTGCTGCTCGACGGCAACTCCGACACCCCGACCGGCACCGGCCCGGTCACCTCGGCGCCGGCCGAGGAGTCCGCGCCGGAGTCGTCCAGCGCGCCCGACCCGGCCACCACCGAGCCCGCCACGACCGTGCCGGCACCGGTCACCCTCCGCGAACTCGCCGCGCAGTTCGCCGCCGTGCTCGACCAGGCCGTGGCCAACGGCCAGATCGACCCGGAGACCGCGAAGGACCTGCGGGAGAAGGCGGCCGAGCTGGACCGCGGCAAGCCCAAGGACCGGGCCAAGCGCATCGACGACCTGCGGGAGCGGATCGACGAGGCCGCCGACGACGAGAAGATCGACGACACCACGGCCGCCGCGCTCCAGCAGCTGCTCGACGCGTACGGGCAGCTGCGCGGCGGCCGCAACGAGGGCTGAGCCCTCAGGCCAGCCGCGCCGCGTCGCCCGTGTGGATCCGACCCGGCCGCAGCACCTGCGCGTACGCGCCGACGCAGGGCTGTGCGCTCAGGCCCGGCAGCGGCACCACCCGGTTCAGCCGGGCCGGGGCGCGCAACGCGTCCGGATCGCGGGGCAGGCTGCCGTGCGCCAGGGTCGGCACCGCGCACCGGGGCGTCGGCGCGACCACCCGCAGCACCAGCTCCGCGCCGATCCGCAGCTCCCGCCCGACCCAGTCGTTCTCCTCGAACCCGTCGCCGACGCTGTCGAGCAGCAGGTTCGGCCGGTAGCGGGCCGGGTCCACCACGCCGGACGGGGTCGCCGCGCCGACCCGTCGCAGGGTCGCCGTGGTCACCAGGTGCACCGGGGCGAAGTCGACGAAGCCGCCCGCCGGCGCGGCGGCCCCGAGCCGCCCCTCGTCGACGGTCACCGGCACCGCCACCCCCGCCGCGAGCACCTCCTCCGGCCGCGAACGTTCCAGCACGGCGTCCACCGGCGGGGTGCCGGTGAGCGTCACCGGCTCGCCCAGCAGCTCCGAGAGGATCGTCTCCACCCGGTCGTCGTCGGCCGCCACGCTCCGGCCGTCCGGCAGCGTGACGGTGACCGGGCCGGCACCGGTGGCCCGGAGGGTGAGCAGGCGCCGCCAGCGGTACGGGTTCTTCGCGCTGGCCACCCGGCCGGTCGTCCGGTGCAGCAGGGCCAGCCGGCGGTCACCGGCCAGCCCGCCGACGCCTACCGCGACCGTCGTCAGCTCCTCGCCCAGCAGGGACTTCACCGGGTAGCGCCGGATCCCGGCGAGCCGCCCGATCATCCCCGGGTCGTCCCGCCCCGCGGCACCCGGGCGGCTCATCCGGGCACCAGCGACCGGACCAGGGCGGCCGCCTCGGGCAGCCGGGCGGGGTCGGGCGGGCCGAGCACGGCCCGCCGCCGCGTGGCCGCTTCGACGGACCCCAGCGGCCCGGCCTCGGCGACGTACGCGACCAGCAGCGCGTGCGCCGCCCCGGACAGCGGGAGGGAGGGGTCCACCGCCACCTCGGCGACGAGTAGCGCGGTCATCGCGCGGTCCAGCTCGGGCGGTCCCTCGGTGGCGTTCGTCCAGTCGATGACCACCGGACCCGCCGACGTGAGCAGGACGTTCTCCGGGTGCAGGTCGAGGTGCAGGATCCGGACTGCCGGGTCGCTCGACCGGACGGCGGGCAGGGCGTGCAGCCGGGCGTGCAGATCGACCAGGAGCCGCGCCGCGTCGCCGGCGTCGACGACGCCCGAGACGAACGACTGGACCAGCGTCGGCCCGGTCACCCGGTCGAGCACCAGGTCGCGGCCCTCGGCGTGGTGCACGCGGGGCACCGGAAAGCCCTCGGCGCGCAGGTGCCGCATCGTCTCGGCCTCGGCGCGTACGTCCCAGTCGAACCGGTACCGGCGCAGCACCCGGCCGTCGCCCAGCGCGTACACGTCGGCGGTGCGGCCCGAGGCCAGGGGAGCGGCCGCCGTCACCGCGCCGCGCCGCCGCTCACCGGACCGCCTCCGCCCGCACCGGCCGGCTCGGCGCGGCCGGCGAAGAACTCGGCCAGGGCGGGTGCCAGATCCCCCTCCGGCACCTGGTGCCAGTCGCCCCGCATGCCGCGAAGCCGCCCGGTGGGCAGCGCCGCCGCGACGCCCTCGGCCCACCGGCGCAGCCGCTCGTCGCTCTGCTCGCTGTAGACCACCAGGGTCGGCACGGTGACCCCGGCGAGCTGGTCCGCCGGGAGCGCGTCGACGATCGTGAGGTCGTACACCAGCGTGTGCGCCAGCCTCTCCAGCGCCGCCCACCAGGGGCTCTGCCGCATCCCCTCGGTCATCTCGGCGGGCACGCCGATGCTCGCCTGGAAGTGCGCCACCGCGTCGCCGCGCCGGCCCGCCGCCACCAGATCGGCGATCTCCGTGGCCAGCCCCGGCTCGCCGCTCGGAGCGGCCGTCAGGTCCAGCGGCGGTTCGAGCAACGCCAGCCGGGCAACCGGCAGCCCCCGCGCCGCCGCCACCAGCGCCAGCACCGCCCCCGACGAGAAACCGAACAGGCACGCGGGCCCGCCGACCTCGTCGACCAGCGCGCGCAGGTCGTCGACCTCACGCTCCACCGTGTACGGCGCGGTGTCCGAGCTGCCGCCCCGGCCGCGCCGGTCGTAGCAGACCACGGTGAACTCGTCGGCCAGCAGCTGCGCCAGCGGACGCATCGGTCCCATCTCGCGGAAGCCGCCGGCGGCGTCCACCAGCACCACGGTCGGCCCGGCGCCCCGACGCTCGTAGGCGATGGTGGTGCCGTCGGCGGACCGGACGGTGCCCTCGACAGGTGTGTCGGTCATCGGCTTCCCCCCTTCCGGGGCCGGCGGCCCCGCCGTCCCACCGTAGGCGACCGGCCCGACAACCCGTGCTCCGTGCTCAGTGGAGCGTCACCCGGACCAGCTCACCCGGCCCGCTGCCGGCCCGGCCCACCGGCGATCCGTCCGGTGCCCAGATCCCCGACCCACCGGCCGCCGCCGAATAGCCGCCACCGGTCGCACCGGCGAAGCTCGCCACCGCCACCCACACCCGGTGCGCGTTGGCGATCCGTCGGGCACGCTCCTCCGGCACCCCGGCGTCGTCCGCCGACTCCAGCACCCCGGCCAGGTAGGCGTCCGCGCCCCGGGCCAACGTCTCCGCGGCGTGCCGCGGAATCCCGGTGTCCTTGCAGATGGCCAGGCCGAGCCGCCACCCGTCCACGGCGAGCACCGCCGGCTCCGGCCCCGCCGCGAACCGGTCTGGCTCCGCCCCACCCAGCCACATCTTCCGGTACGCCACCCGGGCGCCCGCGCCGTCCACCGCGAGGATCCCGAGGTACGGCCGCTCCGGTCCGGCCACCGGCGCGCCGGCCAGCGCCACGGCCCCGGTCTCGGCGCAGGCGGCGACCAGCGACGCGAGCCGGACGTCGTCGGGATCCACCGGCGCGGCGTCCAGTTCGTACCCGGTCAACGACAGCTCGGGAAAGACCACCACGCGTACGCCTGCGGCGCGGACCGTCGCGGCATGGACCCGCGCGTTGCCGGCGACGTCGTGGGAACGGCAGAACGGCTGGGCGACCGCGATCCGCAGTGGCGTACGCACAGGCGAACTCTCCCTCCTTCGGGCTCGACGGCACCGGGCCGGATCCGTGGTTCACAGGACCCTCTCAGCTTCGGATCCGGGTTCTCCGAGGCGCCGCCCGTAACGTTGTCGGGATGATCGGAAACGCGCAACTCCTGGTGGGCTCCCCGCTCGGCGCCCCGCGGGCCGCGGAGCCGGCCGGTGAGGGACCGGTCGGCTGGGTCACCGGCCTCGTCGAACGGCTCGGCGGCCCCGGCGCCGGCCTGGCCGTGGCCCTGGAGAACCTCTTCCCGCCCATCCCCAGCGAGGTCATCCTGCCGCTGGCCGGATTCACCGCCAGCCAGGGCGAGATGAGTCTGCTCGGGGCGATCGCCTGGACCACCCTCGGCTCGGTGCTGGGGGCGCTCGCCCTCTACTACGTCGGCGCGGCGCTGGGCCGGGACCGGATGCGCGCCATCGCGGCCAAGCTGCCGCTGGTCAAGCTGGAGGACGTCGACCGTACCGAGGCGTGGTTCCTCCGGCACGGCGTCAAGGCGGTCTTCTTCGGCCGGATGATCCCGATCTTCCGCAGCCTCATCTCCATCCCGGCCGGCGTCGAACGGATGCCGGTGCCGGTCTTCCTGCTGTACACCACGCTGGGCAGCCTGATCTGGAACAGCACCTTCGTGCTCGCCGGCTACCTGCTCGGCGAGAACTGGCACCTGGTCGAGACGTACGTGGGCACGCTGCAGAACGTCGTCATCGTGGTCTGCGTGGGCGCGGTCGGCTGGTTCGTGGTCAGCCGGGTACGCCGCTCCCGCCGCTCCCGCGCCGCGGCGCCGGTGGAGGAGCCTCGGGGGACGTTGTACCGGGGCGGATGGTGGGTTTCCTCGGACGACCGGTAGGTCCATTCCGGCGCTGTCCTTGGGTCTCGGTCCGTGGTGGTTGCGGTTTCGGGTGTGGCCCGCCGTGCCCGGCTCCGGGCGGTCAGGCTTGATCCCTGCGCCGGTCACGGCGGGCCACACCCGCGTCGTGG